>NZ_JBEYXB010000017.1:0-140937 GCF_040644935.1 Streptomyces sp. NPDC046915 | reverse complement strand
GAGCGCCAACACCCCACTGCCCAACCCAGCTTCGGCGGACAGCCACCACGCCGGCACCCCCCACGCCCAGGCAGACCTCCCCGCCACAACCGCCACCCCGGCGCCGTCGGCCCTGCCCCCGACGACCGCCCACCCCGGCACAACACCTCCCGTCGTCCAACGCCAGCCGAGCGCCAACACCCCACTGCCCAACCCAGCTTCGGCGGACAGCCGCCACGCCGGCATCGACCACGCCCAGGCAGACCTCCCCGCCACCCCGGCGCCGTCGGCCCTGCCCCCGACGACCGCCCACCCCGCCGCAACACCTCCCGTCGTCCAACGACAGCCGGCCACCGGTTCGGGCAGCCCCACGCCTTCTGCCGCCACAGCAGCGCCCCGGCCCCGGGCGGTAGTGGACGCACAGCGGGTCGCGCCGCCGCCGAACACACCGGCTACGCCCGGCGCTTCACCCGCGCAGGACGCGACCACGCCCCCCGTTCAGCGGACTGCGGCGTCGGCCGGCAGCACGCCCCCGCCCGCGCGGCGGCCTGTGGACCAGCCCACCCGGCCGGCCGCCGAGCCGGTCCAACCCGCGGCCGACGCAGCGCCCTCCATCCAGCGCAGCGCGACCCGCCGCGCGCCCCGGCTCGGCCTGGGTGCGCCGATCTCCTCGCTGCCCGCCGCCCCCGCGGACCCTTCCGTCCAGCCGAGCCCGGGGGTCCCGCCAACCGCGCCCACCCGACACGACCCACAGGACCGGCCGAGCGCACCCCCACCCCCACCGGTGAGCGCCCACAGCACCGCCAACTCCCCTGCCGCGCCGAGGCCCTCCACCAACCCCGTCGGCACGCCCACGCCCGTGGTGCAGCGCGTCACCCAGGCCGCAACTCCCACCACGGCCCCGGCAGCCACCCCCCGCCGTTCCCCCCTCGGCGTTCCCATGGCCACCCCGCCCGCGGACGCGACGCGCCTCGCCGACGCTCCCGCCCTGCCCCCGGCCGTACCGCAGCCGCCGTCGACGCCGAGCCCGGCCACCGTGCAACGCTCGGCCGCCCCCACCCGGCTCACCCCGCCGCACCGCCCCACAGGCAGCCCCGCCCCCACCGGCCTCACCCCCCTCCCGGTGGCCCCTCTCACCCCACCCCCGCTTCCAGGCCCCACCACGCCCGCCACTCCTGCCTCGCCCCTCCCCGTCGTCCAGCGTTTCGGGAAGTGGTCGAAGAAGCCGGCCAAGGCCGGCTCGGCGACCGGCGCCCTGGCGGCCGCCGCGGCGGCGACCGTCGCCGGCACGCTGACCGGGCCGCCCGTCACCCGCCGGGCAGAGGCGCCGCCGCCCGCGTACACGGCCCAGGCCGCTGCTCCGCCCCCGTACACCCCGTCTCCCGGCGAACCACCCCCGCCCGACTACGCGGCGGTCCCGCCGGGTGCCTTCGACCCGAGGGAGCTGACCGACTTCCAGCTGGACGAACTCGTGCACCGGATCATCGGCCGCATCACCCGTCTGATCCGCACCGAACTCCGCCTGGACCGCGAACGGATCGGCAAGCTCCGCGACCCCCGCCGCTGACCGGCCCGACCGACCAGGAACCACAGGAACGACAGAAAGGCCCACCCCGCGATGTCCCGCCAGGACCCGGGCTCCACCATCTGGTTCAGCCTCAGCATCGACGGCGAGAGCCTCGGCTACTTCAACGGATGCGAGGGGCTGTCGTCGCAGGTGGAGGTCGAGCACCGCCAGGAGGGCGGCAACAACGGCTTCGTCTGGCAGCTGCCGACCCGTGTCACGTTCTCCACCATCCGGCTGACCCGCCCGCTCACCCCGGACACCACCAAGGTCGCCAAGTGGATCTCGTCCGTGCAGACGGGGATCAAGCGGCCCACCGCCCAGATCGCGGCGCTGCGCGCGGACGGTTCCGAAGTGGCCCGCTGGGGGCTGATCGACGTACTGCCGGTGAGCTGGACCGGTCCCACCCTCGACCCCGGCAACCCGGCCGTGGCGACCGAGGTGCTGGAGATCGCCCACCACGGGTTCACGGACTGAGCGGGCTGAGGAGACGGACCAGCATGGCCAAGGGCAGCAAGGGCGGCGCCGGCAAGAGCCTCGTACGCGCCACGCTCGCGATCCACGAACCCCCCGTCGGCGGCAGCACGACCCCCGGCGGGATCATCAAGACGTTCGGCTTCGACTTCAATCCGGCGCAGCTGTCGCTGACCCGGCACGCCGAGTGGAAGACCACCCCCGCGCAGATCGAACGGGACGGCTCCCTGCCGGAGTTCATGGGGTCCCGGCCGCGCGAGATGAGCGTGGAGATCTTCCTCGACTCCTCCGACGAGCCGACCAGCAACACCGTGCTGAAGAAGGTGGAGTCGCTGCTCGACTGCTGCGAGGTGACGACCAAGAGCATCGCCGCGAAGCAGCCCTCGCCCCCGTGGGTGGTGCTCCAGTGGGGTTCTTTCTCCACCGCCCGGTTCACGGCGTACGTCAGTTCCGTGGAGGCCAACTACACCCTCTTCGGGACGACCGGTGTGCCCATCCGTGCCACCTGCCGGCTGCAACTGCACGAGATCCCGAGCAAGACCAAGGGGCAGAACCCGACCTCGGGCGCGCTCACCGCGCAGCGCGTGCACCGGGTCGTCGCGGGTGACTCGCTCCAGTCGCTGGCCTGGCGGGAGTACGGCAACGCGGCGGCCTGGCGGGCCATCGCCGAGGCCAACGGCATCGACGACCCCGGGCACCTGCCGACCGGCACCGAGCTCGTGCTGCCCGCCGCCGAGGAGGTGCGTGCCTGATGGTGCGGTCCGCGTTCTCGAACGTCGTCGAGGTGAAGATCGGCGGCGCCAAGCTGCCCTCCGAGTTCGCCCGTGCTCTCGTCGACAGTTACGTCGACCAGGGCGTCGGCGTGCCGGCCGCGTTCCGGCTGACCTTCCGGGACCCGTACCGGCTGATCCTCGGCAAGCTGGGCGTCACCTTCGGCACCAAGGTCGTCCTCGCTCCGGTCGCCGACGGGCAGGGCGCCTCCGATCCGCTGCTGACGGGCGAGGTGACCGGTCTGGAGGCCGACTACGACGGCACCGGCACCTTCACCGTGATCCGCGGCTACGACTTCGGGCACCGCCTGCTGCGGCAGCGCCGGGTGGCCGCCTACCGCAACCAGAGCGCCTCCGACATCGCCCGGAAGCTGGCCGCCCAGGACGGGGTGCCGGTCGGGCGGATCGAGTCGACGAGGACGGTGTACGAGTTCATCAGCCAGTCCAACGTCACCGACTGGGACTTCCTCGCGCGGCTCGCCGACGAGAACGAGATGGTGATGTCGGTGGACGCGGACGGCAAGTTCCAGTTCGTGAAGCCCAAGTCGGCCTCCGGCGCGCCCTCGCCGAACACCGACGGCGACAAGAGCCCGTTCGTGCTCCAGGCCGGGCACGACATCCTGCGGCTGCGGGCCGCGGTCACGGCCGCCGACCAGGTCGGCAAGGTCGAGTCACGCGGGTGGGACGTGACCACGAAGAAGAAGCTCACCGCCACCGCACCCGCGACCGACAACCCGGGCATCGGCATCGGGACCACGCCGGGCGCCGCGGCCGGGAAGTTCAAGACGGCCAAGCTGGTCGACACGGGCACGCCCTACGACAAGCAGAACGAGGTGAAGTTCGCCGCCGACGCCCTCGCCGACGACGTCACCGGCGCGTTCGCCGAACTGGAGGTCGTCGCCCGCGGAAATCCCAAGCTGCGGCCGGGAGTTCCGGTGGCGCTCGCGGACGTGGGCAAGCCGTTCGAGGGCAAGTACACCGTCACCTCCGTACGGCACGTCTTCGGCGACGGCAAGCACTACGAGGCCTGGGTGACGGTCAGCGGACGGCAGTGGCGTTCGCTGTACGGGCTCAGCTCCAGCGGCGCGGACACCGCGCCCCGGCTGCCCAGCGTGGCCAACGCCCTGGTCACCGACGTGAACGACCCGCTCAAGCAGGGGCGGGTCCGGTTGCAGTTCCCGTGGCTGGACGACACCTACGTCAGCGACTGGACGCGGACGGTGCAGCTGGGCGGCCTCGGCGGCGGCGGCATCTTCCCGATGGACGTCAACGACGAGGTGCTCGTCGCGTTCGACCGGGGAGCCCTCGATCATCCGTTCGTGATCGGCGGGCTGTACAACGGCAAGGACAAGCCGACCGTCGTCAGTGACGTGCCGCTGCACGACACCGTGCGCAAGAAGGCGAGCCGGCACACCGTCTCCGACCGGGACGGCAACCGTATGGACCTGCTCAGCCAGAAGACCGGCGGCCGCAAGCAGGGCGTCCGGCTGACGTCCGGCGACAAGCAGCTGGTCATCAACCTGGACCGGACGAGGACCGAGATCGTCGTGGACAGCAGGGGCGACGTCACGATCAAGGGCAGCCGGTCGGTGTCGGTCGAGGCGGGCGGCGATCTCACGCTGAGCGCCCGCCGCAGCCTGACCATCAAGAGCGGTGGCCCGCTCAGCATCCAGGGCGGCGGCATGGTCAACGTGCGGGCCGCGGGCGAGATCGGGGTGAACGCCGTGGGCGCCCTGAACCTGAGCGCCGTGGGCGTCGCGAGCCTCACCGGCGACGCCACCGTGCAGATCAACTCGCTCGTCAACACGACGATCAAGGCGCCGACCACCCTCGTCGCGTCCCCCACGTTCGGCGTCACCACCATCCCCGTGCCGATGGTGATCCCGTGACCGTCTCCGTGGCCCTGGAAGGCGGGGTGTGGTTCTGATGGCCGAACAGTTCGTCGGCTCCGGCTGGTCGTTCCCGCTGCGCATCGGGCCGACCGGCGGGATCGCCCTGGTCAGCGGGGAGCGGGAGGTCGAGGAGGCGATCCGGCTGGTGCTGTCCACCGCGCCGGGCGAGCGCCCGATGCGGCCGGACTTCGGCTGCGCGATCCACGACCTGGTGTTCGCGCCGGTCAACGAGCAGACCGCGGGCCGTATCCAGCACGAGGTGCACGTCAGCCTCGACCGCTGGGAGCCGCGCATCGAGGTCGACGACGTCGAGGTCACGGCCGGCTCCGACCAGAGCGTGCTGTACATCGACGTCCGCTACTCGATCCGCGGCACCAACAACCCGCGCAGCCTGGTCTTCCCGTTCTACGTCATTCCGTCCCACGACGAGCCGGACGGCACCTCCCCGGCTCCGGAAAGCGACCGCTGATGGCCCTGCCCTCCCCCAACCTCGACGACCGCCGCTTCCAGCAGTTCGTCGACGACGCCAAGCGCTACATCCAGCAGCGCGCCCCGGAGTGGACCGACCACAACGTCTCCGACCCCGGCGTCACCCTCGTCGAGACGGTCGCCCACATGGCCGACCAGATCGTCTACCGGCTCAACCGGGTGCCGGAGAAGAACCACCTGGCGTTCCTGGACCTGGTGGGGATCACCCTGTTCCCGCCGTCCGCCGCCCGCACGGACGTGACGTTCTGGCTGTCGGCGCCCCAGGAGGAGCCGATCTCCGTGCCGCTCGGCACCGAGGTCGCCACCATGCGCACCGAGAGCGAGGAGGCGGTCGTCTTCGCCACCGAGCGCGAACTGACCGTGGTGCCCTGCGAGTTGCGTCATCTGCTGGTGCAGCGCCGGGGTGAGGCGGCGGTGGAGCGGACGCATGACCTCGCCGAGGAGGACAAGGACCTGCTCTGCTTCTCGGAGTCCCCCGACCCCGGCGACTGCATGCTGCTCGGCCTGACCGCGGCCGTACCGCGCTGCGCGCTCGCCCTGGACCTGGACAGCCGGGTGGACGGCGTCGGCGTGGACCCGCGGCAGCCGCCGCTGGTGTGGGAGGCGTGGACCGCGGACGGCTGGCAGCCCTGCGAGGTCGACCGGGACGGCACGGGCGGCCTCAACCGGCCGGGCGAGGTGGTCCTGCACGTCCCCGGCGGGCACGTCCTGTCCCGCAACGCCGGCCAGGAGGCGGGCTGGATCCGCTGCCGGGTCACCGAACCCCTGCCCGGCCAGCCCTTCTACACCACCTCCCCCACCGTCCGGGCCGCCGAGGCCTTCACCATCGGCGGCACCACCCCCGTGGTCCACGCGGAGACGGTGTACGACGAGGCGCTCGGCGAGTCCACCGGGCTGCCCGGTCAGCGGCTGCGGCTCGCGCACGCGCCCGTGGTCGGCGACGAACCGCCGGTGCTGCTCCAGACCGCCGAGCACGACGGGTGGGTGGACTGGCAGGTCGTGCCGCACTTCGCGGCCTCGGGTCCGCAGGACCGGCACATCACCCTCGACGCCACGACCGGCGAGATCGCCTTCGGCCCGGCCGTGCGCGAACCCGACGGCTCCCTGCGCCAGTACGGGACGGTCGCCCCCAAGGGCTCCCCGGTCCGCGCCCGCCGGTACCGCACCGGCGGGGGCCGCGCGGGCAACGTGGCCCGGGGCGCCGTGCAGATCCTGCGCACCTCCATCCCGTACGTCTCCGAGGTCGTCAACCGGGAGGCGGCGCGCGGCGGGGTCGACGGGGAGACGGTCGAGGAGGCGAAGGTCCGCGCCCCGATCACCCTGCGCGCCCAGGAACGGGCGGTGACCCTGCGCGACTACGAGGAACTGGCCCGCCGCGCCGCCCCCGAGACCGCGCGCATCACCTGCCTGGAGGGCGAGGAGGGCGAGCACGGGGCGTACGCGGTACGGGTCCTGGTCGTCCCGCAGGCGGTCCCGGACCCGGGCGGGCGGCTGCGCTTCGAGCAACTGGTCCCCGGGGACGCCCTGTTGGACCGCATCACCCGGCACCTGGACGAACGGCGGCTGATCGGGACGCGGCTGGCGGTGGGACCGCCGTACTACCAGGGTGTGACGGTGGTGGCCACGGTGCACGCCTTCCGGGGTGCCGACACCGACCGGGTGCGGCGGGAGACGCACGACGCGCTCTACCGGCACCTCGACCCGCTGACCGGTGGCGCGGACGGGAAGGGCTGGCCGTTCGGGCGGCCCGTGCAGTCCGGTGAGGTGTTCGCGGTGCTCCAGCGCGTGCCGGGGGTGGAGCTGGTCGACCAGGTGGTCCTGCATCCCGCCGACCCGCTGACCGGCAAGCGCGGCGAGGCGACCGACCGCATCGACCTGTCGCCGCCGTCGCTGGTGTTCTCGTTCGACCATCGCGTCCGGGTGATCGGGGACGGCTCCTGATGAGAGGCTCCATCGACGGTCTGGGCTCCTCCGCGCCGATCGGCATGATGCTGCCCGCCGTGTTCGCCGACGACGATCTGGCCCAGCGGTTCGTCGCCGGTCTCGACGAGGTGATCGCGCCGGTCCACAGCGTGCTCGACTGCCTGGACACCTACTTCCGGCCGTCCCTCGCCCCGCTCGACTTCGCCCAGTGGCTGAGCGGCTGGGTCGGCGCGGAGACCGACGGCAGCGAACCGGAGCCGCTGCTGCGGGCCGCCGTGGCCGCCGCCGCGTATCTGCACCGCATCCGCGGCACCCGGCGCGGGCTGGCCGAGGCGGTGCGGCTGGCGTTCGGCGTGGAACCGGAGATCAGCGAGAGCGGGGGCGCCGACTGGAGCGCCCGCCCGCTCGGCCCGGTCCCCGGCGAACCGCGCCCCCGGCTGCACGTCCGTCTGCGGCTGCCCGACCCGACCCCCGCCGACCGGCACCGCCTGGACACCCTGGTGGCCGCCGCCCGTCCCGCCCACATGCCGTACACGGTCCAGGTGACCGCCACGGACACCGCCCGACCCGCCGAAAGGACCCCGGAGAGATGACGACCACCCAGAACTGCGCCGAATGCGGCACCCGCGCGGAACCGGGGCAGTCGTTCTGCGACGCCTGCGGGGCGGTGCTGAGCTGGACCGACCGGGCCGGGTCCCGGGCGGCCGGCGGTACCGCGACGGCATCGGCCGGCGGATCCGGGCCCCGCTCCGGCGACGGACCGGCGGACGACTCCGGCGGCGCCGTGGCGACCCGGCCCGACACGGCCGCGGCCCGCTCCGCCGACGGACCGGCAGGCGACCCGGGGAACGGCTCGACGAGTCGGTCCGGTACGGCGGACGGTCCCGGCACGGCTGCCGACGGCGGCTCGCGGGAGACGCGGCCCACCGCGTCCTCGACCGGGCGGACCGTCCCCGCCCCCGCTGCGGCGTCCGCACCCGGCCCGGCATCCGGCACGCCGGCCGACGCGGGCCCCGGCTGGGACGCGTTCTCCCGCCCGGACGGCGGTGCGGGCCTGGCGCGCACCCCGCGGGACCTGCTGGGCTCGGCCACGGCGAGCGGGGCGTCGGACGCCGACCCGGACGGCCGCGGCGAGAGCGCCGCCGACGCCGACGCTGCGCCCGCGGTCCCCGACACCGTCCCCCCGCCCACCGCCACCCGTCCCGCCGCCCCCGCTCCCGCTCCCGCTCCCGTGGACGAGACCGCCCCCACCGAACCCGTCCCCAGCGCGGCCCCGGCGTCGGCTCCCGGCGACCCGGACGGCCTGACCGACCGCGCCCGCCGACTCCTCGTGCCCGTCTCCGACCCGGACCCACAGCCCGCCGCGTCCCCCTCCATCGCCCCGGTGCTGCCCGGCCGTCCGGCCCCGCAGCGCCCGCAGGTCGTCCGGGCCCCGGGAGAGGAACTCGGCGCGGACGGCGGGATCCCGTGCCCCTGGTGTGCCACGCGCAACCGGCCCGACCGGCACTACTGCGCCCGGTGCGCGATGCCCATGGCCGGCGAGGGCCAGACCCCCGCGCGTCTTCCGTGGTGGCGCCGGCTGTGGGGCGCCGGCAACCGCGAGACCCCGTGGGCCGGCGACCGGCCGCGGCTGCGCCGCGCCTTCGACCGCGTACTGACCTGGCTCGGGGCGGCGCTCGTGCTGACCCTGCTGATCGTCCTGGTCGTCAACATACCCAAGGGCGTCCAGGCGACCCGCGACCACTTCGCCAAGCGGGCCCCGGCCGTCCCGGACAAGATCACCGCGTCCCGCTCCTACCCGGGGCACAAGCCCGAGCTGGCCTTCGACAAGCTCAGCAACACCTGGTGGGGCCCGGGGGTGGCCGACTCCGGCCAGGGCCAGTGGATCGAGGCCCGCTTCGACCAGCCGACCCGGCTCCTCGACATGATCATCACACCGGGCACGTCGACCCACGCCGACCAGCTCTCCAAGTCGGCCCTCCCGCACCGCGTCGAGGCCCGTATCACCGCGGCCGACGGCAAGACCACGACCCGTGAACTCATCCTCGACCAGGGCGCGGGCGCCCAACGCCGCGCCTTCCGGGTCGGCGAGGTCACCGCGGTCCGCCTCACCCTCGAATCCGCCTACCAGCCCTCCGCGAGCAAGCAGGTGGCCATCGCCGAGATCGAGTTCTTCGGCCCGTCGAACGCGAACTGACGCACAGGGGAGTGGTACCGGGGTACCACTCCCCCGCCGAAGATTCCCCCTCGGTCCCAGAGTCCGGGCCTGCCACGCTCCTAGTTTCGAACGCGGACACCGCGGTGCTTCCGCGGCCGAGTTCGAGGCAGGAAAGGCCCAGCGATGATCGAAGCGCGCGAGTTGACGAAGCGGTACGGGGACAAGACGGTGGTCGACAACCTGAGCTTCACGGTGAAGCCGGGTGAGGTGACCGGATTCCTGGGCCCGAACGGCGCGGGCAAGTCCACGACCATGCGCATGATCATCGGCCTGGACGCCCCGACCAAGGGCTCGGTCACCGTCAACGGACGCTCCTACGCCCGGCACGCCGCGCCCCTGCACGAGATCGGCAGCCTGCTGGAGGCCAGGTCCGTGCACCCGGGGCGCACCGCGGTCAGCCATCTGACGGCGCTCGCGCACACCCACGGCATTCCGCGCCGCCGGGTGGACGAGGTCATCGAACTGGCCGGGCTGACCAGCGTGGCCGGCAAGCGCGTCGGCGCCTTCTCCCTCGGCATGGGGCAGCGGCTCGGCATCGCGGCGGCCCTTCTCGGCGACCCCGCGATCGTCATGCTCGACGAACCGGTCAACGGCCTCGACCCCGAGGGCGTGCTCTGGGTGCGCAACCTGCTGCGCTCGCTGGCCGACGAGGGCCGGGCCGTGATGCTCTCCTCGCACCTGATGAGCGAGACCGCGCTGATCGCCGACCATCTGGTGATCATCGGCCGGGGCCGGCTGCTCGCGGACACCACGGTCGACGACTTCACCCGGGAGGCGAGCGGCGGCGGTGTGAAGGTCGCCGGCGCCGACGCCAGGAGGCTGCGCTCGCTGCTGGCCGGCCCGGACGTCACGATCAGCTCCTCCTCCGCGGAGGAACTGCTGGTCACCGGGCGGGATGCCCGGGAGATCGGCGCGATCGCCGCCCAGCACGGGGTGGCGCTGTACGAACTGACCACCCAGGCCGTCTCCCTGGAAGCGGCGTTCATGGACCTCACCCGCGATGTCGTCGAGTACCAGAGCGCTCCGGCCGGCACCGAACGAAAGGCCGCCTGATGACCGTCACCGACCTCACGCCCGTCCCTGCCCGCACGACGGACTACAAGGTGACCGGCCCGCGGGTGCTGCGCTCGGAGTGGGCCAAGTTCTGGTCGCTGCGCTCCAGTTGGATCACCCTCGGCGTCGCCGTGTTCCTGCTGGTCCTCTTCGGGGCGATCGCCTCCTACACCTACAGCCCCGACGCCGTCGCGACCAACGGACCGCCCGGCCCCGGCAGCGGCGGCGACAGCGACGCGGTCGGTCTGGCCCTGACCGGCGTGTCCTTCGCGCAGCTGGCCATCGGCGTGCTCGGCGTGCTGCTGTCCGCGGGCGAGTACAGCACCGGCATGATCCGCTCCACGCTCGCCGCCGTCCCGCGCCGTCTGCCGGTGCTGTGGTCGAAGGCCGCCGTGATCGGCCCCATCGCCCTGGTCCTCACCACGATCGGCGCCCTGGCCGCGTTCCAGCTGGGCATTCCGGGCCTGGACGGCGAGAAGATCTCGCTCGCCCTCGGCGACGACGGCGTACTGCGCAGCCTGGCCGGCGCCGGCCTGTACCTCGGTCTGGTCGCCGTCTTCGGGGTGGCCCTGGGCGTGCTGCTGCGCAACTCCGCCGGAGCCATCGCGGCCCTGGTCGGCATCCTGCTCATCCTGCCCGGCCTGGCCTCGCTGCTGCCCGACTCCTGGTACGACACGCTCAGCCCGTACTTCCCCAGCAACGCGGGCCAGGCCGTCTACGCCCTGCACCAGTCCTCCGACGCCCTCTCCCCCGGGGCGGGGCTCGCGGTCTTCGCCGGCTGGGTGGCCCTGACGCTGGTCGGCGCGGCCTTCCGGCTCCGCGGGACCGACGCGTGACCTGGGCACGAGGACAATGGTGGCCATGAGTCCGCACCGTGCGGCAGCCCCCGCGGACACCACCCGGGGGACGGCGGCCCCGCCGTCCCCCGGGTTCGACGCCGCCTGGGCGCACCCGCTCCTGGGCCGTCTGCTGCGCGACCGGAGCCGCCGGCAGCGGCTGGATCGCCGGCACCCGTGGCTGCTCGACACCGCGGTGGTGCTGATCGTCGTCCTCATCGCCCTGCCCGACCTGATCTGGGGCCACGGCAGCTCCCCCTTCGGGGACACGGACGCCCGTGACCGGCTGCCGGCCGGCGTCCTGTTCGCCTTCACCGCCGCGCTCGTCGTTCCGCTGTGGTGGCGCCGCAAGGCCCCGGCCGTCACCTACTTCGTGATCGCGTCGGTGTCCCTCGCCCAGTGGTCACTGGGCATCTGGCTGCCGGCCGGCATCGCGGCGCTCATCGCGCTGTACACCCTGGCCCGGACCGGTTCGTTGCGGGTGCTGGGCTGGGCCGTCGCGCTGACCGTCGTCGAACTGCTGCTGGCCGTCTTCGTCCTGGTGCCGGTCGAACATCCGGTGGTCGGCGGCTTCTTCCTGCTGGGCACGATGACGGCGGCCGTCGCCGTCGGCCTGACCCTCCGTATCCGCGGGATGTACATGGAGGCCCTGGAGGACCGCGCCAGACGCCTGGAGGTCGAGCAGGACCAGCGGGTCAGGCTCACCGCCGCCGCCGAGCGGTCCCGGGTCGCGCGCGAGATGCACGACATCGTCGGCCACAATCTGTCGGTCATGGTCAGCGTCGCCGACGGCGCCGCGATCCTCGCCGCCGGCCGGAACGAGCGGTCCGCCGAGGCCCTGCGCATCCTCGGCGACACCGGCCGCCAGGCCATGAGCGAACTGCGCCGTGTACTGGGCGTCCTGCGCGAGGAGCGAGGCCACGAAGAAGGCGCACGGATGCTCAGCCCGCAGCCCGGCATCCGGGATCTGGACCCTCTGCTGGCGCGGGTGCGCGCGGCGGGCCTGGCGGTGACCTACCGGACGGTGGGCGATCTCGACGCGCTCAGCAGCGGTGTGCAGCTCACCGTGTACCGCGTCGTCCAGGAAGCGCTGACCAACACGCTCAAGCACGCGGGGACCGGAGCCGCCGCCGAGGTCACCGTCGCGATCGACGCGGGAGAGGTGCGGATCCGGGTGGCCGACACCGGCGTACCCCCGGGGGCGTCCCCGCGAGCGCGGCACGACGACCCCGGCCACGGTCTCGTCGGCATCCGCCAGCGGGCCGCCATGTACGGCGGCACCGTCATCGCCGGACCGCGCGACACCGGCCACGGCTGGCTCGTGGACGTCGTGCTCGACGTACCCTCCGCACCCGCCCCGCAGGCACCGGGAGAGCATCTGCCATGACCACCGTGCTGATCGTCGACGACCAGCCCCTCCAGCGCATGGGCGTCCGCATGCTCATCGAGGGCACCCCGGGGCTGAGCACGGCCGGCGAGGCCGAGCACGGCGCCGAAGCCGTCCGCCTGGCCGCGCGACTGCGCCCCGACGTCGTCCTCATGGACATCCGCATGCCCGGCATGGACGGCATCGAGGCCACCCGCCGTATCGTCGCCGCCGGCGGCCGCACCCGCGTGCTCATCGTCACCACCTTCGACCTGGACGAGTACGCGTACGACGGGCTGCGGGCGGGGGCCAGCGGCTTCCTGCTCAAGGACGCCCGTCCCGAGGAACTCGTCGCGGGCATCCTCGCGGTCGCGACCGGCGACGCCGTCGTGGCCCCCCGTCTGACCCGGCGGCTGCTGGACGCCTTCGCCCACCAGGTGCTCGCACCGGCCGGCGCGCCCGCCCCGGAGGATCCCCGGCTGCGGGCGCTCAGCGACCGTGAACGCGAGGTCCTCGTCGCCATCGGCCAGGGCTGGACGAACACGGAGATCGCCGAACGCCTCGTCCTCACCGAGTCCACGGTGAAGAAGCACGTCGGCCGGGTCCTCGCCAAGATCGGGGCGCGCGACCGCATCCAGGCCGTGATCATGGCGTACGACGCCGGGCTGGTCAGGGCCAGGCAATAGCCGGGGGTGCCGCTACCCACGGGAGCCACCCGGGTATAAGGTGAACGAAACAGTTTCGTTTAGGAACGGGAGACGGGCATGGTCTCCGTACTCGTCGTCAACGGCCAATCCCTTCAACGCCTCGCCCTGCGCACGCTCCTGACATCCGAGCCCGGCCTGACGGTCGTGGGGGAAGCGGCGGGCGGGGAGGACGCGGTCCGGGCGAGCACCGTGCTCCGTCCCGACATCGTCCTCATGGACAGCCACCTGTCCGGCACGGGCAGCATCGACACCATCAGGCGCATCGCACGGCCCCCACGCCGTCCCGGCTTCCCCGGATCCGCCGACGGGGAGGGCTACGCCCCCCGCGTACTGGTTCTGACCGCGGCCGGCCAGGAGGGCTACGCCTCCGCCGCCGTGCGCGCCGGGGCCAGGGGATTCCTCCTCGACGACGCCTCGCCGGAGGAACTGACCGCGGCCGTCCGCGTCGTGGCGGCCGGGGACGCCGTCGTCACCCCCGGCCTCACCCGCGCGCTCATCGACGCCGTCCGGCAACCGCGCACCACCCGCCCCCTCCCCCGCGCGTCCGGGCTCGACGCCCTCACCGGGCGCGAACGCGACGTCCTCATCGCCGTCGCCTCCGGCTGGTCCAACGCCGAGATCGCCGCGTCGCTGTCCATCGCCCCGACCACCGTCAAATCCCACGTCAGCAACGTTCTCGCCAAGATCGGGGCCCGCGCCCGCGTCCAGGCCGTGGCCTTCGCCTACGAGACGGGCCTGGTACGGCCCGCGGCCTGACCCAGCACGTCTGGAGCGGGCCGCTCGGTGAGCCGGGGAAGCAGGACCCGGAAGGTGGCGCCCCGGCCGGGGGCCGAGTCCACCTCGACGCGTCCCGCGTGGGCGGTCACCAGGGAGCGGACGATGGACAGGCCGAGGCCGGCGCCGCCGGTGGCACGGTTGCGGGAGGCGTCGGCCCGGTGGAAGCGTTCGAAGATACGGCCGCTCTGCTCGGGGGTGAGCCCCGGCCCCTCGTCGGCGACCTCCAGGACGGCGTGGCCGCCTACCGTGCCGACGCCGATCCGCAGCGGCGTGCCGGGCGGTGTGTGGGCGACGGCGTTGCCGACCAGGTTGGTGACGACCTGGCGCAGCCGGGCCTCGTCGGCGAGGGCGGGCGCGGGGGCGGCCGGACCGTAGCCGGCCGGGCCGGTGAGCGTGACGGCGCGGGCCGGGTCCAGGGCCCGTACGTCGTGCAGGGCGTCGGCGGCCAGGGTGCGCAGGTCGGCCGGGGCGAGGTCGAGGCCCGGCGGGAGGCCGGCCGGGCGGGCGCCGGCGGGGCTCCCCGTGGTCTTCAGCGCGTGTTCGTCGAGCCGGGCCAGCAGAAGCATGTCCTCGACGAGCCGGGTGAGGCGTGCGGACTCGCGGGCGATGCGGTCCATCGTGGCGTCGACGTCCTCCCGGTCGGCGAGGGCACCCATGCGATGGAGGTCGGTCAGGCCCTTGATGCCGGCGAGCGGGGTACGCAGCTCGTGGCTGGCGTCGGCGACGAACCGGCTCATCCGCGCCTCGGACTCGGCGCGGGCGGCGAAGGCGGTCTCCAGTTGCCCGAGCATGCCGTTCAGCGCGGCGGACAGTCGGCCCAACTCCGTGTTCGGACCGGCCAGTTCCGGGACCCGGCGGGTGAGGTCACCACCGGCGATCTCGGCGGCGGTCTGCTCGACGCGGGACAGCGGACGCAGCCCGGAGCGGACCGCGAACCAGCCGGCCACGGCGAGCAGCGCGAGCAGCCCGAGGCCGGTGGTCCGGTAGGTCTGCCACATGCGGCCCACCGTGCCGTCCACCTGGTCCATCGACGTCGTCACGACCACGCTGCCGGCGTCGGCCGGTGTCGTCCCCATGGTCCCCGGCAGCGCGGCCCGCGCCACCCTGGGCACGGCGATCACCCGCCGGCGCGCGGCCCCGTCGGCGCTGTCGACGGTGAACGGGCGCCCTCGGTGGGCGGCGACCGCGGCCGCGTCCAGGCGGGGCAGGGCCGGGCCCCGCGCCTCGTCCGTCCGGTTCCCGCCCGCGAGGGAGTCGATGCTGCTCTCGACGGTGCCGTCCTTCGCCACGTAGGTGATGACGGGGTTGCCGAGGATGTCGGTGCTGAAGCCGGCGAGGGCGGGCGGGGGCTTCCGTTCGGCTCCCGTCTCGGCCACCGTGGGCGGCAGCAGCGCGAACACCTGGGCTGTGGCGCGGAGTTGGGAGTCGACCCGGTCTTCCATATAGCCGCGCAGGGCGTTGCCGGTGACCAGGCTGAACGCCGTGAACCCGGCCGCCAGAAGGGCGACCGCCAGCAGCAGCACCCGGCTGCGCAGGGACGCCCGCGCCCACAGGCCGCGGATGCGGGGCGGGCTCATGACTTCGGCCCGCGCAGCACGTAGCCCACGCCGTGCACGGTGTGGATGAGCTTCGGGCCGCCGTTGTCGATCTTGCGGCGGAGGTAGCTGATGTAGGTGTCGACGATCCCGGTGTCACCGTTGAAGTCGTAGTCCCAGACCCGCCCGAGGATCTGCGGCTTGGAGACCGTCCGCCCGGCGTTGGCCATCAGGTAGTGCAGCAGCCGGAATTCGGTGGGCGACAGACGCAGCGGTTCGCCCGCGCGGGTCGCCTGGGCGCCGTCGGGGTCGAGTTCCAGGTCGGCCGCGCGTACCAGCGCGGTGGGGTCGCCGCTGGTGCGGCGCAGCACGGCACGGATGCGTGCGATCAGCTCCCGCAGGTCGAACGGCTTGGTCACGTAGTCGTCACCGCCCAGGACCAGACCCTCGATCTTGTCCTGGGTGGCGTCCCGGGCGGTGAGGAACACGACCGGGACGTGCCCGCTACGAGGCGTCACGGCCGGGCGGTGCTGCTCGCGCAGCCGGCGGATCACCTCGAAGCCGTCCAGGTCGGGAAGCATCACGTCCAGCAGCACCAGGTCGGGCGAGACCTCCCGCGCCCGGTCCAGGGCCTCCTGGCCCGTACCGGCCGCGGCCACGGTGAACCCCGCGTGCCGGAGTGCCGCGCACAGCAGCTCCCGCACAGTGGGCTCGTCGTCCACGACCAGCAGGTTCACTTCGGTGGGGGCCGCGGCGGGCTCAAGGGGTGTCAACGGGATGCCTCCTGGCGACCGGGATCCGCTCCGGGCCTCGTCGGGCAGGATACGAAGGCGGGGCGTCTTCGTCGTACAAGGACCCTGGTCACGGTCACCGTTACCCTTACCGTCACCGCAGCGCACGGTCACGGCGGGCCGCGGCCAGCAGGCTGCCGGCGAACCCGGCCGCGCCACCCACGAACAACCCGAGCACGACCGTCCACAGCACGCTGCCGCTCAGCTCCGCCCGCATTCCCCCCATCTCGCTGCCGAACATGCTGACGCCGAAGTGCCCGGACGCGCCCGCCGACCAGGCGGCCACGCCCAGGACGACGGCGGTGACGACGGCGAACCGTTCGGCCATGCCGAGGTGCCCGGACAGCGGCCCCCGGTAGGGCAGCAGCGGCCGCTTGTGGCCGGGGTGCGTGGTCCGGGCCGCCCGGTAGGCGCAGGCGAGCAGGATCAGGCCGGTCACCGCGAGGGCCACGAGCCACAGCGGCCGGCCGCCCGCCGACAGCGACCTCAGGTGCTCGGTACGGTCGGGCTGCCGGCCGCCGCCCATGCCCCCCGTACCGGCCGTACCACCCATGCCGCCCATGAGTGCGGCGAGCGGATTGCCGCCGCCTTCGCTCCGCACCGGGTGCACCGCGGCCGTCCACGAGGAACCGACGCCCAGGGTCAGGAACACCGCCACGGCGTTCGGGGCGAGCAGCAGAGCGGCGCCCGCCGCCGTCGCGGCCCGGCCACCGGCCATCGCCCCGACGAACACCAGGGCCACCGGCGGCACGGCCGCCAGCGCGAGGACCGTACGGACGACGGGCGAGAGACCGCGGCCCCAGCCGGACCGCAGCCCGTCCAGCGCACCGCCCAGCGGCAACCGCGCCCGGCGGCTGACCAGACACCCCGTGCCGAGCACGACGGCCGCCCACAGCAAGCCACCGAAGCCCGCCGACATTGCGCTCACGTGGTAGGCCATCGCAGGCCGGGCCGCGGCACCGCCACCGCCGAAGAGTCCGGCCAGGCCGCCGCTCCCGCCGCCGAAGCCCTGGGCGGACCCGCCGCCGGCTCCCCCGGTCATCGCCGACGCGGGCAGGTCGGCCGAGCCATGCGCGAGGCCGGCCACGATCATGAGGGTGACCAGCGCCGCGGCCCCCGCTCCGGCCGCCCGCACGGCCAGCTCACCGGCGGTGAACCGCCGCTGCCGCCCCTGGCGCAGCCGCCGGGAGAACGCGACCCACAGGACGACGGCGCCGGTCAGGGTGACGCCGAGCGGTACGACCCCGGCCGCGCCGCTCATCGACGGGCTCAGGCCGCCACCACCACCGAACAGGGAGGCCAACCCGCCCGTCGAGCCGGTGTTCCCGGACGCGTCCGGTCCCGCGCTCACCGAGCCGCCGACCGCCATGGCCGTCGAGGTCATCGTCAGCGACCACAGCGACCCGAAGGACCCCGCGCCGAGCAGGACCAGGGCCAGCCCGGACACGGCCGCCATGGCGGCCACCCCGCACAGCGCGGCCGCCGCCCCCTCCAGGGCGTTCTGCCACGGGCCGATCAGCCGCACGGGCACGGTCGTACGGGGACCAGGACCGGAACCGGGCCTGGTCCGCGGCCGGGATGTGGTGACAGCCATGGGGGAAACACTCCGCTTCGCTCGCGTGCCGTCGGACCCGCACACACTGGCGGTCGCGGGTACGACGTTCCCGAGAGGTTCTGGGAGGTTTCTGAGAGCCGGTGGGCGAACGACGCAGGTCACGGGGAGCGCACGGCCGAGGTGGCGGCGCTTTTCCCAGGAAGTTCCCAGGATCCCCCGGCATCCGGGGCGGCTATGCTCGACAGAGTGAGGCACTTCGGTCTCGATTCCACGAGGTGCCTTTCGATTCCGCCCTATCGGTGGTACTTCGCCGTCTCGGGGTCAGAGTCGGGGCGGCGAAGCAACCGGTCCCGTGACGGCTACAGCGGGGCGAGGAACGTCAGCACGGAGGCGTCCTCCTCGATCAGCGGGGTGAGGGCGGCGTTGAACGGGCCGCCGTACGGGGCCTTCAGATGGGCCTGGAAGGCGTCCTCGTCCCGGTACACCTCGAAGATCCAGTAGGCACGCGGGGCGGACTCCTTGGTGTAGACGTCGAAGACGAGGTTGCCCTCCTCCTCGCGCACCTTCAGGGCGTACTCCCGGATCAGGCGGGAGACCTCGCCCTCCGCTCCCTCACGGGCGGTGAACTCGGCCAGCAGGGTCTTCTTCATGGTCTCGTGTCCTCGGTTCTCGGAGCTACAGGTCCAGGGATCGCCGAGCGGCCTGCCCGTCAGGCGCTTTCGGCGGTGGTGAGCTGCGCCAGCTGGCTCTGCCAGGGCGGATTGGGGCCGGCGACCGAGCAGGTCAGGGCCGCGACCCGGGTGGCGAACGCGCACGCCTCGGCCACCTCGTCGAGTTCCAGGCCGGTCAGCCTGCCGCCGAGGTGTCCGCGGGTACCGAGGTGGTGCAGCAGGCCGGCCGTGAAGGAGTCCCCGGCACCGACCGTGTCGACCACCCGCGTCTCCACGGCGGGCACCCGCACCCGCTCACCGTCGAGTGAGGCCAGGACGCCGTCGGCACCGCGGGTGATCACGACCAGCCGCGCTCCGGCGGCGTGCCAGATGTCACACGCCCGCTCGGGCGGGGTTCCGGGCAGGAGGAGTTCCAGGTCGTCCTCGCTCAGCCGGAGCACGTCGGCGAGGGCGCACCAGTGTGCCAGCCGGGCGCGGTAGACCTCGGGTCGGACGAGCAGCGGCCGGACGTTGGGGTCGATGCTGATGGTGGCCCGGGAAGAGGCCGCGGCCAGGAACTCCTCGACCACCGCTCCGCCGGGCTCGCGGACCAGCGCGAGGGAGCCGGTGTGCACACAGACGGTTGTGGACAGATCCACCCCGGCCAGCTCGGCCGGCGTCCACTGCCAGTCGGCCGTGTTCTGCGCGTGGAAGGAGAACGCCGCCTGCCCCTGGGCGTCCAGTTCCGCGACCGCCAGCGTGCTCGGCTCGGTGGCCGCCACGGCGTCCGACAGGTCCACCCCGGACGCCTCCAGATGGGACCGGAACAGGCGGCCGAACACATCGCCGGACAGGCGGGCGAGGAAGCGGGCCGGGGTGCCGAGACGAGCCAGGGCCACCGCCGTGTTCGCGGGTCCGCCGCCCGGCAGCACCCGCAGCGCGAGTTCGTTCGAGGCGCTTGCGGGTTCGGCGAAGGCGTCCGCGACGCACTCTCCCAAAACCGTGATCTGACGCGGGCTCATGGGCTGCTCTTCTCTCGGAGAGGTAGGACGAAAGAGTCACCCCACGACACGGCTGCCGGCTGGCCGCGCAGGGGTGACGACCACGGACGTTGCCGATTTGTGACGGGTGGAAGGCATTGACGTTGCCGGGATGCGGAGTCCATCATCCTCGCCAGGCGGTGTCAACGATGACATAAGTCAACGATGACACTCCCGGGCGACATGCTCTGAACCCACCCCGTGCCGCTCGCTATCCCATTGGAGTCGTTCATGTCTCGCACCACTCGTCTGTCCTCCTCCCTGCTCAGAGTCGCCGCGGTCACGGGCGTCGCGGCCCTCACCCTGACGGCCTGCGGATCCGGCTCCAAGTCGAGCTCCACGAGCTCCGGCTCCGGCGCCGTCAAGGTCGGACTGATCACCAAGACCGACACGAACCCGTTCTTCGTGAAGATGAAGGAGGGCGCGGAGAAGGCCGCCAAGGCGGACGGCGCCCAGCTGGTCACCGCGGCGGGCAAGTTCGACGGTGACAACGCCGGTCAGGTCACCGCCATCGAGAACATGGTCGCCTCCGGTGTGAAGGGCATCCTGATCACCCCGAGCGACTCCAAGGCGATCGTGCCGGCGATCCAGAAGGCCCGCGCCAAGGGAGTCCTCGTCATCGCGCTGGACACCCCGACCGAGCCGCAGAGCGCGGTGGACGCCCTCTTCGCCACCAACAACCTCAACGCCGGCCAGCTGATCGGCGAGTACGCCAAGGCCGCCATGAAGGGCAAGAAGGCGAAGATCGCCGCCCTCGACCTCGCGCCGGGCGTCTCCGTCGGCGTCCAGCGGCACAACGGTTTCCTGAAGGGCTTCGGCGCCACCGACAAGGACGTCGCCTGCGCCCAGGACACCGGCGGCGACCAGGCCAAGGGCCAGACGGCGATGGAGAACTGCCTCCAGAAGGAACCCGGCATCAACCTCGTCTACACCATCAACGAGCCGGCCGCCCTGGGCGCATACACCGCTCTGAAGGCCAAGGGCCGTGAGAAGGACGTCCTGATCGTCTCCGTGGACGGCGGCTGCACCGGCACCCAGGCCGTCAAGGACGGCAAGATCGCCGCGACCTCGCAGCAGTACCCGCTGAAGATGGCCGCCGAGGGTGTCAAGGCCGTCGTGACGTACGCCAAGAGCGGCAAGAAGGCCTCGGGTTACACCGACACCGGCGTCAACCTGATCACCGACAAGGCACAGGCGGGCGTCACCTCCAAGGACACCGCCTTCGGCCTGGAGAACTGCTGGGGCTGAGCCGGCCCGAGGACCGTACGACACCGCGACTCCCCCAGTGGGGCGGCCGGCCCCACCTCCCCGACCGGGGACGGCCGCCCCCCTTGTCCGGCGGCGAGGACACCCGTCCTCGCCCTGAGACAAGGTCATCTGTCTTCCGACACGGAATCCGACAAGGACTCTGCATGACAGCCACGACCACGCCGTACGCGGAGCTGAAAGCACCGACCACGGCCCGCAGACTGCTCACGGCACCGACCACCGGACCCCTGGCCGCCCTGATCATCGCCTGCGTCTTCTTCTCCCTCTCGACCGACCAGTTCCTCACCGGCGGGAACTTCTCCCTGATCGTGCAGCAGGTCATGGTCGTCGGCACCCTCGCCATCGGACAGACCCTGATCATCCTCACGGCGGGCATCGACCTGTCGTGCGGAGCCGTGATGGCGTTCGGCAGCATCGTGATCGCGAAGATGGCGGCCGAGGGCTCCCTGCCACCGCTGCTCGCCATCGCGCTGGGGCTGGTCGTGTGCGGTGGTTTCGGCCTGCTCAACGGGCTGTTGGTGCAGAAGATCCCGCTGCCGCCGTTCATCGTGACCCTCGGCATGCTCAACGTGGCGTTCGCGCTGACCCACATCTACTCCGAGGAGCAGACGGTCTCCAGCCTGCCCGGCCCGCTGACCGCGCTCGGGGAGACCTTCCCGCTCGGCCACACCGACATCACCTACGGCTCGCTGGTCACGATCGCCCTGTTCCTGGCGCTCGCCTACGCGTTGAGCAGCACCGGCTGGGGCCGGCACGTCTACGCCCTGGGCAACAGCCAGGAGGCGGCCCGGCTGAACGGCATCCGCACCTCCCGCCTGACCATCGGCATCTACACCGTGGCCGGCCTGCTCTACGGCGTCGCCGCCCTGCTGCTCATCTCCCGCACCGGAGTCGGCGACCCCCAGGCGGGCCAGACCGACAACCTCGACAGCATCACCGCCGTGGTCCTCGGCGGGACCAGCCTCTTCGGCGGCCGTGGATCGGTGCTGGGCACCTTCATCGGCGTCCTCATCGTCGGCATCTTCCGCAACGGCCTTCAGTTGATGGGGGTCGCCTCCATCTACCAGACCCTGATCACCGGCGTCCTGGTGATCCTCGCGGTGACCGTCGACCAGATCTCCCGGAAGAAGGCACGATGACCGCCACCTCCTCCACGCCCGTTCTCCAGGCCCGTGGTCTGGTCAAGCACTACGGCCATGTCACCGCCATCGACGGCGCCGACTTCGACCTGATGCCCGGCGAGGTCCTCGCGGTCATCGGCGACAACGGAGCCGGCAAGACCAGCCTCATCAAGGCCCTCACCGGCGCGGTGGTCCCCGACGCCGGCGAGATCCGCCTCAACGGCGAGCCCATCCAGTTCTCGGGCCCGCAGAGCGCACGTGCCCACGGCATCGAGACGGTCTATCAGGACCTCGCCGTGGCCGCCTCCATGGACATCGCCTCCAACGTGTTCCTCGGCCGCGAGCTCCGCCGCCCGGGCGTCCTCGGCAGCGTCTTCCGCATGCTGGACAAGAAGCGGATGCGCCAGGAGGCCGCCGAGCACATGGCCGACCTGAAGATCGGCCTGCGGTCGCTCACCCAGTCGGTCGAGACCCTCTCCGGCGGACAGCGGCAGGCCGTCGCGGTCGCCCGCTCCGTCGCCTGGGCCCGCTCCGTCGTCGTCATGGACGAACCCACCGCCGCCCTCGGTGTCAAGGAGTCCGCGCAGGTCCTCGACCTCATCCGCCGGGTCCGCGACAAGGGCATGCCGGTCGTCCTGATCAGCCACAACATGCCCCACGTCTTCGAGATCGCCGACCGTATCCACGTCCACCGGCTGGGCCGGCGAGCCGCCCTGATCAAGCCCTCCGACTACTCCATGGCCGAGGTCGTCGCCATCATGACCGGCGCGCTCAGCGTCGACGAGAGCGGCGGTACTGTCGTAGCGGACTCGGAGGCCGCGAAGGCCGCCGGAGTCCAGGCCACCTGACAACTCGATTCAGCTCTCAGGGTTTCCGGCCGAGGCCGCGGTCGGAACAGAGGGCTCACAGGAGACGGTTTCCTCCATGGCAGCGAACCGCCGACCCACCCTGGCCGACGTCGCCCGCGAAGTCGGAGTCAGCGCCAAGACTGTCTCCCGCGTCCTCAACGAGGACGGACCCGCCTCGGCTCAGACCAGGGAACAGGTACTCGCCGCGGTGGCCAAGCTCGGCTTCCAGCCGAACCTCATGGCACGCAACATCCGCGTCGGCGGACCGGACACCACCATCGGACTGGTCATCCCGGACCTCGCCAACCCCTTCTTCGGAGCCGTGGCCCGCGCCATCGAGGACACCGTCCGCGAACGCGGACTGACCCTGCTCATGGGCTCCTCGGCGGACGACCCCGACCGCGAACGCGCCCTGACGGACAAGTTCCTCGCCCGGCGCGTCAGCATCCTGATCGTCGTGCCCTCCGTCGGCGCCGACCACACCCACCTCAAGTCCCACCGCACGGCGGGACTTCCCGTGGTCTTCCTCGACCGGCCCGGAGTCGGCCTGTCCACGGACAGCATCGTCAGCTCGAACCGGGCGGGGTCCCATGACGGTGTCGCCCATCTGGTCGCCCACGGCCACCGGCGCATCGGCTTCGTCGGTGACCTGCCCGTCAGGCTGTACACCCGCCGCGAACGTCTGGCCGGATACCGCTCGGCGCTTCAGGAGGCCGACATCCCCTACGACCGCTCCCTGGTCGTCAGCGCGCACGACCAGCAGGGGGCCGAGGCCGTGACCGCCCAGCTGCTCGATCTGCCCGATCCTCCCACCGCCCTGTTCGCCGGCAACAACATCATGGCGCTGGGCATCGTCGCCGAACTCGCCCGCGACAAGCGCAAGGAGGTGGCCGTCGTCGCCTTCGACGACGTGTCGCTCGCCGAGGCACTGGAACCGGCCCTGACCGTCGTCGCCCAAGACCCCGAGGAGATCGGCCGCAGCGCCGCCGCCACCGCCCTGGCCCGCCTCGACGGCGACCGCTCCCGCGCCCGCACCATCACCGTGCCCACCCGGCTGATCGTCAGGGGCTCGGGAGAACAGCCGGCGCCGGCCCTTTGACGTGCCGTCGTGCCGGTCAGGCATCGTCGTGCGCCGGGACGTGCAGGGCCACCCGGTAGCCGCCGTTCGCGGTCGCGCCCGCTTCGAGGGTGCCGCCCAGGAGTTCGGCTCGTTCCCTGAGACCGATCAGGCCCTGGTGGGAGCCGGGGAGGGGGAGGGCGGTGCGGGTGGGGGGTGTGTTCGTGACGGTCACGGAGAAGGTGCCGGGCTCGCGGCCGAGGCGTACGGTCGCGGTGGCGCCGGGGGCGTGCTTGCGGACGTTGGTGAGGGCTTCCTGGACCGTGCGGTAGATCGTGCGCTGCACCGGCGTGCCGATGTCGGGGGGAAGCTCGCCGGTCAGTTCGGTGTCGATGCCGCTGGTGGCGACCAGCTTGTGCAGGTCGGCCAGGGTGGGCTGGGGGGTCAGTTCGGTGGCACGGCCGCCGGAGGCGCGCAGCAGGGTGACCATGTGGCGCAGTTCGTCGAGGGTGTCGACGCTGAGGGAACGGATGACGCCGGCTCCCTCCTTGAAGTCCGGGTCCTTCGAGGCGATCTGGAGTGCGCTCGCCTGGACGGCGATCAGGCTGACCTGGTGGGAGACGACGTCGTGCATCTCGCGGGCGAGCTGGGCACGTTCGCGGGCGAGGACGGCCTGGGAGTGCAGGAGGCGCTCGTGCTCGCGGGCATCCTCTATCTCGACGAGCCGGCCCGCCAAGTCCCTCCGGGCCTGGACGAGTTGACCGAGCAGGACGGGCGCCGCGCTCACCATGACCGGCACCCCGGTCGAGGTGATCCTCGCCTTCTACAGGCTGTACTTCCTGCTCGTCCTGCCGCTGCACCGGCTCGCCGCCCCCACCCTGGCGATCATCGCCGCGGCCGGCGCACTGGTGCTGCCGCAGATCCTGTACGTCGTCCAGCACGCCCTCGCCGACGCCGGACCCGGCGGCATCTGGACCTGGCCGGCGAACGCCGACGGCCTGCTGTCCCTGCTGTTCACCGGCAGCTACCCGGCACTGGCCTGGGTCCCCTTCGTCATCGCCGGCATGGCCGTGGCCCGCCTCGACCTCGCCGCCACCGCCGTGCGCACACGGCTCGCCCTCACCGGTGCCGGCCTGGCCGTCCTCGGGTACGGCGGTTCGTTCCTGGCCCTGCGTCTGGTCCCCGGCGCGTTGACGGCGCTCCGTCAGTCGGCGTGGGGCGACGGCGGATCGGTCGCGTCGGCCTGGTGGTCCGACACCTGGGGCTACCCCAGCGGCAGCACCCCGGCCGGTCTCCTGGTGGCCTCTCCCCACAGCGAGACCACCCTGTCGATCCTGGCCAACACCGGTGTCGCGATCGCGGTCCTGGCCGGCTGCCTCGCCGCCGTCGACGCCTGGCCGCGCTTCCGCCGTCTCGCCCGCCCGGTCGTCGCCGTCGGTTCGATGTCCCTGACCGCGTACGTCTTCCACGTCGTCGGCATCCGCGTCCTCGGCATCGAGGAACTGCCCGGTCCCCCGCTGCACGTGCTGCTGGGCTTCATCGTGGCCGTGACCGTCCTCGCCACCCTCTGGTCCCCCCGCTTCCGGCGCGGCCCCCTGGAGTGGCTGCTGGGCAAGGCCACCAAGCCCGCCGAGCTGGTCCGCTGACCGCACTCCCTCATCGTCGACGTGCCGCGGCGAGGAGCCGGCCGGCCAGGCCGCGGTCGAGTCGGACGCTCTCGGGGGGCCGTGGGGGCGTGGCCCACGCCGGCAGTCGTACGGAGTTCTCGTCGTGCAGGCGTCGGAGGTGGTGTTCCACGCGGTGCACGGATCCGGGGAACGCGTCCGGGGACAGGCACAGGACGAACACGCCGATACCGGGGGGGCTCGGATCCGTGGTCGAAGGAGGCCGCGTCGATCGAGAAGGCGGCCCCTGCCAGGGTGGCCAGCAGCTCGCCCAGCAGCGCGATGTTGCCTCCCCGGTGACCGCCGAACGGCAACAGCGCGCCCTGGAGGGCCTCGTCCGGGTCCGTGGTCGCCGCTCCGTCCGGTCCGACGGCCCGGCCTTCGGGGAGCGGAGTCCCGGCCTGTGCCGCCTGGCGCACGTTGACGTACGCCGTCTGCGAGGACGCCTGGTCGATGACGAACGGCCGGCCGTCGGCGCGGGGCACGGCGTAGGCGATCGGGTTGGTGCCGAGCACGCGCGTGGCCCCTCCGCGCCCGGCGTATGTCATCCCGGCCATCTGCGGCCCCGGCAACGACTCGAACACTCCGGGGCGCGCGCACTCGACCAACCCGACCTGCCCGAAGCGGCGCAGATCACAACCGGCGATGCCGCACCCGGCGCCCCCATCACTCTCGACCCGGTCGTCGGCCTGCTGCGCGAAGCCCTTCTCACCTACGGTCACCGGCCGGGCGACCGCGTCCGGGAGGCCCCGCTCGCGCTCCGCCTCGGCCTCTCACGCCGGGTCGTCCGCGCGGGCCTTCGGGCGTTGGCCGAGGAGGGCATGCTCGATCTGCTCCCCGGCGGTGCGACCGAGATCCCCGAAGTCACCGCGAAGGACGTCCTCGACCTCTACGCCCTGCGCGCCAGCCTCGGTGCTCCGCTGATGCGCCGCATCGCCATGCTCGGGCGCGAGAACCTCGCCCCGGCCTCGGCCGCCCTGGCGGAGGTCCAGGCCGCCGCGCGGGACAACGACCATCTCCGCATACGGGAAGTCGACCTGCGGTACCAGGACGCCCTCGCCCGTATCGCGGACCTCCCGCAGGCCGCCCACACCTTCGAGCGGCTCACCGCCCGGCTGCGGATGTTCGTCACGGTCCTGGACATGGACTACAGCCAGGCCTGCGACACCATCGCGGGCGAGGACACCGCCGTGCACGACGCGTTGCGCGACGCGGACGGGAACGAGGCGGCCCGGCTGTGGCGGGTGAAGATCGAGCGCTGCGTCCGCTACATGATCGCCCAGCTCTCCGAGGACGACGTCGCCCCGTATCTGTGGACCACTCTGGCGGACAGGCCCCGCCTGCGCCCGGGGGAGCCACGGGGCGCGGCACGCTGACGCGGAGGGCGCGGAGGGCGCGGAGGGCGCGGAGGGCGCGGAGGATTCAGATGACGCTGCGGATCGCCGCCTCGAACCCTTCCACGTGTCCCTGGGCAAGGGCCGAGGCCTTCTCCGCGTCGCCGTCGACGATGGCGCGCAGCAGGGGACCGTGCTCGTGCACGTGGCCCGCCAGGCCCGGCAGCCGGTCGAGGAACAGGCACCAGATCCGCGTGGCCAGGTTGTCGTACCTGACCAGGGTGTCCTCGAGGTAGGGGTTCCGGGTCGCGGCGTAGATGGCACGGTGCACGGTCATGTCGAGCCGGATCAGGTCCGTGCCGCCGTCGGACGCGTCCGCCAGCTGTGTCAGCAGTCGCTCGAGGTCACCGCGGGCGGTCTCGCCGACGCGTTGGGCCGCCAGGCTCGCGGCGAGAGGTTCCAACTGCTTGCGGACTTCCGAGATGTGTCCGAGATCGGCGATCTGCACCTCGGTGGCGAAGGTTCCGCGCCGGGGATAGGCGACGATGAGGCGCTCGTTCTCCAGTCGCTTCAGGGCCTCTCGGACCGGAGTGCGCCCGAAGCCGAGTTCGGCGGCGATCCGCTCGTCGTTGATGGGCTCTCCGGGGCGGATCTGGAGGGTCACCAGGCGGTCGGAGATGGCGCGGTAGGCCTGATCGGCCAGCGTTCCATCGCCCTGACCGGCTTTCCGACCAGATTCCTGACCGGCTCCCTGACCGGCTCCCTGACCAGCGACGGTCGACGAAGTCACGTAAAACCCTCCCTTGACGCCGGCCGATCCGTCCTCTTAGCGTAGCGCAACAACAGGTTGATATATCAGTCGCCTTTCAGTCGGTCTCCAGGGAGTTCTCATGACTGCCCACGCCCCCGACCAGCAAGCGGCCCGATCCGCGGTTCTCAGCGCTCGGCTCAACGACTTCGACCCCGAGATCGCCACGGCGATCGACGCGGAGCTGGCCCGGCAGCGCGGCACGCTGGAGATGATCGCGAGCGAGAACTTCGCACCGCTCGCCGTCATGCAGGCCCAGGGCTCGGTGCTGACCAACAAGTACGCCGAGGGCTACCCCGGGCGCCGTTACTACGGCGGCTGCGAGCACGTCGACGCCATCGAGCAGATCGCGATCGACCGCGTCAAGGAACTGTTCGGGGCCGAAGCCGCCAATGTGCAGCCCCATTCCGGCGCGCAGGCCAACGCGGCCGTCATGGCCGCCCTGCTCCAGCCCGGCGACACGATCCTGGGGCTGGATCTGGCCCACGGCGGCCACCTCACCCACGGCATGCGGCTCAATTTCTCCGGGCGCCTGTACAAGGTGGCGGCCTACCAGGTCGGCGAGGACGACCACCGCATCGACATGGAGCAGGTCCGCAAGCTCGCCCACGAGCACCGGCCGAAGCTGATCGTGGCCGGCTGGTCGGCCTACCCCCGCCACCTGGACTTCGCGGAGTTCCGTCGTGTCGCGGACGAGGTGGGCGCCTACCTGATGGTCGACATGGCCCACTTCGCGGGCCTGGTCGCCGCCGGTCTGCACCCCTCCCCCGTACCGCACGCGCATGTGGTGACCACCACCACCCACAAGACGCTCGGCGGTCCCCGCGGCGGTGTGATCCTGTCCACCGCCGAACTCGCCAAGAAGATCAACTCCTCGGTGTTCCCGGGCCAGCAGGGCGGCCCCCTCGAACACGTCGTCGCGGCGAAGGCCGTGGCGTTCAGGATGGCCGCCCAGCCGGAGTTCGCGGACCGTCAGCGCCGCACCCTGGAAGGGGCGGCGATCCTGGCCGAGCGGCTGCTGGCCGAGGACACGAAGGCGGCCGGAGTCAGTGTGCTGACCGGGGGCACCGACGTGCACCTGGTCCTGGTGGACCTGCGCCACTCCGAACTCGACGGCAAGCAGGCCGAGGACCGGCTGCACCGGATCGGCATCACCGTCAACCGCAACGCCGTCCCCTTCGACCCGCGCCCGCCGATGGTCAGCTCCGGTGTCCGCATCGGCACCCCGGCCCTGGCCGCCCGCGGCTTCGGGGCACAGGAGTTCACGGAGGTCGCCAACATCGTCGCCACGGCGTTCCTGCCCGGCTTCGACGACCAGGTCGCCGCCGAACTGCGCCGGCGCGTCCAGGTCCTGACCGACCGCTTCCCGCTCTACCCCGTCGACCCGCGGCTCGTGGCCGAGGAGGCTGCTCAGTGATGCACCCGCGCGACAACGCCCCCGCCACGCCCGGTGACGTCCTCCCCGACCACCCCGGCTTCCTGTGGCGCAACCCCGACCCCAAGCCGTCGTACGACGTCGTCATCGTCGGTGGCGGCGGGCACGGCCTGGCCACCGCCTACTACCTGGCCAAGAACCACGGCATCACCAATGTCGCCGTCCTGGAGAAGGGCTGGCTCGCGGGCGGCAACATGGCCCGCAACACCACGATCATCCGCTCCAACTACCTCTGGGACGAGAGCTCCGGCATCTACGAGCACTCCCTCAAGCTCTGGGAGACCCTCGAAGAGGACCTCGACTACCCCATCCTCTTCAGCCAGCGCGGCGTGCTCAACCTGGCCCACACCCTCCAGGACATCCGCGACAGCAAGCGCCGCGTCTACGCCAACCAGCTCAACGGCATCGACGCCGAGTGGCTGGAGCCGGACGAGGTCGCGAAGGTCTGCCCCATCGTCAACACCTCCCCCGACGTGCGCTATCCGGTGCTCGGCGCCACCTACCAGCCGCGCGCCGGCATCGCCAAGCACGACTACGTGGCCTGGGGCTTCGCCCGCAGGGCCGACGCGTACGGCATCGACCTGATCCAGGACTGCGAGGTCACCGGCCTCGACATCGCCGACGGCCGGGTGCGCGGGGTCCAGACCACGCGCGGCCACATCGCTGCCGGGAAGGTGGCGCTCGCGGCGGCCGGTCACTCCTCCGTACTCGCGTCCATGGCCGGGCTGCGGCTGCCACTCCAGAGCCACCCCCTCCAGGCGCTGGTCTCGGAGCTCCTCGAACCCGTCCACCCGACCGTGGTGATGTCGAACGCCGTCCACGTGTACGTCTCCCAGGCACACAAGGGCGAGCTGGTCATGGGTGCCGGCATCGACAGCTACAACGGCTACGGACAGCGCGGCGCCTTCCACATCCTGGAGCGCCAGATGGCCGCCGCCCTGGAGCTCTTCCCCGTCTTCGCCCGCGCCCACATGCTGCGCACCTGGGCCGGCATCGTCGACACCACCCCCGACGCCTCCCCCATCGTCGGCCTGACCCCCGTCGAGGACCTCTACCTCAACTGCGGCTGGGGCACCGGCGGTTTCAAGGCCACACCGGGAGTCGGCTGGTGCTTCGCGCACACCGTCGCCACCGGCGAACCGCACCCCTACAACGCGCCCTTCACGCTCGACCGCTTCACCACCGGCGCCCTGGTCGACGAGCACGGCGCGGCCGCCGTCGCGCACTGAAACCCTCTGGGAGACCCCGATGCAACTCATCACCTGCCCCTGGTGCGGTGACCGCGAGGAGATCGAGTTCCACTACGGCGGTCAGGCGCACGTCGCCTACCCCGACGACCCCTACGCCCTCGACGACGAACAGTGGGCCCAGTACGTCTTCTTCCGCGACAACCCCAAGGGCCCGTTCGCCGAACGGTGGGTGCACTCGGCCGGCTGCCGGCGCTGGTTCAACGCCCTGCGCGACACCGTCACCCACGAGTTCCTCGCCGTCTACGAGAGCGGTGCCGAGCGCCCTGCCGTCCCGAAGGGCCAGGAGGCCAGCCGATGAACACCCCCTTCCGCGCCCCCGGCCACGGTCACGTCGACCGCGGCACCACCCTCTCCTTCACCTTCGACGGCACCGCCTACACCGGGCACCCCGGCGACACCCTCGCCTCGGCCCTGCTGGCCAACGGTGTGCACCACGTGGCCGACAGCATCAAGTACGGCCGCCCGCGCGGATTCCTGGCCGCCGGAGCCGAAGAACCCAACGCGCTGGTCCAGATCGAGGCCCCCTTCCCCGAGCCCATGCTCACGGCCACCACCGTGGAGCTGTACGACGGCCTGGTCGCCCGGGGTCTGTCCGGCCAGGGCCGGCTGAGCAGCCAGCCCGACACCGCCCGCTACGACACCATGCACACCCACTGCGACCTCCTGGTCGTCGGCGCGGGCCCGGCCGGACTGGCCACCACGCTGGCAGCCGCCCGGACCGGAGCCCGGGTGATACTCGTCGACGAACTCCCGCAGCCGGGCGGGTCGTTGCTCGGCAGCCAGGAACTGATCGACGGCGCACCGGCGCTCTCGTGGGTCAGCGAAGTCGTCGCGGAACTCGGCGACATCGACGACGTACGGATCCTGCGACGCACCACCGCCTTCGGCCACTACGACGACGGACTCGTCCTCGCCCTGGAGAAGCGCACCGACCACCTCGGTGCCGCCGCGCCCGCCCACGTCTCGCGGCAGCGGATCTGGCGGATCCGCTCCCAGCAGGTCGTGTACGCCACCGGCGCCTACGAGCGTCCGGTCGCCTTCGACAACAACGACCGCCCCGGGATCATGCTGGCCGGCTCGGCCCGCACCTACCTCAACCGCTTCGGTGTACTGCCCGGACAGCGGGCCGTCGTGTTCACCACGAACGACAGCGCCTACCCGGCCGCACTCGAACTGGCCGACGCGGGCGTGCGGATCACCGCCGTGATCGACGCACGCGAGGAGGTGCCGGCGCACTGGCGCACCGCCTGCGACGAACGGGGCATCGGCGTCCGCGCCGGCCACGTCGTCACCGGCACCAGCGGCATCGAGCGCGTCACCCGGGCCCACGTCGCCCCCTTCGGCCGGGGACAGCTCGGCGAGCGGCAGGGCGTCGACTGCGATCTGCTGCTGGTCTCCGGCGGCTGGAACCCCGCGGTCGCCCTGTTCAGCCAGGCCCGCGGCACCCTGCGCTACGACGCCGGAATCGGCGCCTTCGTCCCCGCCGACGCGCCCGGCAACATCCGTACGGCAGGGGCGGCCGGCGGTACGTTCACTCTCTCCGGCTGTCTCGCCGACGGCGTGGACGCCGCCTGGCAGGCCCTGTCGGCCCTCGGCAGGACCGGCTCGATGATCGCTCTGCCGACCACCGTCCCGCTCCCGGACGGAGCAGCCACGCGGGTGCTCTGGCGGGTCCCGAGCCCGCAGGACGACCAGGGCGGCCAGGACGGCTCGAACCAGTTCGTCGACCTCCAGCGCGACGCCACCGTCTCCGACGTGCTGCGGGCGACCGGGGCGGGCCTGCGGTCGGTGGAGCACGTCAAGCGGTACACCACCATCGGCACCGCCCACGACCAGGGCCGTACCTCGGGCGTGATGACCTCGGGCATCGTCGCCGAGGCGCTCGGGGTGGACGTCGCCGACCTCGGCACCACCCGCTTCCGCCCGCCCGCCGTGCCGGTCTCCTTCGCCGCCCTCGCCGGCCGCAACCGCGGGGAACTCTTCGATCCGGTCCGGGTGACCGCACTGCACCCCTGGCACGTCGAACGGGGCGCCCTGTTCGAGAACGTCGGCCAGTGGAAGCGCCCCTGGTACTACCCCCAGGCGGGCGAGAGCATGGAGGAGGCGGTACTGCGCGAGTGCCGGGCCGCCCGCACCGGCGTCGCGATGATGGACGGCTCCACCCTCGGCAAGATCAATGTGCAGGGCCCGGACGCCGGCGTACTGCTGGACCGGCTCTACACGAACCTGATGAGCACCCTCAAGGTGGGCCGGGTCCGCTACGGCGTGATGTGCGGAGTCGACGGCATGGCCATCGACGACGGCACCGTGATCCGGGTGGCCGAGCAGGAGTTCCTGCTGACCACGACCACCGGCAACGCGGCCAAGATCCTCGAATGGATGGAGGAGTGGCTCCAGACGGAGTGGCCCGACCTGCGGGTGCACCTCACCTCCGTCACCGAGCACTGGGTGACGATCCCCCTGGTCGGCCCCCGCTCCCGCGACGTGCTGGCCCTGGCGGCCCCGGACCTGGACGTGAGCAACGACGCCTTCCCCTTCATGTCCTGGCGGGACACCACCGTCGCCGGGGTGGCGGCACGCGTGTGCCGCATCAGCTTCTCCGGGGAACTCGCCTACGAGATCAACGTGCCCGCCTGGTACGGCATCACCGTGTGGAAGGCCCTCCTCGCGGCCGGTGACGCGTTCGGCATCACGACGTACGGCACCGAGACGATGCACGTCCTGCGCGCCGAGAAGGCCTACCCGATCATCGGGCAGGACACCGACGGCACCATCACCCCGCAGGATCTGGGCATGTCGTGGGTGGTGTCCAAGAAGAAGCCGGACTTCGTCGGCAAGCGGTCCTTCACCCGGGTGGAGAACCAGCGCGAGGACCGCAAGCAACTGGTGGGGCTGCTGCCGGCCGACGAGCGCGTGCTCCTTCCCGAAGGCGCCCAGATCATCGCCACCAGCGACATCCCGGCGCCTCCGGTGCCCATGCTGGGCCACGTCACCTCCAGCTACCGCAGCGACGCCCTGAAGCGGACGTTCGCCCTGGCCCTGGTGCGCTCGGGAACCCGGCGCATCGGCGAAACCCTCTACGTGCCCCTGGACGGCCGGACCGTTCCGGTGACCGTGACCGACCCTGTGCTCTTCGACAAGGAGGGAACTCGCCGTGACGGTTGAGACACCCGCTCGCTTCAGCCCGCTGTCCGAGTGGCAGGACGGCTTCGCGCAGCTGCCGACCGGATTCCAGGTGCGGGAACTGCCCTGCCTGACCCAGCTCACCCTCCGCCTGAAGCCCGGGGGCGCGGCGGCGAAGGCCGTCGAGTCCTGCCTGGGCACCACCCTGCCCGGTCCCCTGCGCGCCGAGCTGTCGGGCGACGTCGAGGTGCTGTGGATGGGCCCGGACGAATGGCTGCTGGTGGCTCCGGCCGGCCGGCAGGACGACCTCCTCGCACGGCTGCGCTCGGCCATCGGCGACGAGTTCGCCACCGTCACCGACGTCTCGGCGCAACGCACCACGCTGGCCCTGTCCGGGCACCTCGTCCGCACGGTACTGGCCCAGGGCTGTGCCATCGATCTGGATCCGCGGGTGACACCCGCCGGCTCCTGCCTGACCACGCTGCTGGCACAGGCCCCGGTGACCCTCGTGGTGCGCGACGAGGCGGCCTCCGGTGTCTGGCTGCTGGTCCGCTCCTCGTTCGCCTCCTACCTGGCCGCCTGGCTGGCCGACGCCTGCACGGAATACCGGGAGAACAGCTGATGAGCAGCAGCGTCTTCACCGTCCCTCGACGTCGTCGAGTGCTGAGGAGCCCCGTATGAAGACCGAGTTCGTCCTCACCCTCAGCTGCCCCGAGCGCCCCGGCATCCTGCACGCCGTGACCTCGTTCCTGCTCGGGCACGGGTGCGACATCACCGAGCACCAGCAGTTCGACGACGCCGACCACGGCATCGTGTTCCTGCGCACCAGTTTCACCGCCCCCGACACCGAGGTCACCCTGGAGCGTCTGCGGGAGACCTTCACCCCCGTGGCCGCCGAGTCCGGGATGGAGTGGCAGCTCAGGAGCGCCGCTCTCAGGCCGCGTGTGCTGGTGATGGTGTCCAAGTTCGACCACTGCCTGGCCGACCTGCTCTACCGCTGGCGCAGCAACGCCCTGGATGCCGAGATCGTCCTGGTGGTCTCCAACCACCCCGACCTGGAGCCACTGGTGGCAGCCGAGGGAGTGCCGTTCGAGCACGTCCCGGTGACGGCCGACACCAAGCCGCAGGCCGAAGCCCGGCTGCTCGCCCTCGTGCAGGAACACCACATCGACCTCGTCGTCCTCGCCCGCTACATGCAGGTGCTCTCCGACGACCTGTGCAAGCGGCTCGAAGGCCGGGCCATCAACATCCACCACTCCTTCCTGCCGAGCTTCGCCGGAGCCAAGCCGTACCACCAGGCCCACCGCCGCGGGGTGAAACTCGTCGGCGCGACCGCCCACTACGTCACGGCGGATCTGGACGAGGGCCCGATCATCGAGCAGGAGATCATCCGGGTCGATCACCGGGCCGGCGCCGACCAACTCGTCACCGTCGGCCGCGACGCCGAACGCCTGGCGCTGGCCCGCGCCGTCAACTGGCACTGCCAGGGCCGCGTCCTGATCCACGGCAACCGGACCGTGGTCTTCAGCTGACGCCGACCTGCCGGCCGGTCGTGCCGCCTGCCGCCTGCCGCCTGCCTCCTGCCTCCTGCCTCCTGCCGCTCAGGCCGACCTTGACCTTGTCGCAGCGTCATGGTTTTCACTGAGGCCATGCGAATCGGCGAACTCGCCGCCCTCATCGGGATCACCCCGCGGGCCGTGCGGCACTACCACCAGCTCGGGCTGTTGCCCGAGCCCTCACGGCGCGGCAACGGGTACCGCGAGTACGGCCTCCGGGACGCCGTCCTGCTCGCCCGGATCCGGCGGCTGACCGAGCTCGGACTCGGGCTCGACGAGGTGCGGGACGTCCTCACGGACGCCGCGGGCCGGGACCTGGTGGAGGTCCTGGAGGAGCTGGACGACGACCTCGGCCGGCAGGAGACGGTCGTCCGGGAGCGGCGGGCACGTCTCGCCACGCTGCTGGCCCAGGCACGGGCCGGACAGCTCGCCGCCGAGGGACCGTTGTCGCCGGAGCTCACCAGCCTGCTGGCCGGTCTCGGCGAGGTGCCGGACTCCCCGATGGCCGTGAAGGACCGGGAGGTCCTGGCCCTCCTCGACACCGTGGTCCCCGAGGAGGAACGGCTCTCGCTGATGGCGACGCTGCGCGGGATGACACAGCAGGCGGGAGAGGTGTACGCCCTGCTGGACGCCCTCGCCGACGAGCAGCCGGACGACCCGCGGGTGGTTCGTGCCGCGACGGCGCTGGCGGCCCTCGTGCCCGACGACCTGGCGGTGCGTTTCCCCGACAGGGGCACCGGCGGTCTGACGGACGTTCTCTTCGCGGACCTGGCTCCGGCCCAGTCGGCCGCCGTCCGCCGTGCGATCGAACTCGTGACGGAACGACAGGAGGGACCGGCATGACACCTGCGAAGCCCCCGGCGGCCGTCCTGCGGTTCCTCGCGCACGAGCGGCGCGTCATGGAAAGCCTGATCCGATGGGTCGCCCGCCGACCGCACGGCGTCGACGGCGCCGACGCGGTCTTCACCCACGGCCGCGACCAGGCCCTCACCATGTACGGCTTCGCCTTCGCCTGCGTGGTCGAGACCGTCGCCGTGTCCTGCCTCCTCTCCGACCGGCCCGCCGTCCACCTCGCCTTCCTGGTCGTGGACGTCTACACCGTCCTGTTCGTCCTCGGCCTGCACGCCGCGTCCGTCACGCGACCGCACGTCCTCGCGGAGGGAACCCTGCGCGTCCGGCAGGCGGCCGGCGTCGACATCCGCGTCCCCCTCGGCCAGATCGCCTCCGTCCGCCGCGAGACACGCTTCACCCACGCGAAGAAGGACGGCGAACTGAACCTCCCCATCGGCTCACAGACGTCCGTCACCCTCGAACTGACCACACCGGTCGACGCACCGACGTTCTTCGGCGCGCCCCGTCCCGTCACCGTGATCAGGCTCCACGCGGACGACCCCAAGGCCCTCCACGACGCCGTCGCACAGGCACGGACCGCACCGGTGCCGGCCCGGGGTACACCCACGTCGGCGTGACGCGGGACCGCCTACAGCCCCACGATCGCGTTCCACCGCTTGGTGAACTCCACCCGCTCCGTGGACGTGATGTCCCGCGCGATGGCGAGCCGCTCGCGCATTCCGGCGTCGGGGAAGATCAGGGGGTTGTCGGCCAGAGCGGCCGTGTCCTTGTCCTTGGCGGCGGCCAGGACCTCCTTGGCCGCGGGGACCGGGCAGACGTAGTTGACCCAGGCGGCGAGTCCGGCGGCGACCTCGGGGGCGTAGTAGTAGTCGACGAGCCGCTCGGCGTTGGCCTTGTGGCGGGCCAGGTCGGGGATCATCAGGGAGTCCGACCAGAGTTCGGCGCCCTCCTCGGGGACGACGAAGCGGATGTCGGGGTTGTCCGCCTGGAGCTGGATGACGTCACCGGAGTACGCCTGGCAGGCGAGGACATCGCCGCTGACCAGGTCCTTGGTGTAGTCGTTGCCGGTGAAGCGGCGGATCTGGCCCCGGCGGACCTCCTTCTCCACCTGGTCGCAGACGGTGTGGAAGTCGGCCGCCGTCCACTTGGTGATGTCCACGCCGTTGCCCTGCATCAGCAGCGCGAACGCCTCGTCCAGTCCGGAGAGCAGGGTCACCCGGCCCTTGAGGTCGCTCGCCCAGAGGTCCTTGACGTGGCGTATCTCGCGGCCCAGCTTGCGCCGGTTGTAGGCGATGCCGGTGATGCCCGACTGCCAGGGCACGGTGAACTTCCGGCCGGGGTCGAAGGCGGGCGAGCGCAGGAGCGGGTCGAGGTACTTCGTCACGTTCGGCTGCCGGGCCCGGTCCATCTGCTGCACCCAGCCCAGGCGCACGAACCGCGCGCACATCCAGTCGCTGACGACGATCAGGTCGCGGCCGGTCGACTGGTGGTTCATCAGCGCGGGGCTGATCTTGCCGAAGAACTCGTCGTTGTCGTTGATCTCCTCGACGTAGTCGACCGAGATGCCCGTGCGCTTCTCGAACGCCTCCAGCGTGGGCCGCTTGTTGGGGTTGTCGTCGTCGGTGTCGATGTACAGCGGCCAGTTCGCCCAGGTCAGCCGCTTGTCGCCGGCGGACGCGTCGGTGGCGGCACGGTCGCCCGGCTTGACGTACGCGGCGGGCACGCCGCAGCCGGCGAGCGCGCCGAACACGGCGGTACCACCGAGGGCGCGCAACAAGGAGCGGCGGGAGGGCAGGTGGGAAGCAGGCACCCCGGCAGCATGCCGCGCCTGCCCTCCCCGGGCAATGGACGCCCCGTCGAGCGAGCCGCTGCGGACGCGACACCCTGTCGATCCCACCACCCGTGCGACCGCGCACGCCGCGGCCCCGGACCGGAAGCCCGGTCCGGGGCCGCACCGTCACCGCGGAACCGCCTGAGGCCTACGCCTCCAGCGACGTCATGACGTGCTTGATCCGGGTGTAGTCGTCGAAGCCGTACCCCGACAGGTCCTTGCCGTAGCCGGACTTCTTGAAGCCGCCGTGCGGCATCTCGGCGACCAGCGGGATGTGGGTGTTGATCCACACGCAGCCGAAGTCGAGCTTCTTGGACATCCGCATGGCGCGGCCGTGGTCCTTGGTCCACACCGAGGAGGCGAGGGCGTACTCGACGCCGTTGGCCCACTCCACGGCCTGGTTCTCGTCCGAGAAGGACTGGACGGTGATGACCGGGCCGAAGACCTCCTGCTGGACGATCTCGTCGTCCTGCTTGAGGCCCGAGACGACGGTCGGGGCGTAGAAGTAGCCCTTGTCGCCGACCTGGTGGCCGCCGGCCTCGACCTTGGCGTGCGCGGGGAGGCGCTCGATGAAGCCGGAGACCTGCTTGAGCTGGTTGGGGTTGTTGAGGGGGCCGTACAGGACGTCCTCGTCGTCCGGCTGGCCCGTCTTCGTCTCGGACGCGGCCTTGGCGAGCGCGGCCACGAACTCGTCGTGGATGGACTCGTGGACGAGGACGCGGGTGGCGGCCGTACAGTCCTGGCCGGCGTTGAAGAAGCCCGCGACCGAGATGTCCTCGACGGCCTTCGCGATGGCCGCACTGTCGAGGTCCTCGAATACGACGACCGGCGCCTTGCCGCCCAGTTCGAGGTGGACGCGCTTGAGGTCCTTGGACGCGGACTCGGCGACCGACATGCCGGCGCGCACGGAGCCGGTGATGGAGGCCATCGCCGGGGTCGGGTGCTCGACCATCAGGCGGCCGGTGTCGCGGTCGCCGGTGATGACGTTGAAGACGCCCTTGGGCAGGATCGAACCGATGATCTCGGCGATCAGGACCGTGGAGGCGGGGGTGGTGTCCGAGGGCTTCAGGACGACCGTGTTGCCCGCCGCGATCGCCGGGGCGAACTTCCACACCGCCATCATCATCGGGTAGTTCCACGGCGCGACCTGGGCGCAGACGCCGACCGGCTCACGGCGGACGATCGAGGTCATCCCCTCCATGTACTCACCGGCCGAGCGGCCTTCGAGCATCCGCGCCGCGCCCGCGAAGAAGCGGATCTGGTCGACCATCGGCGGGATCTCCTCGGAGCGGGTCAGCCCGGTCGGCTTGCCCGTGTTCTCCACCTCGGCCGCGATCAGTTCCTCGGCGCGCTCCTCGAACGCGTCCGCGATCTTCAGGAGGGCCTTCTGCCGCTCGGCCGGGGTCGTGTCCCGCCAGCCGGGGAAGGCCTCGGCGGCCGCGGCCATCGCGGCGTCCACGTCGGCCTGCCCGGACAACGGCGCGGTCGCGTACGCCTCGCCCGTCGCGGGGTTGACCACCTCGGTGGTCCGTCCGTCGGCGGCGTCCCGGAACTCACCGGCGATGTAGTTACGTAGCTTGCGCAGCCGTCCCAGCTCGGTGCTCACTGCCGGCCCTCCTCGGGTGTCCATTGGATGAGACACCCACACTAATCGGAGAGTCGACGTTTTCAACACCCCCGATCCCACGTTCGGTGCGGAATCCGCAGGCTTCAGGCGCGTAAACAACGAATTTCATTGATCCGGCCTTGCGGAACTGTCGAGACGTCGTGCACAGTGACCCCGTGGCCAGAAGCGCAGACCAGAGGGACTCCCGCGAGTCCAGGAACGGCAGCCCCCAGCTGGACGCCGTCTCCCTCGCCATCATCCAGCAGCTCCAGGAGGACGGCCGCCGGCCGTACGCCGCGATCGGCAAGGCCGTGGGCCTGTCCGAGGCGGCCGTGCGCCAGCGCGTCCAGAAGCTGCTCGACCAGGGCGTGATGCAGATCGTCGCCGTCACGGACCCGCTCACCGTGGGCTTCCGCCGGCAGGCGATGGTCGGGATCAACGTCGAAGGCGATGTCGAGTCGATCGCTGACGCGCTGACCGGCATGTCGGAAGTCGAGTACGTGGTGATGACCGCGGGCTCGTTCGACATCCTCGCCGAGATCGTCTGCGAGGACGACGACCACCTGCTGGACGTCATCAACAAACGCATCCGGGCCCTGCCCGGCGTGCGCTCCACCGAGAGCTTCGTCTACCTCAAGCTCAAGAAGCAGACCTATATGTGGGGAACCCGATAACCGTGAGCTCAAAGGACCTCAGCCGAACCGCGTACGACCACCTGTGGATGCACTTCACCCGCATGTCCTCGTACGAGAACTCCCCCGTGCCGACGATCGTGCGCGGCGAGGGCACCTACATCTACGACGACAAGGGCAAGCGCTACCTCGACGGTCTCGCGGGTCTGTTCGTGGTCCAGGCCGGTCACGGCCGCACGGAACTGGCCGAGACCGCCTTCAAGCAGGCGCAGGAGCTGGCGTTCTTCCCGGTGTGGTCCTACGCCCACCCGAAGGCCGTGGAGCTGGCGGAGCGGCTCGCCGACTACGCCCCGGGCGACCTGAACAAGGTCTTCTTCACCACCGGCGGCGGCGAGGCGGTCGAGACCGCCTGGAAGCTCGCCAAGCAGTACTTCAAGCTCCAGGGCAAGCCGACCAAGTACAAGGTCATCTCGCGTGCGGTCGCCTACCACGGCACCCCGCAGGGCGCCCTGTCGATCACCGGCCTGCCGGGCCTGAAGGCCCCCTTCGAGCCGCTGGTCCCCGGTGCCCACAAGGTCCCGAACACCAACATCTACCGCGCCCCGCTCTTCGGTGACGACCCGGAGGCCTTCGGCCGCTGGGCCGCCGACCAGATCGAGCAGCAGATCCTCTTCGAGGGCCCGGAGACGGTCGCCGCGGTCTTCCTGGAGCCGGTGCAGAACGCCGGCGGCTGCTTCCCGCCGCCGCCCGGGTACTTCCAGCGGGTCCGCGAGATCTGCGACCAGTACGACGTGCTGCTCGTCTCCGACGAGGTCATCTGCGCCTTCGGCCGCCTGGGCACGATGTTCGCCTGCGACAAGTTCGGCTACGTCCCGGACATGATCACCTGCGCCAAGGGCATGACCTCGGGCTACTCCCCGATCGGCGCCTGCATCATCTCCGACAGGCTCGCCGAGCCGTTCTACAAGGGCGACAACACCTTCCTGCACGGCTACACCTTCGGCGGCCACCCGGTGTCGGCCGCGGTCGGCCTGGCCAACCTGGACCTCTTCGAGCGCGAGAACCTCAACCAGCACGTGCTGGACAACGAGTCCGCGTTCCTCCAGACCCTCCAGAAGCTGCACGACCTGCCGATCGTCGGCGACGTCCGCGGCAACGGCTTCTTCTACGGCATCGAGCTGGTGAAGGACAAGCACACCAAGGAGTCCTTCAACGACGAGGAGACCGAGCGCGTCCTGTACGGCTTCCTCTCCAAGGCGCTCTACGACAACGGCCTGTACTGCCGTGCCGACGACCGCGGCGACCCGGTCGTCCAGCTCGCCCCGCCGCTGATCTCCAACCAGGAGACCTTCGACGAGATCGAGCAGATCCTGCGCGCGACGCTGACGGAGGCGTGGACGAAGCTCTAGCCGCCGGCGATTCAGCCGATCATACGGCCCGGGGAGCACCCGTACGAGTGAGAAGGGTGCACCCCGGGCCGCGTGCTGTCCGGCGTCGCGGCCCCGGCTCCTTAGCGTGCCTGGTAACCGATCGGCCCTGCCTTCGTTCCCCCGCACGAGGGACTTGGTACGGGAAATACGGATCAGAACCGAGGTGTACGCCCATGGAGGCCCCGCCGGACAACGACGTGCTCTGGGCACGCTCGCTGCACTACGTGCATCCCGACGGCTCGCCGGGACTGGCCGGTGTCTCGCTCGGCGTGCGGGTGGGCGAGATCCTCGCCGTCAGCGGACCGCGCGGCAGCGGCAAGACGACCCTGCTGAGCTGCCTGTCCGGTCTGGTGCCGGCGCAGCGCGGGGAGGTCTGGTTCAACAGCGTGCCCGTGCACACCATGGGCCCCATGCGGCGCGAACGGCTGCGCCGGGACCGCTTCTGCTGGATCGACCCGGTACCGGCCCTGGTCCCCGAGCTGACCGTCTGGGAGAACACCGCCCTCCCCCTGATGCTGCGCGGCACCAGCCGCCGCCGGGCCAAGGTGGCGGCCCTGGAGTGGCTGGAGCGCCTCGACGTCGGCGAGAAGTCCCGCAAGCGCCCGCACGAGCTGGTGCAGGCCGAACGCCAGCGGGTCGCCATCGCACGGGCGCTGGCCCCCGCGCCCACGGTCCTCTTCGCCGACGAGCCGACCGCCCCGCTGCACCGGGCCGACCGCGCGCACGTCCTGCGGACGCTGACCACCGCGGCCCGCTCGCACAGCATCACGGTGGTGCTGGCCACCCACGACGCGGAGACCGCGGCGCTCGCCGACCGCACGGTGACCCTGCTGGACGGCCGGCGCGTCCACACCGTGCACCTGCCCGAGGCCCCCGAGGCGGAAGGCCGGGCCGCGTGCTCGCTCTCCGCCTGACCCGCCTCGCGCATCCCGCGGTCCAGCTGCGCCGCCTCCTGGTGGCGACGGCGGCCGCGGGCACGGGCTTCCTCCTGCTCGGCACCTTCGGCTACGCACTGGGCCACCAGGGCGCACCCGCCGCCTCCCTTCTCCTGCGTCTGGCCTGGTGCGCGGTCCCGCTGGCCGCCACCGTCCACTTCGCGGTGGCCGTCGCCCGCACCGACCCCGGCACCCGCCCCCGGCCAGGCCTGTCCGCGCTGGGCCTGGGCCCGGCCCGGCTGATGGCGATCTCGGCCCTGACGACCGCCCTGTCCTGCACCCTCGGCTCGGCGGTGGCGCTCCTGCTCTTCCTGCATCTGCGCGGCGACGTGACGGGCATGCCCTTCGACGGCGCCGCCGCGCGGTCGCTCGCCGCCGGCCGGCCACTGCCCGTTCCGGCGACCCTCACCCTGCTGGCCGTGGTCCCCGCCATCGCCTCCACCGCGGCCGCCCTGGTACTGCGCCCCCGGGACATCCGCCGCCCGCGCCCCGTCTCGCCCCGGTTCGGGGCACGCTTCCGGCTCCGTGAGCAGACACCGGCGGGCGGTGCCCGGCAGGCCCCGGACGAGGTGACCGACCCCGGGGCGGAGACCCCGGACGCCGACTGGACCGACGTCCTCACCGATCCCCCGCCGCCCCGCGAAGCACCCCGCGGTCTGCCCTGGGGCATCGCCGTACTGGCCGCGGGCCTGGCCGTGGAGTCCTACGCCGGACCGGCCGCCCCCGCCCCCCTCCGGGAAAGCCCCGCGGGGGTGCTCGCCGGCTGGGCCCTGACCGCGGCCGGCCTGGTCCTCGCGGGCCCCGGCCTCACCCACCTGTGCGGCCTCCTGCTGCAAGCGGTCCGGCCGGGCGCGCTGAGACTGCTCGCCGGCCGCGTCCTGATGGCGGAGGCCACCCGGGTCGGCCGCCCCCTCGGCATCGTCTGCGCGGTCGCGTCCGGTGCGTACGCGATGACGGCCCCGTACGCCGGCGGCGCCCCGTCCTTCGGCCCGCTGACCGGCCTCGGCACCCTCCTGGTGGCCGGCTGCACGGTGGCCACGCTTCTCACGGCGGCCGTGGAGGCCAGGCAGTCCCGGGCCGGCACCACCGCCGCGCTGGTCCGCCTCGGCGCCCGCGCCACGCTCCTGCGCGGTGCGGCGGCCCTGCGGGCGGGCGCGCTGCTCGCCCTGTTCGGCCCGCTCACCCTGGCGGTCGCCCACCTCGCGGCACTCCCGCTGGGCCGCTGAAGAAAATCTGCCGGCCACCGATGAGATTCCCGGCGGCCGCCGGTCTATCAGCCGTAACGACGCACCGCACCCCGACGGGAGACCGGCATGTACCAGCAGATGATCTTCGTGAACCTGCCCGTGAACGACCTGGACGCCTCGAAGAAGTTCTTCACGGAGCTGGGCTACACGATCAACCCGCAGTTCAGCGACGAGAACGCGGCCTCCGTCGTGATCAGCGACACCATCGTGGCGATGCTCCTCACCAAGCCGTTCTACGCGACCTTCACCGACAAGGAGATCGCCGACGCGGCCAAGACCAGCGAGGTGCTGGTGTGTCTGAGCGCCGAGAGCCGCGAGAAGGTCGACGAGCTGGTGGAGAAGGCGGTCGCGGCGGGCGGCACGGCCGGCCGGACCCAGGACCACGGCTTCATGTACGGCCGGGGCTTCGACGACCTCGACGGCCACACCTGGGAGATCACGTGGATGGACCCGGCGGCGATCCAGGGCTGAGCCGCCGAACCCGGACCGGGATGCGAACGGCTGTGCCAGCATGGGCGGGTGCATCCGACACCCGCCCAGCCCAACCGTGCCGCCCACGACCACGAGATAGAGTCGCTCGTCGAGTTCGACGAGGTGGTCGCCGAACACGGCACGCTCGCCCGGTTCCGTGTCCAGGCAGTCGATCTGACGGCCCGTACGGACGTCCTGCTCTCCGTGGACGCCTCGGGAGCCGTCTTCCTCGGCTGCCCGATGGATCCCGAGGCCGCCGCCCGGGTGCGGGCCGCCGGCGCGCTGGTGTTCCCGCCCGTGCCGGGCCTGCCCTTCGACCCGTACCGTGGCTTCGTCTACACGCCGGACGAGTTGTTCGAGTCCCTCGACGAGGGATACGAGGCCACGCCGGACGCGCGGGCCTACGACTGGTTCCAGCGGACGAAGTCCGACGGCGACGTCTACTCGTCCATGCTGCGCGCGATCCACGACGACGCCGTCTCCGACGCGCTCGACGAACTCCTCGCCGGCACACGGGTGGTGGGCGTCATGGGCGGCCACGCCATGGAGCGCGGCACCGAGGCGTACGCCGGTGCCGCCCGTCTGGGCCGCGAACTGGCCCGCGCCGGGCTCACGGTGGCGACCGGCGGCGGTCCGGGGGCCATGGAGGCGGCCAACCTCGGTGCGTACTCCGCCCCGTTCGAGGACCGGATGCTCGGGGAGGCGCTGCGACTCCTCGCCAAGGCCCCCTCGTTCCGGCCGTCCGTCTCCGACTGGGCGCACGCCGCCTTCGAGGTGCGCGACCGCTGGCCCGACGGTGGTGCGTCGGTGGGCATCCCGACCTGGTTCTACGGTCACGAGCCGCCGAACGCCTTCGCCGCGCACATCGCGAAGTACTTCGCCAACGCCACCCGCGAGGACGGCCTGCTGGCCCGCTCCACCGCGGGCGTGGTGTTCCTGCCGGGCGCCGCCGGGACCGTACAGGAGGTCTTCGACAACGCGACCCCGAACTACTACGAGTCGCGGGGCGAGCCCACGCCGATGGTGCTCGTGGACCGGGCGCACTGGACGGAACGGCTCCCGGTGTGGCCGCTGTTGCAGGCGCTCGCGCGGGGGCGGTCGATGGAGTCCCGAATCGCCCTTGTTGACCGGATCGAGGAGGCGCCCGAGGCATTGAAACGTATCGTTGGTTAATAAGCTGGTAAAGTCAACGCACGTGCTCCGCTTGCGCATTGACACTCCTTACGGAGCACTTATAGACCTGTGAGCCTCTTGGGGTTGATGATGCCTCACCTCTTCGTCATGTCATCTCCCCTTCAGCCCCCCGCAGTTATGCACTCTGTAATGGACAAACGTGTCCAAAACTCGCCGCAACGCACGCCGTTCCGTGCGTGTCCTGGGTGTCGCCTCCGCTTCCGCCGCGCTGGCGCTGGGTGTCGCGGGCACCGCGTTCGCCTGCGAAATAGGTGACTTCTCCGCCGAGGCCACGTGCGACGGCGGTAAGGGCGTCATCGTCGTCACCGACAAGGACGCCGCAGGCACCCCTGCCATCATCACCGTGTTCCTGGAGAACAACGGTGCCGATGTGAAGCAGATCGGCAAGCCGCAGAACATCAAGGGATCCAGCACGGGCACCACGGTCACCTTCGCGGAGGACTGGAAGCCCAACGCGACGTACCGCGTCCACGTCAAGGCCGGCAAGAAGGTCGACGCGGACATCTCGCCCAACCTGACCACTCCCTCCACGGCCTGCCAGACCAAGGAGCCCGAGACCCCCAAGGCGCCCGCCACGGAGACCTCGAAGCCGTCGCAGTCCGCCTCGGCGTCGGCCTCGGCCCCGGCCGAGTCCGCGACCCCGTCCGCGTCCGCGTCGGAGTCGGCTCCGCAGGGCACCAGCACCGCCCCGGCGGGCACCTCGAACAACGAGCCGTCCCCGGCGGCCGGTGACTCGAACCTCGCCGAGACCGGTGCGAACTCCAACACCGGTCTGATCGCGGGCATCGCGGCCGCCCTGGTCGTCGTCGGCGGTGGCGCGGTGTTCTACGGCATGCGCCGTCGCGGGGCGGGCAGCGGTCGCTGACGCCTCACTCCTCGTGCACCACCGTGGCCCGCTCCCCCGTCCGGGGGGCGGGCCACTGCCGTCCCCCGGCGGGCGGCCGCTCCTCGAGTACGACGATCTCGGCCGCGTCGAACTCCACGCCGACCTCCCCACCGACCTCCGGCGCCTCCCTGAGCGCGCACGCCGCCTCCAGACGCGGGGCGTCCTCGGGCTGGAGATGGACGGCGACATGCGTGCCCCTGAACGTACGGGCGGTCACCGTGCAGCGCAGACCCTCGCCGGCCGGGACGAGCCGCACACCGGCGGGCCGGACGAGCACCGTACGGGCACCCTGTGGCGCGCCCGCGGGCACCGGCAGCTTGCCCCACGGCGTGTCCGCGGCCTCCCCGGCGACCGTCGCGCCGGCCACGTTGTCGAAGCCGAGGAAGCGGGCCACGAACTCGTCGGCCGGCCGCTGCCACACCTCCAGCGGAACACCGGACTGGGCGATCCGCCCGTCCCGCATCACCACCACCCGGTCGGCCAGCGCGAACGCCTCGCCCTGGTCGTGCGTCACGGCGAGCACGGTGGTCCCCAACCGGCCGAACAGCTCCCGCAGTTCCACCACCAGCCGCTCCCGCAGCGACCGGTCGAGCTGCCCGAGCGGCTCGTCCAGCATCAGCAGCCGGGGCCGGGGAGCGAGCGCCCGGGCCAGCGCCACGCGCTGCTGCTCCCCGCCGGACAGCCCGGCGATCGCCCGGCCGGCGGCGCCCGGCAGGCCCACCAGGTCCAGCAACTCCCGTACCTGGGCCTCCTGCCGGCCCTTCGCCGCCCCCTGCATGCGCAGCCCGAAGGCCACGTTGCCGCCCACGTCCCGCTGCGGGAAGAGCTGGTGGTCCTGGAACATCAGCCCCACCCCGCGCCGGTGCGCGGGCACGCCCTTCTGGTCGCGTCCGTCGAGCACCACCCGCCCGGAGTCCAGCGGTTGCAGCCCGGCCACCGCCCTCAGCAGCGTCGACTTGCCGCTGCCGCTGGGCCCGAGCACGCACACGATCTCGTGTTCGTCGACCGACAGGTCCACGGCGTCGAGCACCGCCCGCCCGCCGAAGCGCACGGTCGCGGCCTCAAGGCTCAGCAGCATCAGAACTCCCCCGTCCGGTCGGTGCGCAGCCGCTCCAGAACGAGCAGGGAGGCCGCGCACACCACCATCAGAATCGTGGAAAGGGCCATCGCCTGCCCGTAGTTGAGTTCGCCCGGCCGGCCGAGGAGCCGGGCCACCGCGACGGGCAGCGTCGGGTTGTCGGGCCGCGCGATGAACACGGTCGCCCCGAACTCCCCCAGCGACACCGCGAAGGCGAACCCGGCCGCGATCAGCAGCGCCCGCCGCACCATCGGCAGGTCGACCTCCCGCCACACCCGCCAGGGCGAGGCCCCGAGCACGGCCGCCGCCTCCCTGAGCCGCCCGTCCACGGCCCGCAGCACGGGCAGCATGGTCCGTACGACGAACGGCACGCCGACCAGCGCCTGCGCGAGCGGCACCAGGATCCAGGACTGCCGGAGGTCCAGCGGCGGCTTGTCGAGCGCGATCAGGAACCCGAAGCCGACGGTCACCGCGGACACGCCGAGCGGCAGCATCAGCAGCGCGTCGAAACCGCGCACGATCCGGCCCGCGTCCCGGCGGGCGAGCGCGGCGGCGGCCAGACCGCCGACAGCCAGGGCGATGGCGGTCGCGGCGACGGCGTACTGGAGGGAATTGGTGATCGCGTTGATCGGCGCCACCAGGAACATGCCGCCGCCGTCGTCGGTCAGCGCCCGGTAGTAACCGAAGCCCGGCGCGTCCAGCGAGCGCGACACCAGCACGGCGAGGGGCAGCACCAACAGCAGGGCGACGGTGGCGAGGACACCCGCCAGCAGCGCCCACTGACCCGCGCCGCGCGGCCGACGGGCGGTCACGGCGGCGTCCACCAGCCGCAGCGCGGTCTCCCGGCGCCGTACCGTCCAGGCGTGCACGGCGAGGATCACGCCGACCGCGAGGAACTGGACCAGGGTGAGGACGGCGGCCGTGGCCAGGTCGAAGACTTCGGAGGTCTGCCGGTAGATCTCCACCTCGACGGTGGAGAAGGTGGGCCCGCCGAGGATCTGGACCACGCCGAAGGAGGTGAAGGTGAACAGGAACACCATCAGGGCGGCGGCGGCCACCGCGGGTGCGAGGGCGGGCAGCGTCACCTTCCGCCAGGCGCGCAGCGCGGACGCCCCCAGCATCCGGGCGGCCTCCTCCTGACGCGGGTCGAGTTGTGCCCACAGTCCGCCGACCGTCCGTACGACGACCGCGTAGTTGAAGAAGACGTGCGCCAGCAGGATCGCCCACACGGTGGTGTCCAGCCGCACGCCCCACAGTTCGTCCAGCAGCCCGCCGCGCCCGACCAGCGCGAGGAAGGCGGTGCCGACGACGACGGTCGGCAGCACGAACGGAACCGTGACGACGGCCCGCAGCACCTGCTTGCCGGGGAAGTCCAGGCGGGCGAAGGCGTAGGCGGCGGGCAGCGCGATCAGCAGGGTGAGCGCGGTGGAGGCCAGCGCCTGCCAGGTGGTGAACCACAGCACGTGCCCGATGTCCGGCTGGGTGACGACGTCCGCCATCCGCCAGAACTGCCAGACGCCGTCCACCTTCAGCCCGCGGGCCACGATCGCGGCCACCGGCCAGGCGAAGAACACCGCGAAGAACGCGACGGGCAGGGCCATGAGGCCGAGCCGCGCCGCGGTTCCCCGCCTGATACCCCGCCTGGGCGTGGCTACTTCAGTACCAGCGACGTCCACGACTTGACCCACTGGTCGCGATGGGCGGCGATCTTCTCGGGGGCCATGGTCTCGGGGGACTTGGCCTGCGGGCCGTACTTCACGAAGTCCGGCGGCACCTGGGCGGCCTCGCGCACCGGGTAGACGAACATGTTGAGCGGCATGTCGTCCTGGAACTCCTTGGTGAGCAGGAAGTCGAGGAACGCCTTGCCGCCCTTGGTGTTCCCCGCGTTGCTCAGCAGCCCCGCGTACTCGGTCTGCCGGAAGCAGGTGCCGTACGACACCCCGGTCGGGGCGGTGCTGGGCCGCTTCTTGGCGAAGATCACCTCGGCGGGCGGGGAGGAGGCGTACGACACCACGAGCGGCCGGTCGCCGCCGGCCTTCCTGCCCTCGGAGGAGCCGGAGAACTCCTGGTAGTAGGCCTGCTCCCAGCCGTCGACGACCTTGACGCCGTTGGCCTTCAGCTTCTTCCAGTAGTCCTGCCAGTCGCCGTCCCCGTACTTCGCGGCGCTGCCGAGCAGGAAGCCGAGGCCGGGTGAGGAGGTGGCCGCGTTCTCGGTGACGAGGAGGTTCTTGTACTCGGGCTTGGCGAGGTCGGCGAACGACTGCGGCGGTGTGAGCTTGTGCTCGCTGAAGTACGCCTTGTCGTAGTTGACGCAGATGTCGCCGGTGTCGACGGGCGTGACCCGGTGCTTGTCCTGGTCGACGCGGTACTGGGGCAGGATCAGGTCGGAGCCCTTGGGCTCGTACGACTGGAACAGCCCCTTGTCGAGGGCCCGCGACAACAGGGTGTTGTCCACGCCGAAGAAGACGTCGCCCTGCGGGTTGTCCTTGGTCAGGATCGCCTTGTTGACGGCCTGGCCCGCGTCGCCGTCCTTCAGGACCCGGAGCTTGTACCCGGACTGCTTCTCGAAGTCCTTCCGCACGTTCTTCGACACGGCCCACGAGTCGTGGCTGACGAGGGTGACGGTCCTGGAGTCCGCCGAACCCTTCCCGTTCGACGCCCCACACCCCGTCAGAACGGGCAGCGCCACGAGACCGAGCCCTACGGCCACGGCCACGAAGGTCTTGTTGTGCACTGGATTCCTCCTGGGGTTGACCAGGAAGAGACGCGGCCCTGCCCGGGACCCGCGGAGGAATCCGCCGGTGCCCGGGCAGGGCGCAACAGCTCGAGTGATGACCGAACTCCCTACCCAGAATGACCTGGGCGAGGTTCAGAGGGTCTGCGGCCCGGTTGCCGCACTCTCAGCGCTGTGGCGCTCCCCTGTCGGAATATGAAGATGTACTTGACGCCCACAGACTACCGCTCGGTGGCCGCCAGCTGACCACAGGCTCCGTCGATCTCCTGCCCACGGGTGTCCCGGATGGTGACGGGCACTCCGTGCGCGGCGATGGCCTCCACGAAGGCCTTCTCGTCCTCCGGCCGCGACGCGGTCCACTTGGAACCCGGCGTCGGGTTCAGCGGAATCAGATTGACGTGCACGGGCCTGCCCTTGAGCAGCCGCCCGAGCCGGTCACCGCGCCAGGCCTGGTCGTTGATGTCCCGGATCAGCGCGTACTCGATGGACAGCCGCCGGCCGGACCTGGCGCTGTACTCGAAGCCGGCGTCCAGCACCTCGCGCACCTTCCAGCGCGTGTTCACGGGTACGAGGGTGTCGCGCAGCTCGTCGTCCGGCGCGTGCAGCGAGATCGCGAGCCGGCACTTGAAGCCCTCGTCGGAGAACCGGTGGATCGCCGGGACGAGCCCGACGGTGGAGACGGTGATGCCGCGCTGCGACAGCCCGAGCCCGTCCGGCTCGGGATCGGTGAGCGCCCGGATGGCACCCACCACGCGCTTGTAGTTGGCGAGCGGCTCGCCCATCCCCATGAAGACGATGTTGGACAGCCGCGCCGGTCCGCCGGGCACCTCTCCGTCCCTGAGCGCCCGCATCCCGTCCACGATCTGATGGACGATCTCGGCGGTGGACAGATTCCGGTCGAGCCCCGCCTGCCCGGTCGCGCAGAACGGGCAGTTCATCCCGCAGCCCGCCTGCGAGCTGATGCACATGGTGACCCGGTCCGGGTACCGCATCAGCACCGACTCGACGAGCGTCCCGTCGAACAGCCGCCACAGCGTCTTGCGGGTGGTCCCCTGGTCGGTCGACAGATGCCGCACCACCGTCATCAGCTCCGGCAGCAGCGCCTCCCGCAGCCTGTCGCGCGAACCGGCGGGGATGTCGGTCCACTGCTCCGGGTCGTGCGCGTACCGCGCGAAGTAGTGCTGCGAGAGCTGCTTGGCGCGGAACGGCTTCTCCCCGATCTCGGCCACCGCCTCCTTGCGCTCGGCAGGCGTGAGATCAGCGAGATGCCGCGGCGGCTTCTTGGCTCCGCGCGGCGCGACGAAAATGAGTTCTCCGGGCTTAGGCATGGCCTTACCAGTGTCGCAGATCGACTTGGGTGGCCCGGGACGAGTGGTGGGGCGGTCAGGCCGGGCCTGTTCCCAGAGTGTCGCGGAGTTCTGCGATGTCGCGTTCCAGGTCGCGGTACTGGTCGCTGACCCTGCGGTCCTGGGTGGGGATCACCCGGCCCTCGTCCAGGGCGGTGAGCCGGTCGCCGAGGGCGGCGAGGGTCGCCTGGCGGCCGAACCAGCCGGGGGCGCCCTGGGTCGCGTCCAGTTCCTTCTGGGCCGCGCGGAAGGCGGCGTGGACGCGTTCGCGCAGGGGGATCAGGTCCTCGCGCAGGCGGTGGGTCTTCTCCCGCAGCTCCAGCATCGACTCGATGAGGCCCGCGAACGACTCCCCGATCTCCGCCATGCCCTGGGCGTGCGCCACGAGTTCCTCGAGTGCCGGCATGATCTCGTCGAGGTCGTTCTCGTCCTTGCCGACGAGCAGCGCCCGCGTGTCGCCGTACTCCTCGGACATCCGGTCGATGTCCCCGAGGATCCGCGCGGCCACATCGGTCTGCTGCCGGATCGCGTCGACGGGCATCCCGTCGCGGTGGCCGAGCAGTGCGGCGATCTCCGCGAGCTCCTGCGCCAGCTGCTCCCGCATGTCCAGCAGCGCCTGGTGCGTCTCGTCGGCGGAGTCGATCGTGGACCTCAGACTCCCGGCGAGCGCCTCGACCGCGTCGGCCGCCTCCTGCTCCCGCTTGGCACGCCTACGTCCCCACACACGCCTCACCCCTCCCGGACACGGATCACGGCGGAATGATCATATGTTCGGAAGGGGTGGTTGCGGGATCCTCGGACGCGATCGCCGGTACGGACGGTGCAGAAGCGACGGTCAGCCGGATCCCACGAAGATCACCAGAAGAAGCCACACCACCGGAGCCGTCGGCAGCAGCGAGTCCAGGCGGTCCATGATGCCGCCATGACCGGGGAGCAGCGTGCCCATGTCCTTGATGCCCAGGTCGCGCTTGATCATGGACTCGCCGAGGTCGCCGAGGGTGGCGCTGACCGCGACCGCCAAGCCCAGCAGGAGGCCCTGCCACCAGGCGCCGTCGTCGATCAGGAACTGCATGCACAGCGCGCCCGCGACCATGGCGAACAGCACCGCGCCGAGCAGGCCCTCGCGGGTCTTGCCCGGGCTGATGCGCGGGGCGAGCTTGTGCTTGCCGAAGCGCCAGCCGACGGCGTACGCCCCGGTGTCGCTGACGACCGTCAGGAGGAGGAAGGTCAGCACGCGCCACGGGCCGTCGCCGGCGGTGAGCATCATCGCGACGAACGTGGCCAGGAACGGGACGTAGAAGGCCGCGAAGACGCCCGCCGTGACGTCCTTGAGGTAACCCTCCGGTGGTTCGGTCATCCGCCAGACCAGTGCCGCCAGCGCGGTCAGCGCCATCGCCACCCAGGCGCCCTCGGCACCCCGGACGTACCCGGCGACGACCATCGCCGCACCGCCGACGGCCAGCGGGACCAGGGGCGCCTTGATGCCCTTGCGCTCCTGAAGCCTGCTGGTCAGCTCCCACAGGCCGACGACGACGGCGACCGCCACGACGCCGACGAACACGGCCTTGACGATGAACAGGGACGCGACGATCACCACGCCGAGCCCGACGCCCACCCCTATGGCCGAGCTCAGGTCCCGGCCCGCACTCTTCTTCTGCGGCGCGGGGGCCGGCTGCGGGGCGTCGGGCATGGGCTCCGGATTCTGCGGCGCCGCCCCGTCGGGCGACGTCCGCGGCATGTCATACGGCCCGTAGGACTGGGCCTGCGGCTCGTCGCGGAACAAGGGGCCGCTCAGCCGAGCGGCCCCCCGGTCGTCGTCCTGGTGTCCGCCACGAGGGCCATGAACGGGTACGTCGGGCACGGCCGGCATGGGGCGAGTCTGCTGCGCGTCATGCGCATCGTACGCGGGGCCCGCCGGGGCAGCCCCCCGGACCGGTCCCTGGTCGGTGGGCCCCCAGTACCCGGCCTGTGACCCGGCTTGTGACCCGGCTTGTGGCGGAGCGCCCCAGGAAGAGTCGTTCATCAGACCTCGAGCAGTTCCGCTTCCTTGTGCTTGAGGAGCTCGTCCACCTGGGCCACGTACTTCGCGGTGGTGTCGTCGAGTTCCTTCTCCGCACGGCGGCCCTCGTCCTCGCCGACCTCGCCGTCCTTGATCAGCTTGTCGAGGGCGTCCTTGGCCTTGCGGCGCACCGAGCGGATCGACACCCGGGCGTCCTCCGCCTTGCCCTTGGCGACCTTGATGTAGTCGCGGCGGCGCTCCTCGGTGAGCTCGGGGAACACCACGCGGATGATGTTGCCGTCGTTGCTCGGGTTGACGCCCAGGTCGGAGTCGCGGATCGCCTGCTCGATGTTGCGCAGCGCGCTCTTGTCGAACGGGGTCACGACGGCCATGCGCGGCTCCGGTACGGAGAACGAAGCCAGCTGGTTGATCGGCGTCAGCGCGCCGTAGTAGTCGGCCACGATCTTGTTGAACATGGCGGGGTGCGCACGGCCGGTGCGGATCGCGGCGAAGTCCTCCTTGGCGACCACGACGGCCTTCTCCATCTTCTCCTCGGCCTCGAGGAGGGTCTCTTCGATCACCACTTGCTCCTGCGTGTCTTGAGTAGGCCCGGCTGCGGTTCCTTGGCGGTGGCGGCGGCCGGCTGCGTCGCGTCTTCTTCCTGCACGGTTCCCGACCGGCAGGACATTGTCCATCCCCCGGCCAGGTCCCGGGGTGGTCCGGTCAGGCCCGGCTGCCCTGATCACCCACGAGCGTGCCGATCTTCTCACCCTTGACGGCTCGTGCGATATTCCCCTCGGCCAGAAGCTCGAACACGAGGATCGGCAGCTTGTTGTCACGGCACAGGGTGATCGCGGTGGCGTCGGCGACCTTGAGGTCGCGGGTGATGACCTCGCCGTAGCCGAGGGCGTCGAACTTGACGGCGTCGGGGTTGGTCTTGGGGTCGGAGTCGTAGACCCCGTCCACGCCGTTCTTGCCCATGAGCAGCGCCTCGGCGTCGATCTCCAGGGCGCGCTGGGCGGCGGTGGTGTCGGTGGAGAAGTACGGCATGCCCATACCGGCGCCGAAGATGACCACGCGGCCCTTCTCCAGGTGGCGCACGGCGCGCAGCGGGATGTACGGCTCGGCGACCTGGCCCATGGTGATGGCGGTCTGGACCCGGCTGTCGATGCCCTCCTTCTCCAGGAAGTCCTGGAGGGCGAGGCAGTTCATCACGGTGCCGAGCATGCCCATGTAGTCGGAGCGGGCGCGGTCCATGCCGCGCTGCTGGAGTTCGGCGCCGCGGAAGAAGTTGCCGCCGCCGATGACGACCGCGACCTCCGCGCCGTCGCGCACGACGGCCGCGATCTCGCGGGCGATCTTGTGCACTACGTCGGGGTCGACGCCCAGGCCCCCGCCACCGGAGAAGGCCTCTCCGGACAGCTTCAGCAGAAACCGGCCGCGCACTTTGCCGTCGTCGCTCTTCTGGGCCTTGGTGGTCATGGGGATCCCGCCTCTGTTACGTGGTGCACATACGAAGAAGGCCACTGCCGGTTGGGGTCGCTTTTCGCTCCCATGCGCGGCAATGGCCTCCTCGTCAGATCTGCTGCCGTCCGCCACGTGCCTGGGTGTGGCGGTGTGCGCGGACGACTGCTGTCGACCCTATCGAGAATTCCCCGAGGATTTCTCCGTGGGCCGCGCGTCGATCGCGGACGGACTCAGATGCCGACCTTGATGCGCGAGAAGCGCTTCAGGGTGACACCGGCCTCGTCCAGAATCTTCTGGACGGACTTCTTGTTGTCCAGCGCATACGGCTGGCCGAGCAGCGTGGCGTCCTTGAAGAAGCCGTTCAGGCGACCGTCGACGATCTTGGCGATCGCGGCCTCGGGCTTGCCCTCGGCGCGGGTGGTCTCCTCGGCGATGCGACGCTCGGACTCGACGATGTCGGCCGGCACGTCCTCCTTGGCGAGGTACTTCGGCGCGAAGGCGGCGATGTGCTGGGCGATGCCCTTGGCGACCTCGGCGTTCGGCTTGTCGAGCTCGACGAGGACACCGATCTGCGGGGGCAGGTCGGGCATCGTGCGGTGCATGTAGGCGGTGACGTAACCGTCGGAGAACTGCGCGAAGCGGTCCAGGACGATCTTCTCGCCGAGGTTGGCGTTGGCCTCGTCCACGAACGCCTGGACGGTCTTTCCGGCCTCGATCTCGGAGGCGAGCAGGGCCTCGAGGTCGGCCGGGGAGGTCTTGGCGACGTGCTCGGCGATGGCCGTGGCCACGGCCTGGAACTTGTCGCCCTTGGCGACGAAGTCCGTCTCGCACTTCAGCTCGACCAGGACACCGGAGGAGTTGTCGTCGGCGATGATGGAGACCACGGCGCCGTTCTCGGCGGAGCGGCCCTCACGCTTGGCGACGCCCTTCTGGCCCTTGATGCGGAGCGCCTCGACGGCCTTCTCGACGCTGCCCTCGGCCTCGTCCAGCGCCTTCTTGCAGTCCATCATGCCGGCGCCGGTGAGCTCACGGAGCTTCTTGACGTCGGCGGCGGTGTAGTTCGCCATGAGTCTGTGAGTCTTTCTCGAAGTCTTGGGAGATCGGAGATTGGCACGGTCTGCGGGTCCACATGTAGTCATGGATCGCGGACACCGTGCCGACCTACGGGTGAACAGCGGGGGCGGACTTCACCGCGCCGGAGGGGCTGTCGGATGCAGTGCCGCCCCCGCCGTCAACACGGTTGTCAGGCCTGCTCGCCCTCGGCGGCCGGGGCCTCGGCGGCGGGCGCCTCGGCAGCGGGAGCCTCAGCGGCCGGAGCCTCGGCAGCGGGAGCCTCGGCAGCGGGAGCCTCAGCGGCCGGAGCCTCGGCAGCGGGCGCCTCGGCGGCGGCCGGGGCCTCCTCGGCCTTCTTCTCGCCCTCGAGCAGGTCGCGCTCCCACTCGGCCAGCGGCTCGCCGGCGGCCTTCTCGCCCTTGTCACCGGTGGCGACGCGCGAGCGGCTGATGAGGCCCTCGGCGACGGCGTCGGCGATCACACGGGTGAGCAGGGTGACGGAGCGGATCGCGTCGTCGTTGCCCGGGATCTTGTAGTCGACCTCGTCGGGGTCGCAGTTGGTGTCGAGGATGGCGACGACCGGGATGTTCAGCTTCCGGGCCTCGCCGACCGCGATGTGCTCCTTCTTGGTGTCCACGATCCAGACGGCGCTGGGCACCTTCTGCATCTCGCGGATACCACCGAGGGTCTTCTCCAGCTTGGCCTTCTCGCGCGAGAGCACGAGAAGCTCCTTCTTGGTCAGACCGGAAGCGGCGACGTCCTCGAAGTCGATCTGCTCGAGCTCCTTGAGGCGCTGCAGACGCTTGTAGACGGTGGAGAAGTTGGTGAGCATGCCGCCCAGCCAGCGCTGGTTGACGTAGGGCATGCCGACGCGGGTGGCCTGCTCGGCGATGGCCTCCTGCGCCTGCTTCTTCGTGCCGACGAACATGACCGTGCCGCCGTGGGCGACGGTCTCCTTGACGAACTCGTAGGCGCGGTCGATGTACGACAGCGACTGGAGCAGGTCGATGATGTAGATGCCGTTGCGCTCGGTGAAGATGAAGCGCTTCATCTTCGGGTTCCAACGACGGGTCTGGTGACCGAAGTGGACGCCGCTCTCCAGCAGCTCCCGCATCGTGACGACGGCCATGGCCGTATCTCCTTGAATTTCTCGGTTGTGCCGCGGATGCCGGACGGCTCCCGCGCCTGACGCCCACGACGCGCCGTTGCCACATGAGGACCGAGGGGCGCTGATACGAACGGACCGTCGCCGGCCGCGCCTCGTATCGGGGCGTGCGAAGTCGACCCGGTGACCCGGATCGCCACAAGAATTGTACGGGACCGGCGAGGCGCCGGGTGACGCCGCTGTCCACAACCGGTGAGTTGTCCACACGTCCCGGCCATGACCGCGGGGGTGCGGGACGGTTTGCCGCATGCGAGCGAAACGATGTGCGGGGGTGCGGCTGCTCCTCGCGCCGGCCCTGACGGTGACCGTCCTGACGCCCCTGGCCTGGGCCGACTCCCCGGCTCCCCCGGTCCCTGCGGCCCCGCGGGCGCGGGTGCCGGCGATCGGCCGGGCCTGGCCGGTGGGCACCCGCCCGGCGGTGGTGCGCGGCTGGGAACCTCCGGCGACGGTGTACGGCCGCGGCCACCGGGGCGTGGACCTGGCGGCCCCCGCCGCGGCTCCGGTACGGGCCGTGGCGGCGGGCCGGGTGTCCTTCGCCGGGCGGGTGGCGGGCAGGGGTGTGGTGTCCGTGGAGCTGACCGGCACCGGCCTGCGGACGACGTACGAGCCGGTGACGCCCTCGGTGGAGAAGGGGGACGAGGTGGCTGCGGGCGAGGTGGTGGGCAGCACGGAGGCGACGGGCGGTCACTGCGCGGGCGGCTGCCTGCACTGGGGCCTGCTCAGCGGCGACACCTATCTGAACCCGCTGTCACTGCTCCCCCCGTGGCTGCTGCGCGGGGGCCCGTCGAGACTGCTGCCGGTACTGGGCGTACCGCTGCCGGCGTAGCCGCGGCGAGCCGTGCCCACCCCCACGGCGACCTCGGCCGCCCTCAGCCCCGTACACCCCGCAGCGCCATCCCCACCGCGGCGTCCGTGATCGCCTCGGGGTCCTCCGCCGCGCCGAGCTCGATCCGCCGCACCGCCACGTCCACGACGCCCTGGAGCAACATCGCCGCCAGCCGGGGCTGCGCATGCCCCATCTCGCCCAGCGCCTCGACGATCATCGCGACGAGCCCGCCGTGCGCCGCCCGGATCTTCTCCCGCGCCCCCGCGTCCAGCTCGCTCGCCGAGATCGCCACGACGGCCCGGTGCCGCCGGTCCCCCACCAGGGCCAGCTGCCGGCGCACATACGCCTCGACCTTGCCCTCGGGTGTCTCCGCCCGCTCCATCGCCGCCGCCACCTCGGCCGCCCACACCGGGAAGTCGGCCTCGCACAGCTCCTCGACCACGGCGGCCCGCGAACGGAAGTACTCGTACACGGACGACCGCGCCAGCCCCGTCCGCTCGGCGAGGGCCGGGAAGGTCAGCGCCTCCGTCCCGCCCTCGGACAGCAGGGACCGTGCCGCGTCCAGCAGGGCGGCTCGCTGCATCGACCGGTGCTCGGCCACGGAGGCCGCTCGAATCCTTGGCACGCCGACCACTCTACGGACGCGCCACGGCGAACGGGAGGCGGCTCAGCGCCCAAAGCTCGCCAGCTTCGCCCGCAGCTGTAGTACCGACTTGGTGTGGATCTGGCTGACCCGGCTCTCGGTGACCCCGAGCACATTGCCGATCTCGGCGAGTGTGAGTCCCTCGTAGTAGTACAGCGTGACCACGGTCTTCTCCCGCTCGGGCAGCGTGTTGATCGCCCGCGCCAGGAACCGTCTGAGCTCCCGGTCCTCGGCCACCTCCACCGGATTGTCGGCGTCGGTGTCCTCCAGCGTGTCCATCAGGGTGAGCCGCTCGCCGCCCTCGCCCCCGGCGTGCAGCATCTCCTCCAGCGCCACCACGTTGGCCAGCGACAACTGGCTGAAGACCGCGTGGAGTTCGTCCACCTCGATGCCCAGCTCGGCGGCCACCTCCGGCTCGGTGGGGGTGCGTCTGAGCCGTGCCTCCAGCGTGGCGTAGGCCCGCTCGACGTTCCGCGCCTTCTGCCGCACCGACCGGGGGATCCAGTCCAGCGCGCGCAGTTCGTCGATCATGGCGCCGCGGATCCGGGTGATCGCGTACGTCTCGAACTTGATCTCCCGGTCGATGTCGAACTTCTCGATGGCGTCGATGAGCCCGAAGACCCCCGAGGACACGAAGTCGGCCTGCTCCACATTGGGCGGCAGACCCACGCTCACCCGCCCCGCCACGTATTTCACCAGCGGCGAGTAGTGCAGGATCAGCTGCTCCCGCAGCCGCTCGTCCCCCGTCGCCTTGTAGGACCGCCACAGCTCGTCGAGTGTCGAGGGAGCGGGCGGCCGCACGCTGCCACCGTCGCGGGCGGCTGGGGGGATCGCCGCCCGGTCGGACCCGGAGGTGTGCTGGGGCATTCGTCGCCTTGTGTCGTTCTGCCGTGAAGTGCCGTGAAGTGCCGCTACCGAGCGGAGTGTGCCGAAGAGGGACTGAGTGGGTGAGGTGCCGGTCTGATGTCGAGTTGCAGTGGTCTGCGTCGAGGTCTTCGTGAGCGTAGCGTGACTGAGGTGTCGCGGTGCGCGAACAGTGAGCCTCACCCCCTGCGGGGACACCCGCTGCGGCACCTCCCGGCGCACCGTATACATCGCTCTGGGTGACCGGAGGGGCGTGCCAACTCCGAGAAAACCCAAGGGTGTCGGGGGTTCCCCCGGACGGGCGAACACACTCGGTCAACATCGGGTGGGACCGTCCTCGACCGGGAACATCGCCTGGCGTGTCAACTTCCAGCCGTCGCCGTGTCGTTCGACGTAACCAAGTGCTCGGAGTTCGTACAGCCTGGCGATCGCCTCGTCCCGCGTGGTCTGCGCGCCGCACGCGATCTCGCCGGGCGGGGCCGGCCGGTCCGCAGGCAGGGCGGCGAGGACCCGCCGGGCACCGGGCTCCAGCAGGTCGCGCGGGAGGACCGGGCCGCGCCGCGCGGGGGCCAGCTCGCCGATGTCCCCGACCAGCTCGACGACCTCCGCCGCGTCGGTGACGAGCGCCGCCTCCCCGCGCAGCAGCTCGTGCACCCCCGCCGAGAGGGCGCTGGTGACGGGTCCGGGCACGCCCATGGTGAGCCGCCCCAGCCGCTGCGCCGCCCGCGCGGTGGCCAGGGCGCCGCTGCGGTGGGCGGCCTCCACGACCACGGTGCCCCTGGTCAGCGCCGCGATCACCCGGTTGCGCAGGATGAACCGGCTCGGGGTCGGGTGATCACCGGGCGGTAGTTCGCCGATCACGAGGCCCTGTTCCGCGATCCTGCTGATCAGCTGGGTGTGTCCGCGCGGGTAGGGGCGGTCGACGCCGCAGGCCAGGACGGCGACGGTGGCACCGCCCGCGCCGAGCGCGCCCCGGTGGGCGGCGCCGTCGACGCCGTACGCGCCGCCGGAGACCACCACCCAGCCGCGCTCGGCGAGCCCCGCGGAGAGCGCGGCCGCCGCGTGGGCGCCGTACTCGGTGCAGGCCCGGGCGCCCACGACGGCGACCGATCTGAGCGCCCACATCCGCAGGCCGGCCGGACCGCGCACCCACAGCCCCAGGGGCCGGGCGTCCCCGAGGTCGTCGAGCTGGGCCGGCCACTCGGCGTCCCCCGGGCACACGAACCGCACCCCGGCCGCCCGCGCGACCTCCAGGTCCCGCTCGGGCCCGGCCCGCCCGGCGCGGGCCCGCAGCCCCGCCCAGCGCGTGCCGCTCACCCCCGGCAGCGGCTCGCCGCCCTCCCGCAGGCGCCGGGCCACCTCCCGCACCCCGTGCTCCCGGACCCAGCGCCCGCCGGTCTCGTCGCCGGGTTCGAGGACCCGGGTGAGGAAGACCCGGCACAGCCGTGCGCCGTACGGATCGTCCGGCGGGGTCACGCGGGCGCCCCGATGGCCATCGGCACGCCCCGGGGCACGCCGGTGCGCAGTTGCAGGGCCAGGGCGACGTCCGCGGCGTCGGGCCGGTCGTGGCCGGCGAGGTCCGCCACCGTCCAGGCGACCCGCAGCACACGGTCGATCCCGCGGGCGGTCAGCACGCCCCGCTCCAGGTTCCGCTCCGCCTCGTCCATCGCGCCGCTCGCCGCCTGCCAGCGGCTGCGCAGTTCCCTGCCCGGGACCTCGCTGTTGGTCCGCCACGGGGTTCCGGCCAGGCGTGCGGCTGTCCGTTCCCTGGCCGCCCGGACCCGGCCGGCGACCGTGGCCGTGGACTCGCCGCGCGCGCCGGGCTCGGTGAGCTCGGCCCGGGTGACGGGGTCGACCTCGACCCGCAGGTCGACCCGGTCGAGCAGGGGGCCGGAGAGCCGGGACTGGTAGCGGCGGATCGCCGAGGGCGGGCATTCGCACAGCGTGTCGCGCTGCGAGAAGCGTCCGCAGGGGCACGGGTTGGCCGCGAGCACCATCAGGAACCTCGCCGGGAACCGCACCACGCCGGCGCTGCGCGCGATCACGACGTGCCCGGATTCGAGGGGCTGCCGCAGCGCGTCGAGGGTGTGGCTGTGGAACTCGGGCGCCTCGTCGAGGAAGAGCACTCCCCGGTGGGCGAGCGAGACGGCGCCGGGCCTGGCGATGCCCGGACCGCCGCCGACGAGGGACTGCATGGTGGCCGAGTGGTGCGGGGCGCAGTAGGGGGCGACGTCGATGAGGGGCTTGCCCGGCGGCAGAAGTCCGGCCACCGAGTGCACTGCCGTCACCTCCAGCGAGTCCTGCCGGCAGAGCCGGGGCAGGACGGCGGGCAGCCGTTCGGCGAGCATGGTCTTGCCCGCGCCGGGGGGCCCTTCCAGGAACAGGTGGTGTCCGCCGGCCGCGGCGACCTCCACCGCCGTGCGCGCCGAGGTCTGGCCCACGACGTCGGCGAGGTCGTGGTCGAGTTCGTGCTGGGCGGCGCCGATGCTGTGCATGCCGGTGGCCGCTCCCGTGCCGGGCACGCGCAGGCCGGCCAGGAGCGGGTCGGGGCGTCCCGGCTCCTCCGGTTCCTCCTCGGGTACGGGTTCTTCCGCCAGGACGGCGATCAGCTGCCGCAGGCTGCGGATGCCGAGCACCGAGACACCGGGCACCAGGGCGGCCTCGGCGGCGGCGCACTCCGGGACGACCACCTGCTCGTACCCGGCGTCGGCCGCGGCCAGCACGGCGGGCAGGATGCCCCGGACCGGGCGGACGCGGCCGTCCAGCCCCAGTTCCCCGATCATCACGATGTCGGCGAGGACCCGGGGGTCGATCCGCTCGGCGGCGCCGAGCACGGCACAGGCGACGGCCAGGTCGAAGCCGCTGCCGGCCTTGGGCACCGAGGCCGGGCTGAGGCCCACCGTGAGTTTCTTCTGCGGCCATTCGCCGCCCGAGTTCACGACCGCCGCCCGTACCCGGTCCCGGCTCTCCGTCAGGCTCTTGTCGGGCAGGCCCACCAGGGTGAACGCCGCGACGCCCGGTTCCAGGTCGGCCTGGACCTCGACCACGACCCCCTCGACGCCCACCAGCGCCACGGAGCACGTACGTGCGAATCCCATGTCAGGCCACCCCCCGTACGTGCTCGACCACGGGTGCGCCGCGGTCGGGGAGGAGCACGCCGACGAGGTCGATGCGGACGCCTCCCGGTGGGGCGCCCCCGTGTTCCTGCGTCCAGCGTTCCGCCAGGGCGCGCAGTCGCTCCGCCTTGGCCGGCGTGACCGCGGCCATGGGGTGCTCGAAGGCGCCGTTCCGGCGGGTCTTCACCTCGCAGACCACCAGGACGTCGCCGTCCCGGGCCACGATGTCGATCTCACCCGTCCTGCCGCAGCGCCAGTTGCGCTCCAGGACGGTCATTCCGGACTCGCCCAGCCGCCGTGCGGCCAGGTCCTCGCCGTACTTGCCCAGCGCACTGCGTTGCGCACTGCGTTGCGTACCGCGTTGTGCGTTGCGTGGTTGCGCGTCTCGTGTCTTCATGTCGGCACCACCTCCGGCGCCAACGATGAGGGCAGATCAGCGAGCTATTGGATCTTGGTGGACGAATCCGTGACTGTGGACAACTCCGTCACCCGCCCGGGAGCTCCAGGTCGCTCTTGTTGAGCTCCTCGATGTTCACGTCCTTGAACGTGAGCACGCGGACCTGCTTCACGAAGCGGGCCGGCCGGTACATGTCCCAGACCCACGCATCCGCCATGGACACTTCGAAGAAAACCTCACCCTGGACCGAGTGCACCTGCATCTCGTAGTCGTTGGTGAGATAGAAGCGCCGCTCGGTCTCGATCACGTATTTGAACAGACCGACGACATCTCGGTACTCCCGGTAGAGCTTGAGCTCCATCTCGGTCTCGTACTTTTCGAGGTCCTCGGCGCTCATGGCATGTTCCCCTTCAGCCGTGCGATCCCACCATTGTGCGCCAGTCCCGCGGGCCCCTAGACGATTTCCGGGTCAAGGGTCACGGGCCTGGCAGGGGGACCCTCGTCGAGCAACCTGCCAAGGAGCTCGGCGAGTCTGGTCGGATACACCGTCTCATGTGCCCGGGTCAGTTCCCGGCACGTCCACCAGCGTGCTCCCGCGACGCTGCGCCGCTCCAGTTCGGTCAGGGCCGTCGCCCGGGTCGCGGTCTGGGTCGTACGGGCGAGGTAGTACCACTCGTCCTGGTCCCAGCGGCGGCCGGCGAACGGGAAGGAGCACATGCGCCGCCACAGCACCGGGCCGAGTTCGACCTCGGTGATGCCGGTCTCCTCGGCGAGTTCCCTGAGCGCGGCCTCTTCGCGCGTCTCGGCGCCCTCCAGTCCGCCGCCGGGGGTGAACCACCAGTCGTCGGCCGGGTCGTCCGGCTCGTGGCCGTGCAGCAGCAGGATGCGGTCGTCGGGGTCGAGCAGGACCACTCGGGCGACCTTGCGCAGCCCGCCGCCGGACGGGTCCGCGCCCGGCTCCGCGATCTCAGCCGGCACCGACGGGCTCCGTACGGGGCCGGGAGCGGCCGCCGAGCCGCTTGGCGATCGGGCCGTAGGCGCCGCCGCCGAGGATGAGCACGGCGCCGCCACCGATCAGCAGGACCATCGTGCGCAGCGGGCCGGCCTGGGAGAGGGTACCGAGGGTCTCGAAGCCGGTCGGGCGCTTGAGCATGCCGTTCATGGGCCAGACGACGGCGTCGACGCGGGCGGAGACTGCGCTGCGGGCGACCGTGCCGCCGGCGGCGTCGGTGAGGTGGGCGGTGGAGTCCAGGGAGCCCTGGCGCTCGTCACCGAGCAGGAAGAGCCGGCCCTCGGGCACGGTCACCGTCGGGATCTTCTTGGTCTCGGCCAGGCTGCCCTTGGGCAGGTACGGCTCGTCGATCTGCTTGCCGTTGACGGTCAGCTTGCCGTCGGTGCAGCAGGAGACGGTGTCACCGCCGACCGCGACCACGCGCTTGACCACGTTCGCGTTGGTCACCCAGCTCTTGTCACGGAAGACCACGACATCGCCGCGGCGCACCTCACCGCCGTCGACGCGCTGGGCGAGCACGCGGTCGCCCGCCGCGATCGTCGGCGACATCGAACCGGTGGGCACCGTGTACGGCCGGTAGACCACCGCTGCCCAAGCGAATCCTCCGAGGAACAGCACCAGGCCCAGTGCCACGGCCACTCCGGACAGCCGCTGTCCGAGCCGGCTGCCCACCTGTGCCGCTCCTGTGCTCCCGCCGCTGCGCGGGACCGTACGCGTCGTGCTCTCGCCACCCATGGACCCGCACCCTACCCGGCGGTACCGAACGGGGGCAGCCCCTCTTTCCCGGCCTTGGTCAGCTCTTGCGCTTCCGCCGCCACACCGCCACGGGAAGCACACCTGCCAGGGCGATGGCCTGCGGGGCCACCGTGAGGGATCCGAGGGCGGAGGACTGCTGGTCCAGGCCCGGCTGGTCGAAGGTGTCGGGAACCGGCAGCGTGCCCCAGCGGTTGATCGGCCAGGCCTTCACGATGGCGCGCCCGACGACATCGTCGACCGGGACCATGCCGTGGTACTTGTCGTCCTGGTTGTAGCGCGAGTCGCGCGAGTTCTGGCGGTGGTCGCCCATGACCCAGACGTAGCCCTTGGGCACCTTGACCTTGAACTGGCCGCCCTGGTCGTCGTCGGTGCAGGGCGTGTTGCCGGCGTAGACGTACGACTGCTCGTTCAGCGCCTTGCCGTTGACCGTCAGCGGGCCGGTCCCCTTGCACTCGACCGTGTCCCCGCCGACCCCGATCACACGCTTGATCAGGTCCTTCTCCTCCGCCGACGGCATCAGGCCGATCCAGCTGAGGACCTTCTGCGCGGCGTTGGGCTCGGGCGTCGGCTCGCCGGCCAGCCACTGGCTGGGGTCGTGGAAGACGATGACCTCGCCGCGCTCGGGTTCGGAGCCGAACCACGGGGTGAGCTTGTCGACGAGGACCCGGTCGCCCTCCTGCAAGGTGTTCTGCATCGAGTCGGACGGGATCGAGAACGCCTGCACCAGGAACGTCTTGATCAGCAGGGCCAGCACGAGCGCGATGCCGATCAGGATCGGCAGCTCCTTCCAGAAGGAGCGCGGCTTCTTGGGGGCCGGCGTCGAGCCACCAGGTCCCTGGCCCTCCGTCGGGCCCCGGTCCTCGGCCGGGCCCTGCGGTTCGCCCGGCTCCGCACCGTCACCGTCCGCCGGGGAGTCACTCCCGGAGGTCACGGCGTCGTCCGCGCCGGGGGTCGCGTCCACGGGGCGCCCGCGGTTCTCCTCGCCGTCGTGCCCGGACCGTGCGCCAACCGCCACATCCCCCACGCCAACTCCTCACTCTGTTCCGCCGCCTGCCCCATACGCGGTGCAGGCCCACCACTCCCATAACGAGCGGAAGTTCCGCAGGGCTCGGGAGTGGGATCGTTCCGTTGGGATCGTCGGTGACAACCCTATGCGACAGCCGCGATGACGAGGTCGTCGTGGCCCCCGCGTCGGTGACGGAAGAAAAGGTTTGCGGTTCTTTGAGGGTGGTCCAGTGGCCCATCGGCCAGCCGATGACCATGGCCCGTCCGACCACCGAACTCAAGGCGACCGTGCCTCCGTAGCTGGTGTTCCGGTGGTACCGGGAGTCCGCGGAGTTGCCGCGGTGGTCGCCCATCACCCACAGCCGTCCCTTGGGGACGGTGATGTCGAACGACATCTGGGAGGGGGCGTTGCCCGGGTACAGGTAGTCCGTCTCGGAGAGGGGAACGCCGTTGACGGTCATGCGGCCCTGGGCGTCACAGCATTTGACGTGGTCCCCGCCGACCCCGATGACCCGTTTGATCAGGTCCTTCTCGTTGTCGGAGGGCAGCAGGCCGATGAACTGGAGGCCTTCCTTGACCTGCTTGATCCCCACCGGGTCGTTCTTCTTGGCGGTCTGCTCGTCCGCCAGCCAGCCGCCCGGATCGTGGAACACCACGACGTCCCCGCGCTGCGGCTCGGAGCCGAACCACGGGGTGAACTTGTCGACCAGGACCCGGTCGCCGATCCGGATCGTCTGCTCCATGGAGCCCGAGGGGATCACGAACGCCTGGACGAGGAAGGTCTTGAGCACGAGCGCTATCAGGACGGCCACGCCGACCAGGAGGGGGATCTCCCGGACGGCACTGCGCCTGCGCTTGCGCTTGACCTTGCGCTGGAGCTTGCGCCGCTCCGCACGCGTGCGCCCGCCGGACGGCTTGGAGCCGGCCCGGCGGAAGCCGGTGGGCAGCAGGTTCTCGGCGGGGCCGCTGGGCACACCGCGCGGTTTGCCGCGGTTACCCATGGGCACCCTCCGCGGCGGGCACGCGCGCGTACGCGGCGGGGCGCTTCAGGTGCGTGAGACGGTCGGACGGCCAGACGACCCAGTCGGCCCGGCCGATCACGTCACCGACGGGAACCATGCCGCCACCGGGCGAGCCCAGGTGGTCGCGGGAGTCGCTGGAGTCGCTGCGATGGTCGCCGAGGACGAAGAGCCCGCCGTCGGGCACCGCGACGTCGAAGGGGACGGAGGAGGCACTGTCCCCGGGGTAGAGGAACGCCGTCTCGTCGACCGACCGGCCGTTCACTTGGATCTGCCCCTCCTTGTCGCAGCAGACAACATGGTCTCCACCTACACCCACAACGCGCTTGATGTAGTCGGCGTGCCCGAAGTACCCGGTGCCGTCGAACACGACCACATCGCCACGTCGCGGCTGGGCACCGAAACGGTACGCCAACTTATTTACGAGAACGCGGTCTCCGATCCTCAATCCCTGTTCCATGGATCCGCTGGGAATTTGGAATGGCTGAACCACGAACGCGTTGAGGAGGAGCAAAAACACCAGGCAGACGAGGACGGTGAGGGTGATCCACCCGCCCGGCAGCCAGTCGGTGATCCGCGACACCAACGCGAAACGCGACCGTTCCTCCGTACCCCTGGTGTCCCCGGGGCGGGAGGAGCGGTCGCGCTCCGTCGGCTGTGCTTCGGTGTCCATCGAGGCCAGATGCTATCCGGCCTCGCTGTGACGTCCGGGTGGAGCTCAGCTCTCGCGCTTCTCCTTGATCTTCGCGGCCTTGCCGCGCAGCTCGCGCAGGTAGTACAGCTTGGCGCGGCGCACGTCACCGCGGGTGACGAGCTCGATCTTCTCCACGATCGGGGTGTGCACCGGGAAGGTGCGCTCGACGCCGACGGAGAAGGAGACCTTGCGGACCGTGAAGGTCTCGCGGACACCGGAGCCCTGGCGGCGGATCACAACGCCCTTGAACTGCTGCACACGGGAGCGGTTGCCCTCGATGACGCGGACGTGGACGTTGACGGTGTCACCCGGGCGGAAGGCCGGGATGTCGCTGCGCAGCGACGCGGAGTCGACGGAGTCGAGCAGGTGAGACATTTCGTCTGCTTTCTTCGCTGATGCCACAGGTCATCAACGGGAACTAGGTGTTCACAGGGGGTGCTGCGCGGTCGGACGGGCGTCGTGTCCCCCTGTGGCAGGGGCGCACGCCGGACGGACGCACAACAGCGGTCTATTCTTCCATGCCTTCGGTCCTGCGCCAAAATCGACCGTGGGGCGCGCCGTCCGGGTCGGGGGCCCAGCCCAGGATGGACAGCATCTCGCGGTCCTTCTTGTCGAACGCCTTGGGATCGCAGCGCTCGATGAGATCGGGCCGGTTGGCCGTCGTACGCCGCAGGGCCTCGTCCCGGCGCCAGCGGGCGATCCTGCCGTGGTGGCCGCTGAGCAGCACGTCCGGGATGTCGCGGCCGCGCCAGAGGGGCGGCTTGGTGTAGACGGGCCCCTCCAGGAGGCTCGCCATCGCGCCGGGCGCGAAGGAGTCGTCCCGGTGGGACTCGGCGTTGCCGAGGACGCCGGGCAGCAGCCGTGCCACGGCCTCCGTGACGACGAGTACGGCCGCCTCGCCGCCGGCCAGGACGTAGTCGCCGATGGACACCTCGTACACCGGCATCCGGGTGGCGTACTCGTCGATGACGCGCCGGTCGATGCCCTCGTAGCGGGCCGGGGTGAAGACCAGCCAGGGGCGCTCGGACAGTTCGACGGCCAGTTCCTGGGTGAAGGGGCGGCCGCTGGGGGTGGGGACGATCAGCGCGGGGGCCCGGGAGCCGGTCTCGTAGCCGTCGGCGAGGACGGAGTCGAGGGCGTCGCCCCAGGGCTCGGTCTTCATGACCATGCCCGGGCCGCCGCCGTACGGCGTGTCGTCGACCGTGTTGTGGCGGTCGTAGGTCCACGCGCGCAGATCGTGCACGTGCACGTTCAGCTGTCCACGCGCGCGTGCCTTGCCGACGAGGGAGACGTTCAGCGGTTCCAGGTACTCGGGGAAGATCGTGACGACGTCCAGGCGCATTACGCCTCTTCCCTGGACGAGGCGATCTCCGCGCGGTCGTCGATCAGGCCCGGTGGCGGGGCGATGACCGCCTTCTGCTCCTCCAGGTCGATCTCGGTGACGATCTCCGCGACGAACGGGATCATGACCTCGGTCCCGTCGGGGCGCTCCACGATGAACAGGTCCTGGGTGGGCAGGTGCGAGATCTCGGTGATCCGGCCGACCTCCGTACCGTCCACGGTCACCACGTCGAGGTCGACGAGCTGGTGGTCGTAGTACTCGTCCTCCTCCTCGGGCAGCTCGTCCGGGTCGACCTCGGCGATCAGGAGGGTGTTGCGCAGCGCCTCGGCGGCGTTGCGGTCGGCGACGCCCTCGAAACGCAGGAGGAGCCGGCCGCTGTGCACCCGGCCGGTCGCGATGGTGAGCGGCCCCGCGGCGGCGGGGTCCGTGGTCAGTACGGCACCGGGTCCGAGCCTGAGTTCCGGCTCGTCGGTACGGACCTCGACGGTGACCTCGCCCTTGATGCCGTGGGCGCGGCCGATCCGTGCGACTACCAGCTGCACTGTGCGTGATCTCCCTGTCGGAACGACGAGCCGTCGGACGGCTCATACGACTGCGGGCCGGGGACGGCCCAGTGGCCCTCCCCGGCCCGAGCCGGTGCTGCGAAACGTCAGCGGACGTGGTCCACGTCGACGAGGTCGACGCGGACACCGCGACCGCCGATGGCGCCCACGACGGTGCGCAGGGCGCGCGCGGTGCGGCCGTTGCGGCCGATCACCTTGCCGAGGTCGTCGGGGTGCACCCGGACCTCGAGGACACGCCCGCGGCGCAGGTCGCGCGAGGCGACCTGCACATCGTCAGGGTTGTCGACGATGCCCTTCACGAGGTGCTCAAGCGCCTCTTCGAGCATGCTGCTCAGGCCTCGGTCGACTCGGACTCAGCCGCGGCCTCGTCCTTCTTCTCAGCCTTCTTCTTCTGGGTGATCGCCTCACCCTTGCCCTCGTCGTCACCGCCGAGAGCCTCGAACGACGGACGCGTGGCCTTCGGCTCGGCGACGAGCAGCGGCGCCGGGGCGGGCTCGCCCTTGAACTTCTGCCAGTCGCCGGTCTTCTTCAGGATGGCGAGCACGGGCTCGGTCGGCTGCGCGCCGACACCCAGCCAGTACGCCACGCGGTCGGCGTCCACCTCGATGACCGACGGGTTGTAGGTCGGGTGGTACTTGCCGATCTCCTCGATGGCCCGGCCGTCACGGCGGGTACGGGAGTCGGCGACGACGATGCGGTAGTGAGGCGAACGGATCTTGCCCAGACGCTTCAGCTTGATCTTGACTGCCACGGGAGTGGATTCTCCTGGATTTGACGTGGTTGGGCACGGCGGAACTGCCGCGTGGGGTTGCGGTACCCGAGTGCCCGACGGACGCGTCAGCCGGAGGAGAGAGGGGTCCTGTGCGGCTGTCGAGTACAGCTAGCCATTGTGCCATACCCGGCGGGTCGCTCCTGGCCGGGGGTGCGGAGGGTGGGGAGGGCGCGCTCGGGCATGCCTGTGGGGCACCCGGCGCGGAGGTGAGGTACGTCGGGTGCTCGCCCGGCGGGGAGGGCCGGGTCACGGCTGCCACGAGCAGCCGGGACCTCAGCTCGCCGCCGCCCCCACGACTTCCGGGATCCGGAACGGCTTGCCGCAGCCGCCGCACACGATCGGGGCCTGGGCCAGGACCGAGGGCACCACCCGGACGTTGCGGCCGCAGTCGCAGACCGCCTTGACGCGGACGCCGCCGCCGGAGGAGCCGTGGCGGGCGGCCGGGCCGCGGAACGTACGGGAGGTGTCGGCGGACGTCGCCGCCGTGTGGGCCTTGAGGGCGCGCTGGAGGCGCTCGATGGTCGGCCGATAGCGTCGCTTCGCCTCAGGGTTGAGCGTGACCAGCGAGAAGCCGCTGCTGGGGTGCGGCTCGTCGGGGTGGTCCAGGCCCAGCTCCTCGGCGATCGCGAGGAATCGGCGGTTGTGGTACCGGCCGGCGCGGGAGGTGTCGCGGACTCCGCGCGCGGCGGCGATGCCGTGGACTGCTTCGTGCAGCAGTCGCTCGAAGGAGAGCTCGTGACCGCAGGCGGACGACGACTCTCCGATCAGGGACTCTGGCGCGGCAAGGTCCGGCAACTCGGGGTGGTACCGCTGAATGTCGGCCCACGCCTGTGCCAGCTCTGCGGCGAGAACAGGTGGTGTCTGTGTCGTGCTCACGTAATGACAACGAGCCGGGGTGCCGCTGTGTTCCGATTCCGGGGCATCCCAAATAATTTGCACGTACCCGTCAGTTGCCGCTGATGCGTCCTGACGAGGGCGGGTGCGCTGATCTGCGGAGAAGCCGCACAGCTCCTACCAAGCCGGTGCGTAGCCTGACGTACGGCCACGTACGGCCCGGCGCGTAGATGACCTCCCGCGCCGGGCCGCCCGTGATCGGTCGGTGCGCAAGATGCGTTTCGGTCGCTCTCCCGCCGGAAGGGCGCTACTCAGTAAGCGCGCGCGACGAGCGCGACGTTACCCGGCGCGTCCTCCGCGTCCGGCACCGACCCGTCCTCGGCGACCAGACACCGTACGGTCACCGCGTGCTCGGCCAGCTCGGCCTCGCCCTCCGCGCCGAGCGCCGCCCAAGGGATGCGCGCCCAGCCGCCGGCACCGATGACCTCCACGGCCTCCGCGGCCGACGACACGTCCGAGGTACGGGACTCGCGGCGCTCGCGGGACTGCCGCAGCAGCAGTGCCTGGTCCTCCTCCAGCATCGCGGGGAGGACGTCCGCGAGCGCGTCGACCGCCACCGGCTCCTTCCCTCCGGGGATGCGGCGCGCCAGCATCGCGGTGCCGTTCTCCAGGTCCCGGGGGCCGACCTCCACGCGCGCGGGCACGCCCTTGAGCTCCCAGTCGACGGCGCGGCGGCCGAAGGGCGTGTCGACGCGGTCGTCGACCTGGACGCGCAGGCCGGCCGCCTTCAGCCGGTCGCCGATCTCGCGGACCTTGGCCAGAACCGCCTCGTCGCCCTTGATCGCGAGGACGACGACCTGGACCTGCGCCAGGCGCGGCGGAACCCTGAGGCCGTCGTCGTCGCCGTGCATCATCACCAGCGCGCCGATCATGCGCGTGGTCGAGCCCCAGGAGGTCTGCCAGACCAGTTCCTGCGTGCCGTCCTTGGACAGGTACGAGGTGTTGAACGCCTTGGCGAAGTTCTGGCCCAGCTCGTGACTGGTCGCCATCTGGAGGGCCTTGCCATCGCCCATCATGCCTTCGAGCGTGAGGGTGTTGATGGCCCCCGCGAACCGCTCCTTGGCGGTCTTGCGGCCGGGCACGACGTCCATGGCGAGCACGTTCACCATGAAGTCCTCGTAGACCTCGCGGTGGATGTGGGAGGCGAAGTCGCGGGCGTCCTGATGGGTGGCGTGCGCCGTGTGGCCCTCCTGCCACAGGAACTCCGTCGTGCGCAGGAAGAGACGCGGTCTGAGTTCCCAACGGACCACGTTCGCCCACTGGTTGATCAGCAGGGGCAGGTCCCGGTAGCTCTGCACCCACTTCGAGAAGTAGTCGTTGATGATCATCTCGGAGGTCGGCCGGACCACCGCCGGCTCCTCCAGCTCCTTGCCGCCGCCGTGCGTGACCACCGCGAGCTCGGGCGCGAACCCCTCGACGTGGTCGGCCTCCCTGGTGAGGTACGACTGCGGGATGAGCAGCGGGAAGTACGCGTTCTGGGTGCCCGTCTCCTTGATGCGGGCGTCCATCTCCGCCTGCATCCGCTCCCACAGCCCGTACCCGTACGGTCGGATGACCATGGTGCCGCGCACCGGACCGTTGTCGGCCAGTTCGGCCTTGTTGATCAGATCCTGGTACCACCGCGGGAAGTCGTCCGCCCGCGGCGTGAGAACGGGTGCCTTGGCCATGGCGAGATGGTACGGGCTCACATTGCGGGGATGTGAATTCTCGCCACAGGCACAGGGAAGGCACAAGGAGGGCCCCGCTACCACTGGACGCCGCCGCGAGCCCGGAGTTACCTGACATACGTGGAATGTGCGAGCGCACGGCACGGGGGCCACGTAACGGGGCACAGCGGCAACTCTCTGCGGATTGGGGCGCTTACCTATGACACCTACGCTCGTGCGGCAACACCTGTCTCACGTGGGATCGGCTCCCCGCGTGAACCTGTGCGCACGCGCGCGTGACTGGTCCGAGATTCAGGAGCGGATGCTGGTCCCGCTCTACGAGGCCGTCTACGAGCGACTTGAAGTAGGCCCTGGCACACGGCTGCTGGGCCTCGGCTGCGGCTCCGGACTCGCCCTGCTGATGGCTGCCTCCAGAGGGGCCGCGGTCGCCGGTGTCGACTCCTCCCCCGAACGACTCGCCCTCGCGCGGCAACGCCTGCAACCGGACGGCTGGACCACGCGCGCGCGTGCCCGCACCCGGACCGTCGCCGGCTCACTCCGGGACGCGGCCGACGCGGACACCCCCGCCTACACCCTGGTCACCGCCTTCGACCCGCTCGGGTCCCTGGCGGCCGGCTCCGAGGACCTCGGCGAGCTGCTCACCGAGGCGACCCCGCTCGCCGCGCGCGGGACACCCGTGGTGCTCGCCGACTGGGGCCCGCAGGAACGCTGCGCCACGTCGGCGGTGCTGCGGGCGGCCACCCGGCCGGCCCAGTGGCGCTCCGCCCTGCGCGACGACCTCGAGGAGGTCGCCCAGCGGGCCGGGCTGAAACCTGACGGCTCGGGCCGGGTCGCCTGCCCGTTCGGATACGCCGACCTCGACAGCGCCGCCCGCGGCCTCATGTCGACGGGCCTGCTCGACACGGCGGTCGCCGCGACGGAGCGGGAACGGGTGGACAAGGAGCTGGCGGAGGCGCTGCACCCGTACCGGCGGGGGGACGGCACCGTGTGGATGCCGAACATCTTCCGCTACCTGATCGCCCGCGTGCCCTAGGCCGGGGCCGCCCGGGTCCTCACCGGGGCTCCCCGTTCTTCGTCAGGCGGCTGATCCCGGCGATCCGGTAGGCGTCCGCCTCCTCCAGCGTCTCGTGCTCCAGCAGCGCGTGGGCGAGGGCGTCCAGCCGCCCGCGGTGGTCGAGCAGTTTGCGGCACGCCTCCTCGTAGCACTCGTCGACGATCCGCCGCATCTCGCCGTCGATCACGTCGAGGGTGTGCGGGGCGGCGGCGAGTCCGTACGCCTGCTGGGCGTCGCTCGGGAGGGCGGAGAGACGGCCGACGCGCTCGCTCATGCCCCAGCGGGCCACCATCCCGCGCGCGATGTTGGTGACCTGTTCGAGGTCGTTCTCCGCCCCCGTCGTGACGACCCCGTAGACCACCTCTTCCGCCGCCATGCCGCCCAGGGCGCCGATGATGCGGCCGCGCAGGTACTCCTCCGAGTGCGCGTACCGCTCCACCTCGGGGGTCGACATGGTCACCCCGAGGGCCCGGCCGCGCGGCACGATGGTGACCTTGCGGACGGGGTCGGCGCCGGGCTGGAGCATGCCCAGGAGGGCGTGGCCGCTCTCGTGGTAGGCGGTGCGGCGACGGTCCTCCTCGGGCATGACCAGGGTGCGTTCGGCGCCCAGCTGCACCTTCTCCAGGGCTTCCGAGAGCTCGGACTGGGTCACCTGCTCCTGTTTGCGCTTGATCGCGAGCAGTACGGCCTCGTTGGCGAGATTGGCCAGATCCGCACCTGTCATGCCCGGGGTGGTACGGGCCACCCGGGCCAGGTCCACCTCGGGGGCGAGCGGTATCTCGCGGGTGTGGATCCGCAGGATGGCCTCGCGTCCGCCGCGGTCCGGCGGGGAGACGTTGACCACCCGGTCGAAGCGGCCGGGCCGGGTCAGCGCCGGATCCAGGATGTCGGCGCGGTTCGTCGCCGCGATGACGACCACGCCCTCCGACCCGGAGAAGCCGTCCATCTCGGTGAGGATCTGGTTCAGCGTCTGCTCGCGCTCGTCGTGGCCGCTCACCGAGGCGCCGCCGCCCCGGGCCCGCCCGATGGTGTCGATCTCGTCGATGAAGATGATCGACGGGGCCACCTTGCGCGCCTCCCCGAACAGCTCACGGACACGGGAGGCGCCGACGCCCACGATCATCTCGATGAACTCCGAGGCGGAGGCCGAGAAGAACGGCACCCCCGCCTCACCCGCCACGGCCCGCGCCAGCAGGGTCTTGCCGGTGCCGGGCGGCCCCGCGAGCAGCACGCCGCGCGGCATCTTCGCGCCCATCCTGCGGTAGACGTCGGGGTGCTCCAGGAAGTCGACGACGTCGTCCAGCTCTCCCTTGACCTCGTCGATGCCGGCCACGTCGGCGAAGGTGGTGCGCTGGGTGCCGGGCCGGAGCTCGACCGGCCTCGGCGGTGCCTTGCGGCCGAGCATGCCCCCGGCGCCGCCCAGTCCGCCGCCCGCGCGCAGCCGCCGCGCGAAGAAGATCCACACCGCCGCCAGCACCACCAGCGGCGCGAGGGAGAGCAGCAGGTTGGACAGCAGGCTGCGCTGCTGCACCACCGGCTGCGCGGTCACCGTGACACCGTGGCTGGTCAGGCTGTGCCAGAGGTTGTCGTTCGCGAAGGCCGGGCGCTGCGTCTTGAACTTGGTGTACTGGCCGCCGCCCTCGGGGTTGCCGCGGGCGCTCTTGAGCTGCCCCTGGATCGCGTCGCCCTTGGAGTAGATCTTGGCGACGTTGCCCGCGTCGACCTGTCTGCTGAACTCCGTGTACGAGATCGTCGGCTCGTTGCCCTGGCCGAGGTAGTTCAGCCCCACGTACGCCAGCAGGAAGACGATCACAGCGGTGACGGCCAGCCCCCACCACCGGCCGCGCAGCCTTCTGCCACCGGGCCGCCGTGGCGCCTCGTCCGGGGTGCCCTCGGTGCGCCACGGGCGGTCGGGGACCCTGGGGGGTGGCGCGGCGTTGCTCATATCTGGACGTTACGGCACACAGCTGGCCATGGCACGCGCTGAGGGCGCCCCTTCGTGGAAGGGGCGCCCTCAGTGGCGTACGGCGTGGGTGCGTGTCAGCCCATGAACTTCTTGAACTCGTCCGGCAGTTCGAAGTCCTCTCCGGCCTGCTGGCCCGGCAGGCCGAAGGCGCCGGCGCCCTGGGCTCCGGCGGCGCGGCGGGCAGCCGCCTCCTGCTCCTGCTGCTTGCGCTTCATCGGGTTGCCGGAGCGCTGCTTGCCCTTGGCCTGCTTCGGCTGCTTCTTGCTCCGGCCGGGACCGCCGCCCATGCCCGGGATCCCCGGCATGCCGGGCATGCCGCCGCCCTGAGCCATGCGGGACATCATCTTGCGGGCCTCGAAGAACCGCTCGACCAGGCCCTTGACCGCGCTGACCTCGACACCCGAGCCCTTGGCGATACGGGCGCGGCGCGAGCCGTTGATGATCGTCGGGTCCTGGCGCTCGCCCGGGGTCATCGACTTGATGATCGCGCCCACCCGGTCGACTTCCCGCTCGTCCAGGTTGTTGATCTGGTCCTTGATCTGGCCCATGCCGGGCAGCATGCCGAGCAGCTTGCTGATGCTGCCCATCTTCCTGACCTGCTCCATCTGGGCCAGGAAGTCGTCCAGGGTGAAGTCCTGGCCCTTCTTGGACGCCAGCTTGGAGGCCATCTTCTCGGCCTCTTCCTGGCTGAACGTCTTCTCCGCCTGCTCGATCAGGGTGAGCAGGTCACCCATGTCGAGGATGCGGGAGGCCATCCGGTCAGGGTGGAAAGCGTCGAAGTCGTCGAGCTTCTCGCCGTTCGACGCGAACATGATCGGCTTGCCGGTGATCTGGCGGATCGACAGGGCCGCACCACCGCGGGCGTCGCCGTCGAGCTTGGAGAGCACCACGCCGTCGAAGCCGACGCCGTCGCGGAAGGCCTCCGCGGTGTTGACCGCGTCCTGACCGATCATGGCGTCGACGACGAAGAGGATCTCGTCGGGGCTGACGGCGTCGCGGATGTCCGCGGCCTGCTGCATCATCTCCTGGTCGATGCCCAGGCGGCCGGCGGTGTCCACGATCACGATGTCGTGGACCTTGGTCCTCGCGTGCTCGATGGAGTCCTTGGCGACCTTGACCGGGTCGCCGACGCCGTTGCCCGGCTCGGGCGCGTACACCGCGACACCGGCCCGCTCGGCGACCACGCTGAGCTGGTTGACGGCGTTGGGGCGCTGGAGGTCGGCGGCGACGAGCAGCGGCGAGTGGCCCTGCTCCTTGAGCCAGCGGCCGAGCTTGCCCGCGAGCGTGGTCTTACCGGCGCCCTGGAGACCGGCGAGCATGATCACGGTGGGCGGCTGCTTGGCGAAGCGCAGGCGCCGGGTCTCGCCGCCGAGGATGGTGACGAGCTCGTCGTTGACGATCTTCAGCACCTGCTGGGCAGGGTTCAGCGCGCGGGAGACCTCGGCGCCGAGGGCCCTCTCCTTGATGTTCTTGATGAACGTCCGCACGACGGGCAGCGCCACGTCTGCCTCGAGGAGCGCGATGCGGATCTCGCGGGCCGTGGCGTCGATGTCCGCCTCGGAGAGCCGTCCCTTGCCGCGCAGGTTCTTGAAAGTCGCTGAGAGGCGATCGGAGAGAGTATCGAACACGGCGGCGTCGGTCCTCGGAGTCGGGGGCAGTCTGAGCGTCTTCCAGGGTATCCGGCCGCGCAAGACAATCGTCCCCGCCTGTCCAGAAGGTCACGCCCGCAGCGCCTCCTCCAGTGCCCGCGCCACCGAAGCCGCCTCCTCGCCCGGCAGCGGTGCCCCCTTGGGCGCGGTGACGTAGAAGGCGTCGACGGCGTTGGATCCCAGGGTCGACACATGCGCGCTGCGCACCCGTACGCCCGCCTCCTCCAGCGCCCGCCCGATCCGGAAGAGCAGGCCGGGCGCGTCCTGGGCGCGGACCTCGATCACTGTGGCGTGGTGGGAGGCGGCCGGGGCGACCGTGACCCGCGGGGGCGGGGCCACCCAGCCGCGGCGGCGGGGGTAGGCGGCGTCGCGTTCGGCGAGGCGGGCGGCGATGCCGAGGCTGCCGTCGAGGGCCCGTACGAGATCGGCGCGCAGCCGGGCCGCCTGGGGCAGGGAGCCGTACTCCGCGGCCACCCGCCAGTTCAGGAGCAGCACCGAGCCCTCCTCGAAGCCGCCGGGCAGCTCCAGTGCGCGGAGCTCCGCGGTCCGCACGGTCAGGCGGTGCATGGCGAGGACACCGGCGACGGCGGGCAGGACGCCGGGCTGGTCCGGTACGGCGATGACGAGCTCCACGCCGAGGGGCTCGGGTTCGCCCGGCCCTTCCTCGGCCGGCGGCTCGGGCTGGGCGCGCAGTGCGAGGACCGGCCCGCCGGTGCGGAAGGCCTCGACGGCGAGCCGCTCCTGTTCGGCGGTGGGCGCGGCGGCCTCGGGCTCGTCGGGGGTGTCCCCGGCGAGGACGGCGGAGACCCGCTTCACCAGGTCGGCGACCAGGGAGCCGCGCCAGGAGGACCACGCGGCCGGGCCGGTGGCCAGCGCGTCCGCCTCGGTGAGGGCGTGCAGCAGTTCCAGCGTGCTCTGGGTGCCGACGGCCTCGGCGACCGACTGGACGGTGGCCGGGTCCTCCAGGTCCCGCCGGGTGGCGGTCTCGACGAGGAGCAGATGGTGGCGTACGAGGGCGGACAGTACGGCCACGTCGGTGCGGTCGAAGCCGATCCGGGCCGCGACGTCCTTGGCGATGATCTCGCCGGCCACGGAGTGGTCGCCGGGCCAGCCCTTGCCGATGTCGTGCAGCAGCGCGGCGACCAGGAGCAGGTCGGGGCGGCTGACGCGGCGGGTCAGCTCGGAGGCGCGGACGGCGGTCTCGATCAGATGCCGGTCGACGGTCCAGAGGTGGACGGCGTTGCGCTGCGGGCGGCAGCGGACCCGTTCCCAGTCGGGCAGGAGCCGGGTGATCAGGCCCTCGGCCTCCAGTGCCTCCCAGACGTCCACCGTCGGGCGGCCCGAGCCGAGCAGCGTGACCAGCTGTTCGCGCGCCTCCGCGGGCCAGGGCGTGGGCAGGGGGCGCCCGTGTGCCGCCATGCGGCGGACGGCGTGCAGGGAGAGCGGGAGGCCGGCCTGTGCGGCGGCGGCCGCGGCGCGCAGCGGCAGCACGGGGTCGCGTTCGGGTCGTGCGGCGCGGGCGAGCACCACCTCGCCGTCCTGCTCTACGACCCCCTCGGCCAGCGGGGACCGCTCCGGGACCGGCTTGCCGCCGCCCAGCATGGCGCGCAGGCGCGGGCGTACGGCGCGTGACCGTAGCACGCGCCCCACTTCGCGCCAGGTGACGTCGCTGGCGTACGAGATGACCCGTGCGGCCTCGTACACCTGGCGCAGCAGGGTGTCGGCGTCGAGCAGGCCGAGGTCGGCGGCCACCTGGTCCTGCTCCTGCAAGGCCAGCCGGTCGGTGGCCCGGCCCGTGGTCAGGTGCAGGGCGTCGCGTACGTCCAGCAGGCTCCGCCGGGCGTCCGCGAGGCCCTCGCGCGGGGCGTCGGCCAGCCAGGAGGCGGCGACCGCGCGCAGGGCGGTGGCGTCCCGCAGACCGCCCCTCGCCTCCTTGAGGTCGGGCTCCAGCAGGTACTGGAGCTCACCCTGGCGTTCGGCGCGCTCGGCGCACAGTTCCTGGAGTTCGGGGAGACGTTTCGGCGCCTGGTTGCGCCAGTCGGCCAGCACCGTCGTGCGCAGACCGGCGGTGAGGCCGAGGTCACCGGCGAGATGGCGGGCGTCGAGGAGGCCGAGCTGGACCTTGAGGTCCTCACCGGCTGTCTTACGGGCCTCCGCCGGGGTGCGCACGGAGTGGTCGAGGGCGAGGCCGAGGTCCCAGACCGGGTACCAGAGCCGGTCGGCGAGGGCGGCCACCGCCTTGGTGTCGCCGCCGTCGTGCAGCAGGAGCAGGTCGAGGTCGCTGCGCGGGGACAGCTCGCCGCGCCCGTAGCCGCCGACGGCGACGAGGGAGACGCCCCTGAGTCCGTCGGCCGCCGCGGTGAACAGCCCCGACAGCCAGTCGTCGGTCAGCTCGGCGAGGGCCGCACGGCGCGGCGGCCCGGACCGCGCCCCCTCACCGAGGAGGCGCAGCCGGGCCGCCGCGTAGCCGCTGGGTCCCGAGTCATCCGCTTCGTTCCGCACATCCGTACTCGTCACCCAGCCGCTCCTGACTGCATTCAGACGGTTGTTCTACAGCGCGTCCGGGCCGCGCTCGCCGGTGCGCACCCGTACGGCCGTCTCGACCGGCAGGGACCAGACCTTGCCGTCACCGATCTTGCCGGTGCGGGCCGCCTTGACGACGACCTCGATCAGCTGTTCGGCGTCGTCGTCCTCGGCCAGCACCTCGATGCGGATCTTGGGCACCAGGTCGACGGTGTACTCGGCACCGCGGTAGACCTCGGTGTGGCCCCGCTGACGACCGTAACCGCTCGCTTCGGTGACCGTCAGTCCGTGGACGCCGAAGGCCTGGAGGGCCTCCTTGATCTCGTCGAGCCGGTGGGGCTTGACGACGGCGGTGATGAGCTTCATGCGTCCACCTTCTTGCTCTGCGCGGCGGCCAGGGCCGAACCGGCGACAGATCCGACGACACCGCCGCCGGCGCCGCTGAAGTCGTATGCGGTCTCGGCGTGCTCGGCCTGGTCGATGCCGGACACCTCCTCGTCCTCCGTGACCCGCATGCCGATGGTCTTGTCGAGGAGGAAGGCGAGGATCGCGGAGGCGATCAGGGAGTAGGCGAGGACCGCACCGACACCGGCGCACTGCTTCCACAGCTGGGTGAAGGTGTGGTCGCCGTAGAGGACACCGGTCGCGGTGGACTGGCCCTTGCCGGTGGCGAAGAAGCCGATGAGCAGGGAGCCGATGATGCCGCCGACCATGTGGACGCCGACGACGTCGAGGGAGTCGTCGTAGCCGAACCTGAACTTCAGGCTGACGGCCGCGGCGCAGGCGACACCGGCGATGGCGCCGACGGCGATCGCGCCGAGCGGGGAGACCGCGCCACCGGACGGGGTGATCGCGACCAGACCGGCGACCGCGCCGGAGGCGGCGCCCAGCGTGGTGAACGCGCCGTGGCGGATCTTCTCGTAGGCGAGCCAGGCCAGCATGGCGGCGGCGGTGGCGACCTGCGTGTTGACGAACATCAGCGCGCCGACGCCGTCGTCGTTGCCGAGCCAGGAGCCCGCGTTGAAGCCGAACCAGCCGAACCACAGCAGACCGGCACCGAGCATGACCAGCGGGAGGCTGTGCGGGCGCATCGGGTCCTTCTTGAAGCCGACGCGCTTGCCGATGACCAGGATGACGCCGAGGGCGCCGGCACCGGCGTTGATGTGGACCGCCGTACCACCGGCGAAGTCGATCACACCGAGCTTGAAGGCCCAGCCGTCGGCGCCCCACACCCAGTGGGCGACCGGGACGTAGACGACCGTGAGCCACAGGGCGACGAACAGCGACCAGGCCGAGAACTTGACGCGGTCGGCGAGGGCGCCGCTTATCAGGGCCGGTGTGATCACCGCGAACATCAGCTGGAAGACCATGAAGACGAAGATCGGGATGGTGTAGCCGTCCCACAGCTCCGTCAGCCCGATGTTGCTGAGGCCGAACCAGTCCGGGTTCCAGCCGATGAGGCTGTTGTTCGTGCCGAAGGCGAGGGAGAAGCCGTAGAGGACCCACAGGATCGTGACGATCCCGATGCTGATGAAGCTCATCATCAGCATGTTCAGGGTGCTCTTGACGCGGACCATGCCTCCGTAGAAGAAGGCGAGTCCGGGTGTCATGAGCAGTACCAGGGCGGAACAGATGAGCATGAAGCCTGTGTTCGCGGCAGACAGCTTGGGTGCCTCCGCGGCAAGCGTGATGGCTGGTGCCATCGGCGTCTCCTCGTCGATTGGTACGGCCCCGTGCGGGCGAAGCCTTGAGCGGTCCGGTCAGTGAGGGGTGGGCCGGTTATGCGCCATGAGATTGGCGCAGCGCCGTTTCGGTGGAGGCCCCTCGTTGTTTCGCCGGGGTGACGAAGACGCCGTGCGTGTTACGCGTCGGTGAATTGCGAGATGCCGCCCGCGCCGATCGTTATCGTGGCGCAATCTTGGACCGGGACAACCGTGACCATCGATTGAGGAACCCCCACGGCGATCAGCCACGGCCGCGAGAGCGGCGCCGGCTCAGGCGCGAAAGGGGGCAACCGGCCGCGGACGGCCTTCCGATGACCTGGCATGGGGGAGCCGAGTCGGACAGTTCGGGAGGGCCGGCCGCGGCCGGGGTTTCGCGGGGTCAGACCGCTTCGGCGGTCTCCGGGAGATCGACGGCGAGCTGGTCGCTGAGCTCGATGACCTCGGTGAGGTCGCCGAAGTCACGGACGGCGGTGTCGACGGTCTTCCGGATACGGGTGTTCACCCGCTCGGAGCGGACCTTCTTGGCCACGTGCATGGCCTGCGAGGCCAGGACCGCGCTCTGCTCGGGCTCACGGCGCAGCAGGTGCACGGTGGCCATGCCGATGAGGTTCAGCGCGTACGACCGCTGGTGCTCGTGGTCCTTTGTGAACAGCTCCACGGCCCGCTGCATCAGGGGTTCGGCCAGGGAGGCGTAGGTGGGGCTGCGGCCCGCGATATAGGCGAGGTCGCGGAAGGAGTGGGAGTTCTCCGCGAACAGCTCGGCCTCGGAGAAGAAGCGGATCCAGTCGGGGTCGGGGTCGTCCCACTCGTCGGCCTCGGCGAAGGTGTCCTCGGCCATCCGCACCGCCCGCTTGCACTTGCCGGGCTGGCCCATGTTGGCGTAGGCGCGGGCCTCCATCGCATACAGCATGGCCTGGGTGCGCGGGCCGGCGCAGTCCCGGCTGCCGTACTGCGCGAGGTGGATCAGTTCCAGAGCGTCGTCGGGCCGGCCGAGGTGGATCATCTGGCGGCTCATGCTGGACAGGACGTAGGAGCCGAGCGGCTTGTCACCGGCTTCCTTGGCGGCGTGCAGGGCGAGGACGAAGTACTTCTGCGCGGTGGGCTGGAGCCCCACGTCGTACGACATCCAGCCCGCGAGCTCGGCGAGCTCGGCGGCGACCTGGAAGAGCTTGCGGGTGGTGGTCTCGGGCTGGGGTTCCTGGAGGAGGTCGGTGACCTCGTGCAGCTGGCCGACGACGGCCTTGCGGCGCAGACCCCCGCCGCACTGCGCGTCCCACTGCCGGAACATCACCGTGGTGGACTCCAGCAGGTCCAGCTCCGGCTTGGACAGGCGGCCCGGACGGCGGGGCTCGACGACGGGCTCGGGCCGGTGCGGGCCGGGCGTGGACGGCGAGGGGACGAGCCAGCGCTGCATCGGCTCGATGAGCGACGGGCCCGCGGACAGGGCCAGCGAGGTTCCGAGGAAGCCGCGCCGCGCCAGCATCAGGTCGCTGCGCGAGAACTCGCTGAGCAGTGCCACCGTCTGCGGGCCCGTCCAGGGCAGGTCCACGCCGGATGCGGAGGGTGACTGGCGGGCGGCGCGCAGACCGAGGTCCTCGACGGAGACGACGCAGCCGAACCGCTCGGAGAACAGCTCGGAGAGGATCCTGGGGATCGGTTCGCGCGGGTTCTCCCCGTCCAGCCAGCGGCGCACCCGCGAGGTGTCCGTGGAGATGTGGTTGGCGCCCAACTGGCGTGCCCGGCGGTTCACTTGGCGGGCGAGTTCGCCCTTGGACCAGCCGCTGCGCACGAACCACGAACCGAGCAGCTCGTTGGGGCGCTTGTCAGCGTTCGTCCCACTACCGCCGTTGCCGCCCACTGGAACGCCCCCATCCCTGAGACCACTTGTCGCCGCCTGCGCCAAGCCTTATCAGAATGCCGGTAAATACGGCCTCCCGTCCGGCGGTTCTCACCCTTCGAACGAGATGCCGACTTGCCTCCGGCATACCCACGAGTGCATGTGCCCCCAGGACTCGTGCACACACCGTAATCCTACGATCACCGACGCAGCCACGACGATCCCGTAAACGCCACCATTCGCCACCCCTTCGAATGAACTAACGGTCGGCCAGGCACGATTCACTTGACACAGGACAGCCAGAAGTGATGAAGCGATGCATCCAGGGGCGCGCGCGGCCGGGCGTACGACCCTGAGCGCTTCCGGACGCCGTCCGCGACAAGCGGGAAATCGTCTGCAACAAGCGGGAAGAGGGGAAGGCGGAGCTTCGGAGGTCACTTTCCGTCTCCGCCCAGTTCCGCCGCGTAACCACCGGCATGTTGGACCCGTTGGAGGGGGCATGGAGTTCACGATCGGCGGCATCCGCGAGATCCGCTCCGGCGCACGTCGGCGCGGCCGCTCGTCGGAGTGCACCGCCGTCGCCGAGTTCACCGGACTGTGGGGCTGGGACGTGGTGCCGGGCGCGCGGGCCTCGGCGGGCGCCTGCTCCTGCGGCCGCGCCGACTGCCCCGCGCCGGGCGCGCACCCCCTCGCGTTCGCGCCGCGGGTCTCCGCCGGGGCCACGCTGGACGAGGCGACCAAGGCCTGGGCCGAGTTCCCGGGTGCCGCCGTGATGCTGCCGGTCGGGCGGGCGTTCGACGTGATCGAGGTCGCCGAGCCGGCCGGCCGCCGGGCGCTGGCCCGCCTGGAGCGCATGGGCATCCCCCTCGGCCCGGTCACCGCGACCCCGGACGGCCGCGCCCACTTCCTCGTCGCCCCGGGCGCCGCCGCGGAGCTGCCCGCACTGCTGTACCGGCTGGGCTGGGACGACCCCTCCGCCCTCGACCTGCGCGGCCTCGGCCCCGGTACGCACATCACCGCGCCGCCCTCCGACCGGGCCGGCCTGGGCCCGGTGCGCTGGCTGCGGCCCCCCGCACTGGACGCGGCGACGAAGCCTCCGGCGGCCCGCCTGCTGCTGGGAACCCTGGCGTACGTGGCGCACCGGTCACGGGCCTAGTGCCGCGGCACTAGATGAGTAGTTCCGATGTGGTTACTGACCTTTATGGCGTGATGTCGTTGGGGGCTGACGATGTGTGATCGTCGCGGTATGCCGGTTGTGTGAGGTATCCGCAGGGTGGTGGGCTGACGCCTGAACGGCAGACGTTTCGTGAGCGGATCCGGCTGGAGGCCGCGGAACGATTCGCTGCCGGTGCCTCCAACACCGAGGTCGCCAAGGACTTACGGGTGAGTGTGCGCTCGGTGCGGCGCTGGCGCCGGGCCTGGCACGACGCCGGCGCCGAGGGGCTGCGGTCCGCCGGACCGGTCTCACGGCCCAAGCTGAGTGAGTCCCTGTTCGCCGTGCTCGAGCAGGAGCTCGCCAAGGGGCCGGTCGCGCACGGCTGGCCGGACCAGACCTGGACGCTGGCACGGATCAAAACGCTGATCGGGCGCCGGTTCCACAAGAGCATGACGCTGTCGGCGGAGGAGGCCGTGGCGGGCTGGGTGAAGGAGACCTGGCCCCAGGTGGAAGGTCAGGGGCGGCGCTCGACGCCTGGCTGTGCTTCAGTGGTTGTCGAACCAGAAGTCCGTGTCCGTGGCCAGCAGTCGTATTGCTTTCTTGACCAGCGGCAACGCCGAGCGAAGCCGCTTGTTGTATCCGGGCCGCTGGGGCAGATACGGAAACATCGACGTGAGGTTGGTCCGGGCGAACCGCAGCCAGCGGGCCTCCGAGGCGAAGCCCAGCAGACTGGGGGCCGATGCTGGCCGCCGCCGGATTCAACGTCGAGGACGAACGCACCATCACCGTCAACATCGCGGGCAACCGCAGCGAGGCCGTCGGCCGCTACGCCCACGGCAGCCTGCAACGTATCCGCAGCGCCGCCGCACCCGCACTCAGCCCTGAGGACCTCGCCGCCCTCGACGAACTCCTAGATGTCAACAGCCCGCACAGCGTCCTGCACCGCAACGACCTCGCCGTACGCACCGAGCGCACCATCTGGGCCGCCCACCGCGCCTGACCCTTGGGCTGCCCGGTTGCCTGCGGGCCGCAACCACACCCCCGCAACCACACCCCACTTTGGAACTACTCGTCCAGCCCCTGGCGCCGTCCCGCTCGAACGGCGAAGCGCCCGTCCCCCGCTGTTGTTCGGGGGCGGGCGCTTCGTGGGCCACGTACCGGTGTCGGCAGGTGGGTGGGGTCACTCCCCGATAAGGGCGTCAACGAACGCCTCCGGCTCGAACGGCGCCAGGTCGTCCGCGCCCTCGCCGAGACCGATCAGCTTGACCGGCACGCCCAGCTCGCGCTGGACCGCGACCACGATGCCGCCCTTGGCGGTGCCGTCCAGCTTGGTCAGCACGATGCCGGTGATGTCGACGACCTCGGCGAAGACGCGGGCCTGCACGAGACCGTTCTGGCCGGTGGTGGCGTCGAGGACGAGCAGCACCTCGTCGAGCGGCGCGTGCTTCTCGACCACGCGCTTGACCTTGCCGAGCTCGTCCATGAGACCGGTCTTGGTGTGCAGCCGGCCGGCGGTGTCGATGAGGACCACGTCGACCCCCATCTCCTTGCCCTCCTTGACCGCGTCGAAGGCGACGGAGGCGGGGTCACCGGCCTCGGGCCCGCGCACGGTGTAGGCGCCCACGCGCTCGCCCCAGGTCTGGAGCTGGTCGGCGGCGGCGGCCCGGAAGGTGTCGGCGGCGCCGAGGACGACGGTGCGGCCGTCGGCCACCAGGACACGGGCGAGCTTGCCGGTGGTGGTGGTCTTGCCGGTGCCGTTGACGCCCACGACCATCACGATGCCGGGCTTGCGGTCCTCGGGTTCCGTCTTGACCGTGCGGTCGAACTCGGTGCCGACCAGCTTGACCAGCTCTTCGCGCAGCAGACCGCGCAGCTCCGCGGGGGTGCGGGTGCCGAGCACCTTGACCCGCTCGCGCAACTGTTCGACCAGCTCCTGGGTGGGCAGCACACCGACGTCGGCGGTGAGCAGCGTGTCCTCGATCTCCTCCCAGGTCTCCTCGTCGAGGTGCTCGCGGGAGAGCAGGGTCAGCAGGCCCTTGCCGAGGGCGTTCTGCGAGCGGGAGAGGCGGGCGCGCAGGCGCACCAGGCGGCCGGCGGTGGGCTCCGGGATCTCGATCGCGGGAGCCTCGGCGGCCGGGGGCTCCTCCACGACGACCGGTGCCGGGCCGCCCGGGAGGTCCACCTCCTCGATCGTCCGGCGCGGCTCCTCGCGCGGCGTCTCGGCCTCGTCGCCGACGTGCGGCTCGGCCGGGGGCGCGGTGATGTCGGGCGTACTGGGGGGCGGCGGGGGCAGCGGCTTCTTCCGCCGGCTGCCGACGACGAGCCCACCGAGCGCGGCGAGCACGACCACGGCGATGACTACAACAAGGATGATGGTTTCCATAACGGGACCAGTATCCATCCCTGCCCCGGGCTCAGCCGGGCGGAGCGGCCCGGTGCGCCTTGTGCAGCGCCGCGCTCGCGCGGAAGCGGAGACGGCCGCAGCGGTCCCGCGCCTCCTCGGGCGCGTCCTCGGCGCAGCAGCAGTGCCGGGCGAGCCAACGCAGGTCCTCCGGGTCGAGCCAGAGCGCGACACGCCCCTGGGCGGCCTCCGCCCGCGGGTCGGTGGGTTCGGATGCGGTCATGGGGCGAGCGTACGACGGGCCGGCGTCGCCCCCATGGCCATCTGACGGCCCGTCAGCTACTGTCCCCGCACCGACCCCGCCCACCCGGTGAAGGGGGACCCCATGCCCGTCACGGTCGTACGTTTCAACCTCGTCGAACCCGGCGCCTCCCCCGCCGCTCTCGGCGCCCGCTACCGGGCGGCCCTGGAGATGGCCGCGTACGCCGACGAGCGGGGGGTCACCACCGTGCAGACGGAGGAGCACCACGGGGCCGAGAACAACTGGCTGCCGTCGCCCTTCGTCTTCGCGGGCGCGGTGTTCGGGGCGACCCGGCGGATCGCGGTCACGGTGTCGGCGATCATCGGCCCGCTGCACGATCCGCTGCGGCTGGCGGAGGAGATCGCCGTGCTGGACCTGCTGAGCGGCGGCCGGCTGGTCACGGTGGCCGGGATCGGGTACCGGCCCGAGGAGTACGCCCTGTTCGACGTGGAGTGGAAGCGGCGCGGCCGGCTCCAGGACGAGCTGCTCGAGACCCTGCTCAGGGCCTGGACCGGCGAGGAGTTCGAGCACCGGGGGCGTACCGTACGGGTCACCCCGCGCCCGCTCACCGAACCGCACCCGCTGCTCCTGGTCGGCGGTTCCTCCAAGGCCGCCGCCCGCCGGGCCGCGCGGCTCGGGCTGCCGTTCTTCCCCAGCGCGCACCTGCCCGAGCTGGAGGCGTACTACAAAGAGCGGCTCGTCGAGTACGGCACCGAGGGCTGGACGATGATGCCCGCCGCCGAGACGCCGCTGTTGCACATCGCCGAGGACCCGGACCGCGCCTGGGCCGAGTACGGCGGCCACTTCCTGCACGAGGCGCGGACGTACGCCTCCTGGCAGTCCGCCGGCATGCACTCGGCGGTGCGGTCGGCGGCCACGACGGTGGAGGAGCTGCGGGCGGAGGGCGTGTACCGGATCCTCACGCCTGACGAGTGCGTGGCGCAGGGGCTGGACAACCTCGTGCTGCATCCGCTGGCGGGCGGGATGCCGGTGGCGGAGGGGTGGCGGAGCCTGCGGCTGTTCGCGGAGCGGGTGGTTCCGGCGCTGGGTGGCTGACCTGCGGCGATAACCGGTGGCCCGGTCGGGTCCGGCGATGCTCCACTGGGTCCGTGAGCCTCAACGTGGATGTGGTCCTCAGAGGACCGAACGGGGAGTTCGACGTGCTCGACACGCCGGACGGGTGCGACGACTCGGCCGGGTTCGAGTCCTGGCGCGAGAAGGTGTGGGGCTCGGACGTGGTGCGCTCACTGGGGGCCCGGTACCTCCCCCTGCTCGACGGTGACTGGATGGAGGTCCCGACCGAGGAGCTGCCGCTGTTCCTGGAGGAGATCGCCCTGTTGCGGGCCCGTATGGACGTGATCTGCGCGGCGGTCGAACTGCATCCGTCGCACGTCGTCAGCCGCCTGGACAACATCGAGGCGGCGACCCTGCGCGCTCAGCAGATCGGCGCCCGAGTCCTCATCTGGTGACCGCGCCCGTACGAGACCGCCGCCCCCGGTCCGGGCAGTGGCCGGACCGGGGGCGGCGGAAGGTACGAGGAGAGGGGCAGCGGGGACTTGGCCCTTCTCCTCGAGTTCGCGGGGCCTGTGCCGAGGCTCAGCCCATCTCCTCCAGCGCCTTGCCCTTCGTCTCCTTGACGAACTTCAGGACGAACGGGATGGAGAGGGCGGCGAAGGCCGTGTAGATCACGTAGGTCACGGAGAGGTTCCAGTCGGCCAGCGACGGGAAGCTCGCGGTGATGGCCCAGTTGGCGATCCACTGCGCGGCGGCGGCCACGCCCAGGGCGGCGGCGCGGATCTTGTTCGGGAACATCTCGCCGAGCATGACCCAGACGACCACACCCCAGGAGAGGGCGAAGAAGAGGACGAACACGTGGGCGGCGATCAGCGCGGTCCAGCCCTGGGCGGCCGGCAGCTTGCCGCCGACGAGGTCGTAGGAGAAGGCCCAGGCCTCCAGGGCGAGGCCGACGGCCATGCCGATCGAGCCGATGAGCGCGAGCGGCTTGCGGCCGATGCGGTCCACGAAGATCATCGCGATCACGGTGCCGAGGATGTTGATGATCGACGTCGTGAAGGAGTAGAAGAACGAGTCCGCCGGGTCGACGCCGACCGACTGCCACAGCGTCGAGGAGTAGTAGAACGCGACGTTGATGCCGACGAACTGCTGGAAGACGGACAGGCCGATGCCGACCCAGACGATCGGCTTGAAGAAGAAGCCACCGCCGAGCAGGTCGCGGAAGCTCGACTTCTCCTCGCGGTTCATGGCGTGCTCGATCTCGGCGATGCGGGCGGTCAGATCGACTTCCCGGCCCTCGACGTCGGCGAGGATCTCGCGGGCGCGGTCGTGCTTGCCGACCGAGATCAGGAAGCGCGGGGACTCGGGGATCGCGAAGGAGAGCAGGCCGTACAGGACGGCGGGGACGACCATGACGCCGAGCATGACCTGCCAGGCCTCGAGGCCCATCAGCTTGCCGCGCTGGTCGCCGCCGGCGGCGTTGAGCAGGCCCCAGTTGACCAGCTGGGAGATGGCGATGCCGACGACGATCGCGGCCTGCTGGAAGGAGCCGAGGCGGCCGCGGTAGGCGGGCGGGGCGACCTCTGCGATGTAGGCGGGGCCGATGACGGAGGCCATGCCGATGGCGAAGCCGCCGACGACGCGCCAGAAGGCGAGGTCCCACAGCGCGAAGGGCAGGGCGGAGCCGACGGCGCTGACCGTGAACAGGACGGCGGCGATCTGCATGCAGCGGATGCGGCCGATCCGGTCGGCTATGCGCCCGGCGGTCGCGGCGCCGACGGCACAGCCGATCAGGGCGATGGCGATGACCTGGGCCAGGGCGGCGGAGCCGATGTCGTAGCGGCCCCGGATGGCCTCGACGGCGCCGTTGATCACGGAGCTGTCGTAGCCGAAGAGGAAGCCGCCCATCGCGGCCGCCGCAGCGATGAAGATGACGTGCCCGAGATGATCGGGCTGAGCCGTCCTGGCTCCTGACTTGAGTGCCTGCTCTGCGCTGGTCACGTGTACAACTCCTCGGGCCGCCGGCAACGCTGCCGACGTGGGGTGAGTCCTTTCAGGCGAGACCTGAAGGTAAAAGCAACGTTGCAGAGACTATGCCTTCAAGTTCCGAAGTCAACAGCCCGTGTCATGTGACGTTTCGGATAGGGCTGAGACCATTGTGTTCATTTCTTGAAGGAGATGTGACGGCGACCGAAGCCGAGCGCTAGCGGAGCCGCTGCGAGATGACCTTCGACACGCCGTCGCCCTGCATGGACACGCCGTACAGCGCGTCGGCGACCTCCATCGTGCGCTTCTGGTGCGTGATCACGATCAGCTGCGAGGCCTCCTGAAGCTCCTGCATGATCCGGATCAGCCGCTGGAGGTTGGTGTCGTCGAGGGCCGCCTCGACCTCGTCCATGACGTAGAACGGGCTGGGCCGCGCCTTGAAGATCGACACGAGGAGCGCGACGGCGGTCAGCGACCGCTCGCCGCCGGACAGCAGCGACAGCCGCTTGACCTTCTTGCCCGGCGGACGCGCCTCGACGTCCACGCCCGTGGTGAGCATGTTGTCGGGGTCGGTCAGGACCAGCCGGCCCTCACCGCCGGGGAACAACCGGCTGAACACGCCCTCGAACTCCCGGGCCGTGTCCCGGTAGGCCTCCGTGAAGACCTGCTCGACGCGCTCGTCGACCTCCTTGACCACCTGGAGCAGGTCGGCGCGGGTCTTCTTCAGGTCCTCGAGCTGCTCGCTGAGGAACTTGTGCCGCTCCTCCAGCGCCGCGAACTCCTCCAGGGCCAGCGGGTTGACCTTGCCGAGCTGCTGGTAGGCCCGCTCGGCGGCCTTGAGCCGCTTCTCCTGCTCGGCGCGGACGAACGGCCTCGGCTGGTTGCGCGGGTGTTCCGGGTCCTCCGGCAGCTGCTCGCCCTCGGCGGGGGGCGAGGGCGGCACCGGCAGGTGCGGGCCGTACTCGGCCACCAGCCCCGCCGGTTCGACACCGAGTTCCTCCAGAGCCTTGGTCTCCAGCTGCTCGATCCGCAGCCGCTTCTCGGCCCCGAGTACCTCGCCGCGGTGAACTGAATCCGTCAACTTGTCCAGCTCGGACTTGAGTTCGCGTCCCGTGTGCCGGGCGGCCGTCAGCTCCCGCTCGCGCAGCGCCTTGGCGGCCTCGGCCGCGCCCCGCTCCTGCTCGGCCCGGCCGAGGGACACCTCGACGTGGGCGAGCAGCTGGCGCGCGCCGGAGGCGACGGCCTCGGCGACGGCGGCCTCGTGCCGCAGCCGGGCCCGCCGCTGCTCGGCACGCGCGCGTGCCTCGCGTTCCGCGCGGGCGGCCCGGTCGAGCGAGTCGGCCCGTCCCGCCAGCCCCTTGACCCGCTCTTCGTGCGTACGGGCCTGGAGGCGGGCCTCCATCTCGGTCTGGCGGGCGTTGGCGCCGTCGGCGGCGAGACGGTCCCGTACCGATGTGTCCGGTTCCTCCTCGACCGGCATCTCCTCGGCGACGGCGAGCCGTTCGGCGAGTTCCTCGGCCTCCTGGACGGCCTTGTCGAGCGCCTCCTGCGCGCGGGCCGCCGCCGCGGTGGACCGCTCGGCCTCCCCGGCGGCGCCGCGTGCCTGGCCGGCGAGGCGGCCGAGCTGCTGGGCGACGGAGGACTTCTCCCGGTCGGCCGCCCGGCGCCGCTCGCCCAGTTCCTCCACGAGCGCGGCGCACTCCCCGCGCCGCTCGGCCGCCGCCCGCTGCGCCTCGGCCAGCTCCTCGCAGCGCACCGCCAGCTCCTCCAGCTCGGCGGCGGCCTCGTCCACGGAGGCCTGCACCTCCAGGAGACTGGGCGCACCGGCTGACCCGCCGTGCGCGAAGTGCGCGCCCAGCAGATCGCCTTCGGCGGTCACGGCGGTGAGGTCGGGACGGGCGCCGACCAGATCCTCGGCGTCCTCGAGGGTGCCCACGACGACGACCTCGCGCAGCAGCCTGCGCACGGCGGGCATGAGCTCGGCGGGGCCCCGGACGAGGTCGGCGGCCACGACCGGATCAGCGGGGCGGTCCGACCGCTCCGTCTCCGACGTGACGTCAGCGGTACGGGCGTACTGGTTCCCGGCGGCCCCAGGAGCCTCCGGCGCACCAGTCGCACCGGGCGCGCGGCCCGTGATGCCGAGGGCGTCGCCCGGCGAAGCGGCGTCGGCGGCGCTCGGTTCCGTCGGTGCCGCCGTCAGGAGCAGTGCCGCCCGGCCCGCGTCCTGTTTACGCAGGAGGCGGATCGCGTCGGCGGCGGCGGACGGGGTCGTCACGGCGAGGGCGTCGGCGGCGGTGCCGAAGGCGGCGGCCAGCGGGACCTCGTAGCCGGACGCCACCGTCAGCAGTTCGGCCGCCGGGCCCAGCAGGCCGGTGAGCCGGTCCTTCGCCGCGAGCAGCGCGCCGGTGCCGTCCTTCCGGCGCAGGCCGAGGGCCAGCGCCTCGTGGCGGGCCTGGGTCGCGGCGCGCCTGCGTTCCGCCGCGGTGGCCGCCTCGCGGGCGGCGGACAGGGCGGTCTCCGCCTGGGCCAGCTGCTGCTTGGCGGCCTCGTGCCGCTCGGCGAGTTCGGCGTCCCCGGCGTCGAGGCCGTCGACCTCGGCTTTGAGGGTCTCGTACTCCTCCTGCGCGCGGACCGCCCGTTCCTGGGCCTCGTCCCGTGCGGCGGCGAGGCGGTCGATCTCGGCCTGGGCGGAGGCGGCGCGTGACCGGGCGGCGTTGACCTGCCCGCTGAGCCGGGCCAGGCCCTCGCGGCGGTCGGCGATGGCACGGGCCAGGTCCTTGAGGCGGCGTTCCTCGGCGGCGAGTTCGCGCTCCAGCTCGGCCCGGTGGGCGACGGTGTCGTCGAGGGCGCGCTGGGCCGCCTCCAGGGACGCCTCCAGCTCGGCCTCCTGCTCGCGGATCCGGGCGGCCTCGCGCTCCATGTCCTCGGGGTCCCGGCCGCGGCGTTCCTCGGGCGGCGCCGAGGTGGCGCTCTTGATCCGGGCGTCGGCCAGCGAGATCGTGCCGCGCACCCGCTCGGCGAGCTGGGAGAGCTCGTACCAGGTCTGCTGGGCGCGCTGAAGGCGCGGTGTCAACTGCCGCACCTCGTCCTCGAGGAGGGCCTCGCGCTGAAGGGCCTTCCTCAGCTCCTGCTCGGCGGCCTCCTTGCGCTCCTTGAGCGCGGCCTCGTCGGCGATCTCGGCCTTCAGGGCCTCGCGCATCCGTACGAGGTCGTCGGCCAGGAGGCGCAGGCGCGCGTCCCGCAGGTCCGCCTGGATCACCGCCGCGCGGCGGGCGACCGCCGCCTGGCGGCCCAGCGGCTTGAGCTGGCGCCGCAGTTCGTCCGTCAGGTCCTGCACGCGCGCGAGGTTGGCCTGCATCGCGTCGAGCTTCCGCAGCGCCTTCTCCTTGCGCTTGCGGTGCTTGAGGACGCCGGCCGCCTCCTCGATGAAGGCGCGGCGGCCCATGGGGTCGGCGTGCAGGACGGAGTCGAGCTGGCCCTGGCCGACGATGACGTGCATCTCGCGGCCGATGCCGGAGTCGGACAGCAGTTCCTGGATGTCCAGCAGGCGGCAGGTGTCGCCGTTGATCTGGTATTCACTGCCGCCGTTGCGGAACATTATCCGCGTGATGGTGACCTCGGCGTACTCGATGGGCAGCGCCCCGTCGGAGTTGTCGATGGTCAGGGACACCTCGGCGCGGCCGAGCGGCGGACGGCCGGTGGTGCCGGCGAAGATGACGTCCTCCATCTTGCCGCCGCGCAGCGACTTGGCACCCTGCTCGCCCATGACCCAGCTGAGGGCGTCCACGACGTTGGACTTGCCCGAGCCGTTCGGACCGACGACACATGTGATCCCCGGTTCGAACCGGAGTGTGGTTGCCGAGGCGAACGACTTGAACCCACGGAGGGTCAGGGCCTTGAGGTGCACGCCGCCGGACTCTACCTTCCGCCGCTATCTCACTCCATGAACATCGGCAACCGCGCGGTTTCGCGCATGAACATGCAGGGCACACCAGACGTTAAAGAGGGTGAAAGGATGCGCGGGGGAAAAAGACGGGGGCAAGAAAGAAGGGACGCCGAAGCGTCCCTTGCAACTCTGACAACTTAAGCGGTTGATACGGGCAGCCCAACCACTGCATGTGCTGTCGTGGAACGATGCAGCGATCAGGTGAGCGCAGGCTCCGCCTGGTGTGCGTCGATGCTCTCCATGATCCTGTCGTGAGAAGCGGCAGCCGTCAGCGCGTCGTTCTCCGCCTGGATCCGTCCGAGCTCGGATTCCAGGTCCTGTACGCGCTGCTGGAGCCGTCGCATCTCGGCAAGGAGTCGAGGGTCGGAGCCGCCGACGTAACCGAGAAGCGCCTTTGCCATGATGGATGGTCCTCCACACTGAGCGACCGACCGAAGCGGTGTGGGTCGTGAGGGATTCGCACCCGGAGTGCTTGGCACACTCGAGTGTTGCTCTGCTATTGCTACATGCCAAACAGCTAAGGTGCGCGGGGCTTTCAGCGTCTCACCAAAAAGTTTGACGGTCAACACGATCACGCCCCGGATTGGCGGGCAACCCGGCTTCGCGCGGCCGGAAAGCGGCGACGCTGCGACTCCTGCGGGGCCCTCAGGGCGTGGCGATCATCTTTACGTGCGGAGCCTGCCACGGCAAGCGGTTCTTGGCAACTACCAGCCCATTTCTGCTCGGGGCAGGTGCCCGTGGCAAGTCCTTCCGCTTCGGCCTGCGGCTCTTTACGGAATGGAGTCAGCGGACGGCGAAGCCGTCGTAGCCGCCACGGGGTGTGTCCCAGATCTCCGTGACGCCGTCCACGCGTCCGGGCGTGTCGCCGACTTGCAGCCACTTCAGCAGCCCTTCGCAGGCATCGCGCGAGCCCTCGGCGACCACCTGGACCCGTCCGTCCGCCAAATTGAGAGCAAAACCACTCAGGCCGCCGAGCTCGAGCGCCTTGGCTCGCGTGAACCAGCGAAAACCCACGCCCTGCACGTGTCCACGCACCCAGGCGACCAGCCGTACATCCTCGCTCATGGGTGCAACCTAACCGGCCAATGTCTCTCGGGACACTTCCTCCCCCGGCGCCATGGGGTACCGTCCCCACCCAATGAATCTCATATGAAACCCACTCGTTCGAGTGAGTTTGGTCGACTCCAAGATCGTATGAGTGGGGTTGATCATGAGGGACGAGGAAGGCCAGGACATGGGACGCCACCGACGCTCCGCCGCCGGCACGGGTGGCCACGACCAGCAGGGCTCGTACACCGGTGACCGCGCCACCCTGGGCATCGCGCCCTACCTGAACCCGGAGGCGTACACCCACCAGAAGTCCGAGGACTACCTCTACGCCACGGACGACGACTACGCGCACAGCACCGGCACGGTCGTCTTCCCGGAGGAGGGGTACACCCCGTCGGGCGGGTCGTCGCGGGGCCGCCGCCGCAAGAAGAGGGCGGCGACGCCGGTACGTACGGGTCTGCTGGGCGTGTCCGCCGCGGTCGCCCTCGGCACGGTGGCGGTGGCCACCGGCGCGGTGCCCGGCCTCGACAACTACCGGCTCGGCGGCGGCACCAGCGCCGGCGGCGACAAGGTGCAGGCCGCCGGCTCCCCCAGCAACACCGCGAGCGAGCAGGGCGGCACCTCCGCGACCGCCTCCGACGGCCGGACCGGCGGGTCCTCCACCAGCCGCGACAGCGACCGCTCGACCGCGCCGTCGAGCCCGTCCGCCTCGCGCTCCCCCTCCGCGTCCCCCTCGGCCTCCGCGTCCGCCTCCGCCCCGGCGTCCCCGACGCCGACGAAGGCGCCCTCGAAGAAGCCGCAGACCAAGATCCCCTCGCAGTCCAGGGCCACCCCGAGCCGTAAGGCCCCCAAGGCCCCGGCGAAGACCTCCGCGCCGGTGACGGTGTCGGCGGAGGCCGCCGCCGAGGCGGAGGTGCTGAAGCTGGTCAACGAGGAGCGGGCCAAGGTCGGCTGCACCGCCCTGTCGGCGAACAGCTCGCTGACCAAGCTGGCCGGGTCCTTCAGTTCGGACATGGCCGCGCGGGGCTTCTTCGACCACACCGACCCCGACGGCGCCACCCCGTGGGACCGCGCCGCCAAGGCCGGCATAACGGGCCTCGGCGGCGAGAACATAGCGCGGGGCCAGGCGGACGCGGCCGCGGTGATGGAGGCCTGGATGAACAGCCCGGGCCACCGGGCCAACATCCTCAACTGTGACTTCAAGACCCTGGGGGTCGGTGTCCACTACGGGTCCGGCGGGCCCTGGTGGACGCAGGACTTCGGTTACTAGAAGACACCCGGGCCCGTGACGGGCCCCGGCAGGCCGCGCGTCACGCCGCCGCGCGGCCCAGCGTGAACGCCCGTGCCGTCTCGGTCACCCGGCGCCCCAGGTGTTCCGCCGTCGCGATGTCGGCCTTGTGCACGGCGTCCGGGCCCTCGTCGGCGTTGGTCTGGGCGGCCGCGCCCAGGAAGACACCGAGGCGGTTGAGGTCGTTCTCGGAGGCGGTGGAGCTGTTCCAGCCGGGCATCAGGCCGAGGCCGACCCAGTGCATGCCGAGCTGCGCGGCGAGGATCTGGAAGAACTGGAGCGTGTGCAGCTTGTCGCCGCTCTTGGAGGCGGAGTTGGTGAAGCCGGCCGCCAGCTTGTCCTGCCACGCCTGGGTGGCCCAGCGCTTGGAGGTCGCCTCGGCGAAGACGTGGAAGGCGCCGGACGCGGTGCCCATGTAGGTGGGCGAGCCGAAGACGATCGCGTCCGAGGCGTCGAGCAGCGCCCACTGCTCCTCGGTGATCTCGTCGACCTTGATCAGGTGCACCTCGGCACCGGCCTCGGCGGCACCGGCGCGGACTGCCTCGGCGAGGACGGCGGTGTGGCCGTAGCCGGAGTGGTAGGCGATGGAGACAACAGGGCTGGTCACTAGGGGTACTCCTCGATAGCGCAGTTCATCTGGGCAGTTCTTCTGGGCAGCTCATTGGCACTAACCAAAGGAAAGCACTAACTTCTAGATAGTGCAACCTGTCGGTTAGCGCTGCCTTCGAGTACGCTTGAACACATGACCGTCACGCAGGAGAGCGCGGAGGAGCAGAACCTCCCCTACAACGTGTTCGCGAAGGCGTGCCCCTCGCGCGGCACCCTGGAGCACGTCACCGGCCGCTGGGGTTCGCTCACCCTCGGCGCGCTGCACGAGGGCTCGCTGCGCTTCAACGAACTGCGCCGCCGTGTCGACGGCGTGAGCGAGAAGATGCTGTCCCAGACGCTTCAGGCGCTGGAGCGCGACGGCCTGGTGCACCGCGAGGCCCAGCCGACGAACCCGCCCCGCGTGGACTACGAACTGACGCCGCTGGGCCGCGAGGTGGCGACCCGTCTGCTGGACCTCATCCACTGTGTGGAGGGCCGGATGGACGACGTACTTCAGGCCCGCGAGCGTTACGACGACACGCGCGGCGCCCGCTGACACCTCGGGCAGAAGTAGCTGGAGCGGTTCATCCACGGGCGGCGGCGCATGGGCGTCGCACACCGTCCGCAGGGCAGGCCCTCCCGGCCGTACGCGTCCAGGGAGCGGTCGAAGTAGCCCGACTCGCCGTTCACGTTGACGTAGAGGCTGTCGAAACTGGTGCCGCCCACGGCGAGGGCCGCGTTCATCACGTCACGGACGTGACCGAGGAGTTCCGCGGTACGGGGGCGGGTGAAGGTGCTGGTGGGACGCTCGTAGTGCAGACGGGCGCGCCACAGCGCCTCGTCCGCGTAGATGTTGCCGACGCCGCTGATCAGCGACTGGTCCAGCAGGGCCCGCTTGATGGTGGTCCGCTTCCGGCGCAGCGCCTGGTGGAAGGCCTCGTCGTCGAACAGCGGGTCGAGGGGGTCGCGGGCGATGTGCGCGATGACGTCCGGCAGGCCGTCGGGGGTGGTGTCGTGCAGCGAGAGGCCGCCGAAGGTGCGCTGGTCGACGAAGCGGAGTTCGGTGCCGAGCGCGTCGGCGAAGCGGACGCGGATCCTGAGGTGCTTCTCGTCCGGCGCGGTGTCCGGCTGCACCAGCAGCTGACCGCTCATCCCGAGGTGCGCGAGGATCGCCTGCCGGGTGTCCTCCAGCGGCAGCCACAGATACTTCCCGCGGCGGCTGGGCGTGCCCACGCGATGCCCCTTGAGCCGGTGCGCGAAGTCGTCGGCGCCGGCCAGGTGGCGGCGCACGGCACGCGGGTGCAGCACCTCGGCGTCGGCGACGGCACGGTGGGCGACCCACCGCTCCAGGCCACGTCGTACGACCTCGACCTCGGGCAACTCGGGCATCGGAACCTCTGTGGAAAGCCGGTGATGAGCGAAGCGCCCGCCCCTGGCCGGGGCGGGCGCTCAGCTGTTTCTGCATGTCAGGCGGAAGCGGATGCCTCGTCGTCGGCGCCCGCGTCGATGTCGACGGCGTCGGCCGTCGCCTTGGCGCGCTCGTCCGCCGCGGCCCGGATGGACCGCCACGCGGACTCGGCTGCCTGCTGCTCCGCTTCCTTCTTGCTGCGGCCGGTGCCGGTGCCGTACGAGACGCCTCCGACGCGGGCGGCAGCAGTGAAGGTCTTCTCGTGGTCGGGGCCGGTCTCCGTGACCAGGTACTCGGGCACGCCGAGTCCCTCCGTCGCGGTGAGCTCCTGGAGGCTGGTCTTCCAGTCCAGGCCGGCTCCGAGGTTGGAGGACTTCTCGATCAGCGGGTCGAAGAGCCGGTGCACCAGCTCGGACGCCGCATCGAGGCCCTGATCGAGATAGACCGCGCCGATCACCGCTTCCAGGGTGTCGGCAAGGATGGACGCCTTGTCCCGGCCGCCCGTGCCCTCTTCACCGCGGCCGAGCCGGATGAAGGAACCAAGGTCGAGACCGCGGCCCACTTCCGCGAGCGCACGCGAGTTCACCACCGCGGCCCGCAGCTTGGCCAGCTGGCCTTCAGGCAGGTCGGGGTGGGTGCGGTACAGCGTGTCCGTGACGACGAGGCCGAGGACGGAGTCACCGAGGAACTCCAGCCGCTCGTTCGTCGGCAGACCGCCGTTCTCGTACGCGTAGGAACGGTGGGTCAGTGCTCGCACCAGAAGGGCGGACTCGAGCTTGTAGCCGAGCCGCCCTTCCAGAAGCGTGTGGGACGAGGCCGTGTTGTCCGCCGGACGACCCGCGCGTTGACGGGACGTGCCTTCCTTCGGATCAGACATCACACCTCTCACCAGCCGCTCAGACCTCGAGGACCTGGCGCTTGTTGTAGGTGCCGCAAGACGGGCACGCGATGTGCTGCTGCTTGGGCTCGTGGCAGCGCTCACACGCAACCAGGGTGGGGACCGCAGCCTTCCACTGCGACCGGCGGTGGCGCGTGTTGCTGCGCGACATCTTCCGCTTCGGAACAGCCACGGCTACTTCTCCTGCTTCTCGTCGACGCCCGCTTCCGCGTCAGCGCCGCTCATCTCGTCCTTCTCGCCGTCCTTCGTGGATCCGGCGAGTCCCTGCAAAGCCGCCCAACGGATGTCGACGGCGTCATGATGGTGGTCCGGGTCGTCCGCGAGCCGCACTCCGCACTCGGAGCACAGGCCCGGACAGTCTTCCTGGCACACCGGCTGCATCGGCAGTGCGAGCACCACCGCATCGCGCAGCAGAGGCTCGAGGTCGAAAAGTCCGTCCTCGAGGAAGAACCTGTCCTCGTCGTCCTCGGCGTCGTCGCCCGGTTCCGCGATCACACGGCCCCGGTCGTCGGCGTCAGGGTACGTGAACAGTTCCTGGAAGTCCGCTTCGAGCTCCAGCTCGACCGGCTCCAGACACCTTACGCACTCCCCCTCGGCCGTGGCACGGGCGGTGCCCGTGACGAGCACCCCTTCCATGACCGACTCGAGCCGGAGTTCGAGCTCGACCGGGGCGCCTTCCGGCACTCCGATGACTCCCTGGACACCGAAGTCCTTGGGGGCGTCGATCGTGCGGGTCAGCCGCTGTAGGGCACCAGGACGCCGCCCCAGCTCGTGTGTGTCGAACACGAGGGGGTTGCGGTGGTCGAGGCGCGCGTTGGAGGCCATTCCTGCTTTCGATCTTCGAGCTCAGAGGGACGCCGCCCGGATGATGTCGCCGGGGCAGCGTTGATCGCGGACGTGCACGCGACCGAAGAGCCAGGATACTGGACCTTTCGCTGACAGCCCAATCGGGGCCTTCGCTACAGGCCGCGCTCCTGCTCGTACGCCCGCAACTGCTCGGCGCTGATCATGCTGGTGTCGAAGAGACTGGTCTCGTCGAGGGCGTAGCCCTGCTGGGACTGCTGGACCTGGTGGGGCTGCTGGGCCTGGTGGGGCTGCTGGGCATGCTGCACGGCGTTCGGGTCGTAGCCGGCGTGCTGGTCGTAGCCGCCCTGGTAGGCATAGGGGTCGGCCTGCTGGTAGCCGTACGGGTCCTGCTGGCCGTAGCCGTGCTGCTGCGGGAAACCGCCGTACGGGTCGGGCTGCTGCTGGTATCCGTAGGCCGGCTGCTGCTCGTACGGGGCCTGCTGGGGCTGCTGCGGCTGCTGTTGCTGCTGTTGTTGCGCCGGCTGTTCGGCCTGGGCGTCCTGCTCGGCGAGGGCCGCGAGGTCGGCGAGGTAGTCGGCGTCGCTGGAATGCTGCCGGGTGCTGGAGTCGTCGGCGAGGGCGCCGAGGTCGTCCGTGGCGATACGGCCGTGCAGCTTCTGGCGGCCGCGGCCGACGGCCTCCAGGGTCTTGGCGAGGACCGCCTCGAAGGCGCCGAGCTTGGCGTCCACGTAGGCGTCGGCGTCGCGGCGCAGGGTCTCCGGGTCGTGGCTGCGCTCGGGGGCGTCCTCGTCCTCGTAGCCGTCCTCGTCGAGGCCGGGGCCGGTGCCGAGCAGCTTCTCGCGGCCACGGCCGACCGAGCCGAGGGTCTTGGTCAGGACGACCTCGAAGTTGGCGAGCTTGGAGTCGACGTAGTCGTCGGCGTCGGCGCGGACCTCCTCGGCCTCCTTGCGGGCCTCGGTCAGGATCCGGTCCGCCTCGGTCTGGGAGCGGCGGGCGACCTCCGTGTCGGAGATCAGGGAGCCGCGCTCGACGTGCGCGCTCTCGATGATCCGCTCGGCCTCCTGGTGGGCCTGCTGGACCATCTGCTCGCGGTCGCCGATCAGCTCCTGGGCCTGGGCGAGGGAGCCGGGCAGGGCCTGGCGCACCTCTTCGAGCAGCGCGAGCAGCTCGGCGCGGTTGAGCACGCAGGAGGCCGACATGGGCATGGACCGGGCGCCGGAGACCGCCGTGACGATCTCGTCGAGCTTGTTCTGGACGTCCACCTTTGCTCGCCACTCTCTACAGCTGTGTTGGAGACGGACGGGACGACTGTACGGCCCCTGGGTGGCGGTCCGACACCGGGTGACGGGTTGTCAGCCCGTCAGTCCTTGCCGAGGCGTTCGCGGAGGGCTTCCAGGACCACCGGCGGCACCAGGTGGGAGACGTCTCCGCCCCAGGTCGCGACCTCTTTGACGAGGGAGGAGGAGAGGAAGCTGTAGGTGGGGTTGGTCGGCACGAAGAGGGTCTCGACGCCCGACAGGCCGTTGTTCATCTGGGCCATCTGCAACTCGTAGTCGAAGTCGCTGACGGCGCGCAGGCCCTTGACGATGGCGGGGATGTCGCGCTCTTTGCAGTAGTCGACGAGGAGACCGTGGAAGGCCTCGACGATCACGTTTCCGTACTCGGCGGTGACCTGGCGGATCAGGTCGATCCGCTCGTCGATCTCGAACAGGCCCTTCTTGGCCTTGTTGATCATCACCGCGACGTAGACCTCGTCGTAGAGGCGGGAGGCGCGGGAGATGATGTCGAGGTGTCCGTTGGTGATCGGGTCGAACGACCCGGGACAGACGGCGCGGCGCACTAGTGATCCCTCGCTCTCCGGTCCGGTCATCGTGCGTCTTCGCACGTAGAGGCGGCGCGACCGTACCAAAACGTTCCCTCGCCGTAGCGACGGGCCCGGATCGCCTCGAAGCCGTCCGGCCACCGGAATTCGCCACCTCTGGTGCTGCGCTCCACGGTGACGAGGGCAGCCGCCGCGAGCCACCCCTGCGAGCGGAGTGTGAGCAGAATCTCGCGAAGATCGTGGTCGGAGACGGCGTACGGCGGGTCGAGGAAGACCAGGTCGTACGGCTCCGCGGGCGCCGCGGACTGGATGATCTGTTCCGCTTTGCCCGCCCGGACCTCGGCGCCCGGCAGGCCGAGGTTCTTCACGTTCTCCCGGACCGTGCGGGCCGCCCGCGCGTCGGACTCGACGAGGAGGGTGTGGCCCGCACCGCGGGAGAGGGCCTCCAGTCCGACGGCACCGGAGCCGGCGTACAGGTCCAGGACGCGTTCGCCGTCCAGGGCGCCGCCGAGCAGGGACTGCCAGGTGGAGAAGAGGCCCTCGCGTGCGCGGTCCGACGTGGGGCGGGTGCCGTTCCCTGGCGGGACGGCCAGGCGGCGTCCGCCGGCTGCGCCGGCGATCACGCGGGTCATCTCGGGTCCTTGTCGGTGTGCGCGGATGGTGGCCGCTCCAGTCTGTCAGCCCTTCTCCAGGTACTGCTCCCTCTCGTCGTCGAGCAGGGCGTCCAGCGCCGTGCGCAGGGCCGGCAGCCGCTCCAGCTCCGGGTCGGCCGCGACGACCGCCGCCGCCTCCGCGCGGGCCTCGGCGATGATCTCCTCGTCCTCGATGACGGCGAGGACCCGCAGGCTGGAGCGGGCGCCGGACTGGGCCTGGCCGAGGACGTCGCCCTCGCGGCGCTGTTCGAGGTCGATGCGGGACAGCTCGAAGCCGTCGAGGGTGGCGGCGACGGCGTTCAGCCGCTGGCGGGCGGCGCTCGCCTCGGGCATCTCGCTGACCAGCAGGCACAGTCCGGGCGCCGAGCCACGGCCCACGCGGCCGCGCAGCTGGTGGAGTTGGGACACGCCGAACCGGTCGGCGTCCATGATCACCATCGCGGTGGCGTTCGGGACGTTGACGCCGACCTCGATGACGGTCGTGGCGACGAGGACGTCGGCCTCCCCGGCGGCGAAGCGGCGCATCACCGCGTCCTTGTCGTCGGGATGCATCCTGCCGTGCAGGACCTCGACCCTGAGGCCCTTCAAGGGGCCCTTCGCCAGTTGCTCGGCCACGTCGAGGACGGCGAGCGGGGGCCGCTTCTCGGCCTCGTCCTCCGGGGACTTGTTCTTCCCGGCCTTCTTAGGGTCGTCCTCCTCGTCCCCGATGCGCGGGCAGACCACGTACGCCTGATGGCCGCCCGCCACCTCCTCGCGCACCCGCTCCCACGCGCGGGCCAGGAAGTGCGGCTTGTCGGCGGCCGGGACGACATGGCTGGCGATCGGCGAGCGGCCGGCCGGGAGCTGGTCGAGGACGGAGGTCTCCAGGTCGCCGAAGACGGTCATGGCGACCGTGCGCGGGATCGGTGTGGCGGTCATGACGAGCAGGTGCGGTGGCTGCTTTCCCTTGCCGCGCAGGGCGTCACGCTGTTCGACGCCGAAGCGGTGCTGTTCGTCGACCACGACCAGTCCGAGGTCGTGGAACTGCACCTTGTCCTCGATCAGCGCGTGCGTGCCGATGACGATCCCGGCCTCCGCGGTGGCGAGGTCGAGCAGCGCCTGGCGGCGGGCGGCGGCCCCCATCGAGCCGGTGAGCAGCACCACCTTCGTGGCGTGCTCGGCGCCGCCCAGCATGCCGCCCTCGGCGAGCTCGCCCATCATCTCGGTGACCGACCGGTGGTGCTGCTGGGCTAGGACCTCGGTGGGCGCGAGCATGGCGGCCTGGCCGCCGGCGTCGACGACGGCGAGCATGGCGCGCAGGGCGACGAGGGTCTTGCCGGAGCCGACCTCGCCCTGGAGCAGCCGGTGCATCGGGTGTTCGGTGGCGAGGTCGTCGAAGATGTCCCGGGAGACCTTCAGCTGGCCGTCGGTGAGGGTGAAGGGCAGGCGGTCGTCGAAGGCGGTCAGCAGGCCGTCGGGCAGCGGCTTGCGGGCGACCGCCGGGAGCTGGGCGTCGGCGTGCCGGCGGCGGGCCAGGGCGACCTGGAGGACGAAGGCCTCGTCCCACTTGAGGCGGGCGCGGGCGTCGGCGATGTCGGCCTTGGTGTGCGGACGGTGGATCTTCAGCAGGGCCTCGGGGAGGGAGACCAGCCCGCGGCCGTCCCGGAGCGGGTCGGGCAGCGGGTCCAGGGCTTCCTGGGCGGCGGGAAGCACCGTCTGGACCGCCTTGCCGATCTTCCAGGACTCCAGTTTGGCGGTGGCCGGGTACATGGGGATGAGGGCCCCGGCCCAGGTCTCGACCGCCTCCTCGCCGTCTCCCTTCAGCAACTCGTACGCCGGATGGGCCAGTTGGAGCCGCCGGTTGAACACGGACACCTTGCCCGCGAACATCGCGCGCGTGCCCGGCAGCAGCTCCTTGTGGGGCTTGTGAACGCCGGCGCCGAAGAAGACGAGTTGGAGCCGGCCGCTGCCGTCCGTGATCGTCACCTCCAGACGCTGGCCCTTGCCGCGCGGGGCCTTGGCGGAGGCGAAGCTGTGCAGGCGGGCGTCGGCCACCTGGGCGACCACCGTGACGTGCTCGTCCATGGGGAGGTCGGCGAGATGGGTGAGCTGGCCCCGCTCCTCGTATCTGCGCGGGTAGTGGTGCAGCAGGTCGCCGACGGTGTGCAGGCCGAGGTGCTCGGCCATCACCTTCGCGGTGGCGGGGCCGAGCACTGACTTCAGCGGCTGTTTCAGTGGTTCTTCCAGTGCGGGCACGAGATCCATTGCACACCACGGCACTGACAATGCTGTATACGTCTCGGGAAAGTCCTGGTCAGCCGGGCTGTTCGGCCTCTAGGATGGCGCGTTCCGGCCATCCCCCCGCGGTCACCTCCCCAAACAAGGGACCGCCCGACCCCCGCGCCGTCGCGAAGTCCCCCCACCGGCGGCGCTGCGACGATGGACTCCCAGACCCCACAGTCATCCCAGGCATCACAGTCACCTCATACGTTCCAGGTCGACCTGCGTGGTTTGGTGGACCTGCTCTCCCATCACCTCTATTCCAGCCCCAAGGTCTACCTGCGCGAGCTGTTGCAGAACGCGGTGGACGCCATCACCGCCCGGCGCGCCGAGCAGCCCGACGCCCCTGCGCGGGTGCGGCTGTACACGGACTCCCGGGACGGCGCCGCCCTGCGGGTGGAGGACACCGGCGTCGGGCTCACCGAGTCGGACGTGCACAGTCTGCTGGCGACCATCGGCCGCAGCTCCAAGCGCGCCGAGGGGTTGCAGGAGGCCCGCTCCGACTTCCTCGGCCAGTTCGGCATCGGCCTGCTGGCCTGTTTCGTGGTCGCCGAACGCATCCGGGTGGTCAGCCGCAGCGCCCGTACACCCGACGCCCCGCCCGTGGAGTGGACGGCGAGCGACGACGGCTCCTACACCGTGCGCACGCTGCCCGACGAGGCCCGGCCCGAGCCGGGCACCACCGTGCATCTGATCGCACGGGCCGGCGCCGGGGAGTGGCTCACGCCCGAGCGCGTCCTGACGCTGGCACGGGACTTCGGCTCGCTGCTGCCCTACGACGTCCGGGTGGGCGACGAGGCGGTCACCGATCTGCCCGCGCCCTGGGACCGCGCCCACCCCTCCCCCGCCACCCGCCGGGTGGCCCTGGCCCGGCACTGCCACGAGACGTTCGGGTTCACCCCGCTGGACTCGATCGAGCTGGACGTGCCGCTGGCCGGGATCCGCGGGGTGGCGTACGTGCTGCCGTCCGCGGTCAGCCCCGCCCAGCGCGCGACCCACCGCGTGCACCTGAAGGGCATGCTGCTGACCGAGCGGGCCGAACAGCTGCTGCCGGACTGGGCGTTCTTCGTGCGCTGCGTCCTGGACACCGACAGCCTCAGGCCCACGGCCTCGCGCGAGTCGCTGTACGAGGACGAGACGCTGGCCGCCGTACGGGAAGCTCTGGGCGAAAGGATTCGGTCCTGGCTGACCGCCCTGGCGGCGGGCGATCCGGAACGGCTGGCGGCCTTCCTGTCGGTGCACCACCTGGGCGTGAAGTCCCTCGCCCGGCACGACAAGGACATGCTGCGCACCATGCTGCCGTGGCTGCCGTTCGAGACGACCGACGGGCAGCTGTCCCTGGAGGAGTTCGCGCAGCGCCACCCCGTGGTGCACTTCACGCGCACGGTCGAGGAGTACCGGCAGGTCGCGCCGATCGCCTCCGCGCAGGGCGTCGGCGTGGTCAACGGCGGTTACACCTACGACAGCGAACTGATCGAGGCGCTGCCCTCGGTGCGCCCCGGGACGGTGGTCGCCGAGCTGGACGCGGACACCGTGACCGCCCACCTGGACTCGGTCGACCCGGCGGAGGAGCTGGCCCTGACCGGCTTCCTGGCCGCGGCGCGGGCGAAACTCGACCCGCTGGGGTGCGACGTCGTCCTGCGGGCCTTCCATCCCCTCTCGGTGCCCGCGCTGCACCTGGACGACCGGGCCGCCCGGCACGAGCAGGCCCGCGCGGAGGCCGAGGCCCAGGCCGACGACCTGTGGGCGGGCATCCTCGGCTCGCTGCGCGGCAGCGCCCCCCGCGCGCGGCTGGTGCTCAACCACCTCAATCCGCTGATCCGGCGGATCGCTTCCCTGAAGGATCCCGAGCTGATCGGCACCGCCACCGAGTCGCTGTACGGGCAGGCGCTGCTGATGGCGCAGCGGCCGCTGAGGCCCGCGGACTCCGCGCTGCTCAACCGCGCGTTCATCGGCCTCCTGGAATGGGCCACACACGGGGAGGACGGTCACCGATGACCGGGATCACGGACTTCGACGCACTGCGCCGGGCGATGGCGGAGAACTCCGAGCAGCCGGAGGGCCCCGCCCGCAACGCGCGCGCGGAGCAGTTGCTCGCCGAGGCGGAGAAACTGAACATCCCGCTCGCGGTGATCGAGGCGCTCGGGCACCAGCTGAAGGTCTACAACTACAGCTCCGAGAAGGACAAGATGTTCGTCCCGTTCGCGCGGCTGCTGCGCGTCTGGGACGAGCGGCCCGAGGACTTCGACGAGTACGAGACGCACTCGCTGCACTGGGTCTTCAAGTGGGTGTCGGCCGGCATGCTCGACCAGCCGCACGTGCCGCTGGCCTCCATCGAGAAGTGGCTCGGCGAGATGGAGCACCGCTACCGGCTGGCCGGACACTCCGAACGGGCCGTGCGCAGCGCCGAGTTCAGCGTCGCCGCGCACACCGGGGACCTGGACCGTGCCGAACGGGCGTACGCGGCCTGGCTGGCCGCCGACCGGGACCGGATGGCCGACTGCCACGCCTGTGAGTTGCACGGGCAGGGCACGTGGCAGATCAAGCGCGGCCGGGACACCGAGGCGCTCGAACTGTGGCGGCCGGTCCTGGAGGGCGAGTACAGCTGCGCCCACGAGCCGCACAGCGTCCTCGCCTCCTCCCTCACGCCGCTGCTCAGGCTGGGCCGCGTGGACGAGGCGCGCGCCCACCACCTGCGCGGTTTCCGGCTGGTGCGGCCGATGGAGAGCATGCGCGGCGCGTACGCGGACCATGTGGAGTTCTGCGCGCTCACCGGCAACGAGGCTCGCGGCCTGGAGCTGCTCGCCGAGCGGCCGGCCTACTTCACCGACACCGGGCATCCGCGCAGCCGCCTGGACTTCATGTCCGTGGTGGCACTGCTCATGGACCGCCTGACCGAGCTGGGGCTCGGCGGGCAGCAGGTCCCGGGCCCGGCCGGGCAGGCGTGGACCGCGCGGGAACTCGCCGCCCACGCGCGCGCGGAGGCCCTCGGTCTGGCCGGACGGTTCGACCTGCGCAACGGCACCACGTACGTCGGTGACCGGACACGTGAGCGCATGGCGCAGCGCCCGCTGGTGGAGCGGCTGCCGCTCGGGGTGCGCACCGCTGCCGCGCCGGCGGCCGGGACCGGTGGGGCCCGCCCGGTCGTGCCGGTCCCCCCGGTCACGGCCGCGGGCCCGGACGGGCCGGACCTGCCCGCGCTGCTGGCCGAGGCCCGGCGGCTGTCGGACTCCCTCCAGCCGGACGCCCTGGAGGCGTGGGCGGCGGTCTCCAGCGCCGCCGAGGGCGCCGAGCTCGCGGCACGGGACCGCGCGGAGATCGTCGATCACGAGGCGATGGGCCGGGGTCCCGAGGGCGCCGAGCTGTTCGAGCGGGCCGCCGAGTTGTACGCGGAGGCGGACGACGCCGGGGAGGCGCTGGCGGCACGCGCGCGTGCGGCCTACGCACGGGCCCTGTCGGGGCAGGTCGACGAGGCGCTCGCGGCGGTCGCCGAGCCGTACGACCGGGTCCTCGCCCTCTACGCCGAGGACGCTACCGGCGTGCGGCAGGCGGCGTCGGTGCTGATGAGCCGGGCGCGGATCCTGATGCGCCGGCTGCACGAGGACCCGCAGGGCGCGGGGGAGGCCGTCGGACGGGCGGTCCGGGAGCTGCTGGCGCTCGTCGACGGACATGTCGGGGGCGACGTGCGGCTGGCGTCCCGGGCGGCCGAGGCGCGGGCGATGCTGGCGGAGCTAGCGGAGCACTCGGGGGACATCGAGACGGCCGCGAACCTCTTCCGGCGGGCCACGAGGCAGTTCGTGGAGGCGGGCCTGCCCTGGTTCGCGGTGGAGTACGAGGTCCGGGTGGCCGCCTTCGCCCACGCGCAGGGCGACATGGCGGAGGCCGAGCGGGCGCTGCGGGCGGCCCTGGCGCACGGCGGGCCCCATGTGGAGGCGGTCGGGCGGGCCCAGCTGCACCTCCAGCTCGCGGAGGTGGTCGGCGGCCGGGACGAGGTGCGCGAGGCGGCGGAGCACGCCCTGGAGGCGGCGCACTGGGCCGACGAGGCAGGTGAGAGTGCCACGCTCGGCGCCTGGGCGCGGCACCAGCTGGGCGGCTTCCTGCTGCGGCAGGGGCGGTGCGCGGAGGCCGCCGAGGTGCTGGAGTCGGCGCTGGCCGATCTGGCCGCCGAGACGCACGGCGACGGCGCGGTCGTGCAGACGCGGTGGTGGCTCGGGGACTGCCTGAGCGAGCTGGGTGAGCACCGGGAGGCCGCCGAGCACCGGCTCAAGGCCGCCGAGATCGCCCGGCACTGGCCCGAGCAGCAGGACCACGCCACCCTCGCCCACCTCGCCGCCGAGTCCCTCGGGCAGGCCGGGCTGCCCGCCGACGCCGACCGGGCCTACGCGCGCGCGGGCGACCTGTGGCGCTCCCTGGGCAACGTCCACGGCCTCGTCCGCAGCCTGCGCGCCCGCGCGTGGCTGGCGCTGCGCGCCGAGGCCGGACTCGACGGGGCGCGGGAGCTGATGGGGGACGCGGTCAGGGCGTGCGAACAGGCGCTGGCGTCGGCCGACGACGCGGAGGCCGTGGAGCGGCTCACCGCCGAACTCGGTCACACCCACCGGCAGTACGGCGACCTGCTGGCCCGCTCGGTGTCCCAGGACGCCGGGGACACCGCGGTCCAGGCCTCGTTCGAGGACGCGCTGGCCCAGATGGCGCGGGCGGTCGAGGCGTTCGCCTCGCTCGGCGCGGAGGCCCTGCACAGCCGTACCGGCGCGGAGCTGGCCGCGGGCTGGCTGGAGGCGGACCTGAGCCGCCCCGCGGACGCGGCGGCACGCGCGCGTGCGGTGCTGGCGGCGTACGACGGGGTCGGCGACACGGGCTACCCGGATGACACGGACGACACCGTGCGGGCCCGGCGGACGGAGGCGGAGCAGCTGCTGGACCTGCTCACTCCACCCCGATGAGCAGCGGCGCCCCCTGCCGCCCGCCCCGGTACACGACCGTGTCGACGGCCAGGTACATCTCCCGCACGCGTGCCTGAAGGTGCTCGGCGACGGTCTCCGGTGCCTCGTCGCCGAGCACGAGGGTGACCAGTTCACCGCCGGCCTGGAGCATGCGGTCCAGGACGGCCTCGGCGGTGGCGGTGACGTCCGAGCCGATCACCGCCACGTCGCCGTCGATGAGCCCCAGCACGTCACCGGGCTGGCAGATGCCGGCCATGGTCCAGAACTCGTGCTCGGCGACGACGACCTCGGCGTACCGGGTGGCGCCCGCCGCCGAGGTCATCTGGACGACGTCCTCGTCGAAGCGGCGGTCGGGCTCGTGCACCGCCAGCGCGGCGATCCCCTGGACCGCCGAGCGGGTCGGGATGAGGGCGACGCGGACCCCCTCCGTGCGGACCTGCTCGGCCGCCGCGGCCGCCGTGTGGCGCAGCTCGGCGTCGTTGGGCAGCAGCACGACCTCGCGCGCGTGGGCGCGGCGCACGGCCTGGACGATCTCCCCGCTGGCGGGCGACTCCCCGGGGCGGGCGAGCACGGTGGTCGCGCCGGCCTCGGCGTACAGCCCGGCCAGGCCCTCGCCGGGCACGACGGCCACGACCGCGCGCTGGGCCCGCTCCCTGGGGGGCGGTTCGGCGCCGGTGTGCACGTCCCCGAGCCCGAAGTGGGTGATCCGGATCCGGTGGGGCCGTCCGGCTTCGACACCGGCCTCCACGGCGGCGCCCGCGTCGTCGACGTGCACGTGCACGTTCCACAGCCCGTCGCCGCCGACGACGACGAGGGAGTCCCCGAGCCGGTCGAGCCGCTTCCGCAGCCGGTCCACGGCCGCGTCCTCGGCCTCCAGCAGGTAGATCACCTCGAAGGCGGGACCGCCGTCCTCGGTGCAACCCGTCCCCTTCGCGTGCCCCACGTCCGTCCCGGCGAGCATCCCGGCCGCTCCGGCGGGCCGCACGCGCGCGTACGGCAGCTCCGTGACGGGCGCTCCCGGTGCCTCCCCCGTGAACGTCTCCACCAGCGCCCCCAGGACCGCCACCAGCCCGCGCCCACCGGCGTCCACCACCCCGGCCCGCTCCAGCACGGCCAGCTGCCCCGGAGTCGCCGCCAGAGCCGCGCGCGCGCCCTCGTAGGCCGCCCGCGCCACGCTCCCGCAGTCGCCCCCGGCCCCTTCGGCGGCGTCGGCGGCGGCCGAGGCGACCGACAGGACCGTGCCCTCCACGGGATGGGCCACCGCATGGCGGGCGGCGTCGGCGGCGTTCCGCAGCGCGAGCCGCAGCCCCTTCCCGTCGGTGTGAGGTGCCTCACCGTCGGCGGCGAGCACCTGCGCCATACCGCGCAGCAGCTGCGCGAGGATCGTCCCGGAGTTGCCCCGCGCCCCGATGAGTGCCCCGTGCGCCATGGCGTGCATGGCGTCGGCCGACGACGGCCCCCGGCCGCCGCCCGGCTCCACCTCGTGCCCGGTGAACACGGCCTCCACCGCCGCCGCCGCGGACTCCAGGGTCAGGTACAGGTTCGTACCGGTGTCGCCGTCCGCCACCGGATACACGTTGATCGCGTCGATCTCCTCGCGCGAGCGGCCCAGCGCCCGCAGCGCCAGACCGCACCAGGTGCGCACCGCTAGAGCATCGAAGAATGTCTGCGGCACCTGCGCCACCTGCGCCTCCCTGAGCTGGCTGGACGTGGGAGGCAGCGTAGACCCCGGACGGGTGCCGACCGGAAGAGGGCCGGGAGCGGGCCCCTGAGCTGCCATGGTAGTTTCGTTGTACGGACGCAGTCGTTGTATGCTGCTCCGGTTGCCCGATCCCGATCGGGCCATTCCCCCTGGCAACGCCACTCAAGATCTAAGGTCTTATGATCTCGATCCCGGCATGCCGGGATCAACCGTAAGTGCATCTGAAGTCTTTGGAGTGACCCGTGGCTGCCAACTGCGACGTCTGCGGCAAGGGGCCGGGCTTCGGCAACAACATCTCGCACTCGCACCGCCGTACGTCCCGTCGCTGGAACCCGAACATCCAGCGTGTGCGTACCGTGGTCGGTGGGACGCCGAAGCGCGTGAACGCCTGCACCTCGTGCATCAAGGCCGGCAAGGTCTCGCGCTGACGCACTGCTGAGCGCGCGGCCACTGCTGGTTCGCTGCACAGAGCCGGTCCACCTCACGGTGGGCCGGCTTTTTGCCGTACCCGTACGTCACGTCCGGAAGCGCCAGCCGTGATCCACCGGCCCGATCCCCGCCCCCAGCGCGAACCCGGCCGCGATCGCCCCGGTGACGTACTCCTTCGCCTCCGCCGCGGCCTCCGGCACGGACAGCCCCTTCGCCAGCCCCGACGCGAGCGCCGAGGCGAGCGTGCAGCCCGTGCCGTGGGTGTGCCGGTTGTCGTACCGCGGGGCCCGCAGCCAGTGCTCCGCGGAGCCGTCGGTAAGAAGATCAACAGCCTGGCTCCCACCCGCCCGCCCTGCATCCCCAACCAGATGCCCGCCCTTGATCAGCACCCACCGCGGCCCGTACTCCAGTACGGCGACCGCGGCCCGGCGCAGATCACCTTCCGACTCGACCCGCACCCCCGTGAGTTGCGCCACCTCGTCCAGGTTGGGCGTGGCCACGGTCGCCACGGGCAGCAGCCGCCGCCGTACGGAATCCAGCGCGGAGGCCGCCAGCAGCGGGTCCCCGTGCTTGGAGACGCCCACCGGGTCCACGACCGCCGGCGCGTCCGTCCCGCCGAGCAATTCGGCGACCGCCTCGACCAGTTCGGCCGAGGCCAGCATGCCGGTCTTCACGGCCCGTACGCCGATGTCGTCGACGACACTGCGGTACTGGGCCCGTACGGCCGCCACCGGCAGCTCCCAGGCGCCCTGCACGCCGAGCGAGTTCTGCGCGGTGACCGCCGTGATCACGCTCATTCCGTGCACCCCGAGCGCGAGCATCGTCTTCAGGTCGGCCTGGATGCCCGCGCCTCCGCCCGAGTCCGAGCCCGCCACGGTCAGGACCCGGGGGATCATGACTCGATGTCCCCGAAGTGGTCCCAGCCGCCCTTGCTGGTCCACGGCGCCCCGTCGACCGTGACCTGGGGCAGCGCCGAGGGGTTGAGTACTTCGCCGATCACCTTCCACCGGGCCGGCAGCTTCACGTCCGGCGGGAACGTGGCCACGATCGCGTGGTCCTCTCCCCCGCTCAGCACCCACTGGAGCGGATCGACGCCGACGGCCTGCCCGATGTCGTTCATCTGCGAGGGGATGTCGATGGCGCCGGAGCGGATGTCGATACGGACCTTGCTGGCCTCCGCGATGTGCCCGAGGTCGGCGATCAGGCCGTCGCTCACGTCGCACATGGCGGTGGCGCCGAGCCCGGCGGCGGCCGGGCCCGCGTGGTACGGCGGCTCGGGGCGCCGGTGGGCCTCCACGAAGGCGCGCGGCGAGCGGAACCCGCGGGCGAGCACCGCGTATCCGGCCGCGGACCAGCCCAGCCAGCCGGTCACCGCGACGAGGTCGCCGGGCTGGGCGCCGGCCCGGGTCACCGGCTCCTGGTTGCGCAGATCGCCGAGCGCCGTGATCGACACCATGATCGTGTCGCCGCGCACCACGTCACCGCCGACCACGGAAGCGCCCGCGACCTGGCATTCGTCGCGCAGCCCGTCCATCAGCTCGCTCGGCCAGGTGACCGGGAGTTCGGCGGGCACGACCAGGCCGAGCAGCAGCGCGGTCGGTACGGCCCCCATGGCGGCGATGTCCGCGAGGTTCTGCGCGGCCGCCTTGCGGCCCACGTCGTACGCGGTGGACCAGTCGCGGCGGAAGTGCCGCCCCTCGAGGAGGATGTCGGTGCTCGCCACCACCCTGCGGTCGGGCGCGGCGACCACGGCGGCGTCGTCGCCGGGGCCGACCCGGACCGCCGGGGTGGTGGTGAGACGGGAGGTGAGCTCCCGGATGAGCCCGAACTCGCCCAGCTCACCCACAGTGCCCTTCATTACCCTTCAGCCCCTTCTGTGCCTGGCCGTACGCCTGTCCGTACCCGCTTGCGCGTCATCCTGGCCCCCCTGGAGTCCCGAACAAAATGGGCGCGTGACTTCATGGGCCGCGCGGGTCTCCCCGCGGCGACCGGCGACGCGATACCGTGGCGTTCCTTTTCCCCACATGATCCTCGTGGCCGCCCTGGAGGTTCCGTGGTACAGGCGTACATCCTGATCCAGACGGAGGTCGGCAAGGCGTCGACCGTCGCCGAGACGATCAGCAAGATCCCTGGAGTCATCCAGGCCGAGGACGTGACGGGCCCGTACGACGTCATCGTGCGCGCCCAGGCCGACACCGTGGACGACCTCGGCCGCATGGTGGTCGCGAAGGTCCAGCAAGTGGACGGCATCACCCGCACCCTGACCTGCCCGGTCGTGCATCTGTAGCCCCCGTCTACCCTTGGCCGGTGAACTTCTTCCGCCACCGGCTCACCGGCCTGCCCGCGCTCGCCCTGCTGATCGCCGTCGCGGGCTGCTCCTCAGCAGACGACGGCGCCACGGTGGCGGTTCCCAGCCCCGACGCGAAGACCGCGGGGCTGTGCCGGAACCTGCACAAGGTACTGCCGGAGAAGGTGGACGGCCGGAGCCGCCACGACCCCGGACCCCGGTCCGCCCTCACGGCGGGCTGGGGAAGCCCGGCGATCATACTGCGCTGCGGTGTCGAAAGGCCGCCCAAGATGATCGACCCCAAGGTGGCCAAGGGCGCCGACCCGGACGCGATCGGCGGCGGGGTCGACGGCGTCGACTGGCTGATGGAGAAGCAGGACGACGGGACGTACCGGTTCACCACCGCCAAGCGCGAGGCGTATGTGCAGGTGGCCCTGCCGAAGTCGGTGGGCCAGCAGGACAGTGCCAAGGTCCTCGTCGATCTGGCCGCCGCCATCAAGAAGGCGATCCCCACCGGGATCGCCTCCACCGTCTGACCGCGCGGCCGTCTGCGCGGGCGCCGTCTCCGGCGGCTACCGCAGTCCGGTCGACCGCCGCAGCGCCGCCTGCACCAGCCGGTCCACCAACTCGGGGTAGGAGATGCCGGTCGCCTGCCACATCTGCGGGTACATCGAGATGGGCGTGAAGCCGGGCATCGTGTTGATCTCGTTGATCACGAACTCGCCGTCCTCGGTGAGGAAGAAGTCCGCGCGGACCAGGCCCTCGCAGGACGCCGCCTCGAAGGCGTCCACCGCGAGGCGCCGCACCTCGGCGGTCTCCTCCTCGGTGAGCGGGGCGGGCACGATGCCGGGCGTGGAGTCGATGTACTTCGCCTCGAAGTCGTAGTACGCGTGCGCGTCCGGCGGCGGGATCTCCGCGGGCACGGAGGCGCGCGGCCCGTCCTCGAACTCCAGGACCCCGCACTCGATCTCGCGGCCCCGCAGCGTGGCCTCCACGAGGATCTTCGGGTCGTGCCGCTGGGCCTCGGCGACGGCCTCGTCGAGCCCGGCCAGATCGTCGACCTTGGTGATGCCGATCGACGAACCCGCGCGCGCGGGCTTCACGAACAGCGGCCAGCCGTGCTCGCCGGCGAAGTCGACGATCTTCTTCCGGGCCGCGGCACCCTTGTCCCCGTTCGGGGCGGACTGCTGCCACTCGCGGGGCCGGATCACCACGTACGGGCCCACCTTGAGCCCGAAGGAGGTGAACACCCGCTTCATGTACTCCTTGTCCTGGCCGACGGCCGAGGCGAGTACGCCCGAACCCACGTACGGGACGCCGGAGAGCTCCAGGAGGCCCTGGAGGGTGCCGTCCTCGCCGTAGGGGCCGTGCAGCACCGGGAAGACCACGTCGACCTCGCCGAGGGCCTTGGGCACCGAGCCCGGCTCGCTGTAGACGACCTCCCGGTTGGCGGGGTCGACGGGGAGCACCACGCCGCCCTCGCTGGACTCCGCGAGCTCGTCGACGCTGGGCGTGCGCCGGTCGGAGATGGCCATGCGCTCGGGCTCGTCGGCGGTGAGCGCCCAACGGCCGTCCCGGGTGATGCCGATCGGCAGGACGTCGTACTTCGTCCGGTCGATGGCCTTGAGGACGGCGCCCGCGGTGACCACGGAGATCCCGTGTTCGGAGCTGCGCCCGCCGAACACGACGGCCACGCGCGGCTTGCGGGACGGCTGCTCAGGGCTCTGGGGGAGGTTCTCGGTGCTCATATCGCGTTGAGAGTACCCGGTGGTAGGGCCCCGAGACAGCGTCGGCGGGCCGGGAAGAGCGCGGCGTCGCTCAGCGTCGTTCGGGCTTCGCGCTGCGCGACATCAGCTCCTTCAGGGCGACCACCGGCGGCTTGCCCTCGTGCACGATGCCGACGACCGTCTCGGTGAGCGGCATGTCGACGCCGTGCCGGCGGGCCAGATCCAGCACGGACTCGCAGGACTTGACGCCCTCCGCGGTCTGCTTGGTGACCGCGATGGTCTCCTGGAGGGTCATGCCCTTGCCGAGGTTGGTGCCGAAGGTGTGGTTGCGGGACAGCGGCGAGGAGCAGGTGGCCACCAGGTCGCCCAGGCCGGCGAGGCCGGAGAAGGTCAGCGGGTCGGCGCCCAGGGCCAGCCCGAGCCGGGTGGTCTCGGCGAGCCCGCGGGTGATGAGCGAGCCCTTGGCGTTGTCCCCCAGGCCCATCCCGTCGGCGATGCCGACCGCCAGGCCGATGACGTTCTTGACCGCGCCGCCGAGTTCGCAGCCCACCACGTCGGTGTTGGTGTAAGGGCGGAAGTACGGCGTGTGGCAGGCGGCCTGGAGCCGCCGCGCGACCGTCTCGTCGGTGCAGGCGACCACGGCCGCGGCGGGCATGCGGGCGGCGATCTCGCGGGCCAGGTTGGGCCCGGTGACCACGGCGACACGCTCCCGGCCGACCTTGGCGACGTCCTCGATGACCTCGCTCATCCGCATGGCGGAACCGAGTTCGACGCCCTTCATGAGGGAGACGAGGACGGTGCGGGGGGCGAGCAGCGGCGCCCACTCGGCGAGGTTGTCGCGCAGGGTCTGGGAGGGCACCGACAGGACCGTGAAGTCCGCGCCCGCGAGGGCCTCGGCCGCGTCCGTGGTGGCCCGCAGGTTCTCCGGGAGCTCCACGCCCGCCAGGTAGTCGGGGTTGGTCCGGGTGGAGTTGATGGCGTCCGCGACCTCGGCACGGCGGGCCCACAGCGTGACCTCGCAGCCGGCGTCGGCGAGCACCATCCCGAAGGCCGTGCCCCACGAACCGGCACTGAAGACCGCCGCCTTGACCGACTCGCTCACTTGGCGCTCTCCTCTTCCTGGCCGCTCTGCGCCCGCGTCCGGCGCCGCTGCTCGATCCGCTCACGCTGGGGGTCGTAGGGCGCCTGAGGGGCCTTCTCGCCGCGGATCTCCTCCAGCAGGCGGGTGATGGCCTCCATGATGACCTCGGTGGCCTCCTTCAGGAGGTCCGCGGTCATCTCCTTGTCGTAGAAGCGCGAGAGGTCCACCGGCTGGCCGGCCAGCACACGGTGGGTCTTGCGCGGCAGGAGGTGGGGCTTCTTGGCGTACGGCGGAAGCAGTTCGTTGCAGCCCCACTGGGCGACCGGAATGACCGGGCACTTGGTCTGGAGCGCCACACGCGCGGCGCCGGTCTTGCCGGTCATGGGCCAGCCGTTCGGGTCGCGGGTGAGGGTGCCCTCGGGGTAGAAGGCGACGCACTCACCACGCTCCACGGCGTCGATCGCGGCCCGGAAGGCGCTGAGCGCGTCGGTGGACTCGCGGTAGACGGGGATCTGGCCGGTGCCGCGCATCATGGCGCCGACGAATCCCTTCTTGAAAAGACCGCTCTTCGCCAGGAATCGCGGCACCCGTCCGGTGTTGTACTGATAGTGCGCATACGCGAAGGGATCCACATGGGAATTGTGGTTCACCGCGGTGATAAAACCACCCTCGGCCGGAATGTGCTCCATTCCACGCCAGTCCCGCTTGATCACAATCGCCAGGGGCGGTTTGCAGATCACCGCGGCGAAGCGGTACCAGAAGCCGATTCTGCGGCGGGGCACGCGGACACCTTCCTCTAGGGCCTCTAGGGCTGCCACCAGGGCCGGGGAGCCGCACAAGTGTCGCCCCAGACCGCCGGTCTGTCGAGGACACCGTACGCCCGCCCCCGTCCTCGGTGGGGCTTCGCACCCCCGCCGATACCCGGCGTGCGGCGAGCCCCGGGGGACAATGGGCGCAACGAGTAAGGGACGGTACGTCGGTGCAGTGGACCTTGGTCATACCCCTCAAGCCCCTTCATCGGGCCAAGAGCAGGCTGGCGGACACCGCTGCCGACGGGCTGCGCCCGGGGCTGGCCCTCGCGTTCGCCCAGGACACGGTGGCCGCCGCGCTCGCCTGTCCCGCGGTGGCGGATGTGGCAGTCGTCACCAGCGACGCCCTGGCCGGCCGTGAGCTGGCCGCGCTGGGCGCCCGCATCGTCCCCGACGAGCCGGGAAGCGGCCTGAACGCCGCCCTGAGGCACGCCGCCGCGGTCGTACGGGCATCGCGTCCGGAAAGCCCGCTCGCGGCCGTGAACGCCGATCTGCCGGCCCTGCGGCCGCTGGAATTGTCCCGGGTCCTGTCGGCGGCGGCGGAATTCCCCCGCGCTTTCCTCCCCGATGCGGCCGAAGTCGGCACCACCCTGCTGGCCGCAGCCGCCGACCGGGAATTGTGTCCGGCTTTCGGCCCCGATTCCCGCGCCCGGCACCGGGCGTCCGGCGCCGCGGAACTCCTGCTCGACGCGGTGGATTCGGTACGCCAGGACGTGGACACCGGCGAGGACCTGCGGGCGGCCCTGGCCCTCGGGGTGGGCCCGCGCACGGCGGCGGCGACCGCGCGGCTGCTGATTCCGGGGCAGTAGGCTGCCGGTATGCAGGCGACCGCGTACACGTACGACCCCGAGACCCGCAGCGGGCAGGTACTGCTCGACGACGGCACCCCGGTGGCCTTCGACGCACCGGCGTTCGACGCGGGCGGGCTGCGGCTGCTGCGGCCGGGGCAGCGGGTGCGGATCGAGACGGAGCCGGCGGCGAAGTCGCCGCAGGGCGCGGGAGCGGACCTGCGGATCACCCTGGTGACGCTCCAGACCTTCTGAGAACGCGCCGCGGGCCGGGCTCCCGAGGGGAGTCCGGCCCGGCGTGTGAGTGCCCTTCGCCCTTGCGCCTCAGCGGGCGGTGGCCTTCTTGGCGGTGGTCTTGCGCGCGGACGACTTCTTGGCCGGGGCCTTCTTGGCCGTGGCCTTCTTGGCCGGAGCGCTCTTGGCCGTGGTCTTCTTGGCGGCGGCCTTGGTGCCCGTCGTCTTCTTGGCGGCCGCGGCAGTGGTCTTGGCGGTCGCCTTCTTCGCGGTGGCCTTCTTGGCGGCGGCCGTGGTCTTCTTCGCGGCAGCCGTCGTCTTCCTCGCCGTGGTCTTCTTCGCCGCCGCCGCGGCCTTCTTGGCCGTGGTCTTCTTGGCGGCGGCCTTCTTCACCGTCGCGGCGGCACCGCCGGTCAGGCTGCCCTTCGGCGCCTTCTTGACGGACACCTCGCCGCCGCGCGGCAGCTTCTTCGAGCCGCTCACCAGGTCCTTGAAGCCCTGACCGGCACGGAAGCGCGGCACAGAGGTCTTCTTGACACGAACCCGCTCGCCCGTCTGCGGGTTGCGGGCGTAGCGGGCGGGGCGGTCCACCTTCTCGAAGGACCCGAAGCCGGTGACCGAGACCCGGTCTCCGCCGACCACCGCTCGGACGATGGCGTCCAGGACCGCGTCGACAGCCTCGGCGGCCTGCTGGCGGCCACCCATCTTGTCGGCAATCGCTTCTACGAGCTGCGCCTTGTTCACGTCTTCCCCTTCGGAGACATCGCCAGAACGAAAGTGTTCAAGCTTTTTCGCACGTTAGGCAGATATATACCGCAAATCAAACACGAAACGGGCTAATCACCCTTGTGCCGCAACGGACTCGGCGAGTTCTGATCTTGTTCAGCGGCCCTCTTCGGGGATGCGCCCCTCGTCGAGGTCCGCGATGAACCGATCGAGCCGCCTTGCCGCGTCGGCGAGATCGTGCTTGGCCGCGGCCGTAATGACCAGCAGCTTCCGGGTCAGCGCCATCCGTACGCCCTCCGGGACTTGCAGTGCGCGCACCCTTGAGTGCGCTTCTTTGAGTTGGCTCGCGACCGCCGCATAGAGCTCGAGTTGGCCGTCGTGTTCCATGCACAGATTGTGCCATCTGGGGCGAGTTGTCGCCTGCCCAGGGTGCAACTGCCGCCCAGGAAGGGCTTCCTGGCTCGCCCGGAGGTCGCGGTCCCACACGACGCGTACCCCGGCAACCACCTTCTTAACGCGGGAAGTTGACCACCGGATCGGAGCGGCGCGGGGCCGTTCGGGTGCAGAAAAGGCTGTACCCCCAATCGTGGTGATCGGGGGTACAGCCGGGGTGTTGCGGTGGCCGAAAGTCGACCTCTTCAGTTGGTTCAGACCTGAAGCGTCCGCGGCTTGTACGACGGGCGCTTGGTCTCGTACTCGGCGATGTCGGCCTCGTTCTGGAGCGTGATGGAGATGTCGTCCAGTCCGTTCAGCAGCCGCCAGCGGGAGTTCTCGTCCAGCTCGAAGGAGGCGGTGATGCCCGCGGCCCGCACCTCACGCGCCTCAAGGTCCACAGTGACCTCAGCAGTGGGGTCCTGCTCGGTCAGCTCCCACAGCGCGTCCACGACCTTCTGGTCCAGGACCACCGTGAGCAGCCCGTTCTTCAGCGAGTTGCCGCGGAAGATGTCGGCGAAACGGGAGGAGATCACCGTCTTGAAGCCGTAGTTCTGGAGCGCCCAGACGGCGTGCTCACGGGAGGAGCCGGTACCGAAGTCGGGGCCGGCCACGAGGACGGTCGCGCCCTGCCGCTCGGGGCGGTTGAGCACGAACTCCGGGTCCTTGCGCCAGGCCTCGAACAGCCCGTCCTCGAACCCGTCCCGGGTCACCTTCTTGAGCCAGTGAGCAGGGATGATCTGGTCGGTGTCGACGTTGCTGCGGCGCAGCGGGACGGCCCGGCCGGTGTGGGTGGTGAATGCTTCCATGACTGATCAGACTCCAGCGGGCGCGGGGGTGTCGGCGGACAGGTCGGCGGGGGACGCCAGGTGACCCAGGACGGCCGTCGCGGCCGCGACCTGCGGCGACACCAGGTGCGTACGGCCGCCCTTGCCCTGCCTGCCCTCGAAGTTGCGGTTGGAGGTGGAGGCGGAGCGCTCGCCCGGGGCCAGCTGGTCGGGGTTCATGCCCAGACACATCGAGCAGCCCGCGTGCCGCCACTCGGCGCCGGCCTCCTTGAAGACCACGTCCAGGCCCTCGGAGACGGCCTGGAGACCGACCCGCGCGGAGCCGGGGACGACCAGCATCCGTACGCCGTCGGCGACTTTGCGGCTCCGCAGGAGATCGGCGGCGGCCCGCAGGTCCTCGATGCGGCCGTTGGTGCAGGAACCTACGAAGACGGTGTCCACCTTGATGGAGCGCAGCGGCTGGCCGGCCTCCAACCCCATGTATTCCAGGGCCTTTTCGGCGGAGAGGCGCTCCGAAGCGTCTTCGTACGAAGCGGGGTCGGGGACGGATGCCGAAAGCGGCGCGCCCTGGCCGGGGTTGGTGCCCCAGGTGACGAACGGCGACAGTTCACCGGCGTCGATGACGACCTCGGCGTCGAACTCGGCGTCCTCGTCGGTCCTCAGCGTCTTCCAGTACGCGACGGCCGCGTCCCAGTCCTCGCCCTCGGGGGCGTGCGGGCGGCCCTTGAGGTACTCGAAGGTGGTCTCGTCCGGGGCGATCATGCCCGCGCGGGCGCCGGCCTCGATCGACATGTTGCAGATGGTCATCCGGGCCTCCATCGAGAGCTTCTCGACGGCGGAGCCGCGGTACTCCAGGATGTAGCCCTGGCCGCCGCCCGTACCGATCCTGGCGATGATCGCCAGGATCAGGTCCTTGGCCGTGACGCCCTCGGGCAGCTCGCCGTCGACCGTGATCGCCATGGTCTTCGGGCGGGCCAGCGGCAGCGTCTGGGTGGCCAGCACGTGCTCGACCTGGGAGGTGCCGATGCCGAACGCCAGCGCGCCGAAGGCGCCGTGCGTGGAGGTGTGCGAGTCGCCGCAGACGACCGTGGTGCCGGGCTGGGTCAGGCCGAGCTGCGGGCCGACCACGTGCACGACGCCCTGCTCGACGTCGCCCAGCGGGTGCAGCCGGACGCCGAACTCGGCGCAGTTCTTGCGCAGCGTCTCCAGCTGGGCTCGGGAGACCGGGTCCGCGATGGGCTTGTCGATGTCGAGGGTCGGGGTGTTGTGGTCCTCGGTCGCGATGGTGAGGTCGAGGCGGCGCACCGGGCGGCCGTTCTGCCTGAGGCCGTCGAAGGCCTGCGGGCTGGTCACCTCGTGCAGCAGGTGCAGATCGATGAAGAGGAGGTCGGGCTCGCCCTCGGCGCGCCGGACGACGTGGTCGTCCCAGACCTTCTCCGCGAGTGTCCTACCCATCGCTTTCCCTCCGGCCGGCAAAGGTGAGCCGGCCCAACTAGAGATCTTGAGGAGGCGGCTTGCCCGCGCCCCAGATACGGGCGTCCGCCGCCGGGCCCGTTGGTCCGCGGGCCGTTGTGTGTTCAAGGGTGTCGCAGTCCACGGAAAATTGAACTTGCGTTTCACAGAGTGAGACGCGAGTATCGTTGCATGGACAACAGTAGCGGCGTCGGCGTTCTGGACAAGGCAGCCCTTGTCCTGAGCGCTCTGGAGTCCGGTCCGGCCACCCTCGCGGGTCTGGTCGGGGCCACCGGACTGGCACGACCCACGGCCCACCGGCTGGCCGTGGCATTGGAACACCACCGCATGGTGGCGCGCGACATGCAGGGCCGTTTCATTCTCGGCCCGCGCCTGGCCGAGCTGGCCGCGGCGGCGGGCGAGGACCGCCTGCTGGCCACGGCGGGGCCGGTGCTCACGCACCTCAGGGACATCACCGGCGAGAGCGCGCAGCTCTACCGTCGCCAGGGTGACATGCGCATCTGCGTGGCCGCGGCGGAACGCCTGTCCGGCCTGCGGGACACGGTCCCGGTCGGCTCCACGCTGACCATGAAGGCCGGCTCCTCGGCACAGATCCTGATGGCCTGGGAGGAGCCCGAGCGCCTGCACCGCGGCCTCCAGGGCGCCCGCTTCACGGCGACGGCCCTGTCGGGCGTACGGCGGCGCGGCTGGGCCCAGTCCATCGGCGAGCGCGAGCCCGGCGTGGCCTCCGTCTCCGCGCCCGTGCGCGGCCCCTCCAACCGCGTGGTGGCCGCGGTCTCCGTCTCCGGCCCCATCGAGCGCCTGACGCGCCACCCGGGCCGTATGCACGCCCAGGCGGTCATCGACGCCGCCGCTCGCCTCTCCGAGGCCCTGCGCCGCTCGGGCTGACCGCCCGCGGCATGTGACCGGACGGCCGGGCCCGCCTCAACGCCGCGGCAGGCCCGCCCCCGCCCGTCTCACGCGTCGCGCGACGCCGTCGCCTTCTCCGACCGGTGCGCGAACCGGTCCTTCGCCCGCCTCCCCCGCCGCTCCACCGGCACCTGCCCGTGCGCGGCGGCGAGCCCGAACGCGGGCATGTCTCCGTAGATCGACTCGTAGGACCCCTCCGGCACGACGTAGGTCTCGTGCCAGATACCGACGTGTCCGCGCACCTTCCCGTCCCGCTCCTTGCGGTTGATCAGTGCCCAGACCTGGTGATGGAAGGCGTCGGGCGCGCTCGCGTACGCGTAGAGCCGCTCCTTCGACTCCCAGTACTGGACGACGTAGTAGGTCCGCGGCGATGCCGTGAGCAGGACGCGGCCGAGCAGGCCGCGCTCCGGGGCCCGCTCCAGTTCGCGCAGCATGCGGAGCATCGCCCGCATGACCGGCACCCACTGGTGCACCGCCCAGAAGCGGTTGACCCGCATGCCGATCAGCAGCACCACCACATCGCCCTCGGCCGCCGCGGTGGTTCGGCCCGCGGTGATCCGATTCCGGAACATGACGCCTCCCTCGTCGGTGAGCGGCACTATCCGAGTGCCCGTGTTTGGATAGTGCCGTTATCCAATAAGGAGCGCAAGACATGCGGCTCGCCGAGTTGAGCAGACGCAGCGGTGTGTCCACCGCGACGATCAAGTACTACCTGCGCGAAGGGCTGTTGCCGTCGGGCCGGCAGGTCAACACGACCACGGCCGAGTACGACGACGAGCACCTGCGCAGGCTCCGTCTGGTCCGCGCGATGATCCAGGTGGGCCGGCTCCCGGTGGCGACGGTCCGGGAGGTGCTCGGGCACGTCGACGACGACTCGCTGGGCCGGACGATCCGCCTGGGCGCGGCGCTGTGGGCGTTGCCGCAGGTGCCGGAGCCGGACGAGGAGGACGAGTACGTCCAGGCCGCGCACCGGGAGGTGGCCGAGCTGCTGGAGACCCTGGGCTGGACGAACGCGAAGGCGCTGACCACCATCTCCCCCGCCTACCGCTCACTGGTGGTCGGCGTGGCCGCGTTCCGGCGGCTCGGCTACGACTGGGGGGCCGAACTGCTCGCGCCCTACGCCCGGTTGATGCACCAGGCGGCCGTGCTCGACCTGGACTTCGTGGAGACCCATCCGTCGGAGGCGGAGAAGGCGGAGACCGCGGTCCTGGGGGCGATCCTCAACGAGCCGGTGCTGCGGGCCCTGCACCGGCTGGCCCAGGAGGAGGAGTCGGCACGGCGTTACGGCTTCGAGTGAGCCGCCGGGAAACGGCGAAGGCCCCTCGCCGCAGCGAGAGGCCTTCGTGTCGTACCCCCGACCGGATTCGAACCGGCGCTACCGCCTTGAGAGGGCGGCGTGCTAGGCCGCTACACAACGGGGGCGAGGATCTTACGAGCGTTTAAAACTACACCGCCGCAGATCCGAGCTGGTCTACCTGGACTCGAACCAAGACTAACTGAACCAGAATCAGTCGTGCTGCCAATTACACCATAGACCAATGATGGCTTAGACCAGTCAGTACCCCCGACCGGATTCGAACCGGCGCTACCGCCTTGAGAGGGCGGCGTGCTAGGCCGCTACACAACGGGGGCCCTAGCGATCCCGACAGGATCAGGATCAGTACCCCCGACCGGATTCGAACCGGCGCTACTGCCTTGAGAGGGCAGCGTGCTAGGCCGCTACACAACGGGGGCGTTGCAGATGAGCTCTGCGAGCTGGCCTACCTGGACTCGAACCAAGACTAACTGAACCAGAATCAGTCGTGCTGCCAATTACACCATAGGCCACTGGAACGCAAGCCCCTGAGGGGACTTTGTTCTAGTTCGCTCCTCCGGGTTCTGGCCTTTCGGCCCGCTCCTCGGCGGCGCAGGAAGAACATTACCTGAAGGTGGACGGGGCTCCAAAACGACTATCCGGAGCGAGCAGCGCGGGTAGTTCGGCGAGGGACTCGATCCGGTGGCGCCCGGCGGGGCCGTCGCCGCCGGCCCACGCACCGGCACGGTCGATCCACACGGACCGCAGCCCCGCCTCCGCCGCGCCCCGGCCGTCGATCTCCGGGTGGTCGCCGACGTACGCCACCTCGTGCGGGGGCAGACCGAGCGCCTCGCAGGCCGCGAGGAACGCCCGGGCCTCCGGCTTGGAGACACCGAGCTCGGCGGCGCACAGGACGGCCTCGAAACGGTCACGCACCCCCAGGGTGCGCAGCTTGCGCTCCTGGACGTGGATGCTCGAGTTGGACAGCACCGCGTGCCGGTGGCTGGCGGCGAGGGCGTCGAGGACGGGCAGCACGTCCGGGAAGAGGGCCCAGGCCGCCTCGTAGTGAGCGACGTAACGCCGGAACCAGGCATCGGCCTCGGCGTCGGTCAGCCCCTGGCCGAGGAAGACCCGTACGCGCTCCTGGCGCTGGGCCTCGAACGAGAGCTCACCCGCCGAGAAGCGTGCCCACTGTTGGTCGGTGATCTCCCGCCACCGCAGGACGGCCTCCTCCGGGCTCGCGTACCCGAGGAGCAGCCCCTCGGCCGCGAGATGGTCCCGCATACCGATGCGGTCCGCGGTCGTGTAGTCGAAGAGGGTGTCGTCGACGTCCCAGACCACGGCGTGGATGCTCATGCCCCGACGGTAACCCGGGGGCGGGGTGCGCGGGCCGGAATGCGCCGAGGGGCGGCACCCGGAGCTCCGGGTGCCGCCCCTCACGGGTACGCCGCCTAGGCCGAGAGCTTCGCCAGCGCCGCGTCGACGCGGGCCAGCGTCTTCTCCTTGCCCAGGATCTCCAGGGACTCGAAGAGGGGCAGGCCGACGGTGCGGCCGGTGACGGCCACGCGGACGGGCGCCTGGGCCTTGCCGAGCTTGAGGCCGTGGGCCTCGCCGGCGGCCAGGACGGCCTCCTTCAGGGACTCCGCCGAGGTCCAGTCGGCCGACTCGAGCTTCTCGCGGGCCGTGCGGAGCAGGGCGTCGGAACCCTCCTTCATCGCCTTCGTCCAGCTCGCCTCGTCGAAGACCGGCTCGGAGAGGAAGAGGAAGTCGACGTTGTCGGTGATCTCCGACAGGACCTTGAGGCGGGTCTGCGCGTGCGGGGCGACCGCCTGCCACTTCGCCTCGTCGAAGTCCTCCGGCGCCCAGGGGGCGAACGGCGGCTGGAGCCACGGGCGGCAGCGCTCCGTGAAGTCCTTCACGTCCAGCAGGCGGATGTGGTCGGCGTTGACCGCCTCGGCCTTCTTCAGGTCGAAGCGGGCCGGGTTGGGGTTCACGTCCTTGATGTCGAAGGCCGCGATCATCTCGTCGATCGTGAAGATGTCCTGGTCGGCCGAGAGGGACCAGCCGAGCAGCGAGAGGTAGTTGAGCAGGCCCTCGGGGAGGAAGCCGCGCTCCCGGTAGAGGTTGAGGGACGCCTGCGGGTCGCGCTTGGAGAGCTTCTTGTTGCCCTCGCCCATCACGTACGGCAGGTGACCGAAGGCCGGGGTCTGCTTGGCGATGCCCAGCTCGGTCAGCGCCTTGTACAGGGCGACCTGGCGCGGGGTGGAGGAGAGCAGGTCCTCGCCGCGCAGGACGTGGGTGATCTCCATCAGGGCGTCGTCGACCGGGTTGACCAGCGTGTACAGCGGGGCGCCGTTCGCGCGGACGATGCCGTAGTCCGGGACGTTCTCGGGCGTGAACGTCAGCTCGCCGCGGACCAGGTCGGTGAAGGTGATCGTCTCGTCGGGCATGCGGAAGCGGACGATCGGGGCGCGGTTCTGGGCCCGGTACTCCTCGACCTGCTCGGCGCTCAGGTCGCGGCAGTGGCCGTCGTAGCCAGAGGGCTTGCCGGCGGCGCGGGCGGCCTCGCGACGGCTGTCCAGCTCCTCCTGGGAGCAGTAGCAGTGGTAGGCGTGGCCGGCGTCGAGCAGTTTGGCGGCGACGTCCTTGTAGAGGTCCATGCGCTGCGACTGGCGGTACGGCGCGTGCGGGCCGCCGACCTCGGGGCCCTCGTCCCAGTCGAAGCCCAGCCAGCGCATCGCGTCGAGCAGCTGGTCGTACGACTCCTCGGAGTCACGGGCGGCGTCGGTGTCCTCGATGCGGAAGACCAGAGTGCCCTGGTGGTGCCTGGCGAACGCCCAGTTGAACAGGGCGGTGCGGACCAGGCCCACATGGGGGTTACCGGTGGGCGAGGGACAGAAACGGACGCGAACGGGGGAGGCGGGTGCGCTAGCCACGCTTGACAACCTTGTTGGTGAGAGTGCCGATGCCTTCGATGGTGACGGCGACCTCGTCGCCGACGTTCAGGGGGCCGACCCCTGCCGGGGTGCCGGTGAGGATCACGTCGCCGGGGAGCAGCGTCATGGCCTCGGTGATGTTGACGACCAGGTCCTCGATGGAGTGGATCATCTCGGACGTCCGGCCCAGCTGGCGCTGTTCGCCGTTGACCGTGAGCTGGACGGTCAGGTCGGACGCGGTGGCGAGGTCCAGGTCGGTCTCGACCCAGGGGCCGAGCGGGCAGGAGGTGTCGAAGCCCTTGGCCCGGGCCCACTGCTTCTCCCGCTTCTGGACGTCGCGGGCGGTGACGTCGTTGGCGCAGGTGTAGCCGAGGATCACGTCCTGGACGCGCTCTCGGGGTACCTCACGGCACATGCGGCCGATCACCACGGCCAGCTCGGCCTCGTGGTGCAGTTCCTGGGAGAAGGGCGGGTACTGGATGTCGTCGCCGGGGCCGATCACCGAGGTGGAGGGCTTGAAGAAGGCGAACGGGGCGTCGGGTACCTCGTTGCCGAGTTCGCGCGCGTGCTCGGCGTAGTTGCGGCCGAAGGCCACGACCTTGTTGGGGAGCACCGGCGGCAGCAGCCTGACCTTGCTGACGGGGACCTTCGTGCCGGAGAGCTCGTAGTCCGCGAACGGGATGCCCTTGATGATGTCGAGGACGAGTTCGTCCTGCTTGTCGCCCTCGACCGCGCCGAAGGCGACGTTCCCGTCGATGGAGAATCTGGCGATGCGCACGGGATCCTTGCGCCCCTTAAGTTTCGGTGGCCGAGCCGGCTGGAGTCTGAGGCTCCAGGCTAACGCGGAAGAGGCTCGGGACCTCGCGCATCACGAAGGGCGCCCCTGGTGGCGGGGCGCCCCGAGTTCGCAGGGCCGCGGCTGAGCATCCGGCGGACCGGGTGCGTACTACTCCGCGACGGAGGCCCCGACCGGGACCTCGATGAGGATGGTGCGCCTGGGGTTGGCGGTCTGGGCCGGCAGTTCGACGGAGTGCTCCGGCTGCTCCGCGGTCTGCAGTTCGTCGGCGTCCTCGAGGTGCGCCAGAGTCGTGCGCCGCGGGTTGGCTATGGTGCGGAACAGCATCGTCGTTTTCACGGTTGTCGTACGCCCTGTTCTTGTTGTCGTTGTTGCCGCATTTGTAAAGCGCCAGGCTAAACACGCGATTCCCCAACGGAGTCGCGAAGTACTCGTGATCAGTGTGTGAGTTTGCTCACGAGCGTGGAGACAATCCGGTCAATTCCGGCCTGCGCGCGACAACGCTGAAACGGACATTGGCTCCCCGAAGCCACCATTCCGCTCCTGATCATGGCGACTGGGACACCGGCGCTATCCCGGCGACTCGCTGGAATAAGTCCGTTTTGCACGAGAACGGCGTCCACGGTTCGTAATGCGTCACTCACATGCTGTCACGGAGGTCACAGCTCGGCTCCGGCTCTTGTTGGAGATCCTGCACTGTGCTGGAATCTCACGGACCGCCGCAGGATCGAGCCGGCGCACAGGGGGCGCGACACAGCGCCGAGTGGCGGCGAGATAGGGGGAGCCAGCGCCGGTCACTCAAGACCACCCAGGGGGGCGTTTTCAGGGCGTTCCCCACAACGCCGACACCGTGTCCTTCCGTTCACGCGGAGGGGTGCCTGGTCCAGAGGTTGCGACGCTAGTGCAGGGACGTTTCAAGAGGGATGGCAGTGCTTCGGCCGAGCCGGAGCCGCATGGCGGGACTGCCCCCAGCAATGGCAGCTCCTCGCCCCAGCACGCCCAGAACCCGGGCCCGGCCCCGTCCGGCGATGGCGGTGAGCGCCCCGGGCGCCCCGGCGCGTCGGCGCCTTCGGGGCCTCCGAGCCCCGCTCCCAAGGTCAAGGCCGCCGGCGGCCCGACGGGGCCCGGCTCGCGCGTAGCCCTGCGCAACTGGCGCATCTCCACGCGCCTGGTGTCGCTGCTCGCGCTCCCCGTGGTCGCCGCGACCTCGCTCGGCGCGCTGCGCATCAGCCAGAACGTCGACGACATCCAGCAGCTCGACAACATGAAGCTGCTGACGGACATGACCAAGCAGGCCACCGAGCTTGCCCAGGCGCTCCAGGACGAGCGCGACCAGTCCGCGGGTCCGCTGGCGCACGGCGCCAGCACCACCAGCGACTACACGGTCAAGGGCCTGTGGACGAAGACCGATGACGCCAAGGCGAACTTCGAGGACGCCTCGGAGCAGATCGACGACGCCAGCAAGAACGGCCAGCTCCAGGGCGTCCGCGACTCCCTCGTCGGCATCGCCGGGCAGCTGGACGACCTGGCCAAGATCCGCAAGTCCGCGTACCAGTCGAAGAACAACTCCACGCAGACGGTCGAGTCGTACCACCGCCTGATCACCCAGCTGATCGACCTGTCGCAGGACATGGCGGAGGCGTCCAGCAACCCCGAGATGATCTCGCGCACCCGCGCCCTGGCGGCGTTCTCCACCGCCAAGGAGTACGCGTCCGTGCAGCGCGCCGTCATCGCCGCGGCCCTGCCCGAGACCACCACGACCGCCGGTCACCTCTCCGACAACGACCGGCTCTACGCGCAGTCGGCGCAGAGCAGCGAGGAGTCCGAGCTCACCATCTTCAGGAAGATCTACTCGGACCAGAACCCCGAGGAGCTCCTGAAGCCCATCGACGAGGGCAACGCGACCATCGAGTCCGCGGACACCTACGCCAACCGCGCCCTGAGCAGCGCCGACGGACTCGCCGAACTCCAGAAGCGGTCCTACCGCGACTGGGTCGACGAGAGCACGACCAAGATCGAGCAGATGAAGAAGATCGAGCACACGCTGCTCGAGGACATGGAGCAGAAGGCCCGCGAGCTGCGCTCCGCCTCGGAGAGCGAGGCGATCATCTCCGGTGCGCTGATCCTGCTGGTGCTCGGCGTCTCCCTGGTCGGCGCCTTCGTCGTGGCCCGCTCCATGATCCGCTCCCTGCGCCGCCTCCAGGAGACCGCCACCAAGGTCGCCCAGGACCGTCTGCCCGAGCTGGTCAAGCAGCTGTCCGAGTCCGACCCGCAGGACGTCGACACGTCCGTGGAGTCGGTCGGTGTGCACTCCAAGGACGAGATCGGCCAGGTGGCCGCGGCCTTCGACGACGTGCACCGCGAGGCGGTCCGCCTCGCCGCCGAGCAGGCCCTGCTGCGGGGCAACGTCAACGCGATGTTCACCAACCTCTCGCGCCGCTCCCAGGGCCTCATCCAGCGTCAGCTGTCGCTCATCTCCGAACTGGAGTCCCGCGAGGCCGACCCTGACCAGCTGTCCTCGCTGTTCAAGCTGGACCACCTCGCGACCCGTATGCGCCGTAACGGCGAAAACCTCCTCGTCCTCGCCGGTGAGGAGCCCGGCCGCCGCTGGACCCGCCCGGTCCCGCTGGTCGACGTGCTCCGCGCCGCCGCGTCCGAGGTGGAGCAGTACGAGCGCATCGAGCTGGCCGCGGTGCCGACCACCGAGGTCGCCGGCCGCGTCGTCAACGACCTCGTACACCTCCTCGCCGAGCTGCTCGAGAACGCCACCTCCTTCTCCTCGCCGCAGACCAAGGTCAAGGTCACCGGTCACGCGCTGCCCGACGGCCGCGTGCTGATCGAGATCCACGACACCGGTATCGGCCTGTCCCCCGAGGACCTCGCGGCGATCAACGAGCGGCTCGCCTCGCCGCCCACCGTGGACGTCTCGGTGTCCCGCCGCATGGGTCTGTTCGTGGTCGGCCGGCTGTCGCAGCGCCACGGCATCCGCATCCAGCTCCGCCCGTCCGACTCCGGTGGCACGACCGCGCTGGTCATGCTCCCCGTGGACGTCGCCCAGGGCGGCAAGAAGCCCGCTCCCGGCAAGCCCGGTGCGTCCTCCGGCGGTCCGGCCGCCGCGCAGGCCGCCGCCGGTGCGGCCGCGGCCCGGCGCAACAACGCCCAGGGCAACGGCGGTTCACTCGGCGCGGGTGCGCCCGGTGGCGCCCTCGGCGGCGGTGCGCCCTCGGGCGGCGGACGCCTGGGTGCCGCTCCCGGCGCGCGTGGCCAGGTCGGTGCGGGTCAGGGTCCGCGGGCGGCACTGCCCGGCGCAGGTCAGGGCGGCCGTACCGGCGGGCTCGGCGGGCTCACACCGCGTGGACCCCAGCAGGGCCGGCCGGCTCCGGCCGGCGCGGGTGCGGGCGGCTTCGGCGGGCAGGCCCCGGGTGCCCCGCAGGGCATGCAGGCCGCGGGCCCCGGCGCCCCGCAGCAGGACGCCTTCGGCAACCGCGGCCCCGTGACCCCTCAGCGCGGCAACAACGGCAACAACGCCTCCGACCAGGGCCGTCAGCCCCAGCTCCCGCCGCGTGGCGGACCGCGGGCCGAGCTGCCCGGCGGCAACCCGCAGCAGCGCACGCCGAGCTGGGGCGACGAGACCGGCCGGACACCGCAGTCGCGCGCCTCGCTGGACGCCCCGCGCGGCCACGACGAGCAGGATCCGGCGCAGACCTCACAGATGCCGCGCATCGACGACCGGCACGGTCCCGGTGCGACCGCCGAGATACCCCGGATCGACGACCGGCAGGGTCCGGCCGCCACGGGTGAGTTCCCCCGCCCGGACCTGAACGGCGTCAACGGCTCCCAGAACACGGGCTCGTTCGTCCGCTCCGACGTGTTCGACGCCCCCACCGGGCAGCCGAACAGCTCGGGCACGGGCCAGTTCGCCGCCCCGCAGGCCTACGACGCCGGCTCCACCGGCCAGTTCGCCGCGCCGGGCTACGACAACAACTCCACCGGCCAGTTCGCCACCCCGAACTTCGACGGTGGGTCCACCACCGGGCAGCACTCCCTGCCCGGCCGCCACAACGGCTCCGGCACCGGCCAGTTCGAGCGGCCGCAGACGGACGGCCGGGGCGCCGACTTCGGCGCGCCGCGCCCGCCGGCTCCGCAGCAGCAGCGTCCGGTCCGGCAGGCGCCCGAGGCCCTGCCGCCGGCCAGCGGTCCCGGGGACGGTCGTACACCGCTGTACGACACCCTGGAGACCAACTGGTTCCGCGGTGGCCAAGGCGGCGGTCAGGGTGGACAGCAGGAACCGCAGCAGAGCAACGGCTCGGCTCCGGCTCCCGCACCGCAGCAGCCGCAGGCTCCCGCTCCCGCCGCTCCGGCGGCCGCACAGCGTCCCGCCGCAGGCTCCTGGCGCACCTCGCCGAACGACGAACTCGTCCGGCAGGCAGAGCGCGTCCGGCAGCCGGCAGCGGGCGGCGTCACCACTTCCGGCCTGCCGCGCCGGGTGCCCCGGGCCAACCTCGTCCCGGGCACGGCTCAGCAGCAACAGCACCAAACCGGTCCGCAGGTCTCGCGTGCGCCTGACGACGTACGCGGCCGGCTGACCAATCTCCGTCGGGGTATCGCGCAGGGTCGTCAGGCCGGCAACGGTCAGACCGGCAGCTTCCCGAGCCCCACTCACCAGCAGGAGCGTTAGTTGAGCCCGATGAGCCAGGCGGCACAGAACCTCAACTGGTTGATCACCAACTTCGTGGACAACACCCCCGGGGTGTCCCACACCGTCGTCGTGTCCGCCGACGGTCTCCTTCTGGCGATGTCCGAAGGCTTCCCGCGTGACCGCGCCGACCAGCTGGCGGCCGTCGCGTCCGGGCTCACCTCGCTGACCGCCGGGGCCTCCCGGATCTTCGAGGGTGGCACCGTGGCGCAGACGGTCGTCGAGATGGAGCGCGGTTTCCTCTTCCTCATGTCCATCTCGGACGGGTCGTCCCTCGCCGTCCTGGCCCACCCCGAGTGCGACATCGGCCTCGTCGGCTACGAGATGGCGCTGCTCGTCGACCGCGCGGGCGCGGTGCTCACGCCCGACCTGCGCGCCGAACTACAGGGCAGTCTGCTCCACTGATCGGCTCCGGTACCACCCACATCACCAAATCACCGTCCGGCCGCCACAATCCCCCCACCGGCCCCGTCAGACGGCTTGCCCGACCGACTTGCTGTCCCGCCCGGAGGATTCATGACCCCGCCCACCGCCTCTCATGATCCGTACGCCGAGCCGTACGGGGACGAGGGCGACCAGCCGCTGGTACGTCCGTACGCGATGACCGGTGGCCGGACCCGGCCGCGCTATCAGCTCGCCATCGAGGCGCTGATCAGCACCACGGCCGACCCGGCAGCGCTCATGGGACTGCTCCCGGAGCACCAGCGGATCTGCCATCTGTGCCGCGAGGTGAAGTCGGTCGCCGAGGTCTCGGCGCTGCTCGCCATGCCGCTGGGTGTGGCGCGGATCCTCGTCGCGGACCTCGCCGAGGCCGGCCTGGTGGCCATCCACCAGCCGGGCGGCGACGAGAACAACGGTGGCGCACCGGATGTGACGCTGCTCGAAAGGGTGCTCAGTGGACTTCGCAAGCTCTGACGGGGGCCGGGCGACCACCTCCGCGAAGATCGTGGTGGCGGGTGGCTTCGGCGTGGGCAAGACCACGTTCGTCGGCGCCGTCTCGGAGATCAACCCGCTGCGCACGGAGGCCGTGATGACGTCCGCGAGCGCGGGCATCGACGACCTCACCCACACCGGGGACAAGACGACCACCACGGTCGCCATGGACTTCGGCCGCATCACGCTCGACCAGGACCTGATCCTGTACCTCTTCGGTACGCCGGGCCAGGACCGCTTCTGGTTCATGTGGGACGACCTGGTCCGCGGCGCCATCGGCGCGGTCGTGCTCGTGGACACCCGGCGCCTGGCCGACTGCTTCCCGGCCGTGGACTACTTCGAGAACAGCGGCCTGCCGTTCGTCGTGGCGCTCAACGGCTTCGACGGACAGCAGCCCTACCAGCCCGAGGAAGTACGCGAGGCGCTCCAGATCGGACCGGACACCCCGATCATCACCACGGACGCCCGGCACCGCTCCGATGCCAAGAGTGCGCTGATCACGCTGGTGGAGCACGCCCTGATGGCACGCCTGAGGTAGATCAAGTCTGGAGTGCCGTACGGCAGTTGTCGTAATCACACCGGAGCCGACTGTGGCCTTTGACACGGTCGGCTCCGGTGTTCATAACGTTTCGGCAGAGGAATCGGGTGGTATCGCCACGCGTCGCGGTCAGGCGGTACCGCTACGCGCACAAAAGCCCCGCCTTTTGGCGGGGCTCGCTCTTTATGACCGTTTTATCTGGGGCTTACATCACTCCGAATCAGAGGTTTCCACTGTTTGGAAGTGCGCAGGCCCACGTGCTGGAATGCCTGAACTGCCCAATAGTCAAAGACGTACTCCCTAGTGGTCTATGACACACCGGGTTCTGAGAGACTGCGGCACGACGTAGGTGCCCGCCGCCGAGAGGTTGTTGGTCGAGTGAGGCGAAGCAAGAACGGTCCCGAGCCGTCGGCGCGGGGCAACTTCACCCCGCCGCCGCGCGCTGTGGCGCCCACCCCGGTGCCCGGTGCGGAACCGGCGGCCGCCCCCGCCAAGAGCGGCGGCCGATTCTCCCCACGCAACTGGCGGGTGCCGACCCGTCTGAACGCGATCCTGCTCATACCCGTGGTCGTCGGCCTCATCATGGGCGGCTTCCAGGTGAAGAGCTCGATCGACACCTGGCAGGAGGCCCAGGACGCGGAGCACACCGCCCGCCTGGTCCGCGCTTCCCTCGCCTACGCCGACGCCCTCGAGAACGAACGTGACATCACTGCGGCCCCGCTGCTCCAGGGCAAGGGCCAGAACAACAGCACGGTCACCGCGATCCGCAAGAAGACGGACGACGCCGCCGACGCGTTCGACGCCGCCGCCCAGGACATGCCGGACGACGCCGGCCTGAAGCGCCGGCTGAAGCTGTTCCGCGCGGCGGAGCCCAAGCTCCAGAAACTGCGCGCGGCCGCCTACTCCTCCAAGGTGACCGGCGTACAGACCGAAGAGGGTTACGTCGACGTCAGCCACCCGCTGATGGAGTTCGCCAACGAGCTCGGCCTGGGCACCGGCAACATCACCTCCTACGGCCGCACCGTCTACGCCATCTCGCTGACCAAGGCGGCGCTGTCGCTGGAGCGCTCGATCGGCATGCACCTGCTGATCAAGCCCGGCCCGGACGCCGGGAACCTCGCCACCCAGCGTGTCTCTCTCTCCTCGTACGCCTACCTCGAGCGGATCGCCGTCGAGGAGTACACGGGCGGTGGCACCGCGGCCGACGCGAAGAAGCTGAAGGACTACGAGGCCAAGATCAAGTCCGACGGCGTCGCGATGGCCGAGCAGGCCAAGGGCAAGGACCCGAACTACGTGGCGCCGCCGTCCAAGCCGACCACGATGGTCTCGGCCCTGGCGACCCTCCCGGACACCAGCACCACCACGCGCGCCGGACTCGCCCAGAAGGGCATCACCGCGCAGAACTGGTGGGCGGTCAACACGCTCAAGTACAACGCCTACCGCCAGATCGAGTCGGACATGGCGGAAAAGGCGGTGAACGAGGCCTCGAACATCTCCGACGACGCCAAGACCTCCGCCATCATCACCGGTGCCGCGGTCGTGGTCGCCCTGCTCGCCGCGTTCATCCTGGCCGGCATGGTGGCCCGCCAGATGAGCCGCTCGATGCGCCAGCTGCGCAACGCCGCCTTCGGCATCGCCGAGCAGCGCCTGCCGATGCTGGTCGACCAGCTCTCCCGCACCGACCCCGGCCGCGTGGACACCCGCGTCGCGCCCATCCCGATCAACACCCGGGACGAGATCGGCGAGGTCGCCCGCGCCTTCGACCAGGTCCACCGGGAGGCCGTCCGGCTCGCCGCCGAGCAGGCCCTGCTGCGGGGCAACATCAACGCGATCTTCACCAACCTGTCGCGCCGCAACCAGTCGCTGATCGAGGGCCAGCTGAGCCTGATCACCGACCTGGAGAACAACGAGGCCGACCCGGACCAGCTGGAGAACCTCTTCAAGCTGGACCACCTCGCGACCCGTATGCGCCGCAACGGCGAGAACCTCCTGGTCCTCGCCGGCGAGGAGCCCGGCCGCCGCTGGGACCAGCCGGTCCCGCTGGTCGACGTGCTGCGCGCCGCCTCCTCCGAGGTGGAGCAGTACGAGCGCATCGAACTCTCCGGCGTCCCGGAGGCCGAGATCCACGGCCGCGCCGTGACCGACCTCGTGCACCTGCTCGCCGAGCTCCTGGAGAACGCCACCACGTTCTCCTCCCCGCAGACCAAGGTCCGCGTCACCGCGACCCGTCTCCCCGACGGCCGCATCATGATCGAGATCCACGACAAGGGCATCGGCCTGACGGCCGAGGACTTCGCGGACATCAACCACAAGCTGGCCAACCCGCCGACCGTGGACGCCGCGATCTCCCAGCGCATGGGCCTGTTCGTGGTCGGCCGGCTGTCCGACCGGCACGGCATCCGCGTCCAGCTGCGTCCCTCCGGCGAGCAGGCCGGTACGACCTCGCTGGTCATGCTGCCGGACGCGATCACGCACGGCGGTGGCGGCGAGCAGGCGCTGGACCGCGACGAGTTCACGGTCTCCCAGATCATCCCGGAGCGGCAGCAGCTCCAGGGCGAGAACTTCAACCAGCAGCAGCTCCAGCCGATGCGCACGGCGGCCGAGCTCGGCTTCGACGACAGCCGCTACGTCGACGTCCCCGACGACATCCGGGACCTGGACCCCGTCGGCCGCTCGCTGATGCGCGAGGAGCGCCGCGCGGCCCTGGAGTCCCAGAACCACGGCCCGCAGGAGATCGAGGCCCCCCGGGAGGCCCCCGAGACCCCCGCGTACGCCGACGAGTTCGATGCCCAGGGCTACGACGGCAGCCGTACCGGCTACCAGGAGCAGCCCGCGGCCTACGACCCGCAGCAGGCGTACCAGGAGCAGCAGCAGGCGCCTTACGCCGAGCCGCAGCAGACGGCCTACGACCAGCCGCAGCAGCCCGCGTACGACGAGCAGTACTACGCGCCGAACGGCGGCCGGCCGCAGAACGACGCCTTCTCGTCGGTCGGCGGCTACCCGGAGCCCACGTATGCGGAACCGGTCCAGGAGGAGCACACGGCCGCGCACGCCGCCGCCTCCGAGTCCTACCCGGCCTACGAAGAGAAGCCCTACCAGGACGACTGGCCGCAGCAGGACGGTTTCCAGAACGGGTACCCGGCCCAGTACGCTCCGGAAGCGGAATCCGCGCAGGCCGGTGACGTGAACGAGCGGGACCGCGTAGGCTTCGACCGTCCGGGACCGACCTCCACCGCCGGTCACACACTGACCGACGCCGGGCTGCCCCGCCGCGGATCCATCGCGAGCGGAACGAACGGCTCGAACGGTGCGCGGCCCATGAGCCGGGAAACGTCGGCTCCCGCACCGGAGAGCGACGGCGGCAGCGACTGGCGTTCGGCGAACGACCAGCGGTGGCAGCAGGCCTCGCAGCTCCGGAAGCCCAAGGCAGGCGGGGTCACCTCGTCCGGTCTGCCGCGGCGCGTGCCCAAGGCCAACCTGGTCGAGGGCGCCGCCGAAACCACCCCTCAGGGAGGCCCACAGGTCTCCCGCGCCCCGGAGGACGTCCGGGGCAGGCTGAGCAACCTGCGTCGAGGCGTCCAGCGCGGACGCAACGCAGGCAGTGAAACGAACGGCCAGGGCTTCGGCCCTGACAGCACCTACAACCAGGAGCGTTAGTGTGAGCCCGATGAGCCAGGCGGCACAGAACCTGAACTGGTTGATCACCAACTTCGTGGACAACACCCCGGGGGTGTCCCACACGGTGGTGGTCTCCGCCGACGGACTCCTTCTGGCGATGTCCGAAGGCTTCCCCCGCGACCGCGCCGACCAGCTCGCGGCCGTCGCCTCCGGTCTGACGTCTCTGACGGCAGGCGCCTCCCGGATCTTCGAGGGCGGCCACGTGAATCAGACGGTTGTGGAGATGGAGCGGGGATTCCTGTTCCTCATGTCCATTTCCGACGGTTCCTCGCTGGCGGTCCTGGCACACCCGGAGGCGGACATCGGCCTCATCGGGTACGAAATGGCGCTCCTGGTGGATCGCGCAGGCACGGTTCTTACCCCGGATCTGCGTGCGGAACTCCAGGGAAGCCTTCTCAACTAACTATCAGACGGTGCGTTTTCGCGTCCCGGGGCCGTAAGGTTTCGGGACGCGGCTCCACAGGGATGGGTGCCCGGCACGGTCGGAGGAGGAGAGAAAGTGGCAACACCCCCAGGCGGTTCCAATTCGGGCAACTGGTCGTACGGTCCCGCACAGGGCCAGGGCGACGGTTCCGCGAACCGGTACAACTTCCCCTCCGCCCCCAGCCACCGGCAGCCGTACGCGCCACAGGGCCCCGGCCCGTCGCCGTACGACCAGCCGCCCGCGCCGCGCATCCAGCCGGTGCAGCCGCAGCGTCGCCCCGAGCCGGCGCCCGCCGGGGCGTCGAACAACCCCTTGGTGCGCCCGTACGCCATGACCGGCGGCCGGACGCGCCCGCGGTACCAGCTCGCCATCGAGGCACTGGTGCACACCACCGCGCAGCCGCACCAGATGCAGGGCCAGCTGCCCGAGCATCAGCGGATCTGCCACCTCTGCCGTGAGATCAAGTCGGTAGCCGAGATCTCGGCCCTCCTGACAATCCCTCTCGGCGTGGCCAGGATCCTCGTCGCCGACTTGGCGGAGGCGGGCCTGGTCGCCATCCATCAGCCCGGCGGCGACGAGAGCGCCGGCGGCCAGCCAGACGTGACACTGCTCGAAAGGGTGCTCAGTGGACTTCGCAAGCTCTAGCGGCGGTCCTTCCCGCTCCACCACCTCCGCGAAGATTGTGGTGGCGGGCGGCTTCGGCGTGGGCAAGACCACGTTCGTCGGGGCTGTTTCGGAGATCAACCCGCTGCGCACAGAGGCCGTCATGACGTCCGCTTCGGCAGGCATCGACGACCTCACCCACACCGGGGACAAGAAGACCACCACGGTCGCCATGGACTTCGGTCGTATCACCTTGGACCAGGACCTGATCCTGTACCTGTTCGGCACCCCCGGTCAGGACCGCTTCTGGTTCATGTGGGACGACCTGGTCCGCGGCGCCATCGGCGCGATCGTCCTGGTGGACACCCGCCGTCTCGCCGACTGCTTCCCCGCGGTCGACTACTTCGAGAACTCGGGTCTCCCCTTCGTCATCGCCCTCAACGGCTTCGACGGCAACCAGCCGTACAACCCGGACGAGGTCCGCGAGGCGCTCCAGATCGGCCCCGACACGCCGATCATCACGACCGACGCCCGCCACCGCTCGGACGCCAAGTCGGCGCTGATCACTCTCGTGGAGCACGCGCTGATGGCACGGCTCCGCTAGCCGTTACGCCATATGGATGGGCGGGCCCTCCCACCGGGGAGGGCCCGCCCATCCATATGGCGCAGCACGGGAAAAGGGGCCCCTCTTGGCAGAGGGGCCCCTTTTCCTACGTTCGAGCGGCGCAGCCTAGCCGTGCCAGCTGTGCGGGGCGCGGAAGCCGGGCTCGCGCTCCAGGCGGCGCCAGCCGGCCTTCGGGCGGGCGCGGTGCGCGGGGGCCGACGGGGCGGCCGCCGCACGGGCCAGGAGGACGGCCGTGATGGCGGCGACCTCCTCGGGCTCGGCGTGGCCCTTCTCGACGCGGATCTCAGCGTTGTCCATGGGTGTCAGTCTCCGTGGATGAGGTTTCCGCGGCGGTACCGCGGAGGTTCCGCAGGGTTACTGCGGGGGGTTGCCGTGCTTGCGGGAGGGGAGGTCGGCGTGCTTGGTGTGCAGCATCGCCAGGGACCGGATGAGCACCTCGCGGGTCTCGGCCGGGTCGATGACGTCGTCGACGAGGCCGCGCTCGGCCGCGTAGTAGGGGTGCATCAGCTCGGCCTTGTACTCCTTGACCATCTTCTGCCGCATGGCCTCGGGGTCCTCGGCGCCCGCGATCTGGCGGCGGAAGATGACGTTGGCCGCGCCCTCCGCGCCCATCACGGCGATCTCGTTCGTCGGCCAGGCGTAGGTGAGGTCGGCCCCGATGGACTGGCTGTCCATGACGATGTAGGCACCTCCGTACGCCTTGCGCAGGATCAGCGAGATCCTCGGCACGGTCGCGTTGCAGTAGGCGTACAGCAGCTTCGCGCCGTGCCGGATGATTCCGCCGTGCTCCTGGTCGACACCGGGGAGGAACCCCGGGACGTCCAGGAAAGTGACGATCGGGATATTGAAAGCGTCACACATTTGGACAAAGCGCGCAGCTTTTTCACTCGCCTCGATGTCCAGGACGCCCGCGAGCACCTGCGGCTGGTTGGCGATGATGCCGACCACCTGGCCGTCGAGGCGGGCCAGGGCGCAGATGATGTTGCGGGCCCAGCGCTCGTGGACCTCGAGGTAGTCGCCGTCGTCGACGATCTCCTCGATGACCTTGACCATGTCGTACGGCCGGTTGCCGTCCGCCGGGACCAGGTCCAGCAGGACGTCCGAGCGACGCTCCGCCGGGTCCGTGGCCTCCGCCCTTGGCGGGTTCTCGCGGTTGTTCTGCGGGAGCAGCGAGAGGAGGTAGCGCACCTCGGCGATGCAGGTCTCCTCGTCGTCGTACGCGAAGTGGCAGACGCC
>NZ_JBEYXB010000016.1:0-231775 GCF_040644935.1 Streptomyces sp. NPDC046915 | reverse complement strand
GAGCCATAACGTTCCGGCAGGTCGCGCCAGGAGATCCCGGTTCGGATCTTGTAGACCATCCCGTTGACGACCTGCCGATCCTCCACGCGCGGACGACCTGTCACGGCGCGCGGAATGAGAGGAGCGAGTAACTCCCACTCCTTATCGGTGAGTTCATGGCGATGTATCACCCCACCATGATCCACCACCCGATGATCTTTGAAGACGGACCCTAGTGCCGTATCAGACAACCTTCGCCCTGTTGTGCGGTTGCGACCTGTACGGTCCTCGGATCGGGAGAATAAGTCCGACTTGTGCGGTCGAGTCCTAATTGCTGGTTCCGTAGGCGGCCATGAACATGTCCAGCAGTCCGTCCACCGCGTCCTCGTCGATGGGGCGGGTTGACAGCAGGCTGCGGTAGTACAGCGTGCCGCACAGCACCTCGGCGGCGAATTCCAGATTCGCTTCCGCGGCCAGTTCACCGGTGCGCTGGGCGCGGGTGATTCGGTCGAGGGTGCTCCGCTCGACGGTGACCAGGAATCGTTCGTGCAGGGTCGCCCGCAGCATTGAATCGGCCTGCGCTTCGGCGATGACTGCGCGGTAGACAGGGCCGATCGGCGGGCTGGAGAGGGCGAGGCCCGAGCGTAGGAACTGTTCGCGCAAATCCGCGCGGACGTCCCCGGTGTCGCAATAGTCCAGGTCGCTGGTCCACACGCGGCTGAGCGCGTCGAGCAGCAGCGCCGACATGGACGGCCAGCGCCGATAGATCGTGTGTTTCCCGACCCCGGCCCTTCGGCCGACCGCCTCGATACTCAGGCCCGCGTATCCGACCTCGGCGGCCAGATCGAGGGTTACCTGCAGCAGCTCTTCGGTGCGCGCGGCACCTCGGCGCCTCGGCGTGGCGGGCGTGTCGGTCATGCTGCCATCCTAACGGCACATGGCGTGCCGTTGACAATGTCGAGGGCTGCGCGCAGTATTCAGACTCGATCGGCACGTCGCGTGCCGATGTCGGATGTGGCGGCACGTCGCCACCCACGCGCCCAAGATCCAGCACATCAGACCCTCAAAGGGAGATCTGCCATGAGCAGCACCGAAAGCAGCACGCACGAGGGATTCACGGCCGAGGAGCGGGCCGCGATGAAGGACCATGCCCAAGAGCTGAAGACGGCGGCCCGCCGCAGCTCACGCGCGGACAAGGCGGCGGAGGAGGAGCGGGACGTGGTCGCGAAGATCGCCGAGATGCAGGACTCGGACCGGATCATGGCTGAGCGGGTCCATGCCGTCATCACAGCCAGCGCCCCGGCCCTCGCGCCGAAGCTCTGGTACGGGATGCCCGCCTACGCGCTGGACGGCAAGGTCGTGTGCTTCTTCCAGAGCGCGGAGAAGTTCAAGGCGCGCTACGCGACGCTCGGGTTCAGCGACCAGGCGAAGCTGGACGAGGGCACGATGTGGGCGGCCGGTTTCGCCCTGACCGAGGTGACGGCCGAGGTGGAGGCGCGGATCGGTGCGCTCGTGAAGCAGGCGGTGAGCTAAGGCCGCCCGGTGAACGGGCTGGGCCTGTGGCACCTCAGCGTGCTCGGCGGCCTGGCGCTGCTGGTACAGCATCTGCTGCGCGCCTTCACTGACGACGTCGAGGCGCCAGGCTGACCACAGCAGGTGGTAAATCCTGCCAACTACATGCTCAGTCGCAGATGTGACGCGCCGTCCGGGTGCCGCTTCGGACGGCGCGCGTGCGCCAGGCTGGGCCGATGGCAGAGCGAGTGCGGGTCCGCGAGATCGATGACGCCGAGGGCAGACGGCTGCTGCGGATCATCCGCAGGGGCACCGGGTCGGTGGTGACTTGGCGGCGGGCCCAGACGGCGCTGCTGTCCGCCCAGGGCATGCCCGTGGCGAAGATCGCCGAGGTCACGTTCACCAGCGCGGACCGGATCCGGGACGTGATCCACAACTTCAACACCGACGGCTTCGACTCGCTCTACCCCAAGTACAAGGGCGGGCGGCCCAAGACCTTCACCCTCTCGGAACGCCGCGAGATCAAGAAGATCGCCAAGTCCAAGCCGGCCGAACACGGCCTGCCGTTTTCGACCTGGAGCCTGGCCAAGCTGGCCGACTTCCTGGTCTCCGAGGGGGTGGTCGACGACATCAGCCACGAGGGCCTTCGGGTCCTGCTTCGTGAGGAGGGCGTCTCGTTTCAACGCGTGAAGACCTGGAAGACCTCCCGCGACCCCGACTATGCCGCCAAGAACGCCCGCGTCGAGCACCTCTACGCGATCGCCGACCGCGAGGTCATACCCGATGAAGGCGAGCCCGAAGTCATCTTCTGCATGGACGAGTTCGGCCCGCTCAACCTCCAACCCCACCCAGGGCGGCAGCGGGCCGAGCGCGGCGGCCGGCACAAGGATCCCGACCCCGCCGACGAGCGACCTACACGTGCTCCTCTCGGAGGATGAAGAGGTCAACGAGGTGGTGGGGCTTTCCTGGCACCGCGTCCTACGGATGCTCATGCTCAACCCGGACCCGACACGGCTGATCGAGGCAACCGCTCGCATCAAGCACGAAATCGACTCCGCCGGCCTACTGAGCGAATGGAGCGGCGACCGGCACGTCGCAATCGACGTGCCGCCGGAACTGTTCAAGGCCGGCTGCTGGGCGGCCGAACGCTCGTCGCCGGGCCCCCGGTGCCGATGGAGGAAGGGATCGCCGCATGGCATGGTCGTTGCCCGAGCCGATGCTGACCGTCGCGGTGGACAGTCTTGTGCTGGCCGCCGGGTGGGCGGCGGAGCCGAAGTGGGACGGTTCTCCAGATACCCAGATGTGTCTCATGTCGTCATCGACCAGGCGAACAAGTCTGTATCTCGCGGTCGAGCGACGGACTTCCGTGTCCGCGTGTCACGGTTGAGGTGAGCCGTGTCGTCCGGTCATGCACGCGGGGCGGGCCAGGAGGTGAGGGGTAGCGGGCCGCGGTCAATGACGGTGCGGATGCAGAAGGTGCTGCGGGCGTCGCGAACGGGACCGATGGCCAGGATCTGGTCTGTGAGCACCTTTTCGAAGGTGCTCAGGTCCGGCACGGCGAGCTCGACGAAGAAGTCGGCGTCGCCGGAGACGACATGGCAGGCGACCACGTGGTCGATCGCCTTCAGTGCCTCTTCGACGACCTGGGATGTGGTGCGGGAGTGCTCGACCTTGAGGGAGAGGAACACCGTCAGCCCCAGGCCGAGGCGCTCGCGGTCCAGATCGGCCCGGTAGCCGGCCAGGACCCCGTCCTCCTCCAGCGCCTTGGTGCGGCGCAGGCAGGACGAGGGTGACAGGCGTACGGCCTCGGCGAGGTCGACGTTGGGGGTGCGTCCGTGGCGCTGGAGGTGGTCCAGGATCGCCCGGTCAATGCGGTCGTACAGGGGCCGTGGCATGAAATTCAGCGTAACGGCCACATCGGCGAACAATCCTGCGCCCGATGGCCATCCGGGCACTGGTTACGCCACCGCGTGCCGCTCTTGCCGGCGCATCCTGGTCACGCGCTCCGGCCATGACGCCGGACCCGCCGCCTCCCTACCCCTCTCACGCACACCGGACTGCCTCATGCACCCCTTCCCCCTGGAACCCGACCGCGCCACGATGACCGAGATGGGCCGTCTCTTCCTGGACCGTGTCGTCGACCGCACCGAGAACCTCGCCGTCCGCCCCGCGACCAGCCCCCTGTCCCCGCAGGCCGAGGCCGACCTGGTGGAGTCCTTCCTGGCGCCGCCGCCCGCCCGGGGCGGCGACCTGAAGGCTCTGCTCTCGCGCCTGGACGAGGCCGCCGACTGCGCTCTGGAGACGGCCGGACCCGGCCACCTGGCCTACATCCCGGGCAGCGGTCTGTACTCGGCCGCGCTCGCCGAGTTCTACAACCGTGCCGTCAACCGCTACGGCGGCCTGGCCTCGGTAGCCCCGGCGCTCGCCGCGCTGGAGGAGAGTGTGATCCGCTGGATGGCCCGCGAGGTGTGCGGCCTCCCGGAGGGCAGCGGTGGCCTGTTGACCAGCGGTGGCTCGATGGCCACGTTCTCTGCGACGGTCGCCGCCCGCCACGACAGGCTCGGCGAGGATCTCGCCGGCGGCACCGTCTACACCACCGCCTTCGCCCACCACTCCGTCGCCAAGGCCGCCCGCCTCGCCGGCATCCGCGCGGCCCACATACGTACCGTGCCGCACACCCCCAACCTGCGGATGGACCCTCACGCCGCCGCCGCGATGATCCGCGCCGACCGGGACGCCGGGCTGCGGCCGTTCCTGCTGGTGGCCACCGCCGGCACCACCGACACCGGCACCATCGACCCGCTGCCGCAGCTGGCCGACTTGGCCCGCCGCGAGAACGTGTGGTTCCACATCGACGCGGCCTACGGCGGCTTCTTCCGTCTCACCGCACGCGGCGCAGAACGCCTCACCGGTATCGAGAAGGCCGACTCGCTCACCCTGGACCCGCACAAGACCCTCTTCATGCCGTTCGGCACCGGCGCCCTGGTCGTCCGCGACCTCGCCGCCCTGCACGCCGCACACGACGGCACCGGCAGCTACCTCCAGGACATGCAGGCGGCGGGGAGCGTCCCGGACTCCGGCCGGCTCGGGCCCGAGCTGACCCACGAGATCCGCGGTCTGCGGGCCTGGCTTCCCCTGCACCTGCACGGGGTGGACGCCTTCCGCGAGGCCCTGGACGAGAAACTCGACCTGGCCGAACACGTCCACGACACACTGTCCGGCGTCGCGGAACTGGAGGTCCCCCAACGCCCCGACCTGTCCACCGTGATCTTCCGCATCCGCCCCACCGACAGCAGCCGGGCCGCCGCCGAGCGGGCCGATGAGGCGAGTCGCCGTCTGCTGGAGCGGATCAACGGCCACCGGCGCGTCGTGCTCTCCAGCACGGTTGTCGACGGCCGCTACACCCTGCGCGTGTGCGTGGTCTCCCACCGCACCCACCACGACCGCATCAACGAGGCCTTGAAGATCATCACTGCCGAGGCCAGGAACATCCCCGCCGCGTAGCCAGCGACGGCCCTGGACCCGGGTGATGTCCACCTGAGGGACGCCTCGATCGAATCACGAATACAAGGAGGCCTGCATGACCATCCATCCCGACTCCCTTCCCGCCAGGGGAACAGCCATCGTGACCGGTGCCTCCTCGGGCATCGGTGCGGCCTACGCACGTCGGCTCGCTGCGGATGGTCACGGTCTGGTGCTGGTGGCGCGGCGCGCAGAGCGTCTCCGCGCACTTGCCGCGGAGCTGACCGGGCAGCACGACGTACGGGTCGAAACCGTCGTCGCGGATCTGGGCGATGCCGGTGACCTCGACCGGGTTGCCCGGCGAACCGCCGAGGACGACGTCGAGCTGCTGGTGAACAACGCGGGCATCAACGGCTACGGCCCCTTCGCCGAGACCGATACAGCACTGCTGGAGAAGGTGATGGCCGTGAACGTGGTGGCGCTCACCCGGCTCGCTCGTGCAGCCGTGCCGGGCATGCTGGCACGCGGCCGCGGCGCCGTGGTGAATGTGGCTTCCACTCTCGCCTTCGCCGGTTCGCTTCCGCCGGATCCTCTGCCGGTGCGGGCGGTCTATGGAGGGACCAAGGGGTACGTAGTCACCTTCAGCCGAACCCTGGCCGCAGAGTTGGACGGTGCGCCGGTTCGTGTCCAGGTGCTGTGCCCAGGGCTGACGGCAACCGAGTTCCATCTCACCCAGGGCCAGGATCCGGTAGCCGGTGACGTAGCGCGAGTACACGACGACGGAGGCATGCCCGTCGAGGACGTGGTGACCGCTTCGCTGAGGGCCTTGGAAACCGGCGAGGTCGTGTGCGTGCCCGGACTGGTCGACGGCGAGGCGGTGGATCGCATCGCCGCGGCGGAGTTCGGGCTCCGCTCCTCGTCCACCAGCACACTCGCCCCGCGATACCAGAACCCCGCCCAGCAGTGAGTCCCCGGCCGCCCTTTCCCCAGGGCGCTGAACGGGCGTGTGAGCGCGTCAGCGCCCTGGCGGGGGAAGGAGGAACAACGAGGACCGGGAAGCCAGCCGACGTGCTGCGGGGCCTGGCGTGACACCGCGCCAGATGGCCCGTGAGACCTCGCTCGGGCCAGGCGTCAGCGCCGGCCCAGCGGCCGGGCCTCGACGAATGCTGGCTGGGCGAGTCGAGTCAGGACCACAGGGTGACTGCCTTGGCATGGCTGCACCAGGAAGGGAGTCAGCCAGTGGGAGCCGTGCCGAGGCGTTCCAGAAGGAGTCCTTCCCGGGTGGACCAGGGGCAGATGGTCACGCTGTCGGCCCCGCAGGCTTCCATGAGAGCCTCGGCGACCAGGGCTCCGGCCAGGGACTGTTCGGCGCGGTGCGGGGAGATCCCCGGCAGCTTGCCGCGGCGGGCCGTCCCCGCGTCTGCCAGCAGCGGAATTGATGCCCGCAATTCGGGCAGGGTCAGCCGCTGTGGCGTACGAGGGGTCCCGGTCCGGGCGGCGGCGAGACGAGCGAGCTGCGTGAAGGTCTTGGAGCAGGCCAGGACGTTCCCGCCCGGCTCGGCCTGTGGCAGGCCAGGGACTGCGCTCAGGGACCGGCGCAGGTGCCGCTGGACTTCGCCCAGGCGTCGTTTGGAGGGGGTAGTGCCGCCGGGAAATTGCTCGCGGGTGACCCGGCGGGCGCCCAGCGGCAGCGAGCACACGGTGCGGGGCTGGTCCGAGGTGCCGGAGGCGATCTCCACAGTGCCGCCGCCGATGTCCAGGACCAGCAGTGGGCCGGCCCCGGAGCCCACCCACTGGCGGGCGGCCACATAGGCCAGCCGCGCCTCCTCCTCGCCGGGCAGCACCCGCAGCCGGACACCGGTGGCCCGCGCCACCCGGGCGATGACCTCGTCGCAGTTGGGCGCATCCCGGATGACGGAGGTGGCGAACGCGAACACCTCCGCCACGCGCAGCCGCGGATCCGCGGCGACTGCTTCGGCCACCGCCCGCTGCACGCTTCTCACCCCCGGCTCGCGCAGCCGCCCTTTCCGATCGAGGGCCTGGTGCAGCCCCAGCCGCACCTTGCGGGACAGCACCGGCTCCAGCACCCCGCCCGCCCGACGCCGTGCCACCGTGAGCAGGGCGCTGTGGCACCCGACGTCAAGGACTCCTGCCTGCCGCATCCCACCGCTTCCCTGTACCGCGAGCGCTTCCGCCCCCGGGGACCAAACTGCCTTCCCCCGGCCGCTGTGCCGGGCGGGGCCACGCGAATCCGGGCACCGAGTGACCATCATGTCACCGTTCGTGTTCCCATGCTGCGTCGGCATTCCGTCGGCACATGCGTCAAGACCGCGGCCGCCGCGCCCACGACCTCCTGATGGAGTTCACCGACCTGGAGCATGTCGAATTTCGACCAGGGGCCCCCGAGCGGTCGTGAGACCCGAGCCCCCGGTTCGGGCTCAACGAACAGCTCAGGTGGCCGACGTCCGGGCCATCGCGGAAAGACGGTCGCGGGCGGCCTTCAGGGCAGGCTCTTCCGCAGGGGTTGGGGCTGCTGCTGGTCACGCCGGAGAGGAAGCGGTACACGGAGCTGGAGCGGCTACGGGGCCTACCAGGAACAGACCGCGCCTCCTCGCGGAGTAGCCGGACAGCCCCGTCCAGGTGCATCCGGCTCTCTCCGGACAGAGGCTGGACGCATGGCCCGCACCCCGCACGTCACCGTCCAGCCACCCTCGCCCGCAGGTGGCCGACGAGTGCGGGTGGACGGCACAATCCTTGAAACGGCCTACGGAATCACCATCTATGGGGTGGCCTACGGGATCACCGATTTCCTGAAGATTCTGCACAGGGCCGGCATCGAGGTGAATGACGTCGACTTTGAGGACTCCCCGCTGATCACCTGGCGCGGCGGCGGCCCCGATGTGTGGCCCTCACCCACCACGACGTAGCTGATCGATCCTCCAGCCAGACGACCGCTCCGTACGGCCTGGAAGCCTGAAGACCCGCGCATCACGGAGCGAGTGGCGGGAGACCTTCACGCGCTGCCGGGCGAACGCTCAGGGCCGGTGTGTGGCGCCTTGGTCGTTGGTGGGTTCGTTGTCCGGTTGGTGGTTCCCGTCGAGTGTGGCGGCCCAGCTGGAGAGCAGTTTGAGGCCGTCAGCCGAAGAGGTACCGGGTTCGGCACTCATAGCGGTGAGGGTCAGACCCGGGTCGGTCGGTACGAGCAGGGCTTCGAAGGCGAGGGTGAGATCACCGACGGCGGGGTGGCGGAAGCGTTTGAGGCCAGTGTGGTGCAGGCGCACGTTGTGCGCGGCCCACAACGAACGGAAGTCCTCGCTGCGGGTGGAGAGTTCGCCGATCAGGTCGCTGAGGTCGCGGTTGTAGGGGTCTTGTCCGGCCTCGGTGCGCAGGAGGGCTGCGGCTGCGGCCCTTTGGTGGTCCAGTTCGGTCATGTACTGCTCGGCGCCGGGATTGAGGAACTGGTAGCGGGCCATGTTGACCGGCCGGGCGGGGTCCTGGAACAGCGGCCAGTACAGGGCCTTGCCGAGGCAGTTGGTGGCGAGGATGTCTGGGGGTTCTCTGCGTGGTGAGGGGGCGCCGGTGTCACCGAAGTCCAAGGTCGATCTGTACGCGGCGATACGCCGCGATGCCCGGGCGGGGATGTCGAACCGGGCCTTGCAGCGCAAGTACGGGGTGGGCTTCCGGACGGTGAAGGCGGCCATGGAGTCCCGTCTGGCCGGAGCCTCGCAAGCAGCTGCCGCCCCGCAAGACGCGGCTCGACGCCTTCAAGCCGACCATCGACCAGATGCGGGCGGATCTGGAAGCGCCGCGCAAGCAGCGGCATACCGTCAAGCGGATCTTCGACCGGCTGCTGGACGAGCACGGTGCGGTGGAAGGAGCCCATGAGAAGGGCGGGATGGAAGGCCAGATCGGCTGGTTCCGCCAGAACCACCTCGTCCCCGTCCCGGAAGTCGAATCCCTCGCCGAACTCAACGCGATGGTCGAGCGGTGGGACGACGAGGACGATGCCCGCCGCATCCGGTCACGGCCCAGGACGATCGGCGGGTACTTCGCCACCGAACGCCCGCTGCTGCAGCCGCTGCCCGACGAACCGTTCGAGACCGGTCGGCTGTTCAGCCTGCGGGTGGACAGATACGCGCAGGTCAGCGTCCGCACGAACCGCTATTCGGTGCCGGTGGGACTGATCGGACACACCGTTCGAGTGATGCTGCACGCCTCCGACGTCGTCGTCTACGACGGCCGCAAGGAAGTCGCCCGACACGAGCGGCTCGTCGCCAAGGGCCAGACCCCCCTGGAACTGGACCGCTACCTGGAGGCCCTGGTCCGCAAGCCCGGCGCCTTCCCCGGTGCAAACGCCCTGGAACAGGCCCGCTCCGCGGGCAAGTTCACCCCTGTCCATGACGTGTGGTGGGCGGCCGCCTGCAAGGCCCACGGCGACCGCGACGGCACCCGCGCTCTGATCGAGGTCCTGCTGCTGGGACGGCATCTTCATCATGAGTATCTGGTGACCGGGCTCGCCGCCGCCCTGCGGGCAGGCGCCATGACCGCGGACGCGGTCGCACTGGAAGCCCGCAAGGCCGCCGATGCCGCCGATGCGCCGCCCCCGAAGGCAGATCCGGAGCCGGACCGGGCGAGTGTGACGTTCCTGACCGAACGGCGCCTGGCCCCACCTGCCGCCCGACAACCGGCCGCTGCCCTCGGTCGCGGCCTACGACCAACTGCTGCGACCGAGGCGGCCGGCCGACCACATTGCCGTCGAGGGAGAAACGCCATGACGACGTTCAAACGCCACCGCGGGCTGACCGAACAAGCCGCCGACGCTGCTGTCGACCAGGCATGCCGGATGCTTCGACTGCCGACCATCCGGGCCCAGTTCCCCGAGCTGGCCGAAGCCGCCGCCCGTGACCAGATGTCGTATCGCGGCTTCCTCGCCGAACTGCTCATGGCCGAATGCGACGACCGGGCCCGCCGCCGTTCGGAACGGCGGATCAAGGCCGCCGCCTTCCCCCGCGAGAAATCGCTGCGGGCCTTCGACTTCGAGGCGAACCCCAGCGTGGACCCAGCGGTCATCCACACCCTGGCGGCCTGCGAGTGGGTCAAGAAGGGCCTGCCGCTCTGCCTGATCGGCGACTCCGGCACCGGCAAGTCGCACCTGCTGATCGCGGTGGGCGCGGAAGCCGCGATGGCCGGCTACCGGGTCCGCTACACACTCGCCACCAAACTCGTCAACGAACTGGTCCGCGGACGAGAAGGTGCTGACCAAGACCATCGCCCGCTACCGCCGAGTCGATCTTCTCTGCATCGACGAGCTGGGCTGTATGGAACTCGACCGCAGGGGCGCCGAGCTGCTGTTCCAGGTGCTGACCGAACGCGAGGAAAAGAACAGCGTCGCCATCGCCTCGAACGAGAGTTTCAGCGGCTGGACCAAAACCTTCACCGACCCCCGGCTCTGCGCGGCCATCGTCGACCGGCTCACCTCCGGCGGCAACCTGATCCAGACAGGCACCGACTCCTACCGCCTCGCCATCACCCAGGCCCGGGCTGCCGCGCACGACGCCTCCGGCTGACGTCGCACCACCAAGCCCTTCATCGGCGGGAGCCGCATTTGTCGGCTCAGGAGGCCGTCAAGGGGAAGACGCCTGCTCTTGCCCGTCATGACCAGTGCGGCGAGTGTGCGCGCATGACCGGCTGGCCGCGCATGAACCTGGCTCCACTCTTCAGCTCCCCTTGGAATCGATCATCTAGGCTGGCGCGGTGACTGATGAGCAGGAGCGGGTGCAGCCGTCGGGAGTGTGGGCCACGGCAGTGGGGGTGGCCAGAGTGCGGGCGCTGGAGACCGAGCGGGAGAACGCGCTGTTCCGCGACCCGCTGGCACAAGCCTTCGCCACCGCCGGCGGCCTGTCACCCTCCTCGCCGCCGCTGCCCGATGACGAGGCCGCGCGCCGCCGCCGGCTGGCCGTGTCGTTCTCCATCGTCATCAGGACGAAGTTCCTCGACGACCTGTTGCAACAGGCCTCCGCGTCCGGGGTCCGGCAGGTCGTGCTGCTCGGCGCCGGCATGGACAGCCGGGCCTTCCGGATGGACTGGCCCGAGGGCACCCGGCTCTTCGAGGTCGACACCGCCGCACCACTGGACTTCAAGGCTTCGGTGCTGCGCCAGGAGCGGGCCGTCGCACGCTGCGAGCGGATCACCGTCGCGGTGGATCTGCGTGAGGACTGGCCAGGCGCGCTGGCCGCCGCAGGGCACGACCCGGCCGTGCCGACCGCGTGGATCGCCGAAGGACTGCTGATCTATCTGCCCGAGGACGCGGTGGAACTGCTGCTGGCCCGGATCAGCGCGCAGTCGGCGGCAGGCAGTCGGATGGGGCTGACGTTGGGCTCGCGCGGCGTGATCGAGCGCTTCGGCGCGGACGCCGTGCCAGGATCAGCGGCGTCCATGTGGGTCTCGGAGATGCCCGACGACCCGGTGGGCTGGCTGGCCGGGCACGGCTGGGAGGCCGGCAGCCACACCCTGCGCGAGCGCGCTGCCGCCTACGGCCGCCCGATCAGCACCCCGCCGCGGCGCGAGGAGCAGCCCGGCGGACTGATCTCGGCGGTCCGTCGGTAGAGCGCCTCCTCCCGGTTCCCCACCGAGGACGTAAGCACCTGACCGGGTGTCAGTTCTCATCGACATTTTCCGGCCCTGTGATCATCAAGTGCTGCCCGGACTCGGTGATAAACGGTGTCGCACGTCAGTTACGAAGCCAGCCCTGGGCATCACACCCCTACCACCGGAGCAGCAGACACCCGCGCGGGCTTCCAAGGGCGTGTCAGCGGGCTTCGAGCGGGGGTGTACGGCACTCGCCCAGCACTGGGAACGCACCGGCACCGTCGGGCCCGGCCGCGCCCACATCGAGACCCTGCCGGACGGCACCCCCGTCAAACTCGGCGTGTTCCTGTCCAACACCAAGACCAGGCGCGCCAAGCTGAGTGCCGAGCGACTCCAACGGCTCGCCAACTTCGGACTCGACTGGGCAGCCCACGAGGACTGAGGCACACGTGCTCTCCGGACAAACACAGCACCGCGGACTCTCATCACCCCAATGCATTGCATAGCCATGCCGATGTCATGCGATGCAAAGGACACCCGGGGACCATCTGGAACCGGCCGGAACTCTTGAGGACCAGCCGGACAGAGAAGATCCCTAAGGGGCCGACGCTGGCTGCAACCAGCAGTCAGGCCCCTCAGGCGGTGCCGTAGTCACGAGCCCGGTCCGCCAGGACTACGAGAGGCCGGGTGCGCGGTCGGCCAACCGACCTGGGCATGCGCAGAGCGGCCAGGACGTGCTCGCACACGGGCGCATCATTTGCCTGGCCGGGCGTGAGGACAAAGCACAACGGTCGACCACGGCTGTCCGCGGCAAGGTGGATCTTCGTGGTCAGCCCACCACCTGAGCGTCCGATCGCGTGGTGACCGGGCTCGCCGGCTGGGGACCCCTTTTGCGGGCCCCAGCCGCGTGCTGGTGAGCGCGCACGATGGTGGAGTCGACCGCGACGGCCCGGTCCAGGGCACCTTCGGCGTCGGCCTGGGCGAGCAGAGCGGTGAAAACCCGATCCCAGGGGCTGGCGATCGCTCAGTTCCGCAGCCTGGTGTAGACGCCCTTCCACGAGCCGTGCTCGGCGGGCAGATGCACCCACTGCGAGTCGGGCTGGAACTTCCATGCGATCGCGTCGATCACCTGTCGGTGATCCCGCTACCGTCCCCCACGCCTCGGTGTCCGGTCTGGCAACAACGGCTCCACGGCGCCGGCGGCCTCCTCAGCGACCCGTTCCTGTGGGAGCGCACCAACCGCCGTACCGACGCCTACGGCGGCGACCCGGTGGCCCGCACGAAGTTCGCCGCCGAAGCCGTCGCAGCGGTCCGCGACGCGGTCTCCCCCGAATTACCGATCCTCTTCCGCTACTCCCAGTGGAAGGTGGGGGTCTACGACGTGAAGCTCGCCGACACCCCGGAGGAGCTGGAGGCCATCCTCACCCCGCTCGCCGCGGCCGGCGTCGACGCCTTCCACGCCAACACCCGCCGCTACTGGCGGCCCGAGTTCGACGGCTCCGACCTGATCCTGGCCGGCTGGACGAAGGAGCTCACCGGCAAGCAGACCATCACGGTCGGGTCGGTCGGCCTCGACGGCGACTGCAACCGCGCTTTCGAAGGCGAAGGCGCCCCGGTCAAGGGCATGGACAACCTCCTCGACCGCATGGCACGCGAGGAGTTCGATCTGGTCTCCGTCGACCGCGCACTCCTCCAAAACCGAACTGGGCCAAGAAGGTCCTCAACGGCCACTTCCACGAACTCGCCCCGTACGACGCGGAATCGCTGACCACACTGAGCTGACGCGGAGCGTGCCCGGCAAACCGCCCCGCCCCCACTCCCCGGTCGACGATCCAGCCACCCGTCGGCGACGCCGGGGTACAAGCCTTCACAATTCCGGCCCCGCCGCACCCTCTGCTGCGGACTCGGGCGTCTGCATATCGGGCGCGATGCGGGGGCTGGGGACCATGGACGCCGCGGCGGCGAGGGCGAGGTGACAGTTGCGGCCCGTGCCGTGGGCTCCTGATGGCCGGGAGGCCATGGCGTGCAACTCAGGCTGCGGTTCGATCGCCGCACGTACGCAGCCCGTCAGCACGTCGTCGCGGCGCCATGCCCATCAGGAGGCCGTCGTCGTCACGGCGTGCTGACCGGACTACCTCCGCGACTGCTGGCGGTACCGACCGGGGGCCAAGCCGTACTCTCGTTTGAACGCTTTGGCGAAGGCGAATTCGGAGGTGTATCCCGTGCGCTGCGCGACGGTCTTTACCGGCTTGTCGCTGTCGCGCAGCAGTCGCGCCGCCAGGGTCATCCGCCACCAGGTCAGGTAGCCCAGCGGCGGCTTGCCGACCAGCGAGGTGAACCGGCGGGAGAAGGCCGCGCGCGACAGTCCGGCTTTCGCGCCCAGCGCTTCGACCGTCCACTGCCCGGCGGGTTCCTGGTGGATATGGCGCAGCGCTGCGGTGATCGCCGGATCGCGCAGTGTTGCGGCCCACCCGGTGGCCGGACCGTCGTCGGCTTTCGCGTCGAGCCAGGCCCGCAGGATGTACAGCAGCATGATGTCCAGCAGGGCCGACACGACCGCTTCGGTTCCGTGGTCGGGGTTGGCGATCTCGTCGCCGAGCAGGTTGACGGCAGCATGTAGCGGCGTGCGGTGGCCGAGACGCGCTGGAAGGTGGATGACCTCGGGTAGTTCCTCGAACATCGGATGTGGCCGGGTCTGGTCGAGCGTGTATGCGCCGCACAGCAGGACCGTCGTGGCTCCCTCGCCGTCGTCGGCGCTCGGCGCTATCTCCCGCAGGGAGGCCGAGGGTGCGCCCGTCAGGGCCGTCGACGGGCTGTCGGCCAGAGCGTGACCGCAGCCGTGCGGAAGGCACACCACATCGCCCACGCTCAGGGCGATCGCGGCGCCCGTCGGCGGGATCAGCCAGCATGTCCCTTCCAGCACCACATGGAAGCCGGCCCCGGAGAAGGGCTCCGCCCGCACCCCCCACGGAGCGTGCTTGCGGATTTCACTGGAATGCGGGCGCCCCGTACGCATGACGCCGATCGCATCGCTGAGCACGTCCATCGGCAGATCGTATCGTGAGGCCGCCACACACAAGACGATCAGACATGAAACGGAGACGGTGAGCCATGGGGCGCGGCTCCTGACCTCCATACGCTGAGTGCGCCAACCAGATTGACCGATCGGTCTACCACAGAAGGGCAGGACATGAGCCTGTACACCGCCGTCGCGACCGCGACCGGCCGCGACGGCCGCGCCTTCAGTTCGGACGGCAAGTTGGACGTCGAGCTGGCCCTCCAGAAGGAGTTGGGCGGCACCGGCGACGGCACCAACCCCGAGCAGCTCTTCGCGGCGGGCTATGCGGCCTGCTTCGCCGCCTCCATGCAGCTGGTGGCGCAGAAGAGAAAGATCGACGTCTCGGGTGTGTCGGTCACCGCCGAAGTCGGCCTCGCCCCCAACGGGCAGGGCGGCTTCCAGCTCGAAGTCAGCCTGCGTACGAAGTTACCGGACAGCTTGCCCCGGGAAGTCGGTCGCGAGCTCATCGAGGCCACCCACCAGGTCTGCCCGTACTCCAACGCCACGCGCGGCAACATCCCGGTCGAGCTGCTCGCCGAGTAACCGCCGCCCGCTGAACGCCACCTGGACCGCAGCCGCCACAGCCCGCGATCCAGGGGACGTCGTCTTACCCGGGGCAACGCCTAATGGTCTTGAGAGACCAGCTCATTTTGCACCGAGACCCCTGTGTATGTTCGGGCGTAAGTTCGCGGGTGTCTGAGGCTGACCAGCCAGCAGAGTCCGTGCGGGATCCGCGTAGCAACGCGAACAGCAGACATTCGTCCTGCGCTACGTCCACAGCTTCACCACCGCCGAGATCGCCGACATCCTCGACATCAACCCCGCCACCGTCCGCGCACAGCTCAAACACAGCCGCCAAAAGCCCGCACTCATCCCGCCGCAATGTCAGAGACACTACGAGCCCGAAGGAGCCGCTCCGAGCAGTGCAGAATCAGCCGTCCTCAAGTGCCAGTCGTCCGACTCCTCCTGCTCAGCAGGTCTTGCGGTATGGAACGTCAGGCAGGTAGGTGTGCCAGTCGGCAGGGGGCAGCGGTCCCCCGGCGCGGCGGCACACCGCACGGGCTGCACGTTCCGGGTCTATGTCGTACTTCTGCCAGGCCACGTGTTGGCCGGCCGCGTACAGCGTGCCGCCATCTTTGCTCAAGGCGAGTGAGAAGATCGCATCACCGGGAGTGGACAAGATGCCCAGTTGCCGCTGTGAAGCGACGTCATACAGCAGGCCCGTTCCACTATCAGCCCCGCGGCTTGCGCGGGTTTGACCACGGCCTCACGCAGTTCGTCGCGGCTCATCGGGCCGGCCAGCACAGTCCCGTCCCGCAGCGCGGCCGTCAGACCCGGGTGCTGAGCACAGTGGCCAAGGAAGTCCGCACGAACGGCGATGACCACACGCTCCCGGAGGCCGGCCCGTAGCAGGGAGGACTTGCCAGAGCCTGAAGGGCCGAAGACCGCGGTGAAGCGGCGGAGACAGGCCTGCTGGAACAGGCGCTCGGTGAGTTCATCGCAGCCGAAGAACAGATCAGCGTCGGCCGGTTCAAAACGGGCCAGACCTCGATGAGGGGGCTTGGCCTTCTCGTCCTCGACGCGGGGTTCCGCCGCTGCTTCCGCGGCCGCCTGACGCCAGCGCTCCTCCCACTCCTCCGGGTGGCCACCGCAGGCTTGTACGTAGGCGAGGACGACCGGCAGGGTCGGCAGCCGCTCCCCGGCTGCTGCTTGCGACAGGGTGCTCGCCCCTTGATGCGTGCGCTGCGCCATCGACCGGTAGGTCGGGCTCCCGGCCTCTGAACGGAGTTTGCGTAACTCGGACGCCAGCCGTTGCACCGGTCCTGCACCTGGATCGAGCGGATTCTCCGCACATCCGGCCATCGACATCACCCCCTGCGCCGCTTCCCCCGTTGACGCAGCGCTGTGGTCCGTGAAGCTACGCGCACCCGTGAGGCAACGGCAACCACAGGCGATTTCTTGGGTCAGCTCCGTCCGCCACGCCCTGACCTGCGGTGCGGTCATTGATCAGGCTGGCGAAACCGGCTGCCCATTCAATCCACAGGCCGGAAAAGTCGAGGTCAGACGACACGGGCTCGCTCACCTCGTCCGGCCGTCACCTGTCAGTCGATCACTGTCCCCGCGTGGACAGCACGAAGGAGTGATCATGCCCGAACCGCTCATCCCGCAGGAAAGGCCGCTCGTCTCCGGCGAGCAGGTACCTGGGCTCGCTGCGGCGACCAAGCCGGTCGATCCCAGCCACGAACTGTCGCCGGCTGAACTCGCCATGCTGGACACCGTCATGCCGATGGATCCGAACGTGCCGCCGGTGAAGGTCACCCGGATCGCCAAGAGCGAGGTGGGATACCGGGAAAGCGGAACCAACCACACCAAGTACGGCCGCTGGTACGGGACCGACGGACAGGAGTGGTGCGACATCTTCGTCAGCTGGGTCTTCCACGAGGTCGGCCAGCTGGGGGCCATCGGCGGCAAGCACGCGTACGTTCCCGACCACCTCACGTGGTTCAACAACCACCACCGCTTCTTCCGCCGCGGGGCCACCTGCGGCGGCCCGCGCGAAGGCTGCGTGATCTTCTTCGACCTCAACGGGCACAACGGCGAGGACCACATCGGGATCGTGACGTCCTACGACGACACCTACGTCTACACGGTCGAGGGCAACCGCTCCGACCAGGTCAAGCAGCTGAAGTACCCCCGCACCAGCCACCTCATCTGGGGCTACGGCCACCCCGCCTGGAACTACTGACCTGCCGGCCGGGCGTCCCACGGGGGTGGACGCCCGCACCCCACCCTGCTTCCACCACTGCGGCGGAGTCGTCCCACAGCGTCAGAAGGACGGCCGCTACCGCCGGCACCCCGGCAACGCCCGTTTCTCTACCGCCTGTGTGCCGGGTCATGAGCTATCACAACATCAGATTGGAGATCACTATGCGCGCATACGTGCGAGCGGCCCTGTCTACCGCGGCGGTTGCCGTTGGAATCGCCGCCGGACCGCTCAGCGGAGCAGCACCGGCCGACGCGGCCACAGCCACCCCGCCCGCCGCAAGCGGGATCGGGACGACCGTGGACGGTGGCAGCAACCTGCGCGGTGGCCCTCACCTGAACAGCTATCTCGTCGGCACGACCAAGGGCAAGAGCAGCTTCGCCGTCAACTGCTACAAGCGAGGCGACTACTACAACGACGGCAAGCACCACACGAACGTCTGGTACTACGGCACCGTCATCGACACGCACGACAACCCCGATCACGTCTACTACGACGTGTACTCCTGGGGCGGCAACGTCAACACGCCCCACGACCCCCCGGCCGGACTGCCCAAGTGCTGACAGCGCCAGCCGACACCTGCTTGCAGCGTCACCAGACGGCGTGACGTGCCGCCTTGTGGTCCGCCGGGCCTCGACGCCCGGCGGACCACCAGCAGCCCAGCCGACCTCGAGCGCGAGGCGACGAGGCCACGGCTCAGTCCACGTTCCTCCCACCGGACCGGGGTCCCCCATGGAACAGCTCAGACGAAATCCACCAGCCATACGGCGAGTCCTTGCCGCCGCCGCTCTGGCCGGCGCCTGCTTCCTCGGCGCTCTCGGCGCCGCCGACGCAAGCGCAGCACCTTCCTCCGCGGCCCATGGATGCCATTGGGTCAACGGCCTGCCGACCAACGTCCTCAGGCAAGGCAGCACGGGCGGGTGCGTGAGGTACCTGCAGAGCAAACTCGCCGTCCCGGCCGACGGCACCTTCGGCCGTCAGACGCACCGCGCAGTGATCGTCACCCAAGAACACTGCGGGCTGCGGGCAGACGGAATCGTAGGCGCCCGAACCTGGGACGCCCTCCTGCACTGGTGCCGCGAATAAGAGCGGGCCGCCACCACAGGGGTCGGACGCGCACACCGAAGGCGACCGGTACCGACCTGGCGCTGGCACCGTTTCACTCCTCTCACACCGCTCGTCCAAGTCCCTCTCCAGCCGAGCAGACTGCCGGGGCCGGCACCTGATCAGCTCCGGCCGCAGGCGACTGCGGTTGGCGGTCACCGAGAGCGACCAAGCACCCAGCGACGCGCGGCAACACCTGTTCCAGTCGAGTCCGAAGGAGACACAGAAAATGAACATCCGCAAAGGCATGGTCGCCGCTGTCGCCGGCCTTGCCCTGGGCACAGGGGCCGCTGGAATCCCCACAGCCAGCTCCCTCGCCACCCCGATGACCACCACGAGCCAAAACTGCTGGTACGGGGGAACCCACCCCACCGGCGGCGCCAAGATGCAGTACTACGAATGCCGCCGCACCTACAACGGCCGCATCCAAAGCAGCATCAAGATCCGCGTCATCGACACCACTAACGACGGCATGTGCGCATTCGGCCGAGGCGACATCGGAAACGACAAAACCAGCGCCTACCCCCGAGTCTTCGCCCGCAGCTGCACCACAGGCGCATGGTCAGCCTGGGAAATAAGCGGCTGGTGGAACGGAACCCAAGGCTACGAATACGTGTACCTCGGCCACTGACCAACACCAGCGGCCTCACACCCCAGTCGGCGGCACGCCAGCCCACCAGCCCGGCGTGCCGCCGCGCCGTGTCCGCCGCGGCGTCCCTCGCAGCACAGGCCACAGGAGCGTTTCGCGACAGCCAGTTCGGCCGAAGCTCCTCTCCCCCGCCGGTGAACTCCTGACGCAGATCCAGACAACAACGAAGCCGGACCCCGAGCTCGCCGGATCCTAGGTCGTGGGCAGCTGGTTCAACCGCTCTGATCAATGGCCGCGTTGCACGTCACGGGCACAGCCCTACAGCCTCGCGCCACAGGCGTGGACGCGAACCGTGACGTCCACGTAACATGTCACCGTTAACTTAACGCCGACAACCTGAGGGGCCGCGATGACCATCACCGCGCAAGACGTCTACACCTTGGCGCCGTTCGCCAGGACGCTCGGGATACGCTTCGGATCCCTCAAGGCCGACGCTGTGACCGCGCAACTCGCCTACACGCCCGAGCAGTCCACCGTCGGTGCCGCGATGCACGGCGGGGCACTGATGGGGCTGGCCGATGTAGCCGGCGCCGTGTGCGCCACGCTGAACGGGACCGCCGACACCGTCCCCGCGACCATGGAATCCACCACCCACTTCCTGCGGCCCGTACACGGCACCGGCGCCTTCGCGACCTCCCGCCCGCTGCACGTCGGCAAGTCAACGGTCGCCGTGGAAATCGACATCAGGGATGACAAAGACCGGCTCTGCGTCCGCGTCACTCAACTCGTCGCCCTCCGGAGGCGCCATGACTAAGGGACCCGGCCAGACCACGGCCGACGGCCGCGCCAGCACAACCGAAGGCCGTCGTCGCAGTCGCGCCAAGCGAGGCCACGGCGGCCGACTGAGGGACGAGCTCATCGAAGCGGCCGGCACGCTGCTCGACGACGCCGGCGAGGACGGCGTGACCATCCGTGCGGTGGCACAGGCTGTCGGGGTCAGCACGCCCTCGGTATATCTGCACTTCGACAACCGACTGGAACTGCTGCACACCGTGTGCCTCGGGGTCTGGGACGAGCTCGGCCGACGGATGCTGAGCATCAGCGCCCAGACCACCGACCCGTTCGCCGAACTCCACCAGCGCAGTGTCGCCTACATCAGGTTCGGGCTCGACCATCCCCTGCGCTACCGCCTGGTCGCGACCGGACCCGCGACAGCCGCCACTGAGCACGTCGCCGACGCCTGCTTCCGATTCCTGCGGGAAACGGTGCAGCGATGCGCCGACGCCGGCGTGCTCCACGGCGATGTGACGGCGCTGACCCGGGCCATCTGCGCGTGCCTGCACGGTGCCGTCTCGCTGCTGATCCTCCAGCCGACCTCGAAATGGCCCGACGACATCCCCCAGTACGCAGACGATGCCGCCACCCTCGCCTGCCAGGGCGCCGCCGCCCTCTCACGCGCGCACCATGGCCGCTACGAAAGGTGAACTGTTCTGCCCTGGGCAACGCTCCGCTACGCCTCGCTGGCGTTCTCATCGGCCGACGGTTGGCGCAGCGGTCGGCGGCCGGCCTGCGCGGAGCGGAAAATGGGCTGGTCCTCCGTGCCCTTGCGGTAGTGCTGGCGCAGTTCGCCGCGCTGTCCGAAGAAGATCCGCCGGGCCAGGCGGTGGCGGGCCTCGGCGATGTTGAGCTGCTTGCCGATCATGCGCCGGTTTTGAAGTGGCCCAGACAGCGAGCTGATGTCTCATGAGACATATCAAAGTCTGGAGAAGGACGGCTACCGCGCCCAGTTCGCCGTGTACGCGGACCGGCGGGTCCTGCTGCGCTCCAGGCAGGGGACGGACATGACGGCGTCGTTCCCCGAGATCGAAAATGGCTGTGCGAGAGGTCGCCGCCGTCGAAGGTGGCGCCGCTGAAGTCGAAGGCGTATGGGCACCAGGACGTGGAGGCGTCCGGGTCCCGCGGATGACGCGGATGATGGTGTGACGGACCTCGCACTCGCCCTCCTTGTAGCTGCCGTGGGGTCGGTTTCGTAGGGCATGATCAGGTAGGCGCACAGCACGTCGATGCAGACCTGGCGCTGTTCCTGCCAGCCGTCGGCGAGCCGCTGGTCGTGGCCGAGCTGCCCGGCGGCGGTGGCGTAGCGCTCGGCGAGCTGGCTTGCGTCCGCGCGGTGCGCGTCGCCCTCGGCGAGGAGCTGCTTGCGATAGGCGTAGACGCCAGCGAGTACAGCGCCAACCAGCGTCAGGATGGTGACGGTGGCCTTGAGAACGTCGTTGATGTTGACCGGCTTGGTCGGCTTCTGCGCAGCAGCCGCGTGCGTGAAGTAGTCGAGCGCCAGCTGGTAGATCACCCAGCCCAGGAGGAGGGCAAGGGCGACGGCCAGGCGCGCCACGAGCCAGACTGGCAAGAGGTCCGGGGCGTAGCGTCCTTGAGGGGCCCCATCGGGCTACTCGTCGCCTGCGGTAGGCGTAGACGACGGCCAGGAAGACGCTGAACAGCACCAACGCGGTGCCGACACCATTGAGGACGCTGCTGACGTACACGTATACAGCCCAACCGAGCACGAGGGCGGGGATGAGGGCCACGGGCGCGACCTACGAGATCGGCCAGAGCACGATGCGGCGTCGGCGCTGCGGAACGAGCACGACAGGAGCATGCCGCAAACAGCTCCTCGCCGAGGGCGCCCTGTACCGGAACCTCCATGATCCGATCGTGCGCCCGGTCCCTGCGGGCCGCTCGCGGGTGCCCGACGGTCGGCTTCAACGAGGCGGTCCTCTCCGGCAGCCTGGCCGACTTCAGTGAGGAGACGGGCGAAGCACCGTCAGGTCGGCTCACCGTCCGGCTCAAGCGCGTCTGTACCGACCTCACGCCCGATGATGTCGCGCAGCTCGACGCTGCCGGCGGGGAGTGAACAATCTCCGGCGCTCAGCGGCCTGACCGGGTGATCCCATCCGCAAGCTGCCCCACGGTGTGGAGCACCCCCTGGCCGAAGGCCGTGGGAGCGATGAGAACTCCGAAGGCCATGACGATGATCACGGTCAGCAGCTCGTCGTTGCGGCTGCGGGCCTGGGTCCGGCGGCGCAGCCGGAGGTAGATGATGACCGCCAGTAGAAACGCTACGTTGATCGACAGCATCACGCAGCCTGTCCTCCCCCTTGAGGCAACCTCCCAGCCTTCTGATGTAGCCACAAACCCCTGTACCGGGCAGCTCAGTTGGTGCTCGTTGGCAACAAAGCGCTTCTCTGAGGCTGGATCACTCGGATGCGCGGACAGGCCATATAGGGCACTCCCGGCTAGGACTGAGTTGTCGGCTGCCGCGGCGGGGGTACGGCTCGCAGGAGTTCCCACAGGGGGCGTGAGCCGGCCGCCCATTCTGCGAGGACCCGGCGGTCAACGAGGTGGAGTCGTTGCTGCTGGGCGAAGGTGCGGCCGGGCTGGGTGATTCTGCCGTTGGTGACCATGACGACGACGTCGCCGTTGTGGACGGGACGGCCGGTGCCGTTGAGGACCTGCAGTTCGGGGGTGCCCACGGCGGCTCCGCGGTCTCCGTTCTTGCGGTGCTTGCACTGGATCACCCAGCGTCGGCCGAAGGGGTCGGTGGCCTTCACGTCAGCGCCGAGATCGCCCTGGCCTCCGACTTGGACGGCGTCTGCGCATCCGTCGCGGTGCATCAGGTCCCTGATCGCGTGCTCGAACTGTCGGTGGGTGAGTGCGTCCATCTGAGCGATCCGGTAGCGCAGTGCGCGCGCCTGGGCTTGCTGCCACTGGGCGCGCTGTGACCGCTGCTGCCACCATCCCGCGCCGCCCAGCAGCGCGATCAGGGCGGCGATGAGGAGGATCCACCAGTGCGCGAGCAGCCAGTTGACCACCATGACGGTCAACGTGATGGCGGCGACAGCGGCGACGCCGATGGTGACCAGCTGGGCGTCCTGCTGCTGCCGGCGCCTGCGGCTGGGACGCCGGGACGGTCGCCGACGTGCGGGCGGACGTCGGGTCACCGGCCACCGCCCATCGTGGAGAAGTCGATCGGATACGACACCGTGTGCCTGGGCGTGGCCGGCTTCGCCTTGGGCGTCTTGAACTTGATCGGGTAGGACAGGGTGGGCTGCGGCACCACGGCTTTGGGCGGGTTGCCGGTGAGCTGGTCGAAGCGGATCGGGTACGGCCCTGTCGATCCCCGCTGGGGACTTGTGGGCCTGTCTGCTTGGGCGTTGCTGTGCCCGAAGCCGACGACCGCCAGGGCGGCCACCGCCAGGATGGTTAACTCCCGGCGCGCCCTCCGCGCCCACCGGGGGTGCCCCCGAACCGGTGTCCCATCGGAACGTACGTAGGGGCGTACGAACGGCATGTGATCCTCCCCCGAAGCATCCAGTTACTGCGTAGCCACCATGCTGACGGCAGGCACTGACAAACGATCACCTTCGAGGCGAAGCCCCATGCCGCATCAGGCCAGTTCAGGACACTGGTCGCGCGTGATGAGCATCCCGTGGCGTCCAGTTTCGCTCGGACAGACGTTCTGTCGTTCTGTGTTCCTCGAGCCATGCTGTGCGGCTCGTTGATGGCGGGCTGGGGGCGCTTCGGCTGCCCCGTGCACTGCTGGGCTGGTGCTTCGCTTCGGCCAAGGCCGATCAAATCCCCCGCCACCGCGCCTGTGAATGTCCCTCGCAGATCAACCTGATGGCGGACCTCAGCGCGTGGGCGCAGTGGTGGAATTCAGTCGGCCTGATCCGGTTCGGCCTCGCGTAGAGCGCGCGCCGCACGCTCGCAGGCGCGGGCCAACTGCTCCCGGAAGGGGAAGATGCGCGCGGACCCGGCGCGGCTGCGCAGGGCGGCCAGGGCTTCCACCCACTCAACGGCATCCGTGGGCAGGGTGTACGGCTTGCCGCTCAGCCGGACGGCCGGGCGCCCCGGACGGGCTCGGAGGTCCGCTCGCCGGCCTCCACCGGCCGGTCTGCGCGGCGGTCGGCGCTGCGCACCTCCCAGGCCCGGGCCGGTGCGCAGGCGAGCAGTAGACGGGCGGCCGGCCCTTGCCTGTGTAGGCGATGGACGCACCGCACCAGGCGCAGGTGCGCTGCACAAGCCGCTCTTACGCGTCCAGAATGCGGTCCGCCTTTTTCGTTACGGACGTAGATCTACTACCTCCACAAATACCAGGCACCCTCCGGCGGGCGGGTATCGCAGGGGCGGACCAGAGGCCCGACCGTGACCTTCCCACGTTGCCTGCGGCGGCCGCGGGCGGCCCCTGTGTTCAGCTGCAGTCATCCGCACACATTCGTCGGCTCCGTCAACGTGGCGGCTGACCTGTCGCGGTCGAGTTCTTGCTGCCGAATGACTTCTCGACCGAGCAGGTGGACCGGTTACCGCCAGGGTCACAGACGGGTTGCAGGGCTAACCCTCGCATCCGTGACCCTGGCGCCGCCTGGAAGCCCCTGCGCTCCAGGACAAGTTGCGCGGACCGTCCGCGTATCTGGTCCCGCCTGACCTGCCAGTCCGAGGGGAACCCGCATGTCCACGATTGTCCTGCTGGTCGGTCTGCCGCTGGTCCTGGTCGTGCTGCTGATGGTCGGTGCGCTCGGCTACGCCGTACACCGCCACCCGGTGCTCGATCATCGTGGCGCCGACCGGCGCGCCGACATCCTGGTCGCCATCATCTCCCTGATCGTCAAGGGCTGATAGCCGGTACCCCTACCGCGGCCAGACCGTCGGCTTTCCCGAGGACGCTAAAACAGACGCGTGGGCCCGTCAGCGCCCTGGCAGGGAAGGAGCAAAAAGAAACGATGACCAGGCAAGCGCGGCCGTCGCACTACTGGCCACTAGTGGGCCCCACAGTCCTGCTGGCAGGCCAGGCGGGACGCCGCGCCAGATGACCCACGCGACCTCGCCCGAGCCCAGGCGCCTCCTGCCTCTGTCTCCAAGGGCAAAAGAGCTACGAGTGACGCTCAGGCCGTTGGTCGGCCGGATCACTGAGCAAAAAATCATGAGACCTGCTTCCCGATCAAGGTCTGCTACGGCCACATACGAGTGGGAAGGGCATCAGCTCTGCCCGTAACAGGCCACGAGGGGAGGCGGCATGGAGCCCGACACGACGGCTGTGGTGACCATGGCGGGTGCGGTGATCACAGCCATCACCACGATCGCCGGGGGCTGGCTGAAGGCACGGGTGCACCTGCGCCGGTATCGCGAAGAGTCCCGCCGGCAGCACGTAAGGATTCTGCCGGCGGGCAGCCGCATCATCGATCTGGGGGAGCACGGCATCGTCATCGAGGTCGGGGGCCGGGAAGGCGGGGCTGGTGGACGCGGATGACCCAGGTCCCGGGCCGATCGACGGTGGAGGATCCGAGATTGGCGCGTTGCCCTCGGCGGATGCCGCCAGAATGGTTCGGGTGCGCGGTGAATTCCTGGACTTCGTTGAAGACACCCATCCCCGTATCCTCCGGCTCCTGATGATGAAGGGAGTCAGTCGCCACGAGGCCGAGGACGCGGCCCAGGAAGCGTTCCTCCAAGCGTGGCGTGAGGTACTTGCCGGACGCTGGGCATCCATCGGCAACCACACCGGCTGGATCCGGCGGGTGGTCTGGAACGTTCACCACCGGCCGCCGGGGCAGAAGCGCGACCAGCCGCTGATCGCGTACGGGACCGGGCTGCCCGACCTCTCCGATCCGAGCGAAGATCATGCTGACCTCACCGAGCAGACCCTCACCGTCCTGAAAGTCCTGGCCGACCTTCCCGAGCCTCAGCGGTCCGTAATGGCCCTCACCCTGGACGGTGCTCCTGACACCGAGATCGCAAAATTACTCGGTGTGACCGCGCAGAAGGTCCGGGATCTGAGAAAGCAAGGCCGCGCAGCCTTACGCCGCGCCCTTGCTCCACACACGGTCACGAGGAAGGAAGCCCGATGAGCGGCCGCGAAGACAGGCCCGAGGAGGTCACCGACACGCAACTGGACGCTCTCCTGGACACCGCCGCGGCCGACCTCCTGCGGCAGGTGAAGGCAACCAGCGACACCAGCACCCTCCTATCCGCCTTCCTGGAAACCAACCAGACCGCCCCCAGCACCGCACCGGCCGCATCCCCTGCACCAGCGATCCCGGACGGCCAGACCCTGATCACCATCAGGGCCCTCGACCGCGTCCTCGACTGCGCCCGCGACCGCGCCTACGACCTCCTCCGCGCTCTCGACCGCGGCCCCGCCCCTGACAGCGCCCGTGACCTCGCCCGCGGCCTCGCCCGCACCCCGGCCCTCGTCCGCGACCTCACCAGCCCCCCGGCCCTCGTCCGTGACTTCGTCCGCGACCTCGCCCATGCCCTCGCCCACGCCCACGACCTCGCCCAATCCCCCGCCCGCGACCTCGTCGGCGCCCTTCTTCGCATCCCCGACCTCGCCCGCGACCGCGACCTCGCCCAGGCCCGCGACCTCGCCTTCGCCCTCGCCCGAGACCTCGCCCGCGACCGCGCCCTCGTCCACGACGACCTTCTTCGCGTCCCGGACCTCGACCAGGACCACCGGGACCTCGCCCACGGCCTCGTCCTCAAACTCGCCCGCGCCCGCAGGCGCGTTCCCGACCTCGTCCCCTACCTCGACCGCGCCCTCAATCGCGCCCGCAACCTCGCCCTCGTCCTCGATCTCACCCACGAGCTCACCCACGCCCTCACCCTTGCCCTGGCCCTCGCCCTCCCGACATGGCCTTGGGCCGAACTGCGCGAACTCGCCGACGGACAGGTGGATGCCTCGGGTGCGGACCTGACACGGGTGGATGTCAGCGACCTGACGGTACTGAGCAACGTCATCTGGTCCGACGACACCCTCTGGCCTGCGGGGACCAGGCCGCGCATTCGTGCCCACTCCGATGAACTGAGGCCCGGCGTATACCTCGTACGAGGAGGAAACGAACGAGAGAACGCCAACACGCTGCGGTAGCGCCAGGGGCAGGGCCGGCAAAAACCGCCTGGCGCTGGGTCTCCGGCCAAGTGGACCTCAGGAGAAGCGACTTGGTGTCTCGTATAGAAGTCGCAAGAGATGCCGCAGGAAAAGGCGCAAGGGCTGGCGCAGGAGATGTAGCGGCCGGAGACTCCGCCGCGGCTCGATCGCATACCCAGTCGGGTGAAGACGGGCAGACGGGAGAACTTCCGCGGACTCCGGTGATGGGGATCTCTGAAATCGACCAGTGATGCTCGTCGCCCCACTCGCTCCGTCGTTCAACAGAGTGGGGCGTTTCGGCAAGCGACACGCACGCTGTCGGCCAGGGCCGCCCGCTCGTGTCGTGTGCGGGGCGAGCCGCCCGGTCAAGAGCGCCTGCGGCGGCCCTCCATCCTGGGTCCGGCTTACCCGCAGACGAGGAGGATGGCGACGGTGGGCATGAGGAACACCGGGGGCCGGCCGCTGATCAGCTGGTAGGCAGGGTCCCTCGTCCTGCCGCAGTTCGCACCGCTGGTCGGGAGTGGTCATGGCGGCCCTCGGTGCGAACTGCACGGTCGCTTTCAGCCGGTGCTGGTCCGTGCCGGGTTCTCTGGGAGCTGCCAGTTGCCGCCGCGGTCCTCCTTCGACAGGCGCGCGGCGAGGTCCGGGACGTGCAGGAAGCAGGCCAGCGCGGTGGTGGCCTGGAAGGCATCGATCGCACGCTGGGTCATCGGCATGCCCAGGCGCAGCAGGCGCGGGTTGACTTCGCCCTGGATCTCGTTGACGAAGGGCCGCAGCACGCGGTCGTAGTTCGCCAGCGCGGTCGGCAGGTCGCCCGGGTGCCGATTGATCTCGCCGGCCAGGACGTGGGCGCCGACCAGGCCGCCGGAGATGCCCATGCCGCTGTAGGGGGAGGCGCAGTGGGCGGCGTCACCGGCCAGGACCACGCGGCCCTTGGACCAGGTGTCGGTACGGACCTGGACGACCTCCTGGGAGTAGAAGAACGGGCTCGTCTTCATACCCTCGATGAAGCGCTCGGTCTGCCACCCGGCATCGCGGAACCTGCTCGCCCAGAACTCCTGCTGACGCTCGACGGGCGTCCGGTGGATCGCCGAGGCCTCCTCGGATTCCTCCCGTAGGACGAAGTACACCTGGGTCTCGGTCGGGTTGTGGCTGCGGCGCATGATCTGGCGGCCTCTCGGGATCATGTAGGTGTCCCGGATATTGCTGTCGGATGCGATGCGCGGAACGAACCAGTAGGCCATGTGGATGCCCACCCTCCAGTACGGGTCGAGACCCTCTGGAAGAATCGCTCGCCGGATGCGCGATCCCTGGCCGTCCGCGCCAACCAGAAGGTCGAATTCGCCGGATGACCCGTCGGAGAAATGCGCGACGACCTTGTGGGTGTCCTGCTCGAAGCCGTCCACGCTCTTACCGAAGACGTACTCGGTGTCATCCCTCGTCGCATCGTGCAGGATGCGCACCAAGTCCCCGCGCATGATCTCGTACTCGGACGTGAGGGTCTGCCGGCCCTTCCCCGAGGTATTGGCCATGATCGTCGCCTTGGCCTTGCCGTGTACGTCGATGAAGGCAACGCCCGCCTCGTCCACGAGCTTGCCTCGGACGGCGTCGAGAAGCCCCATTCGCTTGACGGCCTCGATGCCCTGCCCCCGAAGATCGACCTGGGCCCCGGCGGCCCGCAGCGCCGGAAAACGTTCGACAACGGTCACCCGGTGGCCGCCCCGGGTGAGCCAGAAGGCCAGGGCCTGCCCCGCGATTCCACCACCGGCGACGAGGATCCGCAGGGGCTGCTTGCCCGATCCCTTCGTCATACCCATCCCTCCAAAATCTATCAGTGAAAGATTCTTTTTCAGAGTCATCTATCAGCGATAGATTGTCAACGTGACCAAGATGAACCGCGAAACCGTCATCGCTGAGGCGCTCGGCCTGCTCGACGAGGTCGGGCTGGATGCCGTCAGCACGAGACGGCTGGCGAAGCGACTGAACGTGGAGCAGCCGTCGCTCTACTGGTACTTCCGCACCAAGAAGGACCTGCTCACCGCTATGGCGGAGGCGGCGATGGAACCCCATGCGACCGCGCCCCTGCCGGCACCCGGCGACGACTGGCGCGACTGGTTCGCGGACAACACACGCAGTTTCAGGCGCACCCTGCTGATGCGCCGGGACGGCGCACGGCTCCACGCCGGCAGCACCCCCACCGGCGACCTCGACCGGATCCGCCGCAAGATGGACTTCCTCGTCACTTCCGGCGTGCCCGAGCGGGACGCGCAGATGGCCATGCTGGCCGCCAGCCGCTTCACCGTCGGCAGCGTCCTGGAAGAGCAGGCAGACACCGGCCCTGGTGACGGCACGGATCTACCGGTTGACGTGCCGGTGATCGATCACGAGTCGGCGTTCGAGGCGGGCCTCGCCCTCATCCTGAACGGCCTGGTGCACCGTACCGGGGTGCAGGGAGTCGACTGATCCCCCAGGGTCAGGCGCCCAACCTGCAAGCCGCAGTGCGCGCGAGCGGCGCGGACATCGGACTGGCCTTCGGCGGCGACGCCGACCGCTGCTTCTTCGTCGACGAACAGGGCGCACCCGTCAGCCCGTCGGCAATCGTCGGCCTGGTCGCGGCGCGTGAGCTGAGCCGCCATCTCGGTGCCGCAATCGTGCACAACGTCATCACCTCCGCCGCGGCCGCGGAGATCATCCGCGAGCACGGAGGCAGGCCGATCCGCTCGCGGGTCGGGCACTCCTTCATGAAGACGCGCACGGCGGAGTACGACGCCGTCTTCGGCGGCGAGCACGCCGGCCACTACTACTTCCGCGACTTCTGGCGGGCGGACACCGGGATGCTCACGGCTCTGCACGTCCTGGCTGCGCTCGCCGAACAGCACCGGCCGCTGTCGGCACTCCTCGCCCCCTACACGGCGCTACGTCTCCTCGGGCGAGATCAACTGTGCGCAGGGAGCAGAGGGGCTGGGCGAGCACCGCGGCATGGTCGTCGGCGCTGCCGAACGCCTCGCCTGGCCCCAGGCACGCCTGGGGTAGAGACGCGCGAGCACCTCCCAGGTGAAACCCATACCGCCGTACACCTGTACGCAGGCACCCGCTCCCACCACCACGGCGTCCGCTACTGGTTCAAGTAGCCCGCCCCCGGCAATGCCTGCCGTCCCCCGGCCATGTGAGGGACGGCCCTCCTGCGGCATCTCGTGGTGCGGCGCCCGAAGGGTCTCGGGCGCCGCACCAGCGCACGCCTGTCCAGGGCGCACGAGCAGGGCGTGGATCTCCTGGTCGATGCCCTCGGGGGTGCGGGCCCGCAGGACCCGGCCGCCGAGGATGGCCGACTTCAGTTCCAGGCAGGCGGTTTCGATCTCCCACCGCTGGTGGTAGGGCGTGGCCAGTTCGGCTGCCGGGTGGCGCTGGTGGTCGAGCAGGGTGGTGGCCAGTCGGTACAGACCGGTGTGTTTGCCGGTGGTGGTGGTGACGGTGATCTCGCAGTCGACGACGCGGACGCGCAGGTCGCCCAGCGTGGAGAGGTAGGAGCCGTCCCGGTAGCGGGCCAGGACCGGCATCCTGTGGCCGTTCTTCAGCCGGACCAGGGCCTCGGCACCGGTGGCGGCGATGTCGGTCACGAGCCGTTGGGCGGCGAAGTTGCGGTCGGCGAGCAGGATCATCCCGGGCCGGAGGCTGGACAGCAGGCGCGGGGCGTGGGTGATCTCGCCCGTGGTGGTGGGGCCGAACACGGCGTCGATGAGGGTACGGGTGCCGCAGGCGACCAGCGCCAGCAGGCGGATCTGCGGGTAGCCGGTCCCGCCATGGTTGCCCGCCTGCTTGGTGAACTCGCTCAGGACGGCAGGGGCGTCAGGAACCGTCAGGATGGTGCCGTCCCGTGCGACCACCAGCAGCTCGCGCCAGCGGGCCCCGGGGCCGTGCGCAGTCGGAGCCGGTCCGCGCAGGAGGTCGAACAGCCACCGCAGCAGCTTGCTGCCGACACGGCGGCGGGCCTGGGCCGGCGCGCTCGCCGTCGGCGCAGCCAGGGGCAGGCCCGCCAGCGCGTCGGTGAGCTTGCGCCACGCACCGGGATATCCCACCTCCGGGAACAGGCACGCGGCCAGGACCAGGTAGATCACGACCCGGGAGGGCAGGTCCCGCAGCCGCGACTGCACCGCCCTGGTCGCCATCAGCGCCTCGTCGACCATCTCGAAGGGCACAAGCTGGGTACGTTCGCCGAGATGACCCGGCGCGAAGGGGCCTTCGGCCACCGTGACGGCACGGGTGATGGCGGACTGCCCGAACAGCGGAACCTCCGGTCTTTGTGAACGGCTTGTCTTGGTCGACTGCCAGTTCTACCGGGGCTCCGCTCCTCACGTCCGGCGAGTCCGCAGCTCAAAGACCCTGGACAACCCCGCCGGACCCGTAACTTCACGGCCTTGCCGCTAGTTTCCCGCACCGCGCCGGTCCGCCGCGCGTATCGCCCGGCTGGGGTGCGGGAAGGTCCCGCACCCCGGCGGAGGCGTGCTCCTGGCAGCCGAAGCACGCGTTGATCCGCCTTCCAGGGCCGACTCCAGCACGCGTCGGGCCATCTGCCGCAGGAGCCCGCCCACGTGAGCCCAGACGGCCACTCACCCGACCAACCGGTCATCCGGCAGGACCGCCGACGGCTCGACCGACCGGACTTCCTCGAACGCCGCGGGCGAAGACCCTCACGTCGCCCTCAGGTGCCCTTCCCCGATCGGGTGTCAGGCCGAGGACCAGTAAGCCGCCCGGCGGTCCTACTGCGCGGCCCGGAAGGAGGAGGCCCAGGTGCGGTCGCGGCCGGGCAGGCCGCCCGTCCCGATCTGGCAGACGTAGGGGCAGAAGATGCTGTTGAGCACCCAAGGGGCACTGCTCGCACCGAAGTTGGGGATCGGCGCGCCCTCGGTGATGCCGTAGCTGGACACGGCGAGCTTACCGGTGTTGCGCATGCGCGCTATCCAGTTCGTGATGAAGGTCGAGTGGTTGGCGAACCACGTGTTGGAGAGCAGGAAGTCGTTCCATTTCTGCTCCGTGAAAGGGTTGTTGGCGGCATCGTGGATGACCTGCCACACCAACGTGCCCGCCGGAATGCCGTAGGCACTCGCGAACGAGGGGTCCACCGGGTCGCTCATGTGCTGCTCCCAGAGCTTGATCAGGGAGAACTCGGTGGCCAGGAACGTCTGGTCCGCGCGGAGGTAGGGCAGGATGTAGTCGAGGTACTTCTGCGCCGCGTCGATGCCCGCCACATGCGGGTGGATGTCCGTACCGGCGATATGGGCGTTGCCGGCCACGAAGGTCATCCAGCGGTCGGTCTGCGCGTTCTGGTTGGCAGGGTCCTCGAGGCCGTTGAGCGCCCCCATGTAGAAGACGGTCTTGGAGGTCGTGCCGAAGTGCGTGCTCCGGTACTGGATGGCGTGCTTGGCCAGCGCCTCGTAAAAGTCGTTGATGGCGGAGGTCGTACGGTCCGCCTGACTGGTCTCGTAGAACGGCTCGTTGCCGATGGTGACGATGTCGACCTTCCCGAGCACCGCCGCCAGGACCTTGTCGAGCCGGGTCAGGGCGGTGTCCATGGCCGCGGTACCCGGCGCTGGAAGCGTAGTGTCGTGGTACTGGAACTTCGTGGAGAGCACCGTGCCGTAGCCGTCGGACGACGCCTGCAGCAACGTCGCCATCCCCGTCTGCGTCGCCGGATCCCCCGAGTCGGCGTCGGACATCAGGTAGAAGCCACGCATCCAGGTGGCGGAGACAGCGCCCAGCTCCGCGTAGTCGATCATGTCCAAGGACTCGTTGTAGTTGGCGCCCAGGACGCCCGAGGCGGGGGACGCGGTCACCTGGCTCACGACCGCACCGGCCGGCACCGCGTCGAAGGAACCGCCGGCGTCGGCCGCGGTCACCGCGCCGCGCCCGCCGTTCGCGCCGCGGGCCGCCAACCCGGCTGCCGCGAGCGCAGCGCCTGTGGCCAGGCCGAGCAACCCGCGCCGGGACGTCGACCTGCGCTGCGGCCCACCACCGGATTCCGTACCACTTCCCTGCATGCGATCGCCTGCCCTTCCGTTAGGTCTCATCAGCGAAAACAGCCCTCACATCCGGGGGCAACGGCTGTTGAGGGCGCGTTGCCGCCTTCGGCTTCACGTACGTCGATGTGCCGTTGGACGAACCGGTGGGCCCGGTCTTGTCCTTGCTCGGGATCACAGAAGCTGACCCCGATCTGCCTGGTGAGCTCATGCACCTCGGCAGGGTTGTCCGAAGCCAGGTCGCTCAGCTCCCACGGGCCGCCGTCGAGGTGGAACAGACGGCGCCGTCGTCGCCGAGCTTCACGGCCGTGTCGTACGGAGTCGTCCTCCCAGAATCCGGTGAGTTCCCGAAGCCCGCTCCGGCTGAGCGGGCCGTGTCGGCACAGCAGTTCCAGCACCTCGTGCTCCGATCCGCCACGTCACGGAAGGCCATTGCTGGTTTGCACGCCGTACAGCATCGGAAAGGCCCACTCATTACGTCAACACTCCGGATAAATAATCCCGACGGCGTCGTCCCGAGCACGCAGATGTCCGCTCGCGGATGATGCGCTGCCTCTACGCCCTCCTACGCGAACGCGGCGACAACTTCTACCACTGGATGACATCGATGTACGACGTCGGCGCGGTGGGTCACGACGCAACCCTGAGCGGGCTGGACGAATCCACCTACCGGAAGTAACAGTTGCGGCGGCCGGTGGCCCGTGGGCGGACCACCGTGGTCGCGCCGGCGCCGAAGCCCGTCGCCTCCAGCCGCTCGACCCGCGGGCAGATCCTGCTGCGCGGCGGCGAGTTCGCTATGGGCGACGCCTTCGACGAAGGCTACCCGGCCGACGGTGAGACACCTGTCCACCCGGTACGGTTCGCGCCGTTCCACATCGACGAAACCGCCGTCACCAATGCCCAGTTCGCCACCTTCGTCGAGGCGACGGGCTACGCGACGGACGCGGAGCGCCACGGCTCCTCGGGGGTCTTCCACCTGCTGGTCGCCGCCCCCTCCTCCAACGTCCTGGGCTCCGTCGCCGGGACGCCGTGGTGGATCAACGTCCGCGGGGCGCACTGGCGCCGTCCCGAGGGCGCTCGCTCCGACATGACCGGCCGGCAGAACCATCCGGTCGTCCGCATCTCGTGGAACGACGCCGCCGCCTACGCGAGCCGGGCCGGCAAGCACCTCCCCACGGAGGCCGAGTGGGAGTACGCCGCGCGAGGCGGCCTCGTCGGCCGGCGCTAGGCGTGGGGTGACGAACTCACCCGGGCGGGCGTTGGCGGTGCGACATCTGGCAGGGGGAGTTCCCGCACCACAACACCGCCGAGTACGGTTATCTGACCACAACTCGGGTCAAGGCCTACCGCCCCAACGGCTACGGCCTGTGGAACACCGCGGGCAACGTGTGGGAGTGGTGCTCCGACTGGTTCTCCCCCTCCTACTATGCCGAGTCGCCGGAGGAGAACCCGCAGGGCCCGGCGACGGGAACGACGCGTGTCCTGCGGGGCGGTTCCTGCCTGTGCCACGACTCCTACTGCAACCGCTACCGAGTCACCGCGCGCCTCGAACACACCTGAGTCCTCTTCCGGCAACCTCGGTTTCCGCTGCGCCAACGACGCCTCCGAGACGGCGTAGCGGGGAGCGGCCCTCGCCGCCGGCGCCTCGCAGCCGACGCCCCCTGGTGCTCCGTCCGCGTGATCCTGCGGGGTCGCTCGGGCGGCCGCCGCGACGGCGCGGCGCCGACCGACGGCAGGATGGTGGCGTGCACACGGCCGCCGGTCAGTTCGCGTCCGGACGCAGACGCCGCCGGTGAGGCGTGAACGCCGACGCGTCCGCGCCCCGTTGCTGAGCAGGGCCGACTCAGGATGTCCGCTTCCCGGTCCGCCGGGTGCGGAGGCCTGGCCGGGCATTGGCCCGAATGGCCCACAGGGCCGAACAGCCGAGGGGGGGGTGCCTGTGGCGCCGCCCCCTCGATGTGCTGCTCAGCTCGCGGTTTTCACCTGGCGCACCAGTTCGAGATAGTGCTCCCAGTCCCAGTTGGCCCCAGGGTCGGTGTGGGTGGTCCCGGGCACCTGGTGGTGGCCCAGGATGTGGGTGCGGTCGACGGGAATGGCATAGCGGGCGCACACGGCCGCGGTGAGCGCCGCGGACGCGGCGTACATCTCCTCGGTGAACCAGCGGGTGGAGTTGACCCAGCCCTCGTGGGTGATGCCGATGCTGCGGTCGTCGTAGTCGGGGTGACCGGCGTGCCAGGCGATGTCCCTCTCCCTCACGCACTGCCCGATGTGGCCGTCCGCCGAACGGACCACGTAGTGGGCCGAGGTCTTCCGGCCGGGCTTCCGGAAGACGGCGACTGCGTCGTCAAAGCGCTCCTGCGTCACGTGGATGAGCACGTAGTCGATCGGATGCCTGTGAGGACGCTGCGCGGTACGGAAATTGGTGCGGGCGGCGGGCAGCCACTGCGCGCCTGGGTGGTCGACGACCGCGGCAGACGAGCCGCCGGCCGCGGAAGCGGTCCCGGTGGCAGCCGCGGTCGTGGCCGCCGTGGCCAGGGTCGCGGCGGCCACACCGCGCAGGACCGTACGGCGTGACGGGCCGGCCTGCTGGTTGCCGTCGCTGGGGTCGTTCGGTCCGGTCATGCTCCGTCATCCTCCGAGGTCCGGTACCAGTTGTGCTGGGCGAGCCTGGGCTCGTAGACGCCCTTGGGGAGGTCGTCGGTAAGCCGGACCGCCCATCGCTGCACCCGCTGCATGAGATCGGCCTTGACCTTGCGCAGGCTCGGATCGTCCCAGCGGTTGTGCAGCTCCATCGGATCCTTGTCGAGGTCGTAGAGCTCACCCACGTCGCCGACGTGCTCGTAGAGCTTCCAGTGGTCGTGCCGGAGCATCCGCGACGAACCACTCTGCGTCACGCTGTTCAGCTCGTCGTACCTGCTGCCCTCGTAGGGGAAGTGAAGCGGCGGCCGGGCGTCGGCGGGGTAGGGCAGGCCGCCGAAGCCGCGCTCGGTGACGATGTCGGCGAACTCCGCGGCTGGGTAGTCGGAGCCGGTGAGCATCTGCCACAGGCTGCGGCCCTGGACACCCAGCGGGATGGGGTGGCCGATCGCCTCGCACACCGTGGGCAGGATATCGGCGATCGAGACGAAGTCCGTCTTGTTGTCCTGCACCTTGATGCCGCAGCCGTGCACGATCACGGGCACGTTCGCCAGGACCTCGGCGATGCCCGCGCCCTTGCGCTGCAGGCCGTACTCGGCGGTGTAGTCGCCGTGGTCGGCGAGGAAGATCAGCAGGGTGTTCTCGTACAGCCCCTGCTCCTTGAGGTGGTCGACGAGCCGGCGCCACTGGTCGTCGATGAGGCGGAGCATGCCGCAGTAGGTGGCACGGTAGCGGCGCCAGAGGCCGTCGTATCCAGGGCGCTTCTCCTCCACCAGGTCGCGCAGCCACTTGTAGGCGCCGCCCTTGGCCTCCGCGTCCGCCGGGCTGGTGAGCCGCTCAGGGATCTCGTCCTCGGAGAACATCGAGTAGTACGGCTCCGACACCTGGTACGGGTTGTGCGGCTCGGGGGTGGAGACGAAGGCGAAGAACGGCTTGTCGGGGTCCCGGGCGTCGATCTGCTGGATGGCGTCGGAGACGATCCGGTACGGGTACTGCTGCTGCGCCGGGAACGGCGTGGGCGCCGTCGTCGGGCCCATGTCGATGGAGTTCAGATAGGCGGTGAAGGCCCGCTGCTCGGTGGTCTTGTCCGGCGCCTTCGTGTGCCCGTACTCGGAGAAGGCGTCGTACTCCGCCGGGTTGTTGCGGTACATGTGCGTCTTGCCCGCGTAGAACAGCTGGTAGCCGGCGCCGCGCAGGACGTCGACCAGGTCGTCGCCGCGTGACACCAGCGTCGCGTCGGTGCTGGAGTTCTGCCGGACGCGGTGGGTGCTGGGCCATCTGCCGGTCAGCAGGCTGGTGCGCGCCGGGACGCAGGCCGGAGCCGTGGTGTACGCGCGGCGGAAGCGGGTGCCCTGGGCGGCGAGGGAGTCGAGAAAGGGCATCGTGTCGAGTTCGAAGCCCACGCCTTTGGTGAAGTCGGCGCGGACCTGATCGGACATGCAGAAGATGATGTTCGGAGCGGTCGGGCAGGTCACAGTGTTCCCTTCCAGTGGGACAACGCGTTCGGGACAATGGGGCGGGGATGCGGGTCAACCCGACCGTGCGCGGCGTCCGTTGACGCCTCGCACGGGGGGATCGCGTCGTCCTGGGCCTTCACCCGCCGATGGCCTGGCCTCGGCTCTGTCGCTGGACGTAGAGGCGGTTGCCCTGCGGGCCGGTCCACTCCAGGCGGACGACGCCGGGCACCGCGGCGTCGGCGACGCGCGTCGGGTCGGCCCAGTGGCCGAAGCTCGGGTTGCGGAAGAAGGTCGCCCACAGATGACCGCCCTCGTCCGCGAAGACGCTGTTGTGGCCGCCGCCCACAGCCGCCGTCCAGCGCCGGGAGTACGGGCCCTCCAGGCGGTCGGCGACGGCGACGACCGCGTCGTACTGGTACTGCGTCCCGCCGCCGCTGTAGGCGTGGCGGATGCTGCCGTCGGCGGCCGTCGAGGTGCGGTCCCACGCGGCCTGCACCAGGAAGTACTTGCCGCCGTGCTTGAAGACGTAGGCGCCCTCCAGGTACGGCTCGGGGCTGTAGGGCTGCTGCTGGAACGCCGGGAGGTTCGTCGTAGGGACGATGTCCTCCATGTCGTCCCGGAACGGGGCGTACAGGTTGTTGTGCAGCACCAGCCAGGCGTTGTCGCCCTCGGTGAACATGCTGCCGTCGATGTGGTAGCGCGCTCCGTGATCGATGTACGGCGCGTCGGGCAGCGGATCGCCGAACGGCTTGTCGAGGTTGCCCTCGGCGAGCCGGTACGGACCCTCGACGCCCCCGTCGCTCACCAGCAGGAACGAGCCGACCTTGTGCGCGCGGTCGCCCGTGCAGGCGACGATGTACCAGGTGTCGCGGAAGTAGTGCACCTCCGGCGCCCAGACGTTGCCGCGCTTGCCGAACAGGTCGTCGTACCAGTACTCCTGCCACGGGGCCACGACCGTGCGCCCGGGCCGGTTCTCGTCGGCGAACTCGGGCGACCAGACCTTGCCCTTCTCGGCGCCCGGCCGGATGCCGGTGGTGTCGGCCAGACGCCAGGGGCCGCGCAGGGAGGTGGATGTCCAGATGAAGATGCCGTCGTTCCAGGGGCCGGCGGTGTCGAGGCCGGGCACCCGGGTGGTGCCGGTGGCGACGTAGAGCGGGCGGCGACCGTCGACCCGGAAACAGTTGACGTAGAAGTCGCGTATCCAGACCCGCCCGAGTTCCTCGTCGCGCGGGCGCAGCTCGAGCGGCAGGATGAAGGAGTTGTCGTCCCTCGGCCACAGATCCATGCGGGCGTCCGCGAGGCCGTACGGCTCCAGGTCGGGCCAGTTCGAGGGGTAACGCCCCTTCGCCGACGGGTACTGCCCGCTCACCGGCGAAACCGCGGCGGCAGCCCGGCCCGTCGCCCCCAGCGAGCCGACAGCGCCGGCGAGGCCGACCGCGCCTGCCGTCCTGGCCATCCCGGCCAGCAGCGTCCGTCGGCCGATCGGCGACGCGTTATGGGGGTCGGTACTCATCAATCGCCCTCTCGTTCCTCATCCCGGGAGGCCGCGCCGGAGCGCGCGGCAACTCGATCCGGGATGTCCATGGCTGAGGCCAAGCAGTGCCGGTGCGGCGTCCTTGGGATGGCCCGGAGCCCAGCATGCGAAGCCTCTCCGAATTACGTCAACACCCCGGATAATTAATCCGGAAGGGTCCGGCCGATTGGCTTTTCGTCAACCCGCCGCGGAATTACTGACGTCGGCGGGTCAGGGGGAAGCTGGGTCGTCGAGGGTCAGGCTGGTGTCCGCTATGAAGCCGTCGAGGGTGCCGGACCGGTACTGAAGGCGCTTGAGTCGGTTGCGGACGAGTGCTTCGAGCCGGTCGAGGGCGACGATGGCGAGGTTGGCCAGGCTGCGTCCACGGTCGTCCCCGGCACCGGACGGGCTGCCGCGATCACCAGCCGGGTGTCGGCGTCCACGATGCCCTGCCCGTTCGCCGAGAACCGGCAGTTGCGGCCGGCGGCCGCCACATTCCGGTCCCGCAGCGTCGGTACTGCTCGCCTGGGGGTACGCCGAGGCCCGCCGCGTGCCACGCGTGCGCCGACTCGACGTGCAACTCCCCGGCCTGGGTGCCGGGTTGGACGGCACCCGCGTCGTCCTCATCACCGACACCCACTACGGCCCACTCGATCGCGCCCGCTGGTCGGCACGGGTGTGCGAGACGGTGAACACGCTGGAAGCCGACCTGGTCTGCCACACCGGCGACATCGCGGACGGCACGGCCGAACGCCGCCGCGCCCAGGCCACCCCACTCGGCACCGTGCGGGCCACCCAGGCCCGGGTCTCCGTCACCGGCAACCACGAGTACTACAGCAAGGCCCAGGGCTGGGTCGACCTGATGGACGAGACGGGCTGGGAGCCGCTCCGCACCGCCATCTCTGCTGCTCGAACGCGGAGACGACACCCATGTGGTCGCCTGCCTGGATGACGTCACCGCCTAGTCCTCCGGCCTCGCCGGCCACGGCGCCCACCTCGCCGGAGCCCTGAACGGCACCGACCCCGACCACCCCGTCCTGCTCCTGGCACACCAGCCCAAGTTCGTCGACCAAGCGGCAGCCGACGGCATCGACCTCCAACTCTCCGGCCACACCCACGGCGGCCAGATCTGGCCCTTCCACCACCTGGTCCGCATCGACCAGCCCGCCCTCGTCGGCCTCAGCCACCACGGCCCCCGCACCCCCCTCTACACCAGCCGCGGCACCGGCTTCTGGGGCCCGCCCTTCCGCCTCTTCGCCCCCAGCGAGATCACCCTGCTCATCCTCCGCTCCCCGCAGCGGCCCCCCACGCCGTAGCACGGGGCGGGCCGGCGGTTCCGCCTGGAGACACGGCCGTGCTCCGGCACCCCGACGAAGGGCTGCGCATCCTGCAACGCCCTGCGTGTCACCAGCGGCACCACTGATGAGGCTTCGTGAAAATCCCAGGGCCGCTCTTCAATCCCTACTTTGGTGACTCGCCATCGAAGAGTCGGAGTCGCCCGTCTCCGGACGGTCAGGCCGGCTGCTCGCCGTCAAAGTCGATGGAATCGCCGCGGGCCGCATGCGGGGTAGAGGCCCAAGCGTCAAATCAATGCGATTTGCACCCCGGCCGTCAGGCGGGGAGCCCTACGCTTGATGGCAGTTGCGCCAGCGGTTCCAGAGGGGGACGACTCGTGATCGAACTGGGAAGCGTCATCAAAGACCTGCGCTCGGAGTTGCAGGCCGCGATCGAGGCGGGCAAGGACGAGAACCTTCGCTTCGAACTCGGGCCGATCGAGCTCGAGGCTTCAGTCGCTGTGGAACGGTCTGACAGCGGCGGGGGCAAGGTCCGCTTCTGGGTGGTCGATCTGGGGGGCGAACACAAGAAGGACGCGTCGAACACCCAGAGGATCAAGCTCTCCCTCACCCCGAGACTGGTCGGAACTCACCAGGCACCGCAGATCTCGGGCCATGCCGGAGCCGACGAGGAATAGCCCGTCCGCCGGGCGGCCCTGCGACGGCGGCAGTTGATCATCGCCGGTCAAGGATGAGTGTCCTGCTCGAGTGAACGCTGGTGGATCCAGGCACGCACTCTGGCCAGGTTCCGGCGCTCCGAGCGGCTCCGCCCGGGTTCGAGGGTCATCTGGTCCACGAGCGTGAGCGCGCGGTCGCAGTCGACGAGCGTCAGAGCCCTGACAGCGTCGCGGCGGTAGCGGAAGCCCATAGCCGGGTCTGTAGCGAACATCTCGAGAATCTCCTGTGCGCGCGGGTCACCCAGCCGCGCAAGCTGCCAGGCCGCGGTGACACGCCACAGGTCACGGTACTCACGTCGATGTTGCGCGCCGCTGGCGACCTCGAACAGGAGGTTCGCTGCGGCTGGATCGTCCAGACTGTTGATCAGACCCTCGGGCAGCGTCGTTCCGGGCGCCTCGTTCAGCCGGGCGGCAGGTTCAGGTGCGGAGGCGATCGACCATGTGTCACCCGTCATCTCAGGGATCAGGTGAGCGATTTTGACCCTCAGCCAGCTGTCGTCGTCGCTGCGGACGTAGGTTTCGGATGTGTCGGCGCCGGTGGCCTCGTCCAGAGCGGCGAGCGCACTGTCGATGTAGATGCGTGCGATGCCCGGCAGGTCGGCTGCTTCCCGCAGTTCCCGCAGCAGAGCCAGGGCCCGATCGTGGTCGATTTCGCCGAGAACGGCGGCCAGGCGCTCTTCGACGGGGTTGAACCGGGGGCCGGCGGCTCGCAGAGCTGATTCGAGCAGGCTGATGGCAGCGTCCCGGTCCACCAGAGCGAGGTTGCGGGCGACGGACTCCTGGACCCGTGAGTGCCTGAGGCGCTCTCGCAGGGGATCGTCCAGGGATCGCTCATCGAAACGCTGACTGAACCAGACCAGTCCGCGCCCCGGGTCCAGTTGGTAGAGCAGTCGCGCAGCCCTGAAACGGCCGTGCTCGCCCAGGGCCTGCTGATCGGCGATAGCCGTCAGCACATTTGCTGCCCGGGCCAGGTCGTAGGAGGCCAGCTCGCGGACGGCCTCAAACCGGTAACCCTTGTATGTCTGCTGGGTGGCAAGGGATTCGAGCGCCACCAGTCCGGTATCACGGTCCATCCTGGCCAGGATCCGCGCGGCCTCGAGCCGTTCCCTGCCGCCTTCGTCTTTCCTCCTCACCCGGTTGGTGGCGGCTGCCAGCCGGGTGAGCGCCTCCTGCCGCACCACGTCAGGCAGCCCGACGCCCAGCTTCTGGAGCTCCGCCAGCATCTGACACGCGTCGAGTTGAGTGCGCCGGGTGCCGAGGAGCCGAAGCAGATCCGTCGTCGTGTCTGCCGTGTCATGCCCGCCAGGGTCGAGGACGAACCCGAAGTAGGACAGGTCCTGCGCGTCCGGCGCGGTCCAGCGAACCTGCACGGGCGGGATCGTGCGGCGAAGCCGCAGAGCCTGGTGCAGGATTCGGACGCGCTGTTGTGGGTCCGTGACAGCTTGGCGGGCGGCCAGGTAGTCCCGGATCGTCAGGTGCAGGAAATCGTGATCCGTGCCGCGTGGGGTCATCAGGCCACTGCGCCGCAGCAAGGAGTCGAGGAAGTCGCGCCAGTGCGCTTCGGGGACTCCGGCCGGACCGTCGCCACCGGGCAGGACCGCGATGATGTCGACGGCCGTGCGAGCCCCGCAGGATCCGTTTCGGCGCAGCCGGGCCAGTTCGCCGAGCAACCGAGGCAGGCTGAGCAGCAGTTTGTGCACATGGTCGGTCACCGCCGGGTTGTGCCGCCGCAGGCTGTGGCCGGCCTGGACGAGAATCCCGGACCGGCCCTCGTCGGCAAGCCGCGCAAAGAGCAGGTCGGTGAACTGCGCGTAGATCTCGCCGCGGCTTTCCGGCAGTTCGATGTCCTGCTGGGCACCGAGGCCGTGCTGGTCTGCAGCAAGGCGGCACAGCATCGCGGTCAGCAGCGGCGTGGAGGCCACTTCGGCGAGCCGAGTGCGCCGGGCCAGCGCCGCCGAGAACCGGTCGGCCGCCTCCTGCGCATCAGGTCGGCCGTGTGCGCTGAACCAGGATGCGGCGACGTCCCGCACGTCCTGGGGGGAGAACGGTTGTAAGCCGTACCAGGGCACGGTTGGACCGAGCCGTTCCAACTCCCCTGATGGCAGCGGCCGAGTGGCCACGGTGAAGCGCACGTGCGCCCCCTGCGTCCCTCCGGCCAGGGCGGACAGAGCGGTCAGCAAGCGTCGACGAGCAGCCGGATCGGTGATCTCGTCGAGGCCGTCGACCAGGAACAGCCAGGGCACTTGCGGCCCGGGGGGACTCCGGAACAGCTGCGCGGGGAGAGCGGCGGCAAGTCCGTGCCACCTGAGTTCGGCAGTGACCGCCTGCGCTGCTGCGTCGAGCAGGGTTCCGTCGCCGACCAGGTCTGCGGCCCGGACAAGTACCGGCACCGCGGTGTCCGTGGCATCACGGCGCCAGCGGGCGAAGGAGGCGGCGGCCACCGTGCGCAGAAGGCTCGACTTCCCCCCGCCCGGCCCCGCGACGACGGCACAGCTACCGGCCAGACCGAGGATGTCGGCTGCCTCGAGCCGCTTGCCGGGGACAACCAGCTCATGCTCTGGCTCATCCGGTCCCGTGGCGGGCGCGTCGTCGAGGCGGCGGGCGAGCTGACGCAGGTAGACGGCGGCCAACGGCGGAGCGAAACCGGCGGATGAGCCGAAGTAGGGCTGAGCCGCGACCGAGCGCTCGGCAGCCGCCAGATAGTCCTGCAGGATGTCAGCGTGAGGGCCCAGCGTCAGCGGCCGGACGGTCGGGTCGGGAAAGCCGATCAGTGTGCGGAGTCGGGCGGCTTGCGGCGGCGTCAGCTGTGCCTGCCAACGGTCCACACGGCTGGCGGTCAACGTTCCCAGCTCGTCAGCGCGCCGGTGCTCGCTGACCACGCCGATGATCCTTCCCCGGCTCCAGACTGCGGCTCCGGACATGCCCTCCCACGGCGAACGCGCCGGGTCGGGGTCCGACTCGGGAGCAGCCACACGCAGTTCAAGGCCTCCGTCGCGGAGGTTGGAGCCCGGGACGGCAGTGCCGTCCGCGTAGCGGCTGTCGCGGTACTCCGTCACCGAGTCGTCAGCATGCACGGTCCGGCGCATTTTGAACCGGGGAAAGCCCACGGCCACGCAGGGAGCCGGCTCGTCGATCCGGCCGAATGCGGCGCGCGGCAGCTGGTCCGCGGTCCGGCCTACGGGGGTACTGCCCTCTGGGATACGCAGGACGGCCACATCGATTTCCCGGTCGCAGAAGACCACGGTTCCATGCAACGCGCGCACGGAGCCGTCGTCGAGCACGAAACGCACGGCGATTACCCCTGCGTCGCGTACGACGTGCGCGGCGGTCAGCACCGTGCCTTCGGCGACCTGATACCCCGAACCGCGCCTCCCGGACAAGGACGCCCCGTCCGCTCGGCGGCCCACGACGCTCTGGTCCGGCCGGGCGATGATCTGTACGGCCCGGCGGGCTTCGAATCTGCTCGCCATGTCCCGGTGTTCCTCAGCCGGGTCCGGTTCACTGCTCGTCTGCACCGGCTCCCCCTACGACACCGGCTGGGAAATCCGCTCGGTCCTACGCGGTAACCCGCTCACGGCAACCTCCTCCGCTTGAGCACGAACGGACTATAGGGCGGTGGACACACCGCCGTCTTGCGGAAGGGGGAACATCGTGACACGCACTCACGGTGCCCACGCCTTGCGAGTTCCCGGAAAACGAACTAACGGCCGACGGCATCCGCAGCGGCGCTCCACGCTGGCCTTTCTCCACCCCGGACGCTCGTCGCGGCCCACAAGACGGCTGGTCTCGGCGACGGGTGACTCCGCAGGCCGGTCACTCCGTCGCTGGTCAGCCTCTTCATCCGCATGACGCAGTGGCGCGGCATCGAAAGTTCCTAAAGGGTGTTGCACAAGGCTGAGTGCGGGCAGGTCAGAGCGGGTGACGGGCTCTCTCTGCTCATGACGCGAGGGCGAGGTTGTGCATGTGGGCCACGGCTTGGACCGCGTGATGGAGCCCATCGCCCCGCTGGCGGCAGTCGCGCAGGATCTTGTAGTTCTTCAGCCGGCCGATGACGTGTTCCACCCGGGCACGCGCCCTGCGATGTTCGGCGTTGTCGTCCTCCTCGGCCTGGAGCAGGGCCCGTCCCGGGCGTTTGCGGTGCGGTACCGCCATCCCGCAGTTGGGACAGGCGCCGTCGCCTGGCACGGTCACTCCCTCGCAGTGCCGACTCAGCCCGGACGCCCGCCAGACGTGGGCGTCCACGGTCGTCCCCGGCACCGGACGGGCTGCCGCGATCACCAGCCGGGTGTCGGCGTCCACGATGCCCTGCACGTTCGCCGAGAACCGGCAGTTGCGGCCGGAGGCCGCCACACTCCGGTCCCGCAGCGGGGATCAGCGTGCCGTCCACGATCCACAACCGGTCCGCGGCCTCCGCCGAGCGGCTGGCGGGCTCGATCGCGAGACCGGGGTCCAGCCGCTGGATGACCCTGCACACGATGGAGGAGAGGAGGAGACACCGAACAGCGGGCCGAGCTGCCGCATCGTGAGGTTCGTGCGGTAGTACACCGCGACCATCAGCACCCGCTCGGCCAGCGACAGCGACCATGGCCGGCCCCGCAACGTGCCATTGCCGCCCCGCTCCTGCACCACCTTCAACAGACCCGAAAACTGCGTCAACCGCAGCCCCGTGAACGTCTCCACCCACACCCGCTCAGCACATAACACCTCAACAATACAAGGGAGATGCCCAGCTCAGAGCCTTGTGCAACACCCTTCAAGGAAAAGTCGGCGTATTTGAGGCCGGTCGTCACGACAGTGAGCGGGACCGGGTCAACCGAGACGACGCCGGCCATCCACACGCCAGGGACCAGAGCAGGTGAGATTGTCGGTGCCCCGGCGCCGCTCAAGCACAGCCCCCTATGGCTGAGTGGGTCCGGCTGATGGGACGCGTTGTCGGCGCAGGAGCAGGCCTGCTGGCCGCCACAGGGCGAAGGCCAGGCCGAGGCCGAGTGGGATCTGCAGGAGCCGCTGGATCACCGGAGGCCCGGGCTTGTCCCCCCGCCTGAGCGGGGCACGGCCCTGCGGATCGACGGTCACCGTGTAAGTGCCGCCTACCACCCACTTCCAGCCCATGAGCCCGTTCTCCTCGAACGGAGCCAGCGGTGGGCCGTCGACAACGGTGACCGTGTAGCGGTGGACGCCCGGATCCATGCCGTCGCCGGTGGACCACTGAATCTGTCGGACCCTGACGTGTTCGGTGCGCCCGTGCTGGTGCAGTGCCTGCTGATCCAGCTCCAGGATCTGCAGGATCAGCACCCCGAAGAGGCACACCGCGCACAGCAGCCACCGGAGGTCCAAGTACCAGCACGTGCAAAGGAACACGCAGCCGAGGAGGATCGCCAGCGCGCACAGCAAGTCGATCCACTGGGCGTGCGCGACGAAGGCCGTGCGCACGATCAGACGCACGATCGCCCACAGTGCCAACGCTGCGCCGGTGCTTGCGGCGCCCACCAGTACCCACCGGCCCACGCGTATCCGCCCTGTGCGTACTTCCTCCACGCTCAACCTCACCCTTGCTCTCGATGAAACCGTCGGCCTGGTGGGTGTACGCGTTCCAATGTATGGATTGTTCAACGATCCTTCAATAGGATGGTTCAACATCCAGCCGTCCGCTTCGCGGGCGCGGAACGGTAACCAACCGGAGGGCTCAAGGAGATGAGCTGGCATCAGTTCGAACAGGTCGACGACAACGGGCAGATCCTGTTCAGCGACGACCCCGCGCTGCGGCTCGAGGGCATCGTGATGGGTCTGGAGACCGCGGAAGGCACAGTCACCCTCGATCACGCACAGACACGTCACATGCCCGCTGCCCTCTTCGAGTTCAGGCGTGCCCTGGGCGTGGGCCACTTCGGGTACGTCGTGCCGAAGAGAGCCTCGCTCGAGGGCATACCCAAGGAACCGCAGATCGAAGGCGCCATCCTGTTCGGCATGAGGCGCCTACCGCCCGAGTTCTCCGACCTGCGCCTGCCCGACCCGCCAGGATCCGACGATGACGAGGTCCGCCTCGACGAGAAGCGGCCCACCATATTCGACGAGCTGCGCATGCGCGAGCCACTGCGACGCGACCCCGACGAGGTCTACTTCGGCATGAGACGCAGGCCGCCCGGCTACGCCGACCTGCGCTCGATCCCCGGATGGGAGCTGCACGAGACACCCGATGAACAGCCAAAACTGGCGGGGCGCCTCGGATACACCTACTCCCGGCTGGAACTGCGGACGCCCGACGGGGAGATCTACTCCCGGACCTGGGTCCCGCACGACCCCGAGTGGGCGGCCGCCGCCCTGCGTCACGGCTACGTCGTGTGCCTGTGCGGCGTGGAACTGGGGATCCGCGCACCGTACGCGATGACCGACGCACAGTACACCCCGCGCATGCGCCACGAATGCTTCCGCCACGGATGCGCAGTGGGCCTGACCGTCGGCGGGCTCGTCGCCTACGTCGACCACCGCTGAGGCGCAACACCGAGCCGGCATGCATCGCGTACGAACTGGGTCGCGACGCGGTGAGCCGCCCACACAGGGCCCGAGCCCGGCGCCGCCCTCGACGACGCAGCCGCGTCCGGCCCAGCCGCTCAAAGGGCAAGTCCGAGCAGGCACTTCACGTCGACACCCGCATGTTCAACACCCTGCTGCGGCACGCCCGCGCACTGGCGAGCGCACCGCCGCCGAGCTCAAGCAGCGATGGCGCACCCTCCAGTACGTCACGCTCAGACCAGCCGGATCGGCGACACAGCGCCGCGATGACAACGAGATCTCCGGGCCTCAGGGCAGGAGGGCGAAGCAGTTGAGGCAGTGAGAATCGATCACCGAGGCAGTGTTCCAGCACGCGCGACAACACGCCTCACAATTATCGATCGGCTCCCTCCCCCAGGCGGGGAACCCGTCTTCAGCTATCGAGTGGCTCGTAGTCGAACCAGTCGAAGTGCACGGAGCCGGCCGAGGCGAACATTCCGAGGACCCGGCCGGTGAAGCCGCCGGCGACCTCCGTGGACAGGTATTTGCCGTCCAGTGAGGTGAGTTCGGCGAACGTGCCGTCCGCTTCCTCGATGCCGATCGAAACGGTGTCGGGGCCGGTGCGTGCGTCGTTCACCGTCTCTACAGCGGCCACCTCGATGCGGAGGACCACAGGTCCGGGGGGTACCGGCCGGGACGCCACGACCGTGCTCAACGGGCCGATGCGGGCGCGTACTTGTACCTCGCCGGAGGCCGCCTCGATGTCGTAGTGGTGCTGCTCGTCGAGGCGTACGGCCAGGCCGCCGCGCCCCTCCCCCACGTCGACCAGGGTCCGCACCCGGCAGGACAGATGCTGCTGCCGTCGGCCGACGAACGTCACGTCGGTGTCGTCGAGCGAGGCTCCGCGGGCGCGCAGGGCCAGCCAGCCGTGCCGTTCCTTGGTGGTGCAGTCCTCCGCGGGGCGATGGCGCAGTGAGACCCAGTGCGGGGCCAGCTCGCTCTGGTCGAAGTCGTCCCGGACCGGCCTGACGGAGGCCGGCTGGAGCGGCCACGGGGGCGCGGGCGCATCCAGGGACAGTTCGCCGACGACCGGCCAGTCGTCCACCCACGTCACCGGCGCCAGGAACGTCTCGCGGCCCAGCACGTGCCAGCCCGGAGTGCCGCCTCCCGGCCGCACCCCGAGCAGCACCATCCACCAGGAGCCGTCGGGTGCCTGAACCAGGTCGGCGTGGCCGGTGTTCTGGATGGGATGGTCGGTGCCGCGGTGGGTGAGGATCGGGTTGGCCGGGCACGGCTCGAACGGACCCTCGGGCGTATGGCTCCGGGCGATCGAGACACCGTGGCAGCGCTCGGTGCCTCCCTCGGCGATGAGCAGGTACCAGTAGCCGCCGATCCGGTACAGATGCGGTGCCTCGGGGGCCTTGGCTCCGGGCATGCCGGACCAGAGTTTCCGCGCAGGCCCGAAGGTCTCCCCGGTGTAAGGGTCGAGGCGAACCTGCGACACTCCGGCGACCGTGCACCAGCAGGTGCCGTCCTCGTCCCAGGCGAGATCCGGGTCGATGCCCTGCACCCCGGGCAGCCTCACCGGATCGGACCAGGGGCCCGCCGGGTCGGTGGCCGTGAACAGCAGGTTGCCGTCGCGGCTGACGTTGGTGACGATCAGCCAGAAACGGCCGTCATGATGGCGCAGAGTGGGCGCGTAGATCCCGCCCGAGGCGGGCGAGCCCAGCGGCAGGCGCAGCTGGCTCGGCCGGTCCAACGCGTTGCCGATCTGCGTCCAGTGCACCAGGTCCCGGCTGTGGAAGACGGGAACACCCGGAAAGTACTCGAAGCTGGAGCACGCGACGTAATAGTCCTCGCCCACCCGGCAGATACTCGGATCGGGATGAAAGCCGGCGATGACCGGGTTGTTGACGGTGGTGGTGCCCGTCTCGGGCCTGCTCGACACCCTGATCGAGTCCTCTCACTGGTCCAATGGCTTGCGGTTCACTGGCTGCGTTCGCTGGGCGGCGGTTCGCCTGCTCAGCCGTTGCGGAGTTGTACGACCACGATCGAGTAGGCCGGCACGGTCTGGCGGGTGGCGCTGCCGGTGGTGGCGGAGCCGATCGAGGTGGCGTTCTTCCGGTACGAGTACACGGTCGGGGTGGCCGAGGACGGGGTGAACCCGCTGTAGGACAGGGTGACCGTGGCGTCGTCGGCGGGGTCCTTGTTGATGAGGAGGACGCTCACGTCACCGTTCGCCCGCCGCACGGCGTGCGCGGACACCAGCGACGTCGAACTGGCGGCCCGGACCAGCCGGTCGCCCGGCGCACCCAGCTTGGTGATCATCCGGGCGCCGTAGTAGGGCGGGAAGGGCGTGTTCAGCGGCGGTTGACAGGAGGCGCCGCTGGAGAGGATTCCTCCGTCGTCGTAGTCGGTGGCGCCTTCCACGGTGGTCACGTGGCTGCAGTCGGTGCCGTTGTGCAGGTTCCACCAGTCGAGGGTGAAGGCGCCGTTCTCCATCCATGTCAGGTACTCGTCCGGCGCGAACAGCCCGTTCGGGGAGGTGTCCTTGTAGGCGTTGGCGTTGGCCTCGGTCACCGCGATGCCCACGTTGGGCGCATTGCTCCCGGCGTACTGGTTGATCAGTGACCGGAGCGTGGCTGCCATGCCGGGGATCTCCGCCTGGGGTTTGCCCAGCAGGTCGGCCTGGCTGTTGCCGATCGGGTAGTGGTGCACGATCACGAAGTCGATCTTCGAGCCGGCGATCGAGAGAACCGTGTGGTTCCAGTCCGTCGTGTCGCCGGGTCCTGTGATGCCGTCCGGCCAGGCTCCCGGGGTGGTCAGCACGGCACCGATCTTGATGGTCGGGTCCACGGCCTTCATCGCGGTGGCGTACTGCACGAGGTTGGTCGCGTACGTCGTGGCGGTCTTGCTGGAGTGGTGGTCGGTCTCCCAGCTGGCGCCGTAGAGGCCGTTGCCGTAGACCTCGTTGCCGATCTCCCAGTACTTCACGCCGTAGCCCTTGGTGACGTTGGCGTACCGCACCCAGCCGGCCGCCTCCTCGGGTGTGCCCGAGCCGTAGTCGGCGGTGATGATCGGCTGCGCTCCGGTGGCGCGTACCGTGGCCATGAAGGCGTCGAAGCCGGTGTTCGGCGCGACGTAGCCGCCCTCGACGGTGTGCGTCTGCCAGTGGTACCCGTCGGCGTAACCGCCGCCCGGATAGCGGACCATGCCGACACCCGCGTCCTTGAGCAGCCCGGGAACGGACGGGTGGTTCATGTTGCCGTCGTAGACGGCAACGTTCATTCCGACCCCGGTGGCCGGGATGCTCGCCAGCGTGCGGCCGGCCTCCACCGAGACGGAGGCGGTGGCCGCGGCCGAAACGGCTTCCGCCGGAGGGGTGGCGGCGGTGATGGAGCCGGCCGCGGCCAGCGAGACGGCTGCGACAAACCCGATCAGGCGGATGCGGTGTCTTTGGACCAGCCTGCGCATGTGCCCTCCATCGGGATGACGAGCGGCCGGGTGGACGAGGAACGCGCACCACGGTCTACGAGACTGGAGCACTTGGCAAGTGTCGTTGCGGAGATGCGAAAGTTTCGAACCAGGGTAGGGCTTTACTTCAACGGAGCGGTGCTCCCCCGGACCGTCAGGGTCGTCGCGATCTCCAAGCCTGCCTGGGGTGCCTGCTCGCCGCGGCCGAGGGTGAGTGCCAGCTCGGTCGCCGCCACCGCCATCTCGGTCAGGGGCTGGTGGACGGTGGTCAGCGGAGGATCCACCCAGGCCACGACCGGGAGGTCGTCGAAACCGACCACGCTCAGATCGTCCGGGATGCGCAGGCCGGCCTCGCGCGCCGCCTGGTAGACGCCGAGCGCCTGCAGGTCGTTGGCAGCGAAGATCGCCGTCGGGCGTTCGGGCAGGGCGAGCAGGGTGCGCGCCGCGTCGTAGCCGTCGTCGCGGGTGAGGCCGACATGCACGACGATCTCCGGATCGACCGGCAGGCCCGCAGCGTGCATCGCCGAACGGTATCCGTCCAGCCGGGCGGAGCAGCACAGCTGATCCTCGGGGCCGCCGATCATCGCGATGCGCCGGTGACCGAGTTCGGCGAGGTGGCGGGTCGCGGCGCGGCCGCCGGACCAGTTCGTGGCACCCACGTACGGGACGTCGTCCGGCAGCTCCATGATCGGGTCGAAGACGACGAACGGGATCCCCTTCGCCGTCAATTGCTCGCGTTCAGCCTCGGAGAGCTGCGCCACCGACAGCACGCAGTTCGGGCGCCGGGCAACCGTGTCGTCCCAGGTGGGTGCCGCGCTGTCGTGCAGGCCGAATTCGGAGACCATGAGGCCCACGCGGTGCCGGCGAGCCACCTTCTCCACACCCCGGATGATCTCGACCGCCCACATGTCCTTGAGCTCGCGGAACACCAGCTCGACGACATTGCTCCGGCCGGCTCCGGCCGGCTTGCGGTAGCCGTACCTGTTGATCAGCTCTTCGACCCGGGCACGCGTGTCCGCGGACACCCCCGACTTTCCGTTGAGCACCTTGGACACGGTCGGCACCGACACCCCCGCCGACTCGGCGATGTACGCGATCGTGACCGACTTGGGCGCGTCACGCTCCTCGTGCTCCCGATCCGCCGGTCCAACTGCTGCGTTGTCCGCCAAGGTGGCCTTCCCGATCATCGAACCGCTCGCGCCCTGGGCGGGCCTGGCGCGCAAGCCGGTTGAACAGCCTCGTGCAGGTGTGCCGCGTCATTCTCGCATCTCTTACCGACAGACCTGTGGCCCCGGACACATCTTCATGTTAATTTCTCCGCCGCGCGCAGAGAAAGTTTTCCGTCGAAGCCAGTTCCTATTTCCTGGGCGGTCTGCGCCCCCTCATCCGGAAGGTGCCCGCGATGACGCGGAGACTGGTACCAAGGCTCGCCGCGGCGCTCCTGCTGGCGATCGCCCTCCTGCCGCTGATGCCCGCCACCGCACGGGCCGCCGACCCGCCCCCGGCCGGCTCCGCCACCGCCCGCAGCGCGGTCGCGGCCATGCAGCCCGGCTGGAACCTGGGCAACACCTACGACGCCATCCCCGACGAGACGTCCTGGGGCAACCCGCCCGTGACCAGGGCGCTCTTCAAAAAGGTTAGATCGCAGGGCTTCAGGAGCATTCGGCTGCCCGTCACCTGGGGCGTCCACCAGGGCACTGCCCCGGACTACACGATCGCCCCGGCCTGGCTGGCGAAGGTGCGACAGGTCGTCGACTGGGCGCTGGACGAACACCTCTCCGTGCTGCTCAACATGCACCACGATTCGTGGATGTGGGTCAACAACCTCTCCACGGATCACGACGCCGTCCTCGCCCGCTACACCGCCACCTGGACCCAGATCGCGGCGGAGTTCCGCGACGAGCCGTCCCGATTGGCCTTCGAGAGCATCAACGAGCCGACGTTCAGCAGCACTTCGGGCGACGACGAGAACTACCGGCTGCTGGCCGAACTCAACACCGTCTTCCACCGCATCGTCCGCACCTCCGGCGGCCGCAACACCGGCCGGCTGCTCGTCCTGCCCACCCTGTACACCAACGCCGACCAGGGCCGGCTCGACGCGTTGGCCGCCGACCTCGCCGCCCTCCACGACCCCATGGTGGCCACGACCATCCACTTCTACGGATGGTGGCCGTTCAGTGTGAACATCGCCGGCTACATCCGGTTCGACGCCACCGCCCAGAAGGACCTCACGGACACTTTCGACCGCGTCCACGACACCTTCGTCGCCCACGGAGTCCCGGTCATCATCGGCGAGTACGCCCTACTCGCCTACGACCACAACCGCCCCGGCATCATCGAACGGGGCGAGCAACGCAAGTACTTCGAGTTCCTGGGCAACTACGCCCGCAAGCAGAAGCTCACCACCATGCTGTGGGACGCGGGCCAGTTCCTGAACCGCACCACCCTGCAATGGCGGGACCCGGAGCTGTTCGCCCAGATCAAGTCGAGCTGGAGCACACGCTCGGGCACCGCGTCCAGCGACCAGGTGTTCCTCCCGAAGTCGGGGGCCATCACCGCCCAGAGCCTCACGCTCAACCCGAACGGCACCGACTTCCAGGGCCTGCGGTACGGCTCCCGCAACCTGCTGAAGGGCAGGGACTACGCCGTCTCCGGCAACCAGCTCACGCTGACACCCGCCGCACTCACCGAGCTGGCCGGTGACCGGACGTACGGCGTCGACGCAACACTGCAGGCCAGGTTTTCGCGTGGCATCCCGTGGCGGATCGACGTGATCACGTACGACACCCCGGTCCTGTCCGGCGCTTCCGGGGACACCGACGGCCTGACCATCCCCACCCAGTTCCGGGGCGACCAACTGGCCACGATGGAGGCCACCTACGACGACGGAAGCAACGCCGGCCCGGCCGGCTGGACCCCCTACCAGCAATGGGACACCGCCTTCACCGCGTACACCGGCGACTCCATCAAGCTGACCTCCGGCTTCGTCAACTCCCTCAAGGACAACTCCCGCGTCACAGTCACCTTCCATTTCTGGAGCGGCTCCTCGGTGATCTACCACGTCACCAGGACAGGCAACACGGTGACCGGGACGACCGGCTGATCCCAGCGTCCTCGCTCCTCCCCGCGGGCCCGTTGTTGAAGCGCTTCGCCTCACTCCGCTCCGTTTCCGTGTCCCACCGGAGAAAGCAGCCGACCATGGCCAATTGAATGAACCGCAGAACCCTGTTGAGCACGGCCGCGGCCGTGGCCGGTGCCGCCGCGACGGCGCCGCTGCTGTCCGCCTGCGGCAGCGGTGGGCAGAGCACCGGCGGGGCCAGCACCAAGAAGAGGCTCAAGGCCGCGCTCCCCGCCTACGCACCCGCGACCACCATCAAGCCGGACATCGCGCCGGTGGCCGGTGGCGCCGACATCGCGACCGACCCCGGCTTCCTCACCTATCCGGCCCAGCGGCCCCGGACGGTCGACGGCGTGCCCGGCAAGGGGGCAGCTACACGGCGGTCACTCCGCTGTGGGGCACCGTCCCCTCCCCCGGCAACTTCTTCTACCAGGCCATGAACAAGGCCCTGGGCGTCGACCTCAGGATGAAGCCCACCGACGGCAACAACTACCTCACCATCGTCCCCACGATGACCTCGGCCCAGAAGCTCCCGGACTGGATCCAGCTGCCGGCCTGGTGGAACTCCGGCTTCAACACGGGCGGACTGGCCGGCACCCAGCTCGCCGACCTCACGCCGTACCTGGCCGGTGACAGGATCAAGAAATATCCGAACCTTGCCGCCATACCCAGCGGCGCCTGGCAGGCGGGCGCCTGGGGCAACAAGATCTACGGCATCCCGTCCTACTCCAGCCGCTGCGTCGTCTCCGGCACCACCTTCTACCGGCGCGACATTCTCTCCGCCAAGGGCATCGGCGCCGACCAGATCAAATCCGCCGACGATCTGTTCACCCAGGGCAAGGAGCTGACCGACGCCAAGCGTGGCATCCGGGCGTTCGACGACGTGTGGACATACCTCTTCCCGTTCTGGGGCGTACCCAACAAGTGGAAGGTCCAGGACGGCAAGCTGCTCAACAAGTACGAGACGCAAGAGTTCCTCGAGGCGCTCAACTGGCACCACAAACTTGCCAAGTCCGGCTCCGTGCACCGCGATGCCCTGGCCGGCCAGGAGGTCTCCGCCGCGACCCGCTTCTACGCGCAGAAGGTCCTGCTCTCCGGCGGCGGCACCGGGGCGTGGACCCTCACCGACCAGCAGTCCGGCTCGGCCGCCGACAAGAACTACCGGCGTGGCGCCCTCGACGTCTTCGCCGCCGACGGCACCTCCAGGCCGAACCTGTTCCTGGGCAACTCCACCGGCGTCCTCAGCTACCTCAACAAGAGGCTGGGAAAGGACCAGATCGAGGAGCTGCTCGCGGTGGCCGACTACCTGGCCGCGCCCTACGGTTCGGCCGAGTACACCATGGTCAACTACGGCGTCGAGGGCATCCACCACACCATGGTCAAGGGGGTTCCCACCTTCACCGACGCCGGCAAGAAGTACGTCCAGCCCCAGACCTACTCGTTCCTGGCCTCCTCCCCGCAGGTGATCAGCAACCCCGGCGCGGACCAGATGACGAAGGACTTCGCGGCCTGGCAGGCCACCAATGCCAAGTACCTGTACAAGCCGGTGTTCTGGAACATGAACATCTCCCTGCCGGCCTCGCTGGCCACCGCGGACGCCGCGCAGTCGGTCGAGGACACCATCAAGGACTGCTGCCACGGCAAGCAGACGGTCGCCGCCTGGAAGAGCAGCGGCGACCGGCTCAAGCGATGGCTGACGACGAACGTCCTGGAGAAGTACGGCACCGGTCAGTGAGGGGAAACGCAACTGTGGCCACCACCGTCACGGCCAAGACCGAGAAGCGCGGCGCCCCGGATCACCCGCCGCACCCACACGTCAAGCTGCACTGGCGGATCCGGCTGCGCCGGGACAAGTCCCTCGTCATCATGACGATCCCGGCCGTGGTACTGCTCCTGGTCTTCAACTACGTGCCGCTCTTCGGCCTGATCACGGCCTTCCAGTACTACGACCCGCTGGTCGGCGTCCGGTACAGCCAGTGGGCCGGCCTGGAGCAGTTCACCGCCCTCTTCCAGGACCCGCTGTTCTGGGCCGCGTTGAAGAACACGCTGTATCTCAGCTTCGTCCAGCTGATCCTCTTCTTCCCCGTCCCGATCGCCCTCGCCCTGCTGCTCAACACCGTGCTCAGCGAACGGCTGCGCAACCTCATCCAGTCGATCGTCTATCTGCCGCACTTCTTCTCCTGGGTGCTGACGATCACCGTCTTCCAGCAGATGCTCGGCGGCGCCGGCGTGCTCAACCAGTTCCTGCGCCAGCACTCCATCGGCACCTGGGACATCATGTCCAACTCCCACACCTTCGCCCTGCTGGTCACGTTCCAGGCCGTCTGGAAGGAGGCGGGCTGAGGCATCATCGTCTTCCTCGCCGCACTCGCCGCCATCGACATCACCCTGTACGAGGCCGCCACGGTGGACGGCGCAGGCCGCTGGCGCCGGATGTGGCACATCACGCTGCCCGGGATGCACGGAGTGATCGTGCTGATGCTGGTGCTGCGCCTCGGCAACGCCCTGACGGTCGGCTTCGAGCAACTCCTGCTCCAGCGGGTCGCCGTGGGCCACAAGGCGGCGGACGTGCTGGACACCTTCTCCTTCTACTACGGCATCGCCACCAACAACTACAGCTACGGAGCCGCGGCGGGCCTGTTCAAGAGCGTCATCTCGCTGCCGCTGATCTGGGGCGCGAACAAGCTCGCGCACACCTTCGGGGAGGACGGGTTGTACCGCACATGAGCACTGCCCATGCACTGCACGGGCGCCGCAGCGCCAAGCGCCCCGTCTGGGACGAGCAGCCGTCGGCGGCCGGAACCACCGGGAAAAGCACCGCACTCGCCCTGGTCGCAGCGGCCGTACTGGTACCCCTGTGGATCATCGTGGTCACCAGCCTCTCCACGCAGGCCGCCATCAACCGGGCCGGCGGGCTGGTGATCTGGCCCGACGGCCTCACGCTCTCCGCCTACCTGGAGATGCTCGGCGACCCGACCGTACGCACCTCGGTGCTGGTGAGCCTGGCCGTCACCGTCATCGGCACCTCGATCTCGATGATGGTGTCGGTGTGGTGCGCCTACGGACTGTCCCGCTCCCAGTCCTACGCCCACCGGCCGATCCTGACGCTCCTGGTCATCACCATGTTCGTCAGCGGCGGCCTGATCCCCACCTTCCTGGTGGTCACTGGCCTCGGCGGCTACGGCGAGTACTGGGCCCTCATCCTGCCGAGCGCCGTGTCGGTCTTCAACATCCTCGTGCTGCGCTCCTTCTACTCCAGCACGTCGACCGAACTCATCGACGCGGCCCGCATGGACGGGGCCGGCGACTGGCGGATCCTGTGGTCGGTGGTCCTGCCCACCTCCCGCGCCGTCACCGCGGTGATCACCCTTTTGTACGCCGTCGGCTACTGGAACGCCTTCTTCGACGTCATGCTCTTCATGCCCACGGAGAGCCAGAAGTGGCCGCTGCAATATGTGCTGTTGACGTACGTGAACCGCGGCAACGGCCTGCCGGGCTCCGTCAACAGCGGCTTCGGCAACTCTCATGGGCAGACCGCGCCGCTGTCCTTGCAGATGGCGGTGGTCGTGCTGACGCTGGTGCCCCTGCTCGTCGTGTACCCGTTCATGCAGAAGCACTTCAGGACCGGCGTGCTGACCGGAGCCGTCAAAGGCTGACTCCTGTGAGGGGCGGTCGTTGATCTTAGTGCTTTCTTCCGAGGCACGTTCCGCTGAGAGACCGATCCGCTCCCGTCCGGACGCCCCTCGGGTGATCCTGTGGAGGTCAGGCCCTGAACTCGGGCAGCCAGGCGAGCTGCGGCCGCACAGCTCGAACCCGCCGAGCGCGGAGCCGACTACATGCCGGCTGTCCGAGCGGATGTGACCGCCCATCCGTTCGCCGTCCATCCCGTGACCTGGCGCAATGGCTCGCGAGGGGAGTGACGCTCCCGCTTCGCCGCCATACGTGTCCGCCCCGTGGGCAAGGCCGTCGAAAGGCCGGTCCAGGCCGCCGCCCCAGCCGGGCAGGGCTGGTGGGACGGGGTCCTGCCCGACTGCTGGCAGCTGATCGAACGGCTCGCCGACGCCGAGGCGCCGACCGATTACTGGCTGTCCAACCTGCCGGCTGGCACCACCACGTCTCCCTCGTGACCGCCGCCCACGCCTTTCTCACCGAACAGCGCCTGGCCCCAAAAGTGCCCGCACCGGCATCACCCTTTACCCGGTCCTCGACACCCACGGTGACGTACGCCCCCGGCCGTACCACGTGCAGGCGGCAGGGCCGCGCCGGTGACGGGGGCTGGTCCAGCCGTCCCATATGCCACAGCGGCACCGACGACGGCTCCGTTCACGAGGGATAGGGGACGTAGCAGTCCAGGGCTGGGTGGTAGAGCACTTGCCAGGTGCGGCCCTCGATGACTCCGCTCTGAGGCAGGCCGTGGCAGACCTGGATCCACTTGATCTTCTTCAGCATGACGGAGTCGTAGACCCCGTCGATCGCAAGTTTGGGGGGCTGGCCTCCCCACGCGTTGCTCAGGCACTGGGCCTGCCGGACAGCCGCTCCGGTATCGCCGTAAACGAGCGTGGCGCGGAAGTCCGACGACACGTAGGAACAGGCGGCGGAAGCGGGGGCGGCTGCGGCGGTGTGGGGGACCATGAGGCCGAGACTCACGGCTGCGCATACTGTCGCAGCTGATGTGAGCAGTCTGTTTCGTCCCATGCTCACTCCTTCGGAAGCGGTAGATGCCCATGCTCCTGCGTATTCGGTGACACCCGCGACTTGTGGTCGGCGTGTCTTGGAGGAGACGGAAGCGGTGGAGAACGGCGGTGCCGTTCTCCACCGCTTCCGTCCTGTGATGCCCAGGCCGGAGACCGTGTGGAGAGGCCGTAGTGGGTGGCCACCAGGCGGTCGCCGGACATGGTGACGACCGTGTCCATCTCGAAGGGGTAGACGACGGCGGATCCGGCCGCCAGCAGGACCACGGCCACGATCAGGGATGTGAGTACGACCGTGGAGGAGCCGCGCGGACTGAGGGCGAGCGGTACGAACGCGAGTCCCATCGCCGCCAGTCCTCGTACGAGGGCGTCGCTGGACTGCCAGCGCTCTTTGGCCCAGCCGGTGAGCTTGAGCTGGCCGGCGACAGCGACGGCGGCGGAGACGACGAACGGTCCGCTGGTGGCCGTCGTGCCGTGCGCCCCGAAGGCTCTTGATCCATGAGAGGCCCACAGCCCGTTGTCAGTGGAACGGGTCATCACGTCTGCCCAGCTGCCGGGCCTGCAGCGAACCGAGAGGCCTCAGCGCAGCCGGCGCACGCGCAGCACCAGGTCGTCGGTGTGGTGCGCGCCGGCGCCACCGCCGGGTGCCACGCGTGGCCGTTGCTCGTCCACCTCTACCTCCCAGTCGTCGTTGAGGAGATCGGCGACCATCGAGGGCCAGACGTAGTCAGCCGGGTCGAACCCGCTGTCGTGCGCCTGCTGGGTGTCCATCCCCGCATGGTGTGCGAGCAGCAGCACGCCGCCGGGCGCGACGGCCGCGAGCAGCGCTCGCTCGGCCGCAGCCTCGGGGGTGCGCAGCAAGGCCGGGTACTGCGCGGACACCAGGTCGAAGGAGGCCGGCGGGAGCGCCGCCTCGGTGAGTGCGGCGTGTACCCAGTGAACGGCGAGCCCAGCGTCCCGCGCGTGCCCGGCCGCCCGCTCCAGCGCCACGCCCGAGACCTCGAGCGCGGTCACCTCCCAGCCGCCGCGCGCGAGCCAGACCGCGTCCGCGCCCTCGCCGCAGCCGACGTCGAGCACCCGCCCGGGCGCGAGCCCGGCAACCTCGGCCACGAGCACACCATTGGGCTGGCCGCTCCACAACTGTTGTCGCTCGGCGTACCGGTTGTCCCACTCCGCCCGCACCGCGGGGTCTCCGACGTAACCGTCGGCAGGCGAGGGAAAGTCGGACGCGGGCGATCCTGCTGCGATGTTGTCAGTCACGGACCCACCGTCGCCCACCGCATCCCGGTCTTTCCACTCCTGTTGCCGTTCCGGCAAACTGCGTCGCGCGCCGCCGCCGTGCTCACAGCAGGGCCGCGCCACGTGCCGGGACATCCGACGCGCGTGGTCCGAATGCCCCGGCGTCGGGGCGGCTTCAGCCGATTCCGGTGACCTGCACGGCCGTGGTCCAGTTGTTCTTGATCGGACGCAGCGGTCTCAAGGGTCAATGCCTGACGGTGTGACTTCTTCGAAAGGTTCCGCTGTGCGCCTTGCCTGGACCGCCCTCGCCACCCGGGGCGTCGGCCAGCCTGCACGGCGGCCCGTCGTGGCCGAGGATCTGGGAGCGGCCCCGCAGCCGACCGGCGACGCTACACCGCTGCGTGGTTCGTGACGCGGATCTTCGACTGGCCGTGCGGGCGCTGCTCCCAGTCGTCCATGAAACGGGCGGTGAGGCCGTGGCGTTCGGCCAGCGAGATGAGGGTCTGCGTGCGGTAGTAGAAGTCCTCGTGGAGCACCTGGTGCTCGGAGCCCTCTGTACGGTCGAAGGTGAAGTCGAAGAAGCCGCCTGGAGCCAGCACCCGCCCGACGTTGGCCAGGCACTCGTCGATCACCTCCAGTGGCGAGTGTGAGAAGACGCTGTGGGCGTGCACCACGGTGAACCAGCCCGGGGGCAGGAAGTCGAGCGTCAGGTTCTCGACGAGGGCCAAGTGGGCGAGTCGGTCCTGCAGACCTCGGCGGGCGAGGGTGCGCTGTGCCTCGAGGAGGATGGCCGGCGAGATGTCGATCCCGTAGTAGTGGCCGGGTTGGAGGTAGTCGATGAACCGCCATCCGGCGCGCAGGTTCCCGCAGCCGATCTCCAGCATCCGGTCCTGCGGCTTCAGGCCGTGTTCGAGCAGGTAGTCGAACTGCATCCGGCCGAGCGCCAGCCAGCGGGCCTGTGAGCGGCTGCCGACGGCGAGTTCGGGGCTGCGTGCGGTATCGGAGGCCATGACAGCGCGGTAGTAGGCGACGTGGTCCCGGTGGCGGATGCCCAGCCAGGTGTCCCGCGCGGCGCGGCGCAGGTAGGGAGGGATCCGCCTGGGGTGCCGAAGGGCGTAGCGGAGCATGTGTTGCGAGGACGACCGGTTCCTCGTCGATGGGGGCTTGGGCATGCCTGACTCCGTGATCCACGACAGCCCCCGCCTGGCAGCGTAGCCCGGAGCAAGCGGCACGGCCTCCCCGCGATGTCTCGTGGGGTGACCTGGCGGGGCAGGGGTGTCCGCCGGAGGGATCCCCGCCCGGTGGGCAGTACGCCGCGCTCTGCCGTCAGACCTCGTCGTGGTCGCCGGAGGTGCTGTCGCTGTCGTTCCTGCCGTCGTCGGCCTTGGCAGCCGTGACCTTGCCGCTCTGCGCGTCGACGGTGACCTCGTGGTCGTGGCCCTTCGCGTCCGCGATCCCGCCGCCCGCCGGAAGCGCTGACGCCTCCGAGATCAACTACTGGCGGCCTTGGTCCCACCTCGCTGATCTCCTTGAGCGGCGACGGCAGGAACGCCTGACGAGCCGTTCGGGCGCTGTCGCGGGTCGGGGAACGAGCCGAACGTAGGCAACCATCCCGACGGTCCTCGCCAAGGTCTGGGGCACCATGACCGCCACGGCCGCAGCCACGTCGTCCGGCATGGGCCGACGCCTCGCCGAACCGCTGACGTATCGCTCAGCGGGGCCTGAGTCCGTCGACGACGACGTCCAGCATGCGGTTCAGCTGGGGGCGCTGCTCGGGTGCGCCGGCTACGGAGAGCAAACCGGCGAGGATGCTGCCTACGTCGGCCGGGTCGATGTCGCTGCGCAGTTCTCCTGCTGTGGCGCCGGCCTTGAGCACCATCGCCAGGACCTGCTGGACCTCGTCGCAGACCGGTCCGGTGCCGAAGCGGCCGGAAGCGCTCATGGCGACCAGGGCCTCGCAGATGCCGCGTCGTTCGCCGGCCCAGTCCGCGAATCGGAGCATCCACGCGTGGAGGGCCCGTGCGGGCGGCTCGGTAGCCAGCAGGGTGCGCGCCTCCTCGCGCAAGGGGCGGATCTGGTCCCTGTAGACCTCTTCGACCAGGTCCTCTCGCGTGGGGAAGTGCCGGTACAGGGTGGCGTTCCCCACTCCCGCGCGCTTGGCGATCGCATCCAGTGAGATCGCGCGTCCGGATGCGAAGGCTTCGGCGGCCGTGGCGATCAGCTGCTCGCGGTTGCGCTGCGCGTCGGCGCGCAGGGTGCTGCGTGGAGGTGTCATGACCTTCGCGATCGTGAGTGTCGGATGAGGCCCGGGAGCGAATTGGGGATGTCCCCGGTTCAGTGTACGGTGAGACAAGCGGGGAGTTCCCCGTTTATGGATGGTCTCGCCCACGGCTTCAGCGACGAAAGGGTTGCCATGCCTACGAGGTCACGGTCACCGGACAGAGTCCTGATTTCCTCGCACGGGCACGGTTCGAGCTCCCCGATGTGACGGAGGAACCGTTCGACGAGCACGCCGACCTCAACTTCAAGGGCCAGTGCTTCACCCTCCAAAAGGCCCTTCACCTCATGAACGACGGCGGCTCGATCGTCCTGACCGTGGGCATCGGCTCCCGCTGCGGCAGCCCTGGCGCCAGCGTGGGGGCGGCGACGCGCGGCGCGATGCTGCCCTCGCTCGCGCTCGAACTGGCTCCGCGCAGGATTCGCGTCAACGCCGTGAACCCCGGGGCTACCGACACTCCGCTGTTCGACAAGCTGGGAGTACCCCAGAGCGGCCGGGACGCGATGCGCGCGAAGATCCCCTTCGAGCGCTTCGGATCCAACCAAGAGGTCGCGGAAGCAGACGTCTTCCTCGCCTCGGACGCCGCCGGCTACATCACCGGCCAGGAACCTCACCGTGGCCGGCGGCTACGGGCTCGGCGCCTGATGAGCCTCCACGGACCCTCGACCGGTCCGCACGCAACACACGCCAGGAACCACACCTCACAGGAGAACACGATGGCGCTCACGCTCGACACCTACCGGCAGCTGGGACGTTCAGGCCTGCGGGTCTCACCACTCGCGCTCGGCGCGGCCACCTTCGGCAACGACTGGGGCTGGGGCGCGGAGCAGGACGAGGCGCGGAAACTGTTCGACCTCTACGTCGAGCGGGGTGGGAACTTCATCGACACCGCGGTCACCTATACCAACGGAACCTCCGAGCGCATGCTCGGGGAGTTCGCCCGTAACCGACGCGACAGCCTGGTCCTGGCGACCAAGTACACGACGCTGCGCCGACCCGATGACCCCAACTCCGGTGGCGCCAGCCGGAAGAGCCTGTTCGGCGCGGTCGAGACCAGCCTGCGGCAGCTGAACACCGACTATATCGACCTGCTCTACCTGCACGTATGGGACTCCACCACTCCCGTGGAGGAGATTCTGCGCGGCCTGGACGACCTGGTGCGCCAGGGCAAGATCCTTTACGTCGCCATCTCCAACACCCCGGCCTGGCAGATCTCACGCATGCAGACGATCGCCGACCTGCGCGGCTGGTCGCCACTGACGGCGCTACAACTGGAGTACAACCTGGTAGAACGCACCGGGGAGCGCGACCTTCTGCCGATGGCCCGGCAACTGGGACTGGGAACCGTGCTGTGGTCCCCCTTGGCAGGTGGGGTCCTCACCGGCAAGTACAGCCGCCAGGATTTGACCGCACCGGCGTCCGACCAGAGTGAGAGCGCCCGCAAGAGCTTCAACCTGGCCCTGGGTGGAGTGACCGAGCGCAACCTCGCCATCGTGGACGTCGTCAAAGAGGTCGCTGCGGAACTGGGCCGGACCCCTGCACAGGTCGGACTGGCCTGGACCTTGCACAACCCAGGGGTGACCGCGCCCATCATCGGGGCGCGAACCGCCGAACAGCTGCAGGAGAACCTGGGAGCCCTCGAGGTCGACCTGACCCCGTCCCAGATGGCGCGCCTGGACGAGGTCAGCGCGATCGACCTGGGCTTCCCCCACGCCATGCTCGCCAGTGACCACATCCGCGTACAGACCCGCGGCGACCTTAAGATCCAGGCCCGCCATTGACGGACGCGCACGGGGCCGGCATCTCGCCGCCCCCGTGCGCGCGTCGACAATCAAGCCTTGCCCTCTGTTCGGCGGTCAGAGCGTCACGTAACTCCCAGAGGGGGAGCGCAGAGGTGGCCGCGTCCACGGGCCGCCGGGAAGCCATCGGTCCCCGCCGGTGCTGAGGAGCGGCGGGGCCGGGCCGTGGACCAGGCGCCGGTGTCGGCGAGATCACGCAGACGCTGGTCACCGTTCATGGCAAGCATGTCGCGGTGCTCGCGATGCCGGCCCAGTTCCTGCGCGCGGACGGCACGGATGTGGTGGGAAGCAGCCATGATGAGATCGCCGAAGGATCCCACACCTCCTCGGCTTCCTCTGGGGTGACGCTGCGAGTCCTCGCGGTGAGGTACGCGGCGACCTTCTCCTCGCGTTGTTCGACTCGACGGCCGATCTCGGAGCGATCGAAGTCATCTTGACCGGGGTCGACTTCGACGAGTTCCTGGCACGGCCCCGGACCTCCCACGTCGTCGCCGAACGCGACGGAGGCGAGCGTCTAGTGCTCACCATCAGCGATGAGCTCCAAGGCGTCCTGGCAAGGGCAGAGGCCGCCGCATTGACGGTGGCAGCACGGAATTGGGTCGAAGAGCGGGGGTCTGGTGATACCGACGTGATCGGCGGCCTGCTGCACGAGTTGGCTGAACTCGCCCGCGGGGCACAACGGCGCGGGGAGCGGCTGTACTGCTGGATCTGCGTCTGATCGACCCGACTTCCGCACTGCCTCAGGGGGCTGACACGTGCTGAGATGGAGCACGGGCACCTCGACCTTCGACTGCTCCCCGCTCGGCCGGGGATGGTTCAGGGCCGACGGGCCGCCCGGCTTCGCAGCGCGGGCGCTGGACGCCCTTCCTCGCCCTCAGTCGGCGCCCACGACTCCCCGGCGTACACCGTGGACTAGCCAGCCCCATAACCTGCCGCCATGAGTGACTTCCACGAACTTCACCTGATGCTCGACCTGCCCGGCTCCCGCCCGGCCGCCGATCTCTCGCTGCTGCGCTGGCATCTCGAGGAGACCAGTGAGGAGTTCCCCGCCCCGGACGCCCCCCCTGCTCTCCTCCCGTGGCCCTGCTGCACGGATCGGCGGAACCGACGCCTCCTGAGGTGCTGGACCGGCATCTGTAGCACTTGCCATCAAGCCCTACCCGCCAGGCCACCCACGACTCCAAGATCCAGACAGACCTAAGGATGAGGACTGTGACCGGCACGGTCGCTTCTGTGGCGGCAAGTGGCTGGTCAGTGCACGAGCAGGTCGATCACGCCCGTCAGATCCTCCTCGCCGCTGCCCTCGGCCAGGCGGCGGCGCATCAGCTCGAAGTAGGGGCTGAGCAGTTCCGGGCTTACACCCTGCTGCTCGGCGGTGCTCAGGAAGGTCGGCGTGCCGGCCACCTGCATGGCGAGGTTGGAGACGACGCCCTTGGTGTAGTCGCCGCTCCGCAGTTGGTCGGCGGTCTGGTGGACTGCCGGGGCCATCGCGACGAGCCAGTCGGCCAGCAGCGGGGCGAGCGCCGCGGGGTCGATGTCCTCCTTGCGGATCAGGGCGAAGGCGTGCGCGGCCCCGGCGAACATCCCGTACATGGCGCTGAGCAGGGCCACGTCGTGCAGGGCCGCGAAGCCCGCGTCCTCGCCGACGTAGGTGGTGCCGACCGGGACGCTCAGGGTCTCCTGGTGTCGCTCGAACAGCTGCCGCGAGCCGCTGTAGAAGACGTAGCCGCCGGCTTCCGGGACGCCGATCATCGGAGGGACAGCCATGATCCCGCCGTCCAGGTAGCGGGTGCCGCGCTCGCGGGCCCATTCGGCGCGTGCGCGGGCCTGGGCGGGGGTGCTGGTGGTCAGGTTGACCAGGTCCTTGTCGGCCAGATCGATTCCGGCCAGCACCTCGTCGACCGAGGTGTCGTCCAACAGACAAGCGACGATCAGGGTGTTCGCTGCGACCGCCTCAGCGGCGGTGTCGGCGACCCTTGCACCGTCGGCGGCGAGTGCCGCGGCGCGGGCTGGGGTGCGGTTCCAGACGGTCAGTGGGTGGTCGGCGGCAAGCCAGGTGCGGGCCAGCGCGGTGCCCATCGCGCCGAGGCCCAGCATCGTGACAGGAGTCTTCTCAACAGTGTTCTGTGTCATGCCGATTAGGCTGGTCGCAGGCCCGGAGGTGATCAAGTACGCACTTGGCAGTGGGTGGTTACCCCGGGGTGAGCGAGCAGGTCAGAAGGGTAGGGCATGACGACGCTGAACCGGCCGGGCGCGCCAGACGGACACGTCTGCGGGATCGACGCCGCGATGGAGGTGATCGGTGGCAAGTGGAAGGTGCTGATCCTCTGGGCGCTCCACGAGCATCCCTACCGTCGCTTCGGCGAGCTGCGTCGGCTGCTTCCGGGGATCACCGAGAAGGTGCTGGCCTCTCACCTGCGTGAGCTGGAAGCGGACGGCGTCCTGCACCGCGTCTCCTACGACGAGGTGCCGCCCCGCGTCGAGTACTCGCTGACCCAGGACGGCATGCGCCTCAACGACGCACTCCAGCCGCTGGCCGCCTGGGGCCGCGAGCGGCCGACCACCCGAGGGCTGGAGGAGAAGGCAGGCTAGGGTCTGTTGTGGCTGTTCTGATTGCGGTGCGGGTCAGAGGGCCGAGTTGCCCCCTGGGCCGTATCGAGGCCGTCTTCGGTCTGGAACCTGAAGACGATCGCGTCGATCACCTCCCGGTGGTCTCGCCAGCGGCCACCCCGCTTCGGCGTCCGGTCCGGGGGTAGCGGTTCGATTCGCGCCCACTGCTCATCTGTTGACGGCACATCAGGACCAACGACCAGCTGATCGGAACGAGACGACCCAGGAACAGGTCAGGGGTTCCAGAAGACGCTGGTGAACGCGCGGTCGAAGCGCCGCGCGGCCAGGTCCTCGCGCTGGATCACCCAGTGGACGGTGGCACTCTCCCAGCCTTGCACGTCCGTGCCGGCCTGCCAGTCGGCCAGGAGCACCCAGTCCGAGACGTCATCCGAAACCGGTCCGTCCCCCCGGCCCGCTTCCGCGGCTTTCACGGCCCTGTGTACGGCGTAGGCGACCGGGTCGGTGTCGATGGCCTCCTCATCGGCGTATCCCCCGATCTGCAGCGGCCCCTCGGGGGCGATGTCCGCACGGGTGCTCTCCCAGACCGCGACGAGTTCCTCGGAGCGGGGATGCCCGGGATGCGGGCCGCCCCACGGCATGCCGGGCTGTATGACCGACTTGTGGTAGGGCAGTGACACATTGGCCGTCGCCCGCAGCGGACCCTGCGGGAACTCCGCGAACATCGCCTCGTAGTCGTCCCAGTCGAAGGAGTTCCAGGCGTGCTTGTCCCGTTCGGCCACGGCCGTGCCGACGGGGACGTGTACCACGCTGCCCATGGTTTCGTCATCGTCGGCGGTCTCGGGGAAGGCGAAGAGCAGCAGGTGGCCATCGGGAGGCAGGGGCAGGTCAGTGGCCTCGGCGGGCAGGGCCGCGAGGTCGATGGAGGCGACGAAGGGGTGGGCGGGGTCCGGGGTATCGGCCGGAAGCAGGAGCGGACCGCCGAATCGGCCCACGACCGGCCCGTTCCCGCCCCTCGTCAGCGTCACACAGGCGCGGGCGGTGGCCAGCCATCGCTCAACGTCGTCGCCTGGTATACCCTGCGCAATCGCCTTGTCACGAAAGGGACTTAACCGGCCCCACATCTCAGGAGTCATGGGCAGACCGTAAAGGAAAGGACCGACACAGCGGCACCCCGAAGACCGGGTGATGGTTAGTGGCATCGGCATGCGAACGCCCTGACACAGGCGCCGAAGTTCACGACGGAAAGAGACATGAAGCATCCGGCCGGCCGGAGGGTGAAGGCGCGGACTGCAGATCCGCTTCGGCCCCTGTACCAGGGCAGCTGCGTTGTCCCAGCTCGGGGAAACCTGGGGCGGAGACCCGCACCTCCATCTTCACCCCACCAACAGCCTGCCGCTACGCGCTACGCCAAGGCTGAAGCAGCACCCGCACCAGGAGATCGCGCACCACCCGTGTCCTGCCACCTGGGACCGATCCCGTGATGATCCGACTTTCCGTCCCGATTACAACTGGCTACGAAGGCGCGACAACCTGGCCGTGATCTTCGAAAGGGCTCCGCCGTCGTGCACCGCGGCCCGCCGAGCTGTTCGGGAACCGCTGCGAAGGAAGTTTGCGGCGATCTATGACGGCATCCTGGCGAAGACGATCTGGACCCCGGCGCAGGACAGGAACGCGGGACCCACCGCAGGTAGTCCTGGAAACACGGCGATGCGGGCAGCCCGGTCGGGTGCCCGTCGCTGTTCAGTCCCCGGCCCGTATCAGCCCGCTCTCGTAGGCGAAGATCACCGCGTGGATACGGTCGCGGAGACCGAGTTTGGTCAGGATGCGGCCGAGGTGGGTCTTGACGGTCGTCTGTCCCACGAAAAGGCGGTCGGCGATCTCGCCGTTGGTCAGTCCCCCGGCGACCAGGGCAAGGACTTCCCGTTCCCGGTCGGTGAGCGCGGCCAGGCGGCTGCGCTGGGCGGGCACGGACGCGGGGGCTTGCCGGACGAAGCGGTCGACCAGGCGCCGGGTGAGTGAGGGCGCCACCATGACCTCGCCCCGCAGCACCGCCCGGACGGTCACCAGGATCTCCTCGGCGGGGGCGTCCTTGACGAGGAAGCCGTTCGCGCCGGCGCGCAGGGCCGCGTAGGCGTACTCGTCAAGGTCGAAGGTCGTGACGACAAGGATCCGGGGTCCGTTCGGCTGCGCGCAGAGGTGTTCGGTCGCGGCGAGTCCGTCCAGGCCGGGCATGCGTACGTCCATCAGGACGAGGTCCGGCTCCAGGGCGGCCACGCCCGTGATCGCCGCATCCCCGTCGGCGGCCTCGCCCACCACGGTGAGGTCGGGCTGGCTGTCGATGACCATGCGCAGTCCCATCCGGATGAGCTCCTGATCGTCGCAGATCAGCACCCGCGACGACGCCGGGGTGGGGGTCTGGCCGGTCATGGGGTCGCCGTGGTGGGCTCGGGCTCGGTGGGACGCAGGGTCGCGGTGACCCGGTAGCCCCCGTCGGGTGTGGGCCCGGCGTCGACGCTCCCGCCGTACAGGGCGGTGCGTTCGCGCATGCCGGTGAGTCCGTGACCGCGGGAAAGCAGTGGGCCGGGGTGCTCCGGGGCGGCTTCCGCTCCGGCTGAGTTCTCCACCCGGACGCGGACCAGCCGCCCCGGCCCCTCGGTGCCCGTGTCCAGCCGCACATGGATCGTGGCGTCCGGTGGCGCGTGCTTGACGACGTTGGTGAGCGCCTCCTGCACGATGCGGTACGTCTGCGCGGTGAGATCCGCCGGAAGACCGCCCCGCTCTCCACGAAGATCCAGCCGGGCGCGCGTGCCGCTCGTGTTGAGGCGCCCGACCAGCCGCCGGAGATCGGCCGAAAGGGACTCACCGGCCCCACCGTGATGTGGCCCGGAGCCGGGGCCGCCGGCTGGGGCGTCCGCCTCGGGGGTGCGCAGCACCTCGAGCAGCCGGCGCAGTTCGTCCAGGGCCTCGCGGCCGGTCGCGCTGATGACATTGAGAGTGCGGTCGACGACCGTGGGGTCGGCGTGCCGCATCAGCCTGCCGCCCTCGGCGTTCAGCACCATCACGCTCACGCTGTGCGCGAGGACGTCGTGGATCTCGCGGGCGATGCGGGCCCGCTCCTCGGCGACGGCGACCCGGGCCAGGGCGAGGCGCTCCGAGTCCGCGAGCGCGGCCCGTCGCTCGAACTCGGCGACATAGGCGCGGCGGGCACGGACGTACTCGCCGAACACCCAGGCCCCGGCCAGCAGGAGCCCCACGGCGAGCGGGGTGAGCCAGGCACCGCGGGCACCCGGACCCCCGTAGTCCCGCTGCCAGGCGGGAACCCACAGCAGAACGCAGCCTGCGGCACAGACCACCGTCGCCGCGGCGGCCCTACGCAGGCCACGCACCGTGAGGGTGGCCAGAACCGCGGCCAGGGCGACGGCGCCGCGTCCCGGTTCCTGTCCCCACACCTGTCCGAGGTACTGCGCCCAGAACGCGGCCGTCACCAGGGCCGCGACGAGGACCGGCCGGCGGCGACGCCACAGCAGGGGCAGCACCAGGGCGGCGTAGACGCCCGCCTGTACCCAGACGGGCCGCCAGCCCGGCTGTGGGCGGATCACCGGGGGCACGGCCACCAGCACGAGCAGCAGGACGTCCGTCAGCCACGGATGTTCGCGCCGCAGGCGGGGCAGGGTCTCGATCAGCCGTTGCACCGCCTCACGCTACGGCCGGGGCCCACTCCCCGGCATCGTCCTGGCGGGCGTCACCAGGTCCTCCCGCAGTCGTACGGACACCGGCCGGGGATACGACGTGCGGCCACCCGGGGCGCTTCCACCATGGCCGCCATGTCGATCACCACCGAGTTCCTCAGACGGCCCCTCATGACCGGTGCCGTGGCGGCCAGTTCACGGCGACTGGCGTACGCGATGACCGAGGGCATCGGCCTGGAGGGAGCCCGGCTCGTCGCCGAGCTCGGCCCGGGGACCGGAGTGTTCACCGACGCGATCCTCGCCCGGCTCGCACCCGACGCACGGCTCGTCGCGGTCGAGCTCAACCCGGTGCTCGCGGCCCGGCTGTCGGTCACCCGGCGCGACAGCCGGCTGACCGTGGTCCAGGGTTCGGCCGCCGGGCTGGCCGCCGCGGTGGGCGAACCGGTCGACGCGGTGGTCTCCGGGCTGCCGTGGACGGTCATGCCGCAGGACCGGCGCGGGCACATCCTGGATGTCGTGACCGAAGTCCTCGCGCCCGGCGGCCGGTTCACCACCTTCGCCTATCTGCACGCGGCCTGGACCCCGCCCGCCCGCCACTTCACCGCCGAACTCGCCTGCCGCTTCGACCGGCTGGAGCGCTCGAAGGCTGTGTGGGCGAACCTCCCGCCCGCTTTCGTACACCGGGCCACCCAGAGGCCATGACCGCAAGCGGGCCCGCGAAAGCGAGGACCAGCGCCAGGGGCCTTTTCTGGACTAACTGGCCCTAACAAAGCCTCTGGACGTGCCGGTGGGTGATCAGGCAGACGGCGAGGCCGAGAAAGGCTTCGTGGATGTCGTCGCGTCGTTCCCAGCGGATACGCAGGCGGCGGAAGCCGTGCAGCCAGGAGATCGTCCGCTCGACGACCCAGCGGAAGGTGCCCAGGCCGGTGCCGTGCGGTTGTCCCCGCTCGGCGATCGCGGGCCGGATTCCGCGCTGCCGCAGGAGCCGCCGGTACTTGTCGTGGTCGTAGCCGCGGTCCGCAAAGAGCATGTCGGGCCGCCGGCGCGGCCGGACGACGACTCCGGCCACTGCAGGGATCTTGTCCAGCAGGGGCAGCAGTTGCGTGACGTCGTTGCGGTTGCCGCCGGTCAGCGACACCGCGAGCGGGATGCCTTGGCCGTCGGTGATGATGTGGTGTTTGCTGCCCGGACGTGCGCGGTCGACCGGGCTGGGGCCGCTTTTGGGCCCCTGCGGGCGGCCCGGACGTGGGAGGAGTCGATCACCGCCCGGGACCAGTCCAGCTGGTTCTTCGACCGGAGCTTGTTCAGCAGCAGTTGGTCCCAGACGCCGGCTTCGTTCCAGGCGGCCAGGCGGCGCCAGCAGGTCATGCCCGAGCCGAAGCCGAGCTCCTGGGGCAGGTACACCCACTGGATGCCGGTGTGCAGGACGAACAGGATGCCGCACGAGGCCTGACGGTCGGGCACTCGCGGCCGCCCTTCCGCCAGCTTCGGCGGCGGCTCGGGCAGCAACGGCTCCACCTGTGCCAGAAGGCGGTAGATCCACAGCCCCTCGTCACCGCGCACCACCCGCCGGTTGGCGCTGAGCAACCTGACCCTCGCCAGCACAACCATGTCCTGATCCATCGATCCCCTTCGTCGCGCCACCCCCGGCCGGTGCACGTCACACGGCGAGACAGCACGGCGAACGCGCCGACAGCCGAGAACGGTTGCCGACACGTTGGCCGGGGAGTGGATGACGATAAGTCTGGCGCGCGGTACCAGCTGCCACAAGGACGAACGGACGTGCGCTGCGTCCTACCGAAACCACTTCCGAACAGGCATGATGGACCTGACACTCGCACAAGGGCCGTTCGCCACCGACTCGCTTGGACGCATCCACGGCATCCTGTGGATTGATCAGACGCCCTCCGAGGCACGCTGATGGGCAGCAAGTCCTCCCCAACAGGCGGCGGGCAGTCAGGTCCTCACCTCGGGCTGTCTGGCGACCTTGGGCTCAAGCGGACGGCGTGACCGAGGACCGCAAGCCGAGCCACTGCTCTGCGTCCCAAGCCTGGAAGCGCTCTACCTCGGTGGACCCCAGCTTTGCCGCGAGGCGCATCGAGCAGACGAGGCGCAGGCTGGCCATGCTGCGTGCCAAGGGGCTGGCCGACCTCATCACCCTGCCGCAGACCGGACGGACCCGGGCGTGGTTCCCCACCGCGTACGGTGTGCAGCTCGCCTCCGAATGGCCCGAGCTGCGCGAACACCGGCCCTCCAGGACCGTGTCCGATCCGACCGCCGTGCGGCTGAAGGCCGGCCACACGCTGACCGTGACCGAGACCGCCTGAGCGCCGAAGGACGCCGTCGCGGCCGGCCTGGACCATCTGCTCCTGGTGGCCCCAAGCCAGCCGCGACGGCAGCAGCGACATTCGGTAGCGCGGACGCTCCAACAGATCCGCCGCCAGTCCGACCGGACCTCTTCAACCGACCTCAACCGACCTCAACCGAGGCAGTCACGTCACTCATCAGGTGCCAGTTCCATGGCTGGGCGTTACACCGGTACAGACCCGCCTCGGGCCGCGGCGTTCATCCGGCGGTGTCGGATGCCGGAGTCGGCTGGGGCTGGGGCTGGGTGAGGTTGTCCATTATCAGTCCGAGGGTGAACTCGAACCGGTCGTGTCCGGTGCCGGAGGTCAGCTCAGCGGCATAGCGTCGGGTCTGCGGAAACGTGTCGGCCGGCAGCGCGGTGAACCGACGGATCAACTCCTCGCGGCCAAGGACCCATTCCTGGTCCGGGTGTCTGCGCCGCTGCTGGACCAGCGACTGCTCCAAGGCGTAGGCGCTGACGTAGAGGGACAGAGCATCGAGCACCCAGGCAGCGCTCTGCGGTTCGATTCCGCCGGCGAGCAGGATCGCCAAGAGCCCTTCCCTGACCCGCAATGTGGAGAGGTTGGTCGGGACTACGCCCAGCGCGGCACGGGAGACTCCGGGGTATTTCAGGTACTGGTCGCGGATCTGCGCGTACACGTCGAGGATCTGCTCGCGCCACGTGGCCGGGTCCGGTTCGGGCAGCACGACCTCGGAGCAGAGCCGGCCGACGAGCAGATCGTCGATGTCCTCTTTGCTGACGATGTGCGCGTACAGCGACGACGGCCCGGTGCCGAGTACCGCGGCGACTCGACGGATCGTCAGTGCGTCGTAGCCCTCGGTGGCCACGACCTGTAGGGCGGCGTCGGTGATCCGGTCGACCGTGATGGGCTTCTTGCGTGGTGACGCCGCTGAGGGCTCCCCAGCGGGCTGGGCGTGACGAGCTGCTCGGCGTTGCCGGGGATCGGAGGACATACCGATCACTATAGCTTGACACGATCTAAGTTCGCCTCGTAGAACTTAGATCGTGACAGCAGAACTAAGTTCGTCTCTGCGGTTGGCGTACCCCTGCTCAGGTCGTGAGCAGGGTTCGGGCAGTCTGTTCAGGAGGTGTGTGATGCGCGTTTCCGTGGTCGGAGCCGGTCTGGGGGGTCTGTGCCTGGCGCAGGGTCTGCGCGGTGCCGGGATCGAGGTCGACGTCTACGAGCGGGACCCAGCGATCACCGCACGATTTCAGGGGTACCGGCTCGTACTGGATCCGGTCGGATTCGAGGCGCTGCGTAGCTGTCTGCCACAGCGTTGGCACTCGCTGCTGGACGCGGTCGTCAGTGACGCCTACGTCGAGCGACTGGCCCTGGACGCCCAGCTGAACAAGATCGGCGAACTCGGCCCTGCAAGGAGTGGGATCGTGGTGGACCGGCACGTACTCCGGCACCTGCTGCTGACCGGACTCACTTTGCACACCGGGGCCGCGCTGACCGGTTACGACGTGTTGGACGGCGGCAGGGTCGAAGCCCGGTTCGCGCAACGCGATCCGGCAACCGCTGATCTGCTCGTCGGGGCGGACGGGGTCGGCTCCGCGGTTCGCCAGGTGCTGACGCCGCAGACCACCCCGAGGGACACCGGCGTTCGGTTCGTCATCGGCCGCACGCCGCTGACGGAGCAGTTCGCCGGTCTGTCCCGGGCCTACGGCGGGAAGATCGTCGGGGGCGGAGTGAGTCTGTTGCTCGGGGCGATGCGGTTCCCCGTTCCGCCAAAGGAAGCGGCGGAGAAACTGGCACCCGAAATAACACTCCCTGACATTCATGACTACGTGCGCTGGGCCATGATCCTCCCGCCGAATGACTCTCTCGGCACCTTGACGGCACAGGAGGCCGCGCTGTCCAGGATGAACGGTTGGCACCCGGACCTGCGGGCTCTCATCGAACAGGCCGACCCGGACAACAGCACCCTGCTGTCCATCGGGGTGGTCGAGCCAGGTGAGCGCTGGGCGCCCGGTCCGGTCACGCTGCTCGGTGACGCCATCCACGCCACCTCTCCGACCGGCGGCAACGGTGCGAACACCGCCCTGCGCGATGCCGACCTGCTGCGCCGCTGCCTGATTGAGGCCGCCGAGGGCCGTCAAGATCTTCTCACCGCAGTCGACAGCTACGAGCGGCAGATGTTCGAGTACGGGGGCGAGGCCGTGCGCCACAGCCTCGCCGCGCTACCCGCCTTCGCCCCGAACCCGGAACGACCCGAGCCGGCATAGGTTCAGAACTCCCAGCCACGCCCTCAAGGCCGAACGGCACGGTTCCGGCGTGCTCCGGCCGGCCTCCTTGTCGGTGGCCGCCAGCCAGGTTCTCCTGACCGGCCGCCCTGTCCTCAAACGAACGAATGACGACAGGTGCGGCGGGCGTCCAATGAACCCCGGCTTTTCGCGGCCTCGTGGCGGCGCGAATCCAATCGCCGGGATCGACGACCGGTGACGTTCGAGGAGGATGCCGGCACCTCCAGCCGCCTCCACCCGCTGGAGCGCCCGAAGTTCGGCGAGCTGCTCACATACGCGTCTCCAGCGAACGCACCGAGTGGTCATCGCCACGCGGTCGTCCACCGCCACACACGCCCTGAGGCGAGCACCAGCCGGTTCGGGTTCAGGGTTTCCAGGTGCGCAGGAAGGAGGCGATCCGGTCGGCGGTACAGCGCGGGCTGTTCAACTCGTGGGCGAGCGCGGTGAGCTGTTCGCGGGTGGGGCTGACGGGGATGTTGCTGGCCTCGAGATACATGACGGCGACGGCGCAGGCGACGGTGAGGTTGGAGCGTTCCAGCCAGCGGCAGCGGCCCAGGTTGTGCACCAGGGCGGCGGCGCGGGCGTAGGCGCCGTCGTAGACGGGAGTGTCGAGGAGCTCGCCGCGGTGGCGGGCGACGGCGGCGATGGGCACGCCGTAGTCGTCGGCGGCCGGGTCGCGGTGCCCGGCCCTTTCCGCCACTTCGAGGATCCAGGATTCGTCGACGTGCAGGATCACGCGGCGGCGCCCGGCCGCGGATCGGCGTACGGGGCGTCGAGCTGCTGCTCCAGATCGTCGAGGAAATCACCGTGTTCATCGATGAGCCGCTGGGCAGCAGCCATACCGGCGGCGCGGGCACCGGTGGTGTCCTCGATGATGAGCCGCTCCACGTACTTGTTGAAGTCCAGCCGGCGGGCACGCGCGGCGGCCTTGCCGGCCTCCAGCACGTCCTCTTCCAGCCGGACCTGCGTCTGCTTCTTCATGGAAGTCACACTCAATGGTAGCAGGGTGGTAGCAAGAGGGTCGGCGCGTAGCCTGCGCCGCACGCACCTGCGGGAACGTGCCGCTCCGGCGCTGGGCCGGTCTCCACGTCCTCTAGCAGGTCGGCGGCAGTGCGGTGACCTCGCCCCGCCGCCGCTCCCATGTGCGGTCAGCGGCTGCCCTGCCTGAATGGATCAATGAGGCCACCACGGCCGACCTGCCTGGCATTAACAGTTTCGCCGCTCTGCACAGCGACTTCGACGCCGTGACCGCCGGTCTAACCGCCGACTGGAACTCCGGCCTGGTCGAACGAGCAGCCAACCGGATCAAGTTGCTGAAGAGACAGATGTACGGCCGGGCCAACTTCGACCTCCTACGACGCCACATCCTCCTGTCACCTTGATCAACCGGCCCTACCCCCAAATCAGCGACAGAGCCCGGGAAGTGGACCAGAGCCGCCCGTCAGTTACGAAGCCAGAGGGGGTAACGCCCGCGCAGGGGTCTGCCCCCTGCGCGGTACGCCGGTCAGCCGTTCTCGCGCAGGGAGTGCAGATAGGCGCTGGAGCGGCGGGCGAAGGAGAGCGAGTCGGTGGGGTTGTCGAACTCGGCCTGCCAGTGGTGAGCGAGCCGTTCGCCCCTGAGACGGGTGACGCCCGAGATGAACCGCTGGTAGTCGATGTCGCCGTCGCCGACGTCGACCATGCGGTAGCCGAACTGGTTCGACGGATCGCTCACCCCGTCCTTGACGTGGAAGAGCGGGTAGCGGTGCGGCTGCCTGAGCACATAGTCGAGGGGTTCGAAGGGGGCGGGTGTGCCGTCGGGCCGCTTCGAGAAGCGGAACTGGCCGGCGTAGGCCCAGAAGATGTCCATCTCCAGGTACACCAGGGCGGGGTCGGTCTCGGCGAGCAGCACGTCGTAGAGCCGGACCCTGGGGTTGTCGGTGGCGAAGGCGAACTCGTCGGAGTGGTTGTGCTGGTAGAACTTCATGCCGCGCGCCTTGGCCGCCGCGCCGTAGGTGTTGAACTCCTGCGCGGCGCGCTTGACCGCGTCGACAGTCGTCCCGTAGCGGAACGGTCCCGAGGCGGTGCCTATGTGCGGGAGGCCGAGGGCCTGGGCGTCGTCGAGGACCTTGGTGAGGTTCTGGGCGAAGGTGTAGGCATTCGGGTCGTCGGCGTAGTACCCGACGTGGCTGCCGATCGGGGTCAGGCCGTGGCTGTGCGCCAGTCGCCTGAGCTGGGCGAGGGTGATCGGGCCCGCCGAGCCCTGGGTGTAGCCGGCGAACTCGATCTCGTCGTAGCCGTACTTCTCCAACTCGGCGAAGACGGGGGCGAAGCCGAGCGTGGAGACCTTGTCGCGCAGGCTGTAGAGCTGGATGCCGAGGCGGCCGGGCGGCAGCAGGGGACGACCGTGGCGGGCGCCGGTGTCGGTCCCGGTGTGCGCCGAGGCGGGCGCCGCGGCGGTGCCGAGCAGGGCCGCGGCGGTGGTGCCCGCGGCGACACCGAGCATGCCTCGTCTGCTGAGGCGGTGGGCGAGTTCGGGGTCGCGGGACGGGGTGCGGCTCATGGGGTGCTCCTCGTGGTCGGAGGCGGTTGTACGGGGACCGGGCCGTGGCACGCCTTGTGTCCTGTGCCGTGCCATGGCCGGCGTAGAGGGGCGGCGTGGAGGATCTCCGACGCCGTGGTGGCTCCCGGTGCGGCGGTGCGCTGCTCTCGGGGTCCGGCGGTACCGGCCTGTGGCAGTCAGTTTCCGAACGCCGCGTCGAAGGAGGCCGACGGCGGCTCGTAGTCGTACTTCTTGAGGTGGGCGAGCGCGTCGGGGGCGCCCTGGAGGCGGTTCATCCCGGCGTCCTCCCACTCGACCGAGATGGGGCCGCCGTAGCCGATGGAGCGAAGCATGCGGAAGACGTCCTCCCACGGCACGTCTCCGTGGCCGGCCGAGACGAAGTCCCAGCCGCGGCGGGGGTCGCCCCAGGGCAGGTGCGAGCCGAGGCGGCCGCCCCGCCCGTCGAACCGCTTGCGGGCTTCCTTGCAGTCGACGTGGTAGATGCGGTCGCGGAAGTCCCACAGGAAGCCGACGGGGTCGATGTCCTGCCAGACGAAATGGGACGGGTCGAAGTTGAGGCCGAAGGCGGGGCGGTGGCCTATGGCCTCCAGGGCGCGGTGGGTGGTCCAGTAGTCGTAGGCGATCTCGCTGGGGTGGACCTCGTGCGCGAAGCGGACGCCCTCGGTGTCGAAGACGTCGAGGATCGGGTGCCAGCGCTCGGCGAAGTCCTCGTAGCCGCGCTCGATCATGGACTCGGGGGCGGGCGGGAACATGGCCACGAGGTGCCAGATGGCGGAGCCGGTGAAGCCCACGACGGTGTCGACGCCGAAGGCGGCTGCCGCCCGTGCCGTGTCCTTGATCTCGGTGGCGGCGCGCTGACGCACGCCCTCGGGTTCGCCGTCGCCCCAGATGCGCGCCGGGAGGATGGCCTGGTGGCGCTCGTCGATGAGGGCGTCGCAGACCGCCTGGCCGACGAGGTGGTTGGAGATCGCCCAGCACTTGAGGCCGTACTTGTCGAGGAGCTGGTGGCGCGAGGGGAGGTACGAGGGGTCCGCGAGCGCCTTGTCCACCTCGAAGTGGTCGCCGGAGCAGGCGAGTTCGAGGCCGTCGTAGCCGAAGTCGCGGGCGAGGCGGCAGACCTCTTCGAGGGGCAGGTCGGCCCACTGGCCGGTGAAGAGGGTGAAGGAGTGCGGCATGGCGGGGTTCTCTCAGTCGACGGTGGTGTAGACGGAGTCCTTCTCGGCGCTCTCCTCGACCGCCGCGAGCACGCGCTGGACCTGGAGTCCGTCGGCGAACGAGGGTTCGGGACGGCGGCCCTCGGCCAGCGCGTGGATCAGGTCGCGGACCTGGTGCACGAAGGTGTGTTCGTAACCGAGACCGTGGCCGGGCGGCCACCAGGCGTCGAGGTAGGGGTGGTCGGGTTCGGTGACGAGGATGCGGCGGAAGCCGGCATGGGCGGCCGGTTCGGTGTGGTCGTGGTAGGCGAGCTCGTTCAGGCGCTCCAGGTCGAAGGCGAGTGAGCCGCGTTCGCCGTTGAGTTCGACGCGCAGGGAGTTCTTGCGTCCGGCGGCGAACCGGGAGGCCTCGAAGGAGGCGACGGCTCCGGAGGGGAAGCGGGCGGTGAACAGGGCGGTGTCGTCGACAGTGACCGTGCCGACGCCCCCGTCGGCGCTCGGGCCGCCGGGCAGGGGCCGCTCGCGCACGAACGTCCGGGTGAGTCCGGAGACCCCGGCGAGGGGCTCGCCCGCCAGGTACTGGGCGAGGTCGATGATGTGGGCGCCCAGGTCGCCGAGCGCTCCCGAGCCGGCCGCTTCCCTGCGCAGCCGCCAGGTGAGCGGAAAGTCGGGGTCGACCAGCCAGTCCTGCAAGTAGGTCAGGCGTACGTGTCGCAGCGTGCCCAGCCGGCCTTCGGTGATCATCCGTCGGGCCAAGGCGATCGCGGGGAGCCGGCGGTAGTTGAAGCCGACCATGGCCACCCGGCCCCGCTGCTGCGCCGCGTCGGCCGCTGCCGCCATGGCCTCGGCCTCGGCGACGCTGTTGGCGAGCGGCTTCTCGCACAGCACGTGCTTGCCGGCGGCGAGAGCGGCGAGGGCGATCTCGGCGTGGCTGTCGCCCGGGGTGCAGATGTCGACGAGGTCGATGTCGTCCCGGGCGACCAGGGCGCGCCAGTCGGTCTCGGTCGTGGCCCAGCCGTGCCGGTCGGCCATGCGCCGTACGGCGGCCTCGTCCCGGCCGCAGAGCGCGGCGAGGACCGGACGTCGAGGCAGGTCGAAGACGCGTCCCGCGGTGAGCCAGCCCTGGGTGTGGGCGGCGCCCATGAAGGCGTATCCGATCATGCCGACGCGCAGCGGCGGTCTGTCCGCAGCGGTCGCGCCCTGGTTCTGTGCTGCCGCTACGTCCTGGTTCTGCGGCTGGGCCATGCGGTGGTCCTCCTCGTCGAGTGGCGGGGTGGGAGTGCGAGCGGGCGGGATCAGCGGAAGCCCGTGGACAGGTACTGGTCGACGTTGTCCTTGTCGACGACGGCCGAGTACACCGTGAGTGAGGCGGGGATCTCGTACTGGGCGAGCCCGCCGACCCCCTTGCCCTGCGCCAGGGCGCGGGCCAGGTCGACGGCGGAGGCGGCCATGCTCGGCGGGTACAGGACGGTCGCCTTGAGTACGCCGTTGTCCTGCTTGATGGCCTGGAACGCGGAGAGCGCCCCGGCTCCGCCGACCATCAGGAACTCGTCGCGGCCGGCCTGTTCGACAGCCCGCAGGGCGCCCACGCCCTGGTCGTCGTCGTGGTTCCACAGTGCGTCGAACTTCCGCTGGGCCTGGAGGAGTTGGGCCATCTTGGCCTGTCCGGACTCGACGGTGAAGTCGGCGGCCTGCCGAGCGACCTTGGTGATGTTCGGGTAGTTCTTGAGCGCGTCGTCGAAGCCCTGGGTGCGCTGCCGGGTGAGCTCCAGGTTGTCGATGCCGGCCAGCTCCACGACCTTGGCGTTCTTCCTGCCCTTGAGCTTCTGGCCGATGTAGTGCCCGGCATTGAGGCCCATGCCGTAGTTGTCACCGCCGATCCAGCAGCGGTAGGCCTGAGGGGAGTTGAAGATCCGGTCCAGGTTGATCACCGGGACGCCTGCCCGCATGGCCTTGAGCCCGACCTGGGTCAGCGCCTTGCCGTCCGCGGGGAGGATGACCAGGACGTCGACCTTCTTGTTGATGAGGGTCTCGATCTGGCCGATCTGCGTGGCCGTGTCGTTGGAGCCCTCGGTGATCTCCAGCGTGACGTCGGAGTAGCTCTTGGCGCGGCTCTTCGCGTTCGCGTTGATGGCGTTGAGCCAGCCGTGGTCGGCCTGGGGGCCGGCGAAGCCGATGGTGACGTGCTTGCCGGGCTTGTCGGAGGCGGCCGACTGGTCGTTCGCAGAGGGCGCGGCGCCGGTGGCGTTGCTGGTGCACGCGGTGAGGAAGGCTCCCGTGGAGACCGCGGCGGTGCCGAAGAGCAGTCCTCTGCGACTGGTGAGCTGTGACATGGCGGTGGACCCTTTCCTCAGGTGGTGCTCGCGGTACGGCGCTGCACCAGTACGGCGGCGACGATGATCGCGCCCTTCGCGATCTGCTGGACGTCGCTCTGGAGGTTGTTGAGGGCGAAGATGTCGGTGATCGTGGTGAAGATCAGGACGCCGAGGACGGAGCCGGTGATGGTGCCCCGGCCGCCGGTGAGCAGCGAGCCGCCGATGATCGCCGCGGCGATGGCGTCGAGTTCGTAGAGGTTGCCGTTGGTGTTCTGGCCGGATCCGGACAGGACGATCAGGAGGAAGGCGGCGATGCCGCAGCACAGGCCGGACAGCAGGTAGAGGTAGAGGCGCTGGCGGCGGACGTCGATGCCGGCGAGCCGGGCCGCCTCCGCGTTGCCGCCGACCGCGACGGTGCGCCGGCCGAAGGTGGTGCGGTTGAGAAGGAACCAGCCGATGACGGTGACGAGGGCGAAGACCAGCACCAGCGGCGGTATGCCGAGCACGTAGGAGTCGCGGTTGCCGAGGTCCAGGACGCCGCCGACGGTGACGACCTGCGTCTGGCCGCCGGTGATCTGGAGGGCAAGGCCGCGGGCGGACGCCAGCATGGCGAGCGTCGCGATGAACGGGACCATCCTGCCGTAGGCGATGAGTACTCCGTTGACCAGTCCGCACCCGACGCCGACGGCCACGGCCGTGAAGAGGATGCCGGCGAATCCGTAGCTCTGGGTGGCCACCGTGGTCGCCCAGACGGAGGCGAGGGCGACGATCGCTCCGACGGACAGGTCGATGCCGCCGGAGGTGATGACGAAGGTCATGCCGACGGTGACGACACCGATGACGGACGCCTGGGTGAGGACGAGTTGGAGGTTGCGGGTGTCGAGGAACTGGTCGGGCTGGGTGACGCCGCCGATGACGACGAGCACGGCGAGGACCCCGAGGAGCGACAGGATGCGGACGTCGGCGCGGGGCAGCAGGGCACGCCAGGCGGGTGGCGCGGCCACGGGCGACGCCGTCTTGTCGGCGCTGTCCCGTGGTGGGGACATGGGCTGCGTCATGACGCGAGGCTCCCTTCATCGGCCACGGGGCTGCGTTGCTCTGCCTCCGGGCTTCCTTGCATGACGAGGTCGAGGACGCGGTGTTCGTCGAGTTCGGCGGCCGGGGCGGTGTGGACGACCGTCCCCTCGCGCAGGACGAGGACGCGGTCGGCCAGCCCAAGGACCTCGGGCACCTCGCTGGAGACGAGGAGGACGGCCAGTCCCTCGTCGGCGAGTCGGCGGATCACCGCGTACAGTTCGGCCCGGGCGCCCACGTCGACACCGCGGGTGGGTTCGTCCAGCAGCAGTACCCGGCAGCCGCGCAGCAGCCAGCGGGCGAGTACCGCTTTTTGCTGGTTGCCGCCGGAGAGCGTGCGGACCTGGGCGTCGGGGTTGTCGGGGCGCAGCGACAGCTCCCGGGTGGCGGTGTGGGCGGCCGCGCGTTCGGCACGCCGGTCAATCACACCACCGCGGGCGAAGCGGGAGAGGGAGGAGGCGGAGACATTGCTGGTGACCGACTCCAGCATCAGCAGGGCCTGTGCCTTGCGCTCCTCAGGGGCGAGGCCGAGCCCGGCCCGGACGGCGGCGCGGACACTGCCGGGCCGGACCTTGCGCCCGTCCACCACGATGTGACCGGTGGTGGGCCTGCGAGCGCCGCAGACGGTCTCCAGGATCTCCGAGCGCCCGGAGCCCACGAGACCGGCCAGGCCCACGATCTCTCCCGGCCGCACCTCCAGATCGAACGGGGCGAACTCGCCGCGTCGGGACAGCCCGCGGGCTTCGAGAACCGGGGGGCCGGATGCCTCGGCCGTGGGACGATCGGGGAAAATCTGCTCGACGTCCCGTCCGGTCATCAGCGCGACGATGTCGTGCGTCGGCGTGGACTTCGCGGGCAGCCCGCCGGCGACCGAGCGGCCGTCCTTCAGCACCGTGACGCGGTCGCCGATGCGGCGGATCTCCTCCAGCCGGTGCGAGATGTAGACGACGGCCACACCGTCGGCGGTGAGATCGGTGACCGTGCGGAAGAGATTGTCGACCTCATCCGGGTCGAGGGAGGCCGACGGCTCGTCCATCACGATGAGCCGCACCTCGTGGGACAGCGCCCGCGCCATGGACACGACCTGCTGCTGGGCCGCCGACAACTCCCCGACGGGCCGCGACGGGTTGATCTCGGGATGCCCAAGTCGTTGCAGCAGGTGTGCTGTTGACGCACGGGCGGTCTTCCCGCGTACGACGAAACCGGCGGTCGTGGGTTCGTGGCCCAGGTAGACGTTCTCGGCCACCGACAGGTGCGCCACCAAATCGAGTTCCTGATAGATGGTGGCGATGCCCAACCGCATCGCGGCGACCGGCGAACGCAGCACGACAGGTTCGCCGCGCCAGCGGATGATGCCGCCGTCCGGCTGATGGGCGCCGGCCAGGGTCTTGATGAGCGTCGACTTGCCGGCGCCGTTCTGACCCAGCAGGCAGTGCACCTCCCCCGCCTGGACTTCGAGGTCCACCCCGGCGAGGGCTTGGACTCCCGGGAACGATTTGGTGATTTTGGACATGCTGAGCAGTGGTGGTGCCATGCGGGTTCCCCTCGGCGGGCATGCGGATGTGTCTGGGCGCGGGGCGGCGCAGGACAGCGCGGAGCGGCGCGCGGACCTGGTCAACACGGATCACTGCGCTGGTGTGGTGTGCAGGTGAGGGAGGTCGTACGAGTACGAGTCGTGCGGATCGCGCACGTGGGACTGGCGGGAGGAGCGCCCGGGGTTACGCGGGCAGGAACAGGTGGTCGCTGATGAGCCGGGCGGCGCCGATGACGCCGGCGGCCGACCCCAGTTCACCGAGGACGATGGGAAGGTTGCCGGTCGCCAGGGGCAGCGACTGGCGGTAGACCTGGGTGCGGATCGCGGCCAGCAGGGTGTGACCGAGGCCGGTCACACCGCCGCCGATCACCACCAGGCCGGGGTTGAAGAAGGAGACCAGCCCGGCGATGACCTGCCCGGTGCGGGTGCCGCCCTCCCGGATCAGATCGAGCGCGGTCGCGTCTCCGGCGGCCGCCGCGGCGGAGACGTCGACGGCTGTCAGGGTGCCGTTCGCCGCCAACCGCGAGGCCAGTTCCACTGAGCGACCCCGCTCGACCGCCTCGAGTGCGTCGCGGGCCAGGGCCGCGCCGCCGAAGTGGGCCTCCAGGCAGCCCCGGTTGCCGCAGGCGCAGGGGCGTCCGTCGGGTACGGCCTGGATGTGCCCGATGTCGCCGGCGCTGCCGGTGACGCCCCGGTGGACCTCGCCGCCCGCGACGATGCCGCAGCCGATGCCGGTGCCGATCTTGACGCAGAGGAAGTCGCCCACGGAGCGTGCGACCCCCGCGTGCTGCTCCCCCAGCGCCATCAGGTTCACGTCGTTGTCGACCATGACCGGGCAGCCGAACTCCTGACTGAGCGCCTCCCTCACCGGGAAACCGTCCCAGCCCGGCATGATCGGCGGCGCCACCGGGACGCCGTCGGGGAAGCGGACCGGGCCGGGGACGCCGATACCGACGCCGTCGAAGCCGTCCGCGAGCCCGCCGGCCTTGAGCTTTCCGGCCAGGGCCAGGACCTGCTCGAGGACCGCGACCGGGCCCTCGCGCACGTCCATGGGCTGATTGAGGTGTCCCAGAACCTCCAGTTCGGCGTTGGTGACGGCGACGTCGACCGAGGTCGCGCCGATGTCGGCACCGAGGAAACGCAGCCGCGGATTGAGCCGGACGTTGTGGGAACGGCGGCCGCCCCGCGAGGGGGCCAGCCCGTCAGCCACGACCAGGCCCGTCTCCAGCAGCCGGTCCACCTCCACGGCCAGTTTGGACCGGGACAGGTCGATCCGGTCACTCAGTTCAGCACGGGAACTGGGGCCGCCGTCGCGCAACAGCGTCAGCAGCCGGGCCTGATGAGCATTGGCGGGTCGCTCCGTCATACGCCTCACGTGCCCCTCACCGCCCCTGTCGGACCTGTCCGTCGACTTCCGGCCACCTTACGGGTACCGGCTTGCTTCGTCAGGGACGGTAACAGCATCCACTCGTACCGGGAAGAAGTTTCACCATGATCGGTCGAACTTTATCCAGGATGAGGACAAAGTTAGGCGGCAGTCGCCGTGTACAGCTCTGCCGGTACCGGGCTCGATGCCCGGCACCGGCAGAATGCGCTCCAGGTCAGCGGCCTCCTCGCGCTTGCAGGTCAGCCCACGACGAAGACGTAGCTGCCGGCGGAGACCCGGTAGGTCGCCAGCAAGGCAGTCCGGGCGTCGGGAGGCGGCCGCATGGAGCCCATGGCGGTGACGCGATCCGGGGCCACCGCGGACATCCGGACCACGCCGTGCTGCCCACCGGGATGCAGACCTACAGGGTGAAGCGGCCCTGGCCGCCCCTCCCCCCAGGCGCTGCCCACCAGCCCCTGAAGCATGCGGTCGCTGGTGACGAGATAACCGCAGCCGGGCGGGGAGCCGCGCCTCAGCGCTGCTTACCCGGCAAGCTCTCTCTTGTAGAAGACGGTCGCCTGGAACTCGTCAGGACTGACAGCGATTTTGCTGGAGTAGCCGAACGCGAGCCGCGGACCGCTGGAGGACCGCCATATCGCCATTCCCTGAGGTTCGCGACCGGGCAGCGAGTTGCCCGCGGTCGTCTTGAACTTCTCGTTGTACTGGCGCCGGTCCGGTTCATATCGACTCGGACCAGATAGGAGGGCCTGGCCGGGTCCGAAGGCCGCTCGGGCGGACCATCGTAGGAAAGGTATGCATACTGGCCGGCTGTCAACAAGGAAATGCGGCCGCTTGCGGCGGCTAGGTACGTCCAGCACGAGGGCCTCTCCACCCGGCACGCCGAGAGCACGCACCGGACGCCGCCGGGCCCGCCCTTCGGGCGGAGGACGGGACTTTCGCAACAGGTGTGCCGGAGTTCAGGGCGGGGCTGCCACGGCTGCCGCGGCCGCGGTAAGGATGCGGTGCAGGACGGGGACCGGGATCGCCGGGTTGGTGACCGCTGCGTATGCCGTGTCGCGGTCGTGCAGCAGCCCGGCCAGGACGCGGGCCGGCAGCTGCGGATTGCGTACCGCGGTGCCCCGGACGTGGACCTCCGGGTCGTTCAGCAGCCGCACCGCGTCGGCCGGTGACAGTCGGGGGTCCGCAGCCGCGCGGTGGCGTACCTCGGCTTCGGGATCCCGGGCCAGGCGTGCGACGTCGGCCGGTGTCGACTCCGGATCGTCAAGGGCCAGGCGGCGCATCCGCCCGCTGGGGTCGGCGGTGTAGCGCAGCAGGCCCGTACGGGGGAAGTTGGGGTGGCTGCGGGGCCGGTCTGGGTGGCTGAAGCTGCCGTCCCACCAGCGCCAGACCTCCAGCAGCATGTCGGCCGGCGCGTCCTCGCACGATTCGGCGAGGAACAGGCGGACCACCCGGTCCTCGTCGCGCGCCAGGCGCGCCACGACATCCGGCGGGAGGTGCCGGGCTCGGGCCACACTGCGGCGGACCAGCGGGTGGGACGACGCGGCGAGACGGCGCATCGCATCGGCGTCGCCGTGCAGGTCCTCGACCCAGGGCAGGGTGTACGACATCGACGTCGAGTCGAAGTCGTGGCGCACCGCGGCACGTTGCTCCTCGGTGAGGTCGGGGCGCAGCGCCACCGCGGAGCGGATGCCGTCCTGCGGGTCCTCCGCCAGCACGGCGACGCCGTGCGCGCCCAGGCCCGGGTTGGCGGCCAGCGCCCGACGTACCTCCGCGTCCCCGTCCCGGACCAGCTCCGCCTCCAGCTCGGGCGCGAGGCGGCACCGTTCGAGCGCCCGCCGCGGGTCGGGCAGGGCGGCGAAGACCTCTCGAGGCATGGGTTCGCCGGTGTGGTGGGCGAGCAGCGCAGCCGTTCGCACCGTGTAGTCCGTGTCGGCCAGCAGCCGCTCCCGCAGCGGTGCAGCGAGGTCCTCCCACCGGGCACAGACCGCCACCCGCACCCGAGGATCGGCGTCGGCGGCGAGGCCAGGGAGGTGCTGTGCGGGGAGCCCCGGGAGTTCGGCGGCTTGCGCGCGGGACGGGCCGGCGAGGAGGTCGTCGTACAGGTCCTCGGGGAGCTCGGCGCCCCAGATGCAGGCGTGCTCCGCCCAGAGCACGCGTCGATTCGGTGACGGCTCGGCGCGGACCAGGTGTGCCCACTGAACGGACGTGAGCTTGGGCCGGAAGGTGTCGGCGGGCCTTGACCGCACCCGCGGATCGGGGTGCGTCACGGCGGCGTCGAGGACGGCGGGCCGGTCGCATCCGTGCAGGAAGCCCGCCTCCACATCCAGCAACCGGATCAGCAGTTCGTCCGTCGCGGCCGGATTGGACCCGATCCCCTCGGCCCAGTGCAGAGGCCACGCACGTCGACCGGGCACCGCCGCCCACACCTCGGCGCGCTCGGCCTCCGTCTCGCGGCCGGCGGCCGCGGCGGCCTCCTCCAGCCGCTCCGGCAGTCGGTCGAGTGCCGTCACCCGAGGCCCGCCCGCACCGGGCACCTCCGCCAACAGCACCTGCCCGTCAAGGGAGAGCGCCACGAACCCGGGGGCGCCGGTCAACTCCGGCACGCCGCTCCCGGTGTGCCGGACCCGGGTCCACCAGGAGTCGTTGCCGCCGGTCCGGTGCCCGAGGACGACCACCAGGAACTCACCGTCGACATCGCAAAGACGGCGCCACCACGCGGCATCGAGCGCTTCCCGGGCCACGCCGTCCGGCGCCGCGATCCCCCGCGCGATCCTCCAGCCGGCCTCCGGCGGGAACAGGCTGCCCGGGCACACGTCCTCGACGACCGTGAGTCCGACGCGTGCAAGTAGTTCGTGGATTCCCTCTCGGTGCTGCACTCGGTCATGATCCCCGCCGACTCGCGGTGGGACAAGGTCCTCAGCCCAGGCCCAACCGGCCCTGACCCGCGTACACGTCATTCCCTGCGACGTCGTTCGGCGGCCCCACCGGGCGACTGGAACCGGCCCCCACTTGAGCATCGGCAGCTTTCTCAGGCTGCGGCAGAGACCTGTCCGTGCCGGCACGAGGACCGCTTCGAGCCAAGGCGCGGGAGGCGCCCTCGGAGAAGCGGGCGTGCAGTTCGGCGGAGTGCAGGCGGTGCCACACGGTGTGCCGGCGCGTGGCCACCGGGTCGGTGTCGGTGTACCCGCCGACCAGCAGCGCCTCGCCGTTGCGGGAGCGCCGCATCCGCCGCCGCGGACCGTCCAGTGTCGCTCGCGGATCTTTGAGTACGCGTACTCATGCACTCGTGTACGGAACAGGGAAATGTGTGGTGACGACCGTTAAGTATGCGGGAAGGGCGAGGAATTGGGATTACATCGGAGACTGGCCACTGGTGTGCTGATGGTGGGATGTGCGTTGATGATGACGGTGGCCACCGCATGCTCCCGACCGCCCGCCGACAGTGAGCTGCGGGCCAAGGCCCGGGGAGCCGAGGCACAGCGCATCCGCGACTCGAAGGAGGCGTATATCCGGGGGCTGCTGGTGCCGTTCAGCCACGTGAAGGGCCTGCACCCCGGATATACGATGTTCGAGGACAGCTGCAACAAAGCCCGCGAGGGAAACATCTTCGAGCCCGCCACGGGCCCCTTGCTGACCTGCTCGATGAGCGGGCATGCCGTGTTCGGGGTCGAGGGTGAGGTCGCCGACGTGCTGCGGCGTATCGACGCCGCACACATCGCGAAGTGGCAGCCCAATGTCAACGGCCCCGGGAGTGCGTCCGGGGGATCGATGGACTACGCGCTGATGTACCAGCGGATGCGGGGCGTGGAGCCCGACGGGCAACTGATGCCCGCTCCCTACCTGGAGTCGGTGAACGAAGATGTGGAGATCACATGGGACACGCCGCCCCACGGAACCACGCCCCCTCTCCACCAGGTAGAGGGCAGGGAAACGCCCGCCTGCCCGCCAAAATCCGTCGTGTACTCCCGGTGCGACATCACCCCCCAGCGCCCTGAAGCCGTGCCGTCCATCCGCGCCCGGTACGGAACGGTTCTCCAAGTGGACATCCGACCGCCTCTCTCAGACGGAACCTACTTCGAGGTGCCCCGCCCAAGGTCCTGAGTTCGGATGTGGTGACGTGCGCTGCTGATCCCTCGCACCGGATGGGGCACCCGCTCCGCCGCAGAACGTCATCCCAGCAGCATGCAGGCGTTCACCCGATTGTGAGTACCGACGTCCTCGGTCGCGGGACGGGCATGTGGCAGGTCGACAAGAGCGATGGCAACAAGCTCGCGGCCTGGTCCTTCGACAGTCCGACCAAGGGACAGCCGGACACCGCCGTGTCCGCAGTGTGCCGCGGCGGCTGCTCACGGTTGCGGCTGGCTCAGGAGTGCGCGGAAGGAGGTGTCACGTGAGGCGCCCCAGCCGGAGGGCTCCTCGGCGGGCTTCGTGCCGCAGGTGCCGCTGCACGGTCCGCGGGATGGCGTGGCAACTCGTGATCCGAAGGCGTGTGAGTCGGCTGCGGGGCGCGCGAACCCGGGCCTGTGGCCGATCGGTTCAGTGTCGCGGCGGATACTCGATGGTGTATTCCTCCACGATGCCGGGCTGGTGCGCGGCGTACTCTTCGCGTGCCTGCCGGTCTTCCTCGCTGAGTGGAGGGTGCAGGGCAGGGGTGGCTGGGGCGTGCCAGAGTTGGACGAGGTGGTGTTCTCCGTGGTCGCCGATGCCGGGTTCGGGGTCGTCGGCATGGCAGTACAGGCGCATGCGTACCCAGTCGCCCCTGCTGGCGAGGGGCGCCATCTGCGGTGGGGGTTCGTCTTCGGGCCAGGCGTCCCAGAAGTCGCCCTGTCCGATGGTGGCCAGGCAGAGGGTGGGAATGTCGGCGCGCAGGCTCATCTCCTCCGCCGGCTCCCATCGATGATCCGCTTCGGGGGCGGGTGGGCTGTCGTGTACCTGGACGGTCATCCGGAGCGGGCCGGTGTCGGTGGTGGGAAGTACGACGGCGATGGCTTCGCCGGCCGGCCCGCAACGCCATCCGTACGGCATCTGGCGCGGGAATTGGTAGTCGTCGTCGAAGCCGATGAGGTAGCCGTGTTCGCCGAGGTCGACGGTGAACGTCACTTCACGCAGCAGCATGGGGACCCTCTTTCAGCGCAAGAAAGTGCCCGGCTCCCCCGTGGTGCGGGAATGCGGGGCACCCTGCCTGGCGGCGAGTGTAACGGCGCGCTGACTTTGGCAGACGGCGCCGGGAGAGCAGATGGGCACCCGCTCCAGCGGTCCTGCAGAGGCCGGCTTTCGATGACAGGATGTCCGTCGGAGAACCCATTCGCGAGGTCCCGGGGGCTATGGGCCGCAGGAACAGCGCTTGAGGCGCTGGACCATGTGCCGTGGGAGCGGCTGGAGTCGGCGCTCGGGCACCCCCCTGTTCGACTGCTTCGCGCTGGGCACCGGACGCGTGGCCTCCGTCGCAACCGCCGCGCTGGCGTTCGTCGTTGCACTCGCCGGCGATCCGGACATGGGCGCGCGGGCCACACTCGTCCAACTGCCGGCGAGTCTGTCCAAGACGACGGCCGAAGCCGACCCCGGCCTGGTGGACACGGGGTGGCACGAGGCATGGCGGCTCCAGCGCTCCCGGATCCGGGCGCTGCTCGCGGACCCCCTGCCGGAGGTGCGGAGGGAAGCCCTCCCCCTCGGAGATGGTGTCGACGTGCTGCGGGAGCGGTGGCACGCCGAGACGGACCCGACGGTGCGGCTGCCCCTGCTGCTCGCGCTGGGGACCGCCGCCGCAGGCTCCGCCCAAGCCGTGCCGGTGGTCAAGGTGCGGGCGGCAGTGGCCGAGGTGCTGCGTACGGACGGTCCCGTCATGCGGGTCGCGGCCGTGCACGCGTGGGCCGCGTTCGATCCCCAGGCGTCGGTCCGTGAGCTGGACCTGCTGGTGGAGGTCCTGTCCGACCCAGCCGTGCGTGCGCAGTTCGAGGCGATCTGGTACGTGCCGGCCATCGACAGTGCCTTCACCCGTGAGGATGTCATCTCTTTGACAGCTCACCTGTTCGAGGCCACGCCGCGGACGGCACTTGCCTTCGTCGTCCGGCTCATCGGCGCGGCGCGCCGGAACGGGGACACCCTGCTGTGCCGCGCCGCGCTGGACGGGGGATGGCGGCTGCTGGTGGTCCGGCCGTCCGCGGCATCATCGCTGTTGCCGCTCGCGGGTGCGCTGCTCGCCGAGCCGGATGACGGCGTACGGTACCGGGCGGCCCACCTGCTGGCCGTGCTGGGTTCGCGGGCGGCTCCGTACGCCGACGAGTTGGCCTCCCTCCTCGACGACCCGGGCGAGGCCGAGTTCCTCGAGGGCACCGTCGGCGACCACGCCCGCTGGGCGCTGAGCCGCATCGGCGACGAGCGCGCCCTGCCGGGGCTGGTCGAGCGGCTGTACGCGCCGTACCGGGGCCAGTACTCACGCGGGTACATCTCGGGCGGCCCCCACCTGCCGGAGGTCGAGGACGTCCTGGAGCCACTGCGGGCGCACGCGGAGGCCCTGCTGCCCACGGTGCGGAAGCTGCACCGGGACGACGGCGTGGGCGGCTCGCTGACCTGCTGCTTCCTGGAAGTCCTCAAAGCGTGGGGGCCGGCCGCTGCGCCCGCACTGCCGGAAGTGGTGGCCCTGCTGGACGACACCGGGTACTCGCTGCACGCAGTCGATGCGCTGGTGGCGATGGGACCGGCTGCGGAGTCAGCCGAGCCCGCCGTGCGCCGGTGCACGGTCCTCGACTTCCCCGGCAACCATCACAAGGTCGCATGGGCGGCCTGGCGCCTGGGTGGCGACCACGACGCGGCGATGCGGCTCATCGGCGAGGCGGTGCTGACCGAGGACGAACCGCTATACGGTCCCGTCGGCCTCCTCGGCGATTTCGGACCGGCGGCCGCACGCTACGCCGACCGGGTGCGGCGCGTCATGGAGCACGGTGACAGCTGGCTGCGGCTGCGGGCAGCGGTCGCGCTGTGGTCGATCACTGGCGAGCCGGAGCCGAGTGGATCCGCCCTGGAAGAGCACCTCCTTCCCATCGCCGGTGGCGGCGACGCCTACGGCTTGTCCCTCGAGGCGCTGCGCGCCCTCGCCAGGATCGGCACGGTCTCTCCGGCGGCGCGGGCAATCCTGGGTACGGTGCGGGGATCCGGCCGGCGGCTTTCGACATACGTGGACTACCGGGCCTTCATGCAGGACGAGGAGATCCGGTCCGCGATCGACGATGTCCTCGCTCTGCCGTGACGACCGGCCGGCGTGCGGTGCCCGGTCCGGTACCCTCTGCGCCGTCGATAGCCTGAGCAGCCGGGCCTTGCCCGCGGCCAACCACAGGCGGCGGCACAGCGCGCGGCCGGACGTCCGCCGAGCTCGATCACGATGGACCGCGGCCAGCCCGTCAGTCCGGTGCTGGAGCGGCGGTGCCGCTCGGACGGGCCTGGTACCTGCTCGACGACACCTGCCCGGGCGAGCGGTGGACACCGCCTTCACCACAAGGACGCCGAAGGAGTTGCTGACGCGCTCCACTCGCACATCGATCCCGGGAAACAGCACAGCCTCGGCCGTCTTGCTCGCCATGGCAGGCATCCGCCCGCCAGTTGAGGGTTTCGGACTCCTCCTCCCCCGTCCAGGGCGCCCACGGCGTCACGTATCCGCCCTGGCCGCCGGTACGGAGTCACATTGCCGCTCTACCGCTCGGCGGTGCCGTCGTCACTGTCAATCTCGAAGACCCGCAGTGGGGTCGGCCGGCGCATCACGCGGTCAGAGCGCAGTCGGCCGAGTCGGAGCCGCCTGAAAAGCAGAGGCCAGGTCGTGCTCGGTGATCTCGTCGGCGGGGCGGTGGAGTGTCCAGCGGTGGATCCCGCCGTCCATGGGCAGCACCTCGACGACGGTTTCCAGCGGTGCGTAACCGAGTTCACCACAGCTGAATTGGCGGATCACGACGGCGGTGTCGTCGTCCAGGCCGAGCAGGATGCGCACAGCGTCCCTCAGTTCGCGGAGGTGCGGACTCGGCCAGGCGATTCCTGGGCGTGGTTCCAGGTGCATGGGAGATACCCCTTGGTTCCGGGAGGAGTGACAGGTGGCGTAGATGGCGGGCTTCACCGTGGTGGTTCAGTCGGGTGGTGTACCGGTGGCGGCCCGGCTGCGGATCGGCGGCCCGACGGGTGGTCGGGCCGCGCGACGTTGTGTGGCCACCGACATTTGCCAGGTCGCGAGGAGCAGCAGCGTTCCGGTCTCGGCGAGGAGGCTGAGGACGGCCTGTGGTGCGGGCTGTAGACCGCGCTCGGTGAATCCGAACACGCCTACGGTGCGCGAGGCGGTGAACCCTCCGAGGGCCCCGAGCGCGACGCCTGCCGCGGCGGCCCTCAATGTCAGAGGTGGTGTCCCCAACAGGAGCAGGGCGGCGAGGGCGAAGGAAGCGCCGGCCTGGAGGAGGAACAGGGGGCCGATGATGTGGATGAAGCGGTACTCGTCGACGTAGAGCTGGGCGTGGATGTATCCGCCGGCGGCGAGGGTTGCGGCAGTCGCCCATCGCAGGGCGGGGGTGGGGAGTCTTCGGGTGTTCATGCCAGCCTCTGATCCTTGATGGCCAGTTCGCGGTCGCCCTGGCGGTAGCCGACGCTGCGGATGCCAAGTGCGTCTTTGAGCTGTCGGGCGGGGACGACCTGCGGGGTGGGGGCGGGGGCACGGCCAGGTTCGGGCAGGGGGTAGGCGGTGGTGGTGGCGGAGTGGAAGGTGATGTTGCCTTCTGTCTTGGTGAACAGCTGGTGGACGTGCCCGTTGAGGCAGGTGACAGAGGAAAAACGGCGCAGTAGGGCGATGACCTTGAGGGCGTCGTCGGTGCTCCAGCCCCACCGCGGGTACATGGCGAACAGCGGGATGTGGCTGAAGACCACGAGGGGGGTGTCCGAGGGCAGGCCGGCGACGTCCTTGCGGACGAAGTCGATCTGGTCGTTGCCGAGGTGGCCGAGCTTCTCCAGGCTCAGGGTGTTGACCAGGGCGATGAAGTGCACGCCGTGGGTATCGAAGCTGTACCAGCCGTCGCCGAGCGTGCCCGTGCCGAAGGTCCGCCGGTAGGCGCGGCCCGCGTCGCCGATGGAGTCGTGCTCGCCCGGTACGGTGAAGACACGGTCTGTCTTCATTCCGGCCATCATCTGCTTGACCTGGTCGAACTGTCCGGCCGTGGACAGGTGGGTCAGGTCGCCGCTGTGCATGACGAAGTCAGGCCTGAATCCGAGCGAGTTGACCTGGTTGATCGCTTCGGTGAATGAGCCGGCCACGTCCGTGTTCGCAGGGCCCTGGAATCCGATATGGCTGTCGGAGACTTGCACGAACCGCAGCGCGCCGCTTCCCGCGGCGACGGCACCGGCAGTGGCTCCGACGTTGGTGTCCCGGGAGTCGGCGATGTGGCTGATCACCTCTCCACTGGCCACGGTCAGTACCACCGCGCCGCCGAACCACCCTGCGTGGCGTATCAGTTGGCGACGCGTCATGCCGTGTTCCGGGTCGGGCTGGCCGGCGTCGTGGTCCGGCGCTCCGTCGTGGCTGTCGTAGTAGTCGGTCATCAGGTCACCTCCACGGTGGCGGTCATGAACGGATGGATGGTGCAGAGGTAGGCGTAGGTGCCGGGTTTGGTGAACGTGTAGCTGTAGGTGGCGTGGGTGGCCAGGGCGGCTGAATGCAACGGGCCGCCCTTTCCGGAACTGGTGACGGTGTGGGCGTCGGCGTCCTGATTGGTCCAGGTCACCGTCGTACCCACCTTCACCTTGAGCACGGCCGGGGAGAATGCGAAGTTGTTGATTGCAACGGCGTTCCCCGTCACCGGCGCGGCCGGCGCGCCCGTGCTCGAGTGACTGGTGGGCATGCTCATGCTGGGCATCGGCGAGGCGCCGGGAGGGGAACCCGCCGTGTTTCCCGGCCCCGTGGCACCGGGCATCCCGGCCGTCTGGTGCTGACCCGGACCGGGTGTGAGAGCGCCGGCTCCGGAGGACGAGGGATGCGGCGACTGGCCGCATGAGCTGAGGAGCCCCAGCGCGCCGGCGGTGGCGATGGTGGCGACGGCCAGCCCGGCCGCAGCGCGTGAACGCCGGGCCGGTGTGCGGAAGTTCAGGTGCATGGTGTCCGTTCCTCACTGATCGGGCGGAGACGGGGACTGCGCCGGCAGGGGCGCAGGCAACCGCAGGGATATGTGGTGGATGCCGTGTTCATGGCCTCTCTCGATCGCCGCACGTGTCCAGCGCCGCGCAGAGCCGTCGCCGTGGTGTGCGCTGGGTACGAGCCGAGGCGGCGCGGTGGCGCCGACTTAGATGCGCGGGGGCGCGGCGAGCGTGTCCGGCGCCAGGAGCGCTTGCGTCGCGTGGGTGTGTTTCGGTCACCTCCGATCCGCCCTATGACACGCGGGGAATCGATGAGGAACTGCATGTGAGTCGGCTTATGTCCGGCTCCACGGACGGCGAGGGTCGTACGGTTCGACGTATATGCACTTTTGTGAGATTTCTTGGCATCGCCGCAGATCGGTCGGCCTCCACGGGCGCTGTGCACGGATGGGCCCGGTGACGCCGTGAGACCAACCTCCGACGCGCCTCCGCGGCGCTCACCGAGGGTTACCTGTCCTGTGCAGTGCATTACAGGACAAAGCAGTGCATATGCGCGACGATCGACTTATGCCCCGGAGCTTCCGAAAACGTGATCCAAGGGCCGATCCGGATCGGTCCGCGCGCCGTGTCTCCGGTAAAGGGACCCTTTCGACCGCGGATGAGGAACTGCTGCGCACTCTGTACGAGGAACACGCAGGGCCCCTGTTCCACTACGTGCTGCGACTGACCTCAGGAGACTGGCAATGGGCGGAGGATGTGGTGCAGGAGACGCTGCTGCGGGCGTGGCAGCATCCCGCCGCGTTCGATCCCGCACGCGGCCCGGCCCGGGCATGGCTGTGTACGGTCGCCCGGCATCTGGTCATCGACGCCCACCGGGCCCGGCAGGCCAGGCCTGCCGAGACCGGCGGCGAAGTGCTGGAGCGAGCCGCCGAGCAGACACCGGGCGAGGACGAGATCGAGCAGGCACTGCAGAGCTGGGCGGTTGCCGACGCCGTCCGGACGCTGTCACCGGACCACCGCGCGGTGCTGCTGGAGACCTACTACCGGGGCCGGACCATGGTGGAGGCCGCACGGGTACTGGGCATCCCGCTGGGCACCGTGAAGTCACGGACGTACTACGCCCTGCACGCCCTGCGGCTGGCGCTCCAGGAGCGGGGGATCGAGCCATGACCGTGGTGTGCGGGAGGTGGCGGCCATGAGTGCGGAACACGACGCCCTCCGGCTGGCGCTGGGGGGATACGTCCTGGGCACACTGCCCTCGGCAGAAATGGAACAGGTGCGCGTCCATCTCACGGAATGCGACGAGTGCCGGGCCGAACACATCCGGCTGTCGGGGCTGCCCGCGTTGCTGGCGACGGTGACCGCGGCGGAAGCGGCGGCCCGAACGGTGCCGGCGGGGGACGGGGAGCTGTCCGACCGGCTGGTGGCACGGGCAGCCGAGGGCACGCAGGGCTCCTCGCCCACACGGCCTGTGGTGCCGACGGCGCCGACACCACAGGCGGATGTGCTGGAGCGGCTGCTGCGGCAGGCCGCGTCCCGGCGCCGCAGGACCTGGCGTCTGCAACTGGCCGGCGCCGCCGCCTCCGTGACGTTCATCGCGGCAGCGGCCGGCGGCACATGGCTGGCGGCTGGCGGCTCCTTGAGCAGTCAGGCAACGCCGCCCGGGCCGACCGCGCCGGCTGCCTGGCGCACGTTCTCCGGAAGCGATCCCGCCACCGGCGTCTCCGCCTCGGTGAAGGTCTCCCCCTCCGCCTGGGGCAGTGTCCTGCAGGTCTCCGCCAAGGGCGCGCCCGCCGGAATCACCTGCCGGCTGCAGGCGGTCGGGCCCGGCGGCGCCAGGGCGGACGGCGCCACCTGGCGGGCAGGCGAGTACCCGCCCGGCACCACGATCCCAGGGGCGGTCGCCATGTCCCCAGGAGCCATCGAGCACTTCGAGATCCTCGCAGACAACGGTCAGAAGCTGGTCACCATTCGCTCCTGAGGCATTGCCGACCGACGCCACCACGCCGTGCTGCGGCCGCTTCGCCTGCACAGCCGGTCATTTGGCGGACCATGTCGACACCGAGGCAGTTCAGCGGCTCGGTCGTCGGGCTGCGGGCAGCTCCCGTCACACGGCCTCGGCAGCGGCAGGCCTGCCACCCCGCGCCGGGATCCCTCGGGAGCCGGGCGCCCTCACCGCCCGCTCCCGCGAACCGGCCCTGCCCTCAACCGACTTGCCGCGTGAGTGCGCCGACGATCGGGCGAGGGGACCGAGCTACCGGTCCTGCCCGGCCGACTACGGCCTCGATCGACTTCTCACAGAGGTGACAGAGGTGCGTGGGGCCCAGCCAGGCCGCTGGCATTGACGTGGTCGGCAAGAAGTCGAGCAAAAGGTGCAATTGACTCGAACCATTGGGCATGCGTCGTCCGTGGAACTGAGTGAGCGCGCCCATGCAGGACCAGCCCACCGACCGCCCCGACGTTGTTGGCGTCTCCCCCGATCCGAGCTCCGCACATCCACAGAAGAGCCAGAAGAACATGTTTGTGACCGAATCGCCCCTCCCGAGTTCGCTGCTCGACCAACCCTGCCGCCACCAGGCGCTGCTCACCCTGCCCGCGCAGGAGGCGCACGTCTCCGCCGCTCGTCACTTCGCGGCCGATCTGCTCGAGACCTGGAGCGTGCCCGCAAGCGAGCGGGACTCCGCCGTTCTCATCATCGACGAACTCGCCACCAACGCCGCCCAGTACGGCCGCGAGCGCATGACCCTGGTGCTCGTCCTCGACCACGGCACTCTGCACATCATGGTCGTTGACTCCGGCATGACCGTGGAGCGCCATCGCTCCGACATCGCCCCCGACGAACATGGCCGCGGCACCGGCATCGTCCGGTACCTCGCCCAGTCGACCGAGGTCCGCCAGACGCGCAGCGGCCGCGAAGTCCGCGCCAGCCTGAGGTGTTCGGCATGACCGGCCCGGGCGTTCCGCGCGAGCTGCGACGCCGGGTCGACCGACGACCCCGCGAGTGGGACTTTGCAACCCATAAGCCGTGCCCCATCGACGGCTGCCCAGGCCCGGCCCGGGTTCCGATGCGGTCCGCCGCGCACCCACCAGCCCTCGATCACGGCGGTCCCGATCACGACACGGTGCTGTGCCGACGCTGCGGCGCCGGCCCCTGCGTACCGGCGGAGTGGTGATCATGGACGTCACCCCGAAGAGCCATCAAGGCATCGACGCCCCGCCTCCGCACGAGGCCTACAGGAATGCGCCTGACCTGCGCCGCGAGATGCATCACGTGCTCGCTCTCGGAGCCGAACGCGACGGCCGCCAGACCCCGTCCGTCACCGGCCCCCTCGTCGACGCGACATCCGCCGAACGGGCCTGGCTGCTACGGCGGGCGGCCCTCATGGACAGGATGGCCCTGGAAGACCCCGGCCCCGGCCCCCTCGCAGCCGCCGCGGAAACCGCCGAGCAACTCGTCCTGCACGACCGCCGCCATCCGGACCTGGCGGCCGGCCCGCTCCACCCCGACGCGATCACGCTCACCCCCGGACTCCGCCTCTACGTCCGCCAGGAGTACGCCGCCTGGACGGCCACCCGGCCATCCACAGTCTCGCCCGGAAAGTGCGCACCCCGATGCCGGGCATCACGGGCCGTGCCGCATGAGTCGCCGCCGGCCGGTGAACCTTGATGGCTGGACACTGTCGGACCGGGTGGGGCACTCCTACCCCTTCCACCACTCCGCCTGGACGGCCGCTTCACCGTCCGCGTTCACACCGGCATGAGCCACGACTCCACGATCTACGACGAAGGGCGAGCCGGCCCGGGACATCGTCCGTCGCTGCCTCGGCGGTGCTGGATGCGGTCCGGCTGGAGGCCGGCGTCGACGCCGCCGCGATGACCACGGTCCAGATCCGCGGAGTCGTCGAGCGGCTCGTCGCTTTCGACCAGTGGAAGCCGGGCGGCCCAGAGGTCCTGGCCGTGCCGGACGCCGGATACGACGCACCCCGCATCGCCCACTTGCTGGGCGACCTGCCCGTCGAGATCCTCGGCCGACTCCGTTCCGACCGCGTCATGCGCCGACCGGCACCGCTGCGGGTCTACGACCCCGAGGGCGGCCGAGCGCCCAAGCACGGCGGGGAGTTCGTCTTCAGCGACCCCGCCACCTGGGGCACCGAGCAGGCCGTCACGGTGACGGACACCCGCCTCTATGGGAAGGCGACCGCGCGGGCATGGGACCGGTTGCACCTGAGGCTGACCCGGCGGGCAGCCTGGATCGACCACTACGGACCGTTGCCCTGATCGAGGGCACCGTCATCCGCCTGGTTGTGGAGAAGCTGCCGAGCGGCGAGGTGAACAGGCCTGTCTGGCCGTGGTGGTCAGGCACCGGCGCCAGCGAGGCCGACGTCGGCCGCCGCTGGCAGTCCTTCCTCCGACGTTTCGACCTGGAACACATATTCCGCCTGTTCAAGCAGACGCTCGGGTGGATCAAGCCCCGGCTTCGCAGCCCGGAGGCGGCCGACCGGTGGACGTGGCTGGTGATCGTCGCCTATGCCGAACTCCGGCTCGCCCAACCTCTGGCCACGGATCTCCGGCGGCCCTGGGAGAAGCCGGCCGAGCCGAACAGGCTCACACCCGCCCGCGTCCGGCGGGGGTCCAGGAACCCGTGCACGAAGACCGGCTCTCCGGCCGGTGCACCAAAACCGTCCCGACCGGGTCCAGGTCGACCGCCGGACATGGCACCGCCGATCAGGGGCGTGCCAACCGGCCCGTACAGCACTGTCAGGCAGTCCGGACCAGCGGCAACCCGAACTCGCCGGCCTCGAACGGTCGGGTACGCCTATCGCCCTAGCCAGGTCAGGAACCGCGTGCGTTCTTCACCGCACTGACCATCACCGGACGCGTGAGCGATGTTTCGGGTGAACGTGGAGCCATAGGGCTCGGAGCTGAGCGCGCAAGCCTCTCGGACGGGCTGCAGAGCGTAGTAGCCGAACGCGACCAGTGCCACGGCCAGCAGTGCAGACAGCATGTAGCGGCGGACTATCGAGGGAGGCATGACGTGATCCTACTGACGCTTCACAAACACCGATCGGGTGGCGCGTGAAGGCAGTGAATGTTGTGCAACCTGCTGGTGGGGCAGGGCAGTTGGGCTGACAGACGGGCGAAGCCCCTGATAGATGGGTTCTCGACCAAGAAATCCGTCTCCACCAGGGGCTTCGTGTGCTTGTCCACCCGTCCGGCGTCGACGTGTCCAGCTCTGCCCTGCGCCTGGCGCCGTCTGGTCGCGTGGATGATCCAGTCCTTCCGGGCCCCGCCCGCGGCGCGCTGCCGGACCCTCCGGAGGATGCCGCGCTGTATCAGGCCATGCGCCGCGCCAGCCGGGGCATCACCTCGCCCGAGACCGGCAAGGGGCGCTGACCCCCGGTCGGCGGTCAGTCGAGCCGAACCCCCGTGCGCTCCTCCAGGGCAAGCAGGAGCCGGTCCTGGAACTCGGGGTCGCGCGCGGCGGGGTGCGGCTCCTGGGTGCGCCGGTGGTACCAGTAGCCGCCGGTGGGCGGCGTGATGTCGTCGCGGGTGGCCAGCCAGACCTGGGTCTGGTGGCCGGCGACCAGGTCGTCGGTCGCGCCGGGGCCGCCCATCCGGGTGGGCACCCAACCCGGATCGACGGCGTGGGCGGCCGTCCCCTCCCACCGGGAGGCGACGGCCATGGCCAAGACGGTCACCCACAGCTTGCTGTCGCTGTAGGAGGCCGTGCCGTCGGCCAACCGCGCAAGGCCGGTGGAACCGCCCCGATGCATGGAACTGCTGAGGTAGATCAGGCGGGACGGCCTGTCCATCAGGGCCGTCAGCAGGTAGGGCGCGATGGTGTTGACGGTGGCCGCCTCGGGGGTGTGCATGGTGCCGGCGTTGTGGATGACCGCGTCGAAGCGGCCGAACGCGGCGGCCTGCCGGGCGACACCGGAGATCCCGTCCATCTCGGCCAGATCCCCGGTCGCCTCGCCCGCCCACCGGCCTCCTCCCGCAGGCGCGGTGACGCGTGCCGGGGTGCGGGCGTGGACGACCACGTCGTGCCCCTCCCCGGCCAGCGCGGTCGCCGTCGCATAGCCGAGCCCGCTGGAGGCTCCCGTCACCAAGATCAGAGCCATGTGGTCGGCTTCTCCGTCCGTGAGATGGGGGGAGGGCGAGAACGGGGCTGTCGGCCCGGTACTCAGAGGGTAAGCAGAACCTTGGTCGCGCGACGCTCGTCCATCGCCTTGTAGCCCTCGGGAGCCTGCTCCAGGGGGAGGGTGAGGTCGAAGACCTTGCCGGGATCGATCTTCTTGTCCCAGATCAGCTGGATCAGCTCGGGGAGGAAGCGGCGCACGGGGGCGGGCCCGCCGAGGGTGTGGATACCGGCGAAGAACAGCTCGATGCCGGGAATCTGGACGTCGTAATTGACGCCCACGTAACCCAGGTGCCCGCCGCCGCGGGTGGCACCGACGGCCTGCATGAACGATTCCTGTGTGCCGACCGCCTCGACGACCGAGTGGGCGCCGAGGCCGCGGGTGAGTTCCTTGATCTTGGCGATGCCTTCCTCGCCGCGCTCCTCCACGATGTCGGTCGCCCCGTAGTAGAGGGCCAGCTTCTGCCGCTCGGGGTGGCGGGACATGGCAATGATCCGCTCCGCGCCGAGCTGCTTGGCGGCCAGGACCGCCATCAGGCCCACCGCGCCGTCGCCGACTACCGCGACGGTCTTGCCGGGCCCGGCCTCGGCGGCGACGGCCGCGTACCAGCCGGTGCCCAGCACGTCGGAGGCGGCCAGCAGGGCGGGAACCAGCTCCGGGTCGGGCTGCGCGGGCGTGGCCACCAGGGTGCCGTCGGCCAGCGGGATGCGGGCCTTCTCGGCCTGGGTACCGATGCCTGCGTGGACGAACTCGGCGTGCACGCACTTGGACTGGAAGCCGGCCTGACAGATCTCGCAGGTGTTGTCGGAGATGACGAACGACCCGACCACGAAGTCCCCGGGCTTGACGGTCTTCACCTCCGAGCCGACCTCCTCGACCACGCCCACATACTCATGCCCCATGAGCGTGTGGTCGGCGGGCTCGATGCCACGGTACGGCCACAGGTCCGAGCCGCAGATACAGGTCGCGGTCAGCTTCACGACGGCGTCGGTGGGCTCGACGATCTTCGGGTCCTCGCGATCCTCCACCCGAACATCGCCGGCCTTGTGCATCACTACTCCGCGCATGTGCGCATCTCCTCGTTCTCGTGTGACGGCGCTTGGGCGCCTGGTTCAGAAAGGCACGGGAGCCTGGCGGCCCCCTGCCGTCTTGGTGCTCTGGTACGGCGAACCCACGGGGACGGCGTAACCGCCCGGCCCCGGCCCGCCGGGGCACCCGGGGTTTCATCGCGTCCAGGCTGCCGACCAGTCGAGCGGCGGCGTCCGGCGGCCGCGTCGGGCACGGGCGATGATGATCGTGGGGATCAGGGTCAGGGCGGCGACGGCGGAGCCGACCGTGGCGGGTCCGGCGGCACCGAGCGGCAGGGCCAGAGCACGCCCGGCGATCCAGGAGCCGGCCGCGGTGCCGAGGTTGAACGCGGCGACCGTCAACGCGGATCCCAGCGTGGGGGCCCGGCCCGCGAAGCGGACGGCGAGGGAGATCAGCACCGGAGTGGCCACGAACCCGAAGAACCCGAGCAGGACGGCCAGGACGACCGACGCCGCGGCAAAGCCGGGCAACAGGCCGAGCGCCAGCAGCGTGACAGCGGTTGCGGCCGCAGCCGTGACGGTCGTCGCCTGCGGGCGAAGGTCTCCCAGGCGTCCCCCGAGCAGGAAGCCTGCCAGGGCGCCGCCACCGAACCCCACGAGCACCAGCGGCACGAGACCGGCGGCGATACCCGCCCGGTCGGTCAGCAGCGGCGCGATGTAGGTGTACGTCCCCAGCACCCCGGCATTGGTGGTGGCGCAGGCCGCCAGCACCAGCCAGACCCGGCCGGAGCGCAGCGCCGACAACTCGGTCCGGACCGACACCGCCTCACGGCGGCGCCGGCTCCCGTTCGGCACCCGGCGGGCGATCGGCACCATGGCGGCCGCCGCGAGGACCGCCAGTGCCCAGAACGGTCCGCGCCAACCCACCAACTGCCCGGCGAAGGCCCCCAGCGGCACGCCGACGACGTTGGCGAGCATGGCGCCGGAACCCACCACGCCCACGGCCCGGGACCTCGCGGCCGGTCCGGCGGCACGCGTGGCCACCACATTGGCCACCGCCCAGAACGCCCCGGTCGCCAGCGCGGTCACAAACCGCGCCGCCAGCAGCGATCCGAAGCCGGAGCCCAGCGCGGCCACCAGGTGCCCGGCGGAGAACAGGCCCAGGGCCAGCACCAGCGTCCACCGAGCGGGCAGCCGCAGTGTCAGCATCGCCATCACCGGCGCGCCGACGATCATGCCGAGGGCGAAGACGGTGATCAGAAGCCCTGCCTGGGCCACGCTCATGTGCAGGTCACCCGCGATCTGCGGGAGCAGGCCCGCCACCATGAACTCACTCGTGCCCATCAGGAACGTGCCCAGCGCCAGCACATGGACCACGAGCGGAAGCCGCGAGGGCAGACCCGCCGGGCCGTTGACCCGCACGTCGCCAGTGCGGCGCAAAGGTGCTGCTCGGGTGCTCACTTCTTGGATCTCCACAACAATCGACATCTGGCTGCCGATCCCACGAAACCGGCTCCGTCACTGCGTGAGGAAGGTCGTGTTCATGGGGGGTACAAGCTCAACCTCCCTCCGCGCCGGACCGCGCCTACCGTGGAGGGCATGGACTCCCGCCCCGACAACCGCTCCGACAACCGCTCCGACATCCGGGACTTCCTGGCCACCCGACGCGCCCGGATCACCCCTGCGGAGGCCGGCCTGCCCACCCACGGCCGGCGCCGGGTGCCCGGGCTGCGGCGCGAGGAGGTCGCCGTCCTCGCCGGCGTGAGTACCGAGTGGTACACGAGGCTGGAGAAGGGCCACATCAGCGGCGTGTCCGAAGAAGTCCTCGACGCCGTCGCCCACGCCCTGCACCTGGACGAGGACGAACGCACCTACCTGTTCGACCTGGCCAAAGCCGCCCAACCCGCCAGCCGCGCACCGCGTCGCCGCAAGGCCGTCGACATCCCGCCCCGCGTCCAGTGGCTGCTCGACTCCATGACTCTGTCCGCGGCGTTCGTCACCAACGGCCGCCTGGACATCGTGGCCGCCAACGCCCTCGCCCGCGCCCTCTTCGCCCCCGTCTACGACAGCGAGACCGTGGACGACCGCGGCCGCCCCAACTTCGCCCGCTACTACTTCCTCGACCCCAGCTCCCGCCACTTCGTCGACGCCTGGGACGATGCCGCCGACATCACCGCCGCCCTGCTGCGCGCCGAAGCCGGCCGGTACCCGGGCGACAAGGCGCTGCGCGAACTCATCGGAGAGCTGTCCACCCTCAGCACCGACTTCCGCACCCGATGGGCCGCCCACACCGTGCGTATCCACCATGGCGGCATCAAGCGCTTCCACCACCCCGGCGCCGGGCCCCTGGAACTCACCTACCAACCCCTGGACCTGCCCATCTCCGCCACCCAAGCGCACGCCCTGACCATCTACACCGCCGAACCGGACACCGGCGACGAAGACCGCCTCAAACTCCTGGCGAGCTGGGTAGCCACCCCGGCTGAACCCCAGCGCCCACCGGCCGACCACACCAGACACCAGGACGAGAGCACCAAGACCCGCGGGCAGTCTCGGTAGCGCCCCGCGCCCCGGCGGTCACCGCTCGCTGTCAACGTCCTCGGTGGCGTCCGGGTCGCGCAGAGGACGCAGTCACGGGCCGCGGCAATGCGGCCTCCGCAGCCCGGATTCCGGTCACGGAATGCCGATTTCCGGTCACAATCCGGTCAAGCCCGGTTCACCATCGCTTACCCCACCCCTTCCGGTCTGACAACATCACCGAAAGGTCCGGTCAACGGTGTCAACGGAGGCTTGGGGGAAGCCGGGTGGCGACGTACGGGGGGCGTTTCGGGGTGCGTCCGGGGCGGGCCACGCTTGTCCTGGCGAGGGCACGAGCGCATCGGCCGCTGATCACCGCCGCGCTCGTCACCGTCCTGCTGACCACGTCCGTGCTGGCGGCCCTGGCCGCCTACTCGGCCGCGATCGGCGACGCGGCCCTGCGTCACTCGCTGGCCGAGCCGCGCAACGCCGCCGATGCCGCGCTGGTCGTCACGGCGGAGGTGGCGGCCGATCACCGCCGGGCCGCCGACACCGCTGTGCGCGACGGAGCGCGCCGTACCTTCGACGGACTGCCGGTGACCGTGCGGACGCTGGTGTGCTCCGGCCCGTACGCGCTGCCCGCAACCACCCGGGCCGCAGCCACCCGGCCCGGCGACAATCCCGACCTCACGCACTTCGCGACACTCGACCCCACGCAGGTGCGGTTCAGCGAAGGGCGCCCGCCGCGCGCGGGCACGCCGGACGTCGAGGTGGCGCTGCCCGAGACCGCCGCGCGGCGGCTGCGGCTGACGCCGGGCGCCCGCCTCACCGTCACCGACCGGCTCGACGGGCCGCCCGTGCGGATCCTCGTCACCGGCGTGTACCGGCCCACCGAACCGGCCTCCCCCTACTGGCTGCTGGACGAACTGGGCGGTCGGGGCGTACGACAGACGTCCGACTTCATCACCTACGGCCCCTTGCTGACGGCGCCCTCCGTCGTCACCGGCGGCCGGGTGAGCGAGGGACCGTTCGCGTGGCTCGCCTCCGCCGACTTCGCCCGCCTCACCGCCGAACGCATCGACGCCCTGCGCACCTCCGCGCGCACCGGGCCGGCCGCCCTGCTCAAGCTGCGCACCGGGGACGACAGCGAGGGCGACACGGCCGAGACGACCGCGACCACCGCTCTCCCCGAGGTCCTCGACCGGGTCGAACGCTCCCTGCTCGTCTCCCGCTCCACCCTCCTGATCGTCGCCCTCCAGCTCGCCCTGCTCGCGGCCTGCGCGCTGCTGCTCGTGGCCCGGCTGCTCGCCGCCGAACGCACCGGCGAGACCCGGCTGTTGCGTGCCCGCGGCGCCTCCCGCGCCGCCCTAGCCGGCCTCGCCGCCCGGGAGGCGCTGCTGCTGGCCGGGCCCGCGCTGCTGATCGCCCCGCTGCTGGCAGGCCCGCTGACCCGGCTGCTCGCCGGGCACGGGGCGCTGGCCCGGCTCGGACTGGAGCTGGAGGTGCCGGACGGCGGACGGCTCGGGGTGTGGCTGACGGCGGCCGGGGTGGCGCTGGGGTGCGCGCTGGCGGTGACCCTGCCGGCGGTCGCGTCGACCGGGTTCCGCACGTCCCGTGCCCGCGCCCTGCCCGCCTGGCTGCGGGCCGGCGCGGACCTGGGGCTGGTGGCGGTGGCCGGGGTCGCCTACTGGCAGCTGGACCGCCGTACGTCGGGCGCGATGAGCGCGGACACGACCGGCGCCCTGGGCATCGACCCGCTGCTGGTCGCCGCGCCCGCCCTCGCGCTGCTTGCCGGCGCGGTCCTGACCCTGCGTCTGCTGCCGCCGGCCGCCCGCCTCGCCGAACGCCGGGCGACGGGCGGACGGGGGCTGGCCGCGGCGCTGGCCGGCTGGCAGCTCAGCCGCCGCCCGGGGCGCGGTGCCGGGCCCGTACTGCTGCTCGTCCTGGCCGTCGCGCTCGGCGTACTGGCGATCGGCCAGGGCTCCTCCTGGGAGCGCTCGCAGGACGACCAGGCCGACTTCGCGGCGGGCGCGCCGGTGCGCATCCTGGGCACCGGCGACGGCGAGCTGGGCCGCACACAGGAGTACGCGGCCGTGCCTCATGTGCGCGAGGCCGCCCCCGCCGTACGGACGACCCTGCCGCTGTCCGGCGATCGCACGGCGACGGTGCTGGCGCTGGACACCGCGCACGCGGCGGACACCGTCCTGCTGCGCCCCGACCTGGCGCCCGCCCCGATGAAGCGGCTGCTGGCGGGGCTGGGTCCATCGGGTGAGTCGGCGGGCGCACGCGTACCCGCCGGGGCGACCCGGCTGACGCTGACGGCGACCCTGCTCAGTTCGGTGCGGGGCACGGAGAGCGCGGCGACCGTGACCCAGACGCTGGAGGACGACCACGGCGTGCCCTACCCGTTGCCGTCCGGCAGCCTGCCCGCCGACGCACGCCCGCACATGCTGTCGGTCGAACTGCCCAGCAACCACGGACCGTTGACGCTCACCGGGGTACAGCTCGTGCTGCCTGTGCCGTCCTCCCACGCGGAACAGCACACCCTGACCCTCGACGCCCTGACCGCGACAACCGCCGCCGGCACGGCACAGCGGGTGCCCCTGTCGGCGTCCTGGAGGGTGGCCTCCGGCACCGACGGGCAGGGCTCGGCCGACGCCGCAACCGCGCCGACCCGCCCGCGCGTCCGCCCCGCCGCGCACCCGACCGTGGTGTACGGCACGGGCTACGTCCCGTCCGATCAGCCCCGGCTCAGCCCGTCCCTGACGCTGCGCATGCAGGTGCCACAGCCCAGAACCACCGCGGTGGCCGCCCTCGCCACCGACCGCTTCCTGGCCTCCGCCGGCGCCCGCCCCGGTCAGACGATGGACATCTCCTTGGCGGGGCAGAACGTGCCCGTGCGAATTGTGCGCGCCCTGAGGCAGTTGCCGACGGCCCAGGGCGGCCAGGGAGACGGCGACGGCGGTGCCGTGCTCGTCGATCTGCCCGCCGTGAACCGGGTCCTCCAGGCGCGCTACGGGCTCGCCCTCGCTCCCACCGAGTGGTGGCTGCGGCCGGACTCGCCCTCGTACAGCGCGGACATCGCCACCGCTCTGCGCGCCCGGCCCGACCTCGATCCCGGGCAGATCGTCGTGCGCGACGAGATCGCCGCCGAACTGCGCGACGATCCGTTCGGGGCGGGCCCGGAGGCCGCGTTCACCGCGGCGGCCGCCGCGGCGGCGGTGCTGGCAGCGCTCGGGTTCGCGGTGAGCACGGCCGGGACACTGCGGGAGCGGAACGCCGAATTCGCGATCCTGCGTGCCCTGGGCGCCCCACGTCGCCGACTGGCCCGTGCCGTCGTCGGCGAGCAGAGCGTCCTGGTCGCGCTGGCGCTGGCCGTGGGCACGGGCCTGGGCATCGCCCTGACCCGTGCGGTGCTGCCACTCATCGTCCTGACCGGCGAAGCCACCCGCCCGGTGCCGGATCTGCTCGTCGAACTGCCGCCGCTGCGGATGGCCGCCCTGGTGGCGGCCGTGGCCGCCGTCCCGGTCGTCGTCGTGGCGCTGCTGGCGGTGCGACAGGCCGATCCGGTGCAGGTGCTGCGGGAGGGGGAGTGACATGGTGATCCCGTTCAGGCGTGCGGAGCGTGCCACCGCCCCGTGGGTCCGCACCCGTCTGTGGTCTGCCCCCGGTGCCGCTCTCGCCCTCGCGCTGCTGGTGGCGGTGACCACCTGCCTGGCCGCCGCGTTCCCGCGCGCGCTGGAGCGGTACGAGGACGCGGGCCTGCGCCACTCCGTCGAACAGGTGCCTCACTTCCGGAGCGTCGTCGGTCTGTCCGCCCCGGCGCCGCTGCCGAACCTGCCGCAGGACCAGCGCGAGCAGGCACTGCGCCCCGCCACCGTGAAACGCCAGTACGACAGCATCCTCGGCACGGTCCGGCGCCCCTTCGTCCCCGACCCCGGCCAGTCGTCGTACGGCGTGGCCACCTCCGTCAACCAGGAGGTGCCCGAGCCCTGGCTGCCCCGGCCGAGCGGGCTGCCCGCCCGGGTCGCCCTCGTCGCACCGGCGGGCCTGGCCGACCACGCCCGGCTGAGCGAGGGCCGTCTGCCCCGCGCGTCCGGCACGGTCACAGCGACGACGCCCGAGGTGGAGGCGGCGGTCAGCGCGGACACCGCCAAGAGCCTGCACATCAACGTGGGGTCGGTCCTGCACGTCCCCGGCGCGGGCCGGGACGCGCTCGCCGTCCGGGTCACCGGCATCATCGACCCGCGCGACCGGGACGGCGCCTACTGGGCGACGGACACCCTGCTGCGCACGCCCGTGCTGATGCGGGTATCGCCCAACAGCGCGGAGTCGCCCCGGTACTGGCTCGGCGCCCTGTTGCTGCCGCCCGAGGCCGCCCCCGCGCTGCTGGGCACCGAGGGGCAGCCCTACCGCTACTGGCAGCTGGCCCCCGACCCGACCACCCTGCGCCACCGTGACCTGGGCGCGCTCAAGTCCGCGCTCGCCGCCCTGGTGTCGGGCCCCAGCCTTCAGCAGATACGCACCGCCACCGACCCCCTCACGGACGCCGACACCGGCCTCGACGACGTGCTCGCCTCCTACTCCCGCCTGCACTCCGGCGTCTCCCCGCTGATCGCGGTCGCGGCGTTCGGCAGCGGTACGGTCGCCGTTGTCGTCCTGGCGCTGGCGGGCGGCCTGGCCGCCGACCGCCGCCGCACAGAACTGGCCCTGCTGCGCGCCCGCGGCGCCTCGCTGCCCGGCCTCGGCGCCCGCCTGCTCGCGGAGACGGCGGTGGTCGCCGTCCCGGCCGGGGCGCTCGGCCTGGCCGTGGCGATCTGGGCCCTTCCCGGCGCCCGGGCCCTGCCCGCCGTACTGGCCGCCCTCGCGGCCACGGTCGTCGCCTGCGCCGCCCTCCCCCTGCGCGGGGCGGCCGCCCACCGGCTCGTCCGCATCCCCGCGCTCCGCCAGGACGTGACGTCCGTACGACTGTCCCGGCGGCGTACGGTCGCGGAACTGACGCTGGTGGCGGTGACCGCCGGCGCGGTGGTGACCCTGCGTCGGCAGGGCACGTCCGGCGGGTCCGGCGATCAGCTGATCTCGGCGGCACCCGTGCTGGTGGGGGTGATCGCCGCGCTGCTGCTGGTCCGCCTCTACCCGCTTCCCCTGCGTGGCCTGGCCGGCCCGGCCGGGCAGCTGCGCGGTGTGGTGATCCAGCTGTCCCTGGCCCGGGCCGGCCGCGGTTCCGTGTCCGCGGTGCTGCCGCTGCTCGCCCTGCTCACCGCCCTCACCACGGCCTCGTTCGGCGGCTCGGTCCTGGCGGGCATCAGCGAGACCAGGGACCATTCGGCGCTCCTCGCCGTCGGGGCCGACGCCCGACTGGAGTCGATGCTGGATCCCCTGCCCGCGGGGCTGGCCGGCCGGGTACGCCGGGTCTCCGGCGTGCGGGACGTGGCGGCGGTGAGCGTCGCGTACCGGGCGAAGCCGAACGACGGGCGCCAGGCGGTGCCGGTGGTGGGCGTGGATCCCGGCGGCTATGCGGAGCTGACGAGGCGGACGGGGCTCGGTGCCTTCTCCGAAGGAGTGTTGAGGAAGGGCCGGGGCGAGTTGCGGGCCGGCGCCGTGCTGCCCGCCGTGGCCTCCCCGAGCCTGGCGGACGCCCACGGCTCGTCTCCGTTCCCCGTCACCATGGAGGACGGCAGCAGTGTCACCGTCCGCATCGTCCTCGTCCGGGACATCACTCCAGCCGTGCCGGGCGGCGACTTCCTGGTGGTGGACCGCGCAGGCCTCGGCGCCACGGCGGCCAGGCCGACGACGCTGCTGGTGACAGGCTCGGAAGCGGACGGCCGTGCCCTGCGAGAGGCGGCCGGGGACGCGGTGTCGGTCCGCCTCCGCGCCGACGAGAGAGCCCGGTACGTCGACTCCCCCCTCCAGTCCGGCGTGGAGCACCTCTACACGGCGGCGGTGGCGGCAGGCGCCGGCTACGCCGTGCTCGCGCTGCTCCTGTCCCTCCTGCGCGCCGCTCCCGAGCGCATCGCGCTGCTCGCCCGCCTCCGCACCATGGGCCTCACCCGTGCGCAGGGACGTCGCCTGCTCGTCCTGGAGTCGCTGCCCCAGGCGGTGCTCGCCGCGGCGGGCGGCGTCCTGACCGGCTGGGCCGCGATCCGCCTGCTCTCCCCCGGCATGGACCTGACCGCAGTGGCCCTACCGCCCTCGGTCGTTCCCCTGGACCAGACGCTGCTGCACCCCGACGCCTGGTCACTGACGGTGCCGACGCTGGCCGTGGTGGTGGTGACGGTGGGAATCGCCGGCGTACAGGCGTGGTGGGCGGGGAGGAGAGGAGCGGTGCGGGAGTTGAGAGCAGGTGACACCGGGTGAGAAGGGCAGCCCACCCCGTCCCCGGTGGCCCGGCAACACAGCCCGGCGGCCTCGGGGCCAGACCCCGAGTGCCCCGGCGCCTCCGGCTCACGACCCCGGTCGGACTCGGCAGCCGCGCCCCCTGTCCTCGGCTGGGGTCCCCGGGGCCCCAGGCCTTGGCGGACTCGGCGGCCCCGGCCTCCACCCTGGCGGGCCACGCCCGCACACGGCAGCCCGGCGCGCGCCCGGCCGGCCGCGGCCCCATTGACCAAGGAGCCCGATGACGACGAATCCCACCCTCGCCGAACTGACCGACAAGGCGACCGCCACCCGCACTCGGCCCGCCTACGGCCATGACGCCCTCATCACCTGCGACCGTCTGGTCCGTATCTTCTCGGCGGACGGCGTGGAGGTGCAGGCCCTCCAGGGCCTCGACCTGCTCGTCCGCGAGGGCGAACTCATGGCCCTGGTGGGCGCCTCGGGCAGCGGCAAGTCCACCCTGATGAACATCCTGGCCGGCCTGGACACCCCCACCGCCGGGGCGGCCCAGGTGGCCGGCCACGACCTGCTGGCCATGACCGCGAAGGACCGTCTGCACTACCGGCGCGAGGTGGTCGGCTTCATCTGGCAGCAGACCTCCCGCAACCTGCTTCCGTATCTCACCGCGGCCCAGAACGTCGCCCTGCCCCTCCAACTGGCGGGCCGGCGACGCCGCTCCCGCTCCCAGGCCCGCGCCGAACGTGCCCTGGAACTGCTGGAGTTGCTCCAGGTCGCCGACTGCCGGGACCGCCGCCCACAGGAGATGTCCGGTGGTCAACAGCAGCGGGTCGCGATCGCCGTGGCCCTCGCCTGCGACCCGGCGGTGCTGCTCGCCGACGAACCCACCGGCGAGCTGGACTCCCACACCGCCCAGCAGGTCTTCGCCGCCTTCCGCACGGCGAACGAGGAACTGGGCACCACGATCGTCATCGTCACCCATGACCGCGCCGTGGCCGCCGAGGTCCGCCGCACGGTCGCCATCCGCGACGGCCGCACCGCCACGGAGGTCCTGCGCCGCAGCGAGGTCGACGAGACCACCGGCCACGAGACGTTGGTGGCCCGCGAGTACGCGATGCTCGACCGGGCCGGACGCCTCCAGTTGCCTGCCGAGTACACGAGGGCGCTGGGCATGCGCGACCGGGTGGCGCTGGATCTGGACGAGGACCACATCACGGTATGGCCGGACGACAGCGGGCACAGCTGATCGCCGGCTGTGACCGAACAGCAGGCGCTCGGGCCGCTCGCCGCATCAACGCGCCGTGGCGGCCAGGTCGACGGTGAACCCGTCACCTGACAGGCGACGGCTCGGCCTGCTCCCCCGCCTCGTCCCATATCCCCCCGTCGCGCAGTTCCAGCACCCGGTCGGCCAGGTCGAGCAGCGTCGCGTCATGCGTAGCCACCAGGGCCGTGACGTGTTCGCTGCGCACGACCGCCCGCAGCAGTTCCATCACCGCATGGCCGGTCTCCGCGTCCAGCTGGCCGGTGGGCTCGTCGGCGATCAGCAACGAGGGGTTGTTGGCCAGAGCGCGGGCGATGGCGACCCGCTGCTGCTGGCCGCCGGAGAGCTCGCCGGGCCGCTGGGCCGCGTGGTCGGCGAGACCCACCAGGGACAGCAACAGCTCGACGCGCTCCTCCCGCTCCCGTACATCGGCCCGGCGCATGCGCATCGGCACACCCACGTTCTCCGCGGCCGTCAGGATCGGGATGAGGCCGAAGGACTGGAAGACGAAGCCGATCCGGTCCCGGCGCAGCGCCAGCAGGCCGTCCTCGCCGAGCTCGGACAGGTCGAGGCCGTCCACGGTGACCCGCCCCCGGTCCGGTGCGTCGAGCCCTCCGACGATGTTCAGCAGGGTGGTCTTCCCGGAGCCCGAGCGCCCCTTGAGCGCAACGAGCTCACCGCGAGGGATGTCGAATGACACGCCGCGCAGGGCATGGACGGCGGCGGCTCCCTGGCCGTACGACCTGTGGACATTCTCGACGCGCACCATGGTCCCGGTGACGACCTGGCTCATGTGTCCTCCCTTGATCCCCCGTGGGCCGGGCGCCAGTATCGCGGCCTTCCGCCCGGCCCTCAATGCTTCTCCGGCCGCCCCGCTCGTCCGGGTGCAGGGGCCGGATCGTCGGCAAAGCCGCGCAGCGCAGTCGCGTAGCTCGAACCCTGGCTGCTGCAGGACGCGGAGAGCCTGGGCCCAGCTCCTTGGCACAGACAGTCTCGTACTCACGCCTGGACGCGCACCGCGTGCTGCGGCGCCGCGCTGGTGGCTCACCAGATCATCGAGCGGACCTGGGCCAGCGTGCACACCGCTGGGCACGGGCGGACAGCGAATGGCGGGTGCGGCTCCGCTCCCCCGAGCGGAGCCGCACCCGCCCGACTTGCGGCGAGAGGCGGCTAGCAGACCTTCACGTACCAGACGGGGTGCCAGTTGGCGTTCGCGTCCCACGAGTTCTCGCCTGCGGGCGGGGTCTGGTAGACCAGGTTCTTGGTCTTGCCGTACATCCGGGCGACCGTGCCGGGCGTCTGGTTGTTCCACCACGACCCGCCGCTGTTCCAGCCGTCGGGAATCTCCCAGTAGGTGTTGCACGAGGAGTGCTGCCAGACGGTGCCCTCGTAGTTCGCCTTGGGCCAGCCGCAGAAGTTCGTGTAGTCGCAGTCGGCGGCGTCCGCCGGGCGGGTGGTGGTCCGCAGGTCGCGGGCGTACTTCTCGCCCGGGACGGCTACCAGGACGAAGCCGTCCGGGACGTCGATGCGGTTGGCGGAGACCTGGGTGCCGCCCGTCTGGGCGAGGTACCGGTCGACCTCCTTCTGAAGTGCCGTGGTCTGCGCGGTGGTGAGCCCGGCGTGCGCGGCCTGGGCGGCGTACCGGCTGCCGACGGCCGTGTTGGCGGCGGCGCTGGACACCCCGGCCGCGGCGGCGAGCGTCAGCGCCGGACTCACGAGGACGACGATCAGCCGCCTCGCTCCTAAGCTCGGGCGGGTGCGATGAGTGGTCACTGGTCTGCCTCCCCTTCGCCGACCGGTGACGGCCGGCGGAGCTGCCATGGATGAGGGCATGTCCTTCGGCGATGCCCCTTGGCGAGGACCCTGCCAGCCGGAGGGCGGGCCTGGATTGTAGGAAAGCGACTCGTGCCCCGCCGGGGGCGCCGAAGGGCGTACGGTGATGATTGGCATAGACGCGCCATTTCTGGGGGAATGGTCGTGACACCAGGGGCATCTGACGACCGGCAGCTGGTCCGCGGACTGCCGAGCCCCGCACTGCGCGGGGCGGTGCTGGGCTACCGGGGGTTCCGCTTCGGGGCGCGCACGCCGCGCCGCAGACTGCTCGTGCCTGATGGAGTGGTGAAGGTGATGCTGGGCTTCGCCGCTCCGGTCGATGTGATCGACGCTGTGGCGCCGCGCCGCCTGGCCGCTGCCGCCTCCCTGGTCAACGGACTGCGCAGCACCGCCACGATCGGCCAGCACCGGGGACTCCTGCACGGTGTCACCATCCTGCTGTCACCCCCGGCGGCCTACCGGCTCTTCGCCGTCCCCACGGCCGAGTGGGCACAGCTGCCCCTGGACCCGGCCGACCTCCTCGGCCCCGGTCTCACGGAACTGACAGAGCGGCTGGCCGAGTGCCCCGACTGGCCGGACCGTTTCGCTCTGCTCGACCAAGCGCTGGCCGCGCGGCTGGACACGGGCCCTGCCTGCCGCCCCGAGGTGGCGTGGGCCTGGGAGGAACTGCGGCGCACCGGCGGGCAGACACCCGTGAGGGAACTCGCCAGCAGCACCGGCTGGAGCCGCCGCCACCTGGAGCGGTGGTTCCGCGAGCAGATCGGGCTTACCCCCAAGGGAGCCGCCCAGGTGCTGCGCCTGCAGTCCGCACTGCGACTGAAGCGGGCCGGGATGCCCTGGGCCATGGCCGCGACCGGAGCCGGCTTCCACGACCAGCCGCACTTCTCGCACACCTTCAAGACCATGATCGGCTGCACTCCCGGCAGGTTCCATGACGAACGCTCCACCGGTACCCCGGACGATCTCCTCGACTTCCTCCCCGAGCAGGTGACCAGCATCCTCCTCGCCCGATGAGCAGCGCCTTGGCCACGCTCCAGGCCGAGTAGACATGTTCGGTGGTGACGAGCGTGGCGCGGGCATCGGCTCTCCGACGCAGGCCCAGCGGCGGATGCCCCGGGCTGGCTCTGCCCCGGCCCACTGCCGCCCGCGCCTGTTGCCGCCGGCCGGGTATCCGTTGGCGTACCACCAGCTGTCGATGTACCCCAGGCCGGACAGGTCCGGCTCCGGCAGACCCGCGTCCACCATTGCCTTCGCACCTTCGGGCGTCAGCTCCACCTTGATGCTCCCCGCGTCCGATTCACGGTCGAACGTTTTCAGGGCCTCCAGCGCTTCCACCTGGCTGCCGCAGATCGGGAGGTGAACCGCGAATACGCGGGAGCTGCCCCCGTTGTGTGCCCCGGCGCGGATCAGCAGGCACATCGTCTCGGTGAAGGCACTCCAGGCCCCCTACTGTGATCCGGTAGTAGGGGCCGTCCTCCTCTGTGTGATCACCGTTGCACGCGGGTGCGGTGACCTGTGGGCGGCAGGATTCGCACTGAGCGCCTTCGGTCGCCACACGCACCCGGTCGCACGACGCGCACAGCCAGGAGTCGCACCCCTTGCAGCGGTTCGGGGCGGGGTAGCCCGCGGAGTGCATTCCCACGTCTTCGGGCAACTGCTCGTCGTCCGTCGGCCCGCTCGAACAGCGGCGCGCCTTGGTCTTCACCATCCGGATGCACCTCGCCTCGCCCACCGGCCCTGGGAGCACGGCACATGAAAAAAATCCCGAACTCATCCATCACGTTCGAGGCAGGATGCCTCTGTGCGTCACATCCTGTGCGGGCTCGCCGCCAATCCAGCCCTGTCGTCCGAGCTGGTCGACCGGCTGATATCCATCGCGGACGACGACATCGCCACGAATCTCGCCTGTCGCGCGGACCTCAGCCGTGCACAGGCGGTCGCGTTGGCCGAGCGCGTCGACAAGAGCGCGGTGCAGCTCGCGTACGAGGGTCGGCTGACCGCCGCCGACATCGATCCCTCTGTCTGGCCGGATGCCGCCCTCGCCCTGCTCGACCAGGGTGTCGGCCGCCCGGAGTGGGCGCGTCTCCTCGCGGCGGACCCGGTCCGTGAGCGCCGGGAGAAGCTGGCAGCCTGCCCTGGCCTCCCGTCCGACGTGGTGGACACGCTCGCGGCGGACCCCGACGTACGTGTCGTCGCCGAGCTCGCGTTGTGGACCATCCCAGAGGTGGCCGCGAGGCTCGCGGCGCACCCGCACGCCGAGGTGCGCCGCGCGGTCGCGGGCAATGAGGCGACGCCCCCGGCCACACTGGCAGCGTTGGTGACCGCGGAGGGGCTGCCTGCGGCGCGACGCTGCCTGGTCTGTGACCGCGAGGAGACTCCCTTCGTTCACGATCCGCAGTGCCCACGGCTCGACTGCGACCTGCTGCCGGGCGCCTCCTGCGACGGCTCCCACGAGTCCACCGTCCACACCATGCTGGAGGCGGCACTCCGTAATCCTGCGACCCCCATCGAAGCCGTCGTCGGCTTCGTGGACCATCCGTCGATGCTGTTGCGCTGGGCGCTCGTCGGCCGCCAGGACCTGCCCCAGCAAGCGTGCGCACGGCTCGCCTTAGACCCCACTCCCGGTGTCCGCGCCGACCTTGCCGAAAATCCCGCGATCGACGACGCCCTGATGCATACGCTGGCCGGCGACCGTGACCCTGACGTGCGCCGCAGGCTCGCACACCACCCCCGCGTGCCGCTCGACGTGCTCACCCGCGTGGCCCGAACTGTCAGGATCGGCGCCACCCTTCTGCCCCGTATTGCCGCCTCCTCTCCCGCCGAGGTCGAAGAGCTGGCCACGTCACCGGACCCGGCTGCCCGAATGCTCGTGGCCCAACGACGCGATTTGCCGCCCGAGACACGCAACCGGCTGGCCGACGACCTCGACGCGAAGGTGGTCAAGGCCATCGCTCCGCACCCCGGCCTCACCGAAGCGCAGTTGCGCGCCATGGTCGACCGACACGGTGTCCGTGTCCTGGCCAAGGTGGCGACCAATCCAGACGCGCCCCCGGCGCTGCTGGAGGACCTGGTCCGGCACGAACCAGCGGTGCAGAAGGTGTTCCGTGAGGTTGCCCGGCATCGCGGGGCGACGGACTCGGCGCTGCTCGTCTGCCTGGCGGACATACAGGCGAGACCCGTAGCCGCCGGCCACCCAGCACTCCCGCCGCCGGTCATCGAAGAACTGCTCGCCGACGCGGACTGGCGGGTAGTGGAAGCAGCAGCAGCCAACCCTTCCCTGCCGCCTGCCGTGATGTCGGATCTGGTGTGCCGGCAGTCAGGGCCCTGCCCGCCGACCTGGTGAAGCCCGAGGCGGTGATGGAGGTGGCCGTCGACGTCGCCCGGGACATCGCCGGACGGCGGCATCCGGCCCGGCCCTACCGCGTCCGCACAGACGTCGACGTAGCGCAGGTACCGCTGTTCGGCGAGGATGCCGCCTCGTCATGAGTCTTCCTTTGGGCCGTGGTCGGCTTCGTGGCCGGGCCGGCCTGGGGCGGGCTCCTGGCTCAGGTCGAGATGGCAGCGCAGCCGTACGCCCGGCGATCACCTCTTGGATGACGAAAGCGGCTCGCGTCGTCCGCGGCCGCGACGCCGACGCCGACGCCGACGAGCCCCGGTTCCGCGACGTGTTCGTCCCTGATCGGTTGCCATTCGGCTTCTCGGTGAACCGCCTCATGCTGTGGACTCGGAGCTGCGGGCCTCTTCGTAGTCCGGCTCCGGTATCGGACCCTTCTTCTTTTCGACAGCAGGCAAGGTAATCAGCAGCACAGCTGCTCCGAGGAGTGCGATGACCGCGATCCAGCCCGCACCGACGTGCATGGCATGGATAAACGCATTGTCAGCAGCCTGAGCAAGAGTGGGCCGGTGGATGGCGGTGGCGACGTGGCGGGCCTGTTCGGCGGAAACTCGTGCCTGATCGTGCACCGGACCGGGTGCGCCCTCCAGCGAAGGTTCGATCGCACGTCGGTACATGATCGACATGATCGTGCCGCCTACCGCGATTCCGATGACACTGCCGGTTTGTCGCACGGTGTTGGTGACCGCCGATCCTGCACCGGCCTGTTCCAGCGGCAGGTTGCTGATCAATGCGGCCGTCACGGGGCCGATCACCATGCCGATCGAGAGACCCTGTATCAACAACAGGATCTCGATCCAGACGAGTGGAGTTCGGAGTCCGAGGAACCCGTACCCGCCCATGGTCAACGCAGCCACGGTTAGCGCCGGCACGGTGATGAGGCGTAGTGACAGACGGCGAACCAGGCGCGAGGCAAGGTGCTTGGCCGTGGTGTCCGCGTCTTAAGCGAGGTGGTGGAGGTAGAGCGGACCTGCCGGTGGGCTCGCTCAGCGGCGTCGTCAGCCGCTAATCCCCATCGGCCAGGGTCTGCAAGTCGCGACTGTGCGGCAGGCCCTCCATCAGATGCAAGAACTCGTCATGCAGCCGGCCGTTGGTGACCAGCACCGACATATCACCGTCCAGAACGGATGCTCCGCTCAGGTCGGTCACCCGGCCGCCCGCTTCCGTGACGATGACCGGCATCGGAGCGACGTCCTCGTAGCCCATCGGGGGACCAGCAATCACGCCGGCATCGGCTTGGCCTGTCACCAGGGCCGCGATCATGCCTGTTGAAGGGATCAGGAAGACCCGGCGGTGAAGAGCGGAAAGGAGTTCTTCCGGCCAGCCTGCCGGGTTATGCATCAGGGTTCGTGCCCCGCCGAGGCTGGTCCGCTCCGTGACCTGGGCAGTGTGGCCCGACCGGAGGTGAGGGGCCGGACCTTGCAGCACCCAGCAGCCCAGACCACGACCCGCCACGACCATCTGCTGTCTCATGGGCATGTTGATCACACCGATAGCCGGTCCGTACTCGTCCTCGTATGCGAGATCGTTCGAGAACAGTGGCACCCGGTGGGTGAAGTACGTGGTGCCATTGATGGGGTCGATGATCCATCGTCGGCCCGATAACCCGCTGGTCGCACCTCCCTCTTCGCCAAAGATTCCGTCGTCTGGCACCCGGCGACTCAGCTCGGCCCTGACCAACTCCTCAACCGCCACGTCGATCTCGGTGACCTCGCTGCCATCCTCCTTGCGACGGCTGTGCCAGTCACCGCCGAAGAAGCCTTCCGCGGACATCTGCCCAGCACGAGCCGCCAGGAGCACAGCGAAGTCCAGAAGCTCCCGGTCAACGGGAGGAGCATCGAATGCACAGTCCATCCGTCCAGCCTTTCACGGCTCTCTGACCGCCGGGTGGTCGGTGTTCGTCACTCCGAACCCAGCGCAGCCCCCGCCGCCGCACGAGGCGTAACCAGCAGACTGCGCCGCGCGCCAGCTAGCCTGCGCCTGACAGCCCTGCAATGCCACGCCCCGCCCAACCCTGAGCTTGGTGTGTCCCCCGATATTTCGCCCCGGCGGGGACCGGGAAAAGACCAGAGGCGGAGCAGTCGCCTGTTGCTCACCGGCAGGTGCGGGGGGGAGCTGTTCCGACTCGGTATCCGTGAGATCACCGCGTTCACACTGCCCCATAGGGCACGCCCTCCCCTACCGTCGGACCAGCCAGGTCGCGATCTCGTCCACCACCGCGGGGTCTACATGTCCTGGCCGCACGTACTCGGCCGGGGTGGGTTGGCCACTGCCGGGAAAGAAGAGGTGGTTGGCGTCCTCGTGGATCCTGATCGTCACCTCGGGCCGGCGCGCCAGGGCATGCTGCCAGCCTGTCAGATCGTCGGCGACGGTCACTTGGTAGTCCCGCCCGCCCTGGAGGATCAGCATCGGGCAGACCAGTTGGGCTGCCGTGGCCACCGGGTCGTAGGCACGCAGATCGAGCCAGTAGGCGGCGGAGAACCCCAGTGGCAGCAGCTTTGACGGCGTGTCCGGATTGAGTTCCGGGTCCGTCACCGACTCGGCCTGCTGGACCAGTGCCGACACCGCCTCGTCCGCGTTTGGACCGGGAGCGAGCTCCGCGAGATACCGGGCCACCCGGACGGCCGCCTCATGCATCGGCTGCGTGTCCGCGGCGAGCAGCACCAGGCCCGCGATCGACGGGTCGGCGGCGGCGATTCGGGGCGCCACCTTGCCGCCCATGCTGTGCCCGAGCAGGTGGATCCGGTCCGTTGCTACCTCAGGCTGCTGTCGGAGCAGTTGGACGGCGGCGAGTGCATGGGGCAGGTACTCGTCGGCCATGGTGAAGTCCGAGGGCAGACGATCCGGGTGTGTGAAGGTCACTTTGTCGAAGCGCAGTACGGCCACCTGTCGGGAGGCGAGCCCCCAGGCGAGGTCCTTCAGCGGCTTGTTCGGGCCGCTGCTTTCGTCCCGGTCGAACGCGCCACCACCACTGAGCAGCACCACGGCGGGCCACGGTCCGTGGCCGGCCGGCAGGCTGAGCGTGCCGGGGACCGCGAGCGGCCCGGTGCCGACCAGGACGTCCCGCTCGGTGAACCGGTCCGCATTCGCGTAGTGCGGCGGCTGCCACTCGGCGCCGCCGTGCGTATCGAATCTCAATCCGTGCAACAGACCGTCGTCGCCGACCGACGTGACCACGGTGAAGCTGCCGTTGACGCAGGTCACCGGGATACGCACGCGCACCAGGTCGCCATCGCCGGCCTCGGTCACCGGCTCCTCGACCACTGTGACCCCGCCTTGTCCGGCAGCCTCGGCCGCCCACGCGAGCCGCAGCACCTCGGCGGAGACCGCGGCCCGCAGCGGGGGCGCGAACAGCCCCACGGTTTCACCGAACCGCTCCGCCTGCAGCAGCGCGGCGAAGCCCCGCGCCACCTCCAGCACCCCACCCTCATTCATTCTCATACTTGAGAAAGGTAGCAGTTGTGAGAACGTTAGGGCATGGACTCCCTGGACCTGCTCGCCCACCCCATCCGGCTGCGGATCGTGCACGCGCTGGGCGGTGGAAGGCTGCTGACCACCGCTCAGCTCTGCGCGCGCATCCCAGAAACCTCCAAAGCCACCGTCTACCGGCACATCGATCTACTGATGGGCGGCGGGATCCTGGAGGTGGCCGAGGAGCATAGGGTGCGTGGCGCGATGCAACGGCACTACCGGCTGCGACAGGACCGGGCCGTGATCGGCCCTGACGTGGTCCGCACTCTCACCCCCGAGAACCACCGGCAGGCATTCGCCACCGCAATGACCGCCCTGCTGGCCGAGTTCAACGCCTATCTCGACCGCGACGGAGCCGACCCCGTGGCCGACCAGGTGGGTTACCGGCAGCATGCACTCTGGCTCAGCCCGGCGGAACTGGAGGAACTGATCGGCGAACTGCGCGCGGCCATCGCGCCGAAACTCGCCAACCAGCAGAGTCCCGAGCGAGCACAATACCTGCTCAGCCCTATCCACTTCCCGATGGAAGCCCCTCAACTGGAACCCGAGCGGCCGACGACAGGGGCCGAGCAGGAGACAGACACGTGATCGGCCGGACAGCTCCTACCCCGGTCACGCTGCTTTCGCGTCCTCACCGGCCAGGAACGGATGCAGCAGCGTGAGCAGGGCGTGCGGCCGGTGCAGCGGGATGATGTGGCCGCAGTCTTCGATGACGTGTCCGGTGAGATCGTCGGTGACCGGGCGGAGTTGGCGTTCCAGCGCAGGACCCACGGGCCGGGCGCCCAGCGCCATCGTTGGCACCGTCAGGCGGGCAGTGGCGACCGCCTGCTCGATCTGTACTGCGCTCTCGGGCAGGGCCCGGTAGTACGAGAACGCGCAGCTCAAGGCCTGGCGGCCGGTGTATGCGCGGACGAACGCGTCCCGGAGGGCGGGGCGCACACCGTCGCCCAGCGTGCCGGCGCTCAGAAACCAGTCGACGTAGGCGGCCTCGTGGCCCTCCAACACGGTCTCGGCAAGGCTGGGCGCGGCGGCGTGGAAGCCGAACCACCACGGCGGCCCGTCGGCGAGGAAGTCCTCGGCGCCAGGCAGCCTGCCCAGAAGGGACTCCATGACGACCAGGCGCCTGACGAGACCAGGGCGGCGCAGGGCGAGGAGGAAGGCCGGCGCGGTGCCCGCGTCGATGCCCACCGCCGCGGCCGAGGACACGCCGAGCGTGGTGAGAAGCGCCGCGGCGTCCTCGGCCAGGGTGCCCGCGTCGTACCCGGAGGCGGCCCGGCTGCTCGCGCCGAACCCGCGCAGGTCCGGCGCGATAACGAGGTAGCGGCCGGACAGATCGGCCATGACGTCCGTCCACAGCTCCCAGGTGTGCGGGAAGCCATGCAGCAGCAGGACAGCCGGGCCCGATCCGGAGAGGGCGACGTTCAGTTCGACACCGTTGGCGAGGACGCGTCGCAGCTCGGGCATGGAGGGACTCCAGGTGCTTGGTGAGTGATGGTGACTAGGTCACGCTAGGGAACTACCCTGGTCTGCCCAAGACGGCACTTTCCCTTCAGGTGGTGAGCCCCAGGTGACCACGTCGAGGCCCGGCGGACGTGACCAGCGACCCGGTGAGCGCGGGGACCTGCTGGATCCGCGCTGCCCGACCCGCCAGTTGCTCGACCGTATCGGCACCAAGTGGACGTCGATGGCGGTCAAGGTGCTGGCCGAGGAGGCTCCGGGTGAGCTCCGTTTCGCGGAACTGCGGCGCCGTATCCCTGGCATCTCACAGAAGATGCTGTCCGTCACCCTGCACAGCCTGGTCCGCGATGGTCTGGTCGCTCGCCGCGTGGAACCCACCGTGCCGCCCGCCGTCCACTACCGGCTTACCGAGCTCGGCCTGTCCCTCGAAGGACCGCTCTCCGCCCTACGAGTCTGGGCCGAGACGCACATGCCGGAGATCGACCGCAGCAACCAGCTCGCCGACGAGTCACCCCCCAATTAGCCGTGGACCGAATGCGCTGGTCACAGCCGCTCGTTGATGGCCGCGACAAGGACGGTCACCTCGTAGCGGACCGTCAACTTGTCATACCGCGTGGCTACGGCCCAGTGTCTTTTGAGGCGGTTAATACCGCACTCGACCGCGTACCGGTCGCGGTAGTCAGTCGGGTCGAGTTTCGGCGACCGACCGCCAAGCGAGCCGCGATTCTTGCGGTTTCGGGCCTGGTCGGCCTTGTCCGGGATGGTGCAGCGGATGCCACACCGTCGCAGGTAGACGCGGTTCTTGCGAGAGGCGTACCCCGTGTCCGCGCGAACCCGCCGCGGCTGGGTGCGGGGCCTGCCCGTCCCCAGCCGGGGAACCCGGAGGCGGCCCAGGACGACCTCGAACTGCGGGGCGTCCCCTCGCTGCCCTGCGGTGATGACGATCGACATGGGCTTTTGCCGCTGCTCGACGGCCAGGTGCAGCTTGGTGGTCAGGCCACCGCGCGAGCGTCCGAGGCCATGGTCGACCGGCTCGGCGGCGACGCCGCCGGGCGGCTCCTTCTGCAGACCCCCCTTTTCGCGCCCCGGCGGCGTGCTGGTGGGCACGGACGATGGTGGAGTCGACGTTGAGGTCCCAGGTGATCAGGTCCTTCGCGTCGGCCCAGGCCTGCAGTTCGGTGAAGATCCGCTCCCAGGTGCCGTTCCGCTGCCAGCGGCGGAACAGGTCGTACGCCCGGCCCCACGGCCCATACCGTTCCGGCACATCCCGCCACGGGGTACCGGTGCGGACCCGGAAGCATATGCCGTCGATCAGCTGTCTCCTAGTCCATATCGGCGGCCAGCCGGACTTCTTGCCCTTCGGCAACAGCGGCTCCAGCAGCGCCCATTGCATCCGCTCCGCCTGGGCGCGCGGTGGACCGCTACCCGGCACTCAACGCCGAACTCGACCATCCCGGGTTCAGCGCCTTCAAGGTGCCCCAGCAGTTGCTGCAGTGGGCGCAGGCCCCCGTCGCCCCGCAGGCTTCGTCCGCGGCACGCCCGGTGGCGGGCGCGGAGCGCAGCGAACCGTGACTAGCTGATGCGGTGGTGGAACTCCTCGGTGAAACACCACGCTGCGGGAGTGTGACGGCGCGAGGTGTGGGGCCGAGGTTCCAGCAGCATGTCCACGCTCTCGCCGTCGGCCACCAGGACGCCGATGCCGTAGAAGGCGGCTTCCAGCAGTGTCTCCTCAGCCGACGGTGGAGCACTGTCCAGCAGCAGGGCGCGCCGACAGAAGGGGGCGAAACGGCCGGCTTGCTCCAGCCCTCCGCGCCATCCCGCGGCGCTCGCCCGGACCACAGCAAGATCGATGGTGAGCGGCCGCACCACGCGCCGGGTGATCTCACGGCGGTCGGCCTCGGCGGCGCCGGCCGGCAGCCGCCGTACCGCCGAACGTAGACGTGCGGGCAGCGACGCGAGTGCGACGGGCTCGTCGACGGGCAGCTCCAGAAGAGTCTGCAGCGCATCAAGACTGTCCAGACGGGCCGCTGACATGCGGGCGCGGCGTGCGCATTCTTCCTCGTCAAGCCGGTAGAACAGCAGCGCCGGGCCGCCCATCAGCTGGAGCGAGACAGACAGCGCGGCAGGATCCAGCAGTGCCGCGGAGGCTGCGCGTACCGACGTGCCCAGCGACGGGCTGGCCAAGGTCACCATGCCGTTCACCCTGCCTCATTCGACTTCGGCCGCACCCGGCGGCCCCGACTATCCCACTCGATGAGGCATGGCCGCCTCGTCCAAACGTTCCGAAACCCAGCCCGATCCCTGCCACACCCCAAGCAGCTACTCACTGTCATTTCTCATTGCTGTCAGTGATCTGGAAGGGCCTCCGCTCTGCTGAACGCAGTGCCTCACCGCCGCATGTGAGCACGCCCGGCGTGACCGTCTCCACCTGCACACCGTGATCCAGGTCCGCCCGCGCCCCAGACGCGCACCCGCGTACGCGCGAACGATCAGAACCGAGGAGGCGATCGACCGGGAGCGGCCGCTACTCGTAACCGCGAAAGGCGCACCCCGCTGACGTCGAGCAGATGCGGTGCGTGACCGCCGACAACATCACCCACTTCCCTTTACGCCAGGCTGCGGCAACGAATAGCCCGTGACCTTCATCATGTTTGTCCGTTTCTAAGCAGAAATATGGATATAAGTAGCTCTTAGGGCTCGTCGTACTGCACGGCAACCAGCTCCAGGCACTCAAAGACCAGCGACATGGGAGAAGCGTTTGATCACGGTACGTAAACGACGCACAGGCGTGGCGGCTGCGGCCGGCCTGCTCGGCGGCGTGCTCGCCGTCACGGTCGGCGGCACCAGTAACGCTGCCGACGGCGGCAACGCCGTGGATCACCCGACATCGCAGGCGCAGGCGGACCAAACCGCAGCCCAGGCTGCTTCCGACGCCCGAATAGACATCAGCCCCCGGCAAGGTGCCTACAACGTCGGGATCAACGACCCGGTCCAGGTCACCGTCAGCAACGGCAAGCTCACCCAAGTGACCATGACAGCCGTTGCTACCGGCCACGAGATTCCGGGCACCCTGTCCCCGGACCGCGCGTCCTGGAAGCCGAACGGCCCCCTGGAGCCGGGCACCAAGTACCAGGTCGCCGCAGAGGCCGAGGACGCCAAGGGCCGCTCCGCCACCGGGAACGCCACCATCACCACGGCCTCCCCGGCCGGCGACTTCATCGGGCACCTCTCCCCCGAGGACGGCTCGACCGTCGGCGTGGGCATGCCGGTGACGCTCACCTTCGACAAGGCGATCACCAACAAGGCCGCCGTGGAGTCGAGCATCCAGGTCAGCTCCAGCAGCGGCCAGCAGGCCGTCGGTCACTGGTTCAACGACGCCCGCCTGGACTTCCGCCCCAAGAACTACTGGAAGCCCGGCTCCACCGTCACCGTCAAGCTCAACCTCTACGGCGTCCAGAAAACGGTCACTTTCAACATCGGCCGGAGCCAGATCAGCACGGTCGACGCCAGGACGAAGACGATGGCCGTCGTACGGAACGGCAAGACGATCAGGACCATCCCGATCTCGTCCGGCAGCCCCGAGCACCCGACGTACAACGGTCAGATGGTCATCTCCGAGAAGTTCAGGCACATCCACATGAACGGTGCGAGCGTCGGCCTCATGAAGGACAGCAAGCCCGCGTACGACATCAAGGCCGTACCGCACGCCATGCGCCTGTCCGCCTCAGGCACGTTCATCCACGGCAACTACTGGGGTGCCGACTCGGTCTTCGGCCACGTCAACACCAGTCACGGCTGCGTGGGCCTGAAGGACGTCAAGGGCGGTAGCGACAGCACGCAGCCCGCCGCATGGTTCTTCGACAACTCGCTGATCGGTGACGTCGTGATCGTCAAGAACTCCGAGGACCAGACCGCGCTGGCCCCGGACAACGGCCTCAGCGACTGGAACATGCCGTGGAGCGAGTGGGTCGCGGGCAGCGCGACCCACTGACGCCACGCCGCTTTCCCGCGCCCGGCTGGTTTCCAGCCGGGCGTTGAGGTCGCGCCGAGGGCGAAGGGGTCTGCAGCAGTGCGGGCAAGCTCGATCGAGCCGTTCCGTCCATGAGCCTTCTCAGGCCCCGACAGGCCGACGGATCAGCGCAGTCCGGCGAAGAGGTCGTTCTCGGGCACGGCCGCGCCGGTGGTGTCCTGGACACGTACGAAGGTCTCGACGCCCATCAACTCGGTGAACCTTTTCTGGCCCATCTTGAGGAAGAAGATGTTCTCGCCCTGGCTGGCGTGCGCGGCCAGCGCACCGAACTTCTGACCGCCGAACGCGGTGGTGTCCACCCAGGTCGTGATCTCCTCGTCGGGGAGTCCGATCTCGGCCAGCGCGGCGGCCTCGGCGGGATCCGGCTCCTGCCAGTCCGCACCCAACTCGCGCATGGTCTCCCCGAACCGCTGCATCATCGAGCGGGGCGCCGTCGTCCAGTACACCTTCGGTGTCGGCACGGTCATCGCCAGCGCCGCCATCGTGATGCGGTGTGCCTGGATGTGATCGGGGTGACCGTAGAAGCCGTTCTCGTCGTAGGTCACGACCACATGGGGTTGGTGGCGGCGCAAGAGTTCCGCGAGTCGGGCAGCGCCCTCGTCCACGGGTGTCTGCCAGAACGATCCGGGGGCATCGTTGGTCGGCCAGCCCATCATCCCGGAGTCGGCGTAGTCCAGCATCTCCAGATGACTGACCTTCAGGATGTCGCAACTTGCCTCGAGCTCTCGACGCCGCATCAAGGCGACGGCTGCCGGATCATGCCCGGCATCGCCTGGCTTGACACCCCCCGGTCCGTCACCGCAACTGCCGTCGGTGCACGTCACGAGGACCGTGCGGATGCCCTCCGCCGCGTACCGCGCGAGGACACCTCCCGTTCCGGTGGCCTCATCGTCTGGGTGGGCGTGCACCGTCATGAGCGTCAAGGGCCGGTCATTCATGAAACAGTCCTCCTGTGCTGAAGTGGCCTCGGTCCAAGTCTGCGGCAGGCGTATGAGGAGTCACCCCGATATCGGGTGACCGGGCGTACCACGGACCCGAGGGCCGTCGCGTCGAGGCGGACGGTCTTGGGGGCTCTCCGTTCCCCGCCGCCACGGCGCCGGTCCCCCGGCCGGTGCGCCGGCCATCGTCGCCTGGCTGTTCGCCCAGACCACCCTCGCCGCCAGGACCCTCGACGAGGCGTTCGACCGGTGGCAGGCCCACGGCCCGCTCCCGGACGGACTGGGATGCGCGGCCGGCTGGACCTGCCTGGAGCAGGGCCGATGGGCCGAGGCCCGTTCGGTGGCGGCCGACATCGCGGCCATGGCATCGGCCGTCGGACTCGACCATGCCGAGGCGTGTGCTCAGGCACTCGACGCCACGGTGGTCTGCCCGCTCGGCGACCGGGCCGCCGCACGCCGGCTCACCGAGCGAGCGCTGTCTCTCGTCGATCCGATGGAGAGCCGCTCGGTCGCGGTCTTCGCCCGCCGCGCCCTGGGAATGGCGGCCGTGGGCGAGGGCGACTACGACACCGCATTCATACAGTTCCGCTCGGATAAGCCAACATGGCCGAGTCCGAACCCTGTTACGTCCCCGGCTCCTGCCGGGCGAACCGGGCGGACGCACCGAGCGATCCGCCAACGACCAGTGGCGTCCTCATCCTGCGTTCCCCGTCGTCGTCGCGGTCATGGAAGCGGCTGCCCATGCGGTCAACCTGCCCATCAGCGTGACCGATTGTCTACGGCCGGCCGGCTGCCCCAGCGCGAGCATCAGTCGGTTCGCGCTGCCTACGGCGACGCTCGGCGGCGGGTTACGTCGATCGAGCGCGGCGGGATCGAGGAAGTCCAGCGGTACTGCGACCAGGCGCTCGCAACCCTCCGCGACAGTTCTTGAGCAGGTACGTCACTGGCCCCATGCGGATACGGGAGCCAACCTCGGCCGCCCCGAGAGGCCCGGCAGAGTCAATCTCCGTCTCAGCGTTCTTCGGCGAGCCACTGGGCCAGGGCGGTGAGGGTGGATTCGACGCTGACGGTCATGTGACGACGGAGCGCGTCCAGGTCGGCGCGGGTGGTGCCGAGCACCGGATCGAGGCGGAGCAGTCGCCAGGACTGCTGGACGACGGTTCCGCGTCCCTGGGGAGTGAGGGTCCATTCCCAGTGCACGATGCCGTTCTCCGCGCCGCCGACGACATAGCCGAAAGCCGTCCCGGGGTCGGCTCGCACGATCTGGGAGCGGCTGGTCCACACCCTGCCGTCCCTGCGGTTGCGGCCGCTGATCCAGGCACCGACCCAGGGGCCGGCTTCCGGGTCGAAAGAGACGTCGTCGGCGTCGGGGCTCCAGCGGCTGATCGCGGACACCTCGCTGACCAGCTCGTACACTCGGGCGGGCGCGGCGTCGACCCAGGTGCGCCTGGTGAAGGCGAAGTCGGCCGCGTCCAAGGCCTCGATGGGGTCGTCTCCGGTGGTGGTAGTGGTCATGGTGGCCTCCTGGGTGAACGCGGGGTACCGGATTCGGCTGACGCCCACTTCATCGAGGACGCGGGCGCGGAACCAGACCCGCCGTTGCCTATCCACAGCTGGGTCAGGCTCGGTGTCGCGAGGCGACCCATACTCGGAACCATGGACGGAAAGACGCAGCTCGGCGACTTCCTCCAGGCGCGGCGATCCCAGCTGCGCCCGGAGGACATCGGAGTGCCCACCTACGGGGAACACCGGCGTGTGCCGGGTCTTCGGCGCGAGGAACTGGCGCTGCTGGCGGGGGTGAGCACCTCTTACTACACCCGGCTGGAGCAAGGACAGTCGCTGAGCGCATCGCCCGAGGTTCTGGACGCGATCGCCGGGGCTCTGCGGCTGGACGAGTCCGAGCGGAGCTACCTGCACGACCTGGCCAGCGTGGACAGGCGGCACACCCGGAGCCGGCGGCCGGCGCCGGAACGGGTGCCGGAGGCGACACGCCAGTTCCTGGACGTGCTGGGCGACGTTCCCGCCATCGTGCTCGGCCGGCGCAGCGACGTACTCGCGTGGAACCGCCTGGGGCATGCGCTGTTCGCCGGGCACCTCGACTTCGCTGCCCCTGACCTGCCGGCGGCGCAGCGTCCCAACATGGCCCGGCTGGTCTTCCTCGACCCCCATGTCCGTGACCTGTACACGGACTGGCCGAGCAAGGCCAGGGCCGTGGTCGGCAATCTGCGCCTGGTGGCGGCCCAGCACCCGGCGGATGCGGCACTGCATGCGCTCCTGGGCGAACTGTCGGCGAAGAGTGCCGAGTTCGCCTCGATGTGGGCCGACCACCGGGTCAAAGCCTGCACCGTCGCCGACTATGAGATGCGCCATCCGCTGATCGGGCCGCTGACCGTCATCCAGCAGACCATGAGCAGCGGGCGGGGTCCCCTCGTAGTGGTCGCCACCACAGAGGCGGGATCGCCGTCCCGGGCCGCGCTCGCCCTGCTCACCCAGGCCACCGGCGAGGCAACCTCGCAGGCCGGCCTCTCCTCCGACCCGGCTCAGACACTGCCCCGCGTCGGCAAGGGCTGACCGCCACACCATCACCGGGCGCTGCGGCAACGAGCCGGCGCCCGGTCCTGACCCGCCCTGCCTCGGGTCGGCCGCGGGGCACCGCCCCGCGAGAAGAACCCACATGTCCCAGGCCACACGGCAGCGTGTTGCTGCCACATGCCTGAAAACAGCCGGAAGGCGAGAAAGAAGCCATGTTCAAGAAGCTCTCCATATCCACTGCGGCAGTGGGCGCTCTGGTCGCCGCCGCTGCGACAGTGCTCAGCCCCGTTCCGGCCTCGGCCGTCTCCGCTCCGCTGAGCGGTGCGCGGATCGCCGCGCACTTCGACCTGGCCCAGGGCCAGACACCGGAGAACGTCGCCCTGGCGCCGGGCGGCCGCGCGTACGTCACCTTCGCCAAGGCCCGCCAGATCGCCGAGGTCTCCCCCGAGGGCACGGTCCGGATCCTGGCCACTCTGCCCGAGCCCGCCGACGGCGGTGTTCACACCCCTGGCCTGGGCTTCCCGCTGACCGTCGGCATCACCCGGGCCCACGACGGAACCCTGTACTTCCTGTACGCCACCGGCACCGCCGACCTCACCGGCGTATGGCGGATGCGTCCCGGCGGCCGGCCGGAGCGGATCGCCGCACTGCCGGCGGACGGCCTGCCCAACGGTCTGGCGCTGGACGGGCGCACCCACACCCTCTACGTCGCCGACTCCGTGCGCGGCACCATCTGGAAGGTGCCCACCACCGGCGGCACCGCGACGGCTTGGTCCACCGCCCCGGAACTGGCCCCCTCCGGTTTCCTCGGTGCCAACGGGCTGAAGGTCCACAACGGCGCGGTCTGGGTCACCAACCTCGACCGGGGCACCGTCCTGCGCATCCCCGTCCTCCGCGACGGACGCGCCGGCCAGGCGCAGACGCGGGCCGACGGTATGCCGGGAATCGACGACATCGCCTTCACTGGCTGCGGTGACCAGTTCCTGGCCGCCCTGGACAGCTCGAACGAGGTCGCGCTCGTCCAGGGCGACGGCAGCCGCTCCACCGTGCTCACCTCGGCGGACGGTCTGCAGAACCCCACGTCCATCGCCCTGCGCGGCGACACCGTCTACGTGCTGAGCGCCGCCTGGAACACCGCCGAGGACCCCAACCTGGTGCTCGCCCGCCTGGCCGGATAGGACAGCGCGCACCATCCCCTGGCCCCACGCGAAGCACGCCCCGGGCCAGGGGGTGGTGGTCAGCGCCCGGCACCTCAGGGTGCGGACCGGCCTGCTCGGGGCTGCGAGGGCGGCGCAGTACGGCGCCTTGCTGGATGGGGCCGACGAGCGCGGCGTACCAGCCGAGCCAGCCTCGCTCGGCCTGGGGGTCGCCGACGGTGACCGGGGAGCCGTTTCTCGGAGCGTCGGTGTCGAGCAGCCGTGAGTCGAGGTCGCCGGGGATGCGGTCGCCGTGCCAGTCACATGCCGGGCGTCGCCCGCGCAGGTGACCGTGTACTGGGGATACGTGTTCCGGTTGGGCGGGGTGTCACTGAAGCTGAGGTGGAGAACGAGCCCCGGGGAGCCGCCAAGGTGCCAGCGGTGTGGCGTCGAGTGCGCGGCCGTGGCTTCACAAGCGGTGGAGTACGCGCTGGGCCTGGAGTCCCTGGACCGGTTCGCGGACGGTGAGCCGCTGTGGCGGGTACGCGAGGCGGTGTTCGGCGTGCCGGCACTGGAGTCGGGGCCGGTGGGCCCCCGGCCGTGAGGTCCTGCCGGGCCTGTCGCACCGGCTGGTGCGACAGGCCCGACGTATCCGTGAGGCGCGGTCACTTCCTGTCGGCGCGTTCGAGTTCGCGGGTGACGGCTTGTTCGTTCTGGCCGAGAAGTGCCTTTTCCAGGCTGTTGTCGTCCGAGCGGGAGAAGCGTTCACCCCGTGCGACATCCTCTTTGCTCAGGACGCGTCCGCACCACTCTCCCTGGTCACCTGTGTGGTCGTCGAAGGGCACGGCAGCGCCTTCCCCCAGGGTGACCCACCCGTCGTCGGTCCAGCGGAGGGCGAGAAGGTAGGTGCGACCGGTCTCGAGCCGTGGAGCGTCGGTGGCCGTCCTCTTGATCCGGCCGCCGCTCCTGTACACCTGCCAGCCCGGGGCGGTCATGTCGAAGCCCTTGCCCATCTCTTTCGCGGCGTGACGGCTGGACCAGAGGAGGTTGTCCGTGCGGAACGTCACCGCGCGATCGACCTGGTAGCGCATCGACCCCGTCGTGAAATCGCGCCGGTTGGTGTCCCGCTCCTGTGTGGGAGTGGCCATCACGACGTGGTCGGCGTAGGTGATCCAGTCCTCGGCGGTCTGGGACGGATACGCGTCACCGCCGGATGCGCAGCCGACCACTGTGGTGAGACCGGTTCTGCCGGCCAGGACACCGGCGGCGATCCCGGCGGCGGCCAGGACGGCGGCGACGGGTCTGCTCATGGCAGAGCCGCCTATGGAAATTCGCATGACTGATACACCCTCCCCGTGTAGCGACACTGTTCCCCCGGTCGCTGGATGACGTGCGCGGTGACGGACTGGTCAAGATCCGCCAGGCGCGGCGATCACCATAGGTACAGCCCGGCGGACTAGAACAAGGGTCAGCTTTGTGCCAGGACACACTTGTGACACACAGGCATGGCCTTGCGCTGCCGGCCATGGCCAGGAACGCAAGGCCGAGCGGCTCGTTCTCCGAGGTCAGACAGCCCACGGCCGGTCGCTGCCACCTGCGACACGCCGCGCAGTTTGCGGCTGGTGTCTCAGATAGGAGTCCGGGGCCAACTACTCACGCCCGACTGAGGCGGGCGAAGCGGCAGAGGCCGGGCGGGCCGCGATCCGCATCCGGCCCTGGTCGTACTCCACCACTTCACCCGGCAGGATCAGCAGTCCCGCCTCCCCGTCCTGCCAGGCTCCCCCGATCCGTCGTATCTGGACGGCCGGCCCCCGGGAGCCGGCCATGTACACCGTCGGGTCGACTTCCCACCCGCGCTCGCGAAGCCACAGTTCCAGTGCGGTGGAGTCCCCACTGCTCGCGCCGCGCGGCCACTCGTACCTACTCGTCACAACGTCCCCCCGTCTGTGAGCGGATCAGCGGGACGATCCTGCCACCGACCTCTGACACCCGGGCCTCGCGGGAACGTCTGTGCGATCCATAGCCACTCGCTGTGTAATCTCTCCTCCCATACCCAAGGGGAGGGATCATGGAAAACAGAACGGCCAGAGTGGCGTGGGCTGTTGCCGGTGGGGCCGCGACTCTGACGCTGCTGACGGCCACGGGCGCCCATGCTGAAGGGAAGGGAGACATCCGCGTCACGGCCGCCGTCGTCAACAGCGGCAAGAACGTCATCGTCGGCACGTCCCAGCGGGTCACCTACCCGATCGCCATCACCATCAAGGACAACTCAGGTGTGAAGGGTCTGTCGCACGTCAGCGACTTCAACAAGAGCGACGGTTGGGGCTTCAGCGACTGGACCGACACCAAGTGCGTGAAGAAGAGCTCCACCACCTCGGTGTGCACGGCCACGATGTCGCTCGCCCCGCAGTGGCTTCCGGGCAGCCTGCCGGAGGACGTCAACCACACCGCGGGCGTCTGGCAGGTCAATGCCACCGTCAAGGCGAACGACGGTGACTACTGGATCGCCGACCACATCGCTGAGTTCAAGATGAAGCGCGCCTCCAAGCTCACCACTGACGCCTCACCCGAGCCCATTGCCAAGGGTGCCAAACTGACCGTCTCCGGCAAACTGACCCGGGCGAACTGGGAGGACCTGAAGTACCACGGGTTCACCGGGCAGAACGTCAAGCTGCAGTTCAAGGCAGCCGACGCAGCCCACTACCGCACGGTGAAGACAGTTCGAACGGGCGACGCCGGGAAGCTCAGCACCAAGGTCACGGCCACCTCCGCCGGCAGCTGGCGCTGGTACTTCCCCGGCACGACGACAACCGCGCGGATCGTGTCCGCCGGCGACGCGGTGACACTGAAGTGACAGCTGGTCAGCTTGACGTCGCGTGTCCCCGCCGGCGCTGAACGGCCTTCGGCTGGACCAAGCCAGCCAGTCCCGGGCGTCCTGCTGACCGTGTGAATTGCAGGCCGAAGGCCACAGGCAACAGCTGATTCGTAGGCGCCCGCGCGGGCGGCGCCTACGAATCAGCGCCTTCTTCCTTGCCGTCGAGCGCGGTTTCCGAGCCTCCGGCCGCGCTCCGGGCGAGGCGCCCGCCGCCTCCGACCGCCGGTCGTGGCGTAGAAGTGCAGGTTCTCGCGTTTCGGTGCCCACGGGTGATGCTGTGATCTGCGGGTATCTTCATGCCCCCGTGCTGTTGCGCAGCCGGTGAGTCTCATCTTCGTGGCCGATTCCTCGTGGATGTCAGTCCTGTATCGCTCCGAAGGGCGAGCGGCAGTCCCACACAGAGGACGGCGGGACGCAGTCCACTGTGTGGTGAGTGGCCATGTGCTGGCGGGTGACTCTGCGTTGGGATGGACGCGTTGCTGTCCATTCGCGGGTAGCCCGGTCGGGTTCCGCTGTGATCGAAAGGCAGTCCATGGGCATGCCGCGTCCACGCCGGTTCGTTCAGGTCGACGTGTTCTCCACTGTGCCGTACTCAGGCAATCCGTTGGCCGTCGTCCTTGACGGGACGGGCCTGGCGGACGAGGAGATGCAGCGCCTGGCGCGCTGGACGAACCTGTCCGAGACGACGTTCCTGCTTCCGCCGACAGATCCTGAGGCGGACTACTTGGTTCGGATCTTCTCGCCTCAGGGGGAGCTTCCCTTCGCCGGCCATCCCACACTCGGTTCGGCCCGTGCATGGCTGGACGGCGGCGGTGTGCCGCGTGATGAGGGCCGGATCGTGCAGGAGTGCGCGGCGGGCCTGGTCGAGGTGCGTCGGGGTGAGGGTGTGCTGTCCTTCGCTGCGCCGCCGATGATCCGTGAAGGTGCGCTCGACGACGCGTACCTCGACGAGATCGTTGCGGCGCTCGGGATCAGTCGTGATCGTGTCGTCGCGCATCAGTGGGTCGACAACGGTCCGGGCTGGGCCGTGATCCAGCTGCCCACGGCCGATGAGGTTCTTGCCCTCGAGCCTGATCTGTCGGTCATCCCGGACGCGATGGTCGGCGCGATCGGCGCCCACCCGGAGTGGGCTGAGTACGACTTCGAGATGCGCACCTTCGCCCCGCGCTGCGGTGTGGCGGAGGATCCGGTCTGCGGCAGCATGAACGCGTCCGTAGGCCAGTGGCTCACCTCCACAGGCGCTGCGCCGTCCAGCTATCGGGTGTCGCAGGGGGCGCGCTTGGGCCGGGCCGGGAGTATCGGGATCTCCGCGGACGGTGACGGCACCGTCTGGGTCAGTGGCGCCGCCACCGTCCACATCAGCGGCAGCATCACCCTGTGACCCGCCGGCAGCCTGTGCTCCGAGACGAATCGTCGGAGCACAGGCTGCCGGTGCCCGCGGGCGTGGTGGTCACGGCGCCGGCGGTGCGCTGATGGCTGCTTCGATGAGGCGGGGGCCGCGGTGGTGGAAGGCGCTGCGCAGTGCGCCGGCCAGGTCGCTCGTGGTCCGTACGCGGGTGGCCTCGACGCCCATGCCCTGTGCTGTGCTGACCCAGTCCAGTCGGGGGCGGTCCAGTTCCAGCAGGCCCGCGGACTCGGGCCCTGGGGCGTTGGCGCCCAGCAGGGTCAGTTCTTGGTTGAGTACACGGTAGGAGTGATTGGCGAAGATGACGGTGGTGACGTCGAGGTTCTCCCTGGCCTGGGTCCACAGGGCCTGAGGCGTGTACATGGCGCTGCCGTCGCCCTGGAGCGAGATGACCTTTCGGTCGGGGCAGGCGAGGGCCGCACCGGTGGCCAGGGGCATGCCCTGACCGATGGCGCCTCCGGTGAGGTTGAGGTGGTCGTGCGGTGCCGCGTCCACGAGTACCGAGTGTCCGGCGAAGCCGGCGGTGACGCTCTCGTCGCTGACGATCGCCCCTTCGGGGAGCAGATGGGCGAGCACCTGGAACGTGTTGAGGGCGGTGAGATCCCCGCCGGCGGGGGCCGTCGGTGCACTCCACGCACGATGGGGCGTGCGTGCGGGCGGGGCGTCGATGAGATCGGCCAGTGTGATGAGGGCTTCGGCGCCGTCCTCGTGGGGATGAGCGAGCACCATGGGGCGGCAGATGTCGGGAGTCAGTTCGCTGGCCTTGCCGGGATAGGCGAAGAAGGCCACCGGTGCCGCGGTGCCGACGGTGATCAGGATCTCGAACCGGGCCAGCACAAGGGTGGCGTCGTCGGCCCGGTACGGCAGACGGGTCACCGGCACGCGGCCGGCGCCGCGCTGGATCCGAGGGGTGAAGGTGTCGCTGATCAGCCGGGCTCCGGTCGCGGCCGCGATGCGCCCCGCCGCCTGCAGTCCAGGGCCGTGCAGCGCGTCGCCCCGCAGCAGGAACGCGATCCGCCGGCCCGAGCGGAGCAGGTCGGCGGTGCGGGTGAGGACCTGCTCTCCCACCGCGGGCGCCGGCGGCACCGGGAGGGGCGCGGCGGCGCCGGTGGCGGGTGACCAGGCGGTGTCGGCGGGCAGGATCAGGCTGGCGATCTGGCCCGGATGGGTGCAGGCGGCCTGGACGGCGCGCGCCACGTCCGCGGCGACCGTGGTCGCCGAACGCGCGGAGTGGACCCAGTGGGAGACCGGCCGGGCCAGGGCCTGGATGTCGGAGGTCAGCGGGGTCTCGAACCTCTGGTGGGTCAGGGCGTGGTCGCCGACGATGTTGACCACGGGCGACTGCGCCTTGCGGGCGTTGTGCAGGTTGGCCAGCCCGTTGGCGAGGCCGGGCCCCAGGTGCAGCAGGGTCGAGGCGGGCTTGCCCTTCATGCGTGCGTAGCCGTCGGCGGCGCCGGTGGCCACGCCCTCGAACAGGCACAGCACCGGCCGGATCCCCGACCCCGGGTCCAGGGCGCTGACGAAGTGCATTTCCGAGGTACCGGGATTGGCGAAGCACACCTCGACACCGGTGGCCGCGAGCGTCTCCACAGCGCTGCGGGCCCCGTTCATGGCACGGTCCTCCGCCTGCGCCGCAGGGGGCGGCGATGTGATCGTGTCGGTCATCGCACAACCCCGGCCGGGGAGTTGGCGGAGGCGAGGCGAGCCTTGGCGATCTGCCGGGCAGCCTGCTGAGGAGTGACACCCGTGGCACGGGCCAGATCGAGAACATGGGCGACGGTGGTCTCGATGCTCTCCACCCGTTGCAGAGCGCTCTCGTGGCTGTGGTTCTCCGATTCCCGGCTGAGTGCGTAGACGATGCCGCCGGCACCGGCGACGTAGTCGGGGATCCAGACGACACCGTGCCGGGCAAGTGCCTCGGCGACGGATTCCTCGGTGAGCTGGTTGTTGGCCGGGCCGACGACCAGCGACGCGCTCAGCAGCGGCACGCTCTCCTCGCTCAGGACGCCACCGACGGCAGCCGGAACGAGGATGTCGGCCGGCGCGGACAGTGCCGCATCGGGCTCGATCCATCCGTAACCGCTCGCCAGGGCAAGGTCCTTGCGGGAGATGTCCACGTCCGAGACGAGGACGTGCGCCCCGTCGGCGGCCAGGCCCGCCGCGATGCCGCTGCCGACCGACCCGAAACCGCTGATGATCACCGTGCGTCCGGCACAGGAGGCATCGCCGAAGACATGGCGTGCGCCGGCACGCAGGGCGGCCAGCACACCGGTGGCGGTCGGACCACCGGAGTTCCCGGTCCCGCCGTGCTCAACGGGGGCGCAGTACGCGTACGGCGAGAACCGCTTGAGGACGACCATGTCGTCGGGCCCGGTGCCGACGTCGGGGCCGGTCCGGTAGGACCCCTCCAACGACGCGATCAGCTCGCCGAGATCCTCCACGGCCGCCTCACGCAGCTGCTCGGTGAGTTCGGTGTCCTTGCCGAGGGCGATCACGCTCTTTCCGCCCCCGAAGTCCAGACCGGCCACCGCGGCCTTGTAGGTCATGGCCTCCGACAGACGCAGCGCATCGGTCAGCCCCTCCTGCCACGTGTCGTAGCGGCGCAGCCGGCACCCGCCGACCGCCGGTCCCAGCGCCCTGGAATGGACGGCGACGATGAGCGGCAGACCGGAGCGCCTGCCTCGCCGGACGAGGACTTCCTCATGTGTAAATGCTTGGCTCATACGTCAGAAGCTAGGGTGATGAACGGAGCAAACAGGCATGTGCCGAATTTAATTCGATGGATGGAGAGTGAAGGCAGTCATGGACGAAGTAGATTCGGCGATCGTGCACCATCTGCAGCTGGACGGCCGGCTGTCCAACCGGGCCCTCGCCGAGAAGCTCGGCATCGCACCGTCCACCTGCCTGGAACGCACCCGGCTGCTGCACCGGCGAGGCATCATCCAGGGCTACCGGGCCCAGGTCTCGCTGCGTGCCCTCAACCGCCCCGTGCAGGCGATGGTGTCCACCCAGATCCGCCCGCTCAACCGGGACGTCGTCGCGGCCTTCGAACGCTCGGTGTCCCAGCTGCCGGAAGTCGTCTCCGTCTACACCATGGCCGGCAGCGACGACTTCCTCGTCCACGTCACCGCGCAGGACATCGACCACCTGCACGCGTTCCTCCTGGACCAGTTCACCAACAGACGCGAGATCATCGGCTTCCGTACCTCGATCATCTACCAGCACCTCACCAACCCCGTACTGGACCCACTGCCGCCCGCAGCCGACCAGCACACCTGAGACGCCCCCCGTCCGGCGGTCCACCCTCGAACCCTCTACGGGACAGGTCGCGGTTCGGCCGTCGGCCAGAATCGGGGGTAGGGCACGCGTAGCGCACCGGGCGCCACAGGGGTGTGCTCGGCAGCGGCGTGGAGACGGCCGTCGCGCAGGGCCAAGGCGCCGCTGCGAAGCATGGTCGTCGCCAGCTCGGCGGCGAGGACATCGGGGGTCACGTTCAGGAGGCGTGCGGCGTCGGTGAGCCAGGCACGGGCGTGGAGGTACGGCTCGACCTCGTCGGCGGGGATCCCGTCGCGGATCATCAGGGCAAAGGCGAAGATCCGGCGGGCGCCGTACCAGACCGCCCCGGCCGGGTCGTCCACGAGTCGTTGGGTACGACGCAGCGCGGCGGCGAACGAGACCGCGGGGTCGGCGGGGATCGGGCCGTGGGAGGGCAGGACCACGCGGGGGCCGAGGTCGGCCATCCGTTTCAGGGAGGCGAGCGCGGTGGCCGACGCGTCGGGGCCGTCGAGGGCCAGGTTCACCCAGCCGACGTCGTAGTCCGACAGCGAGTCCCCGACCACGAGCAGCCGCTCCTCCGGCTGCCACAACGCCAGATGACCGGGAGTGTGGCCGGGCGTGCCGACGACCTGCCAGTCCGTGTCACCCAGCCGTAGGACCTGGCCGTCGTCGAGCGGGACGTCGACGGTATACGGGGCGACGGGCTGGTCGAGGTACTCGGCGGCGCAGCAGCCGGGGTCCTGGCGGGTGATTGCCTCGGCCTCCGGGGTTCCGGCTGCGATGGCGGCGCCGCGGGCCTGGAGGAGGGCGTTGCCACCGACGTGGTCGGAGTGCCAGTGAGTGTTGACGACCAGGTCGATGTTCCCGGCGTGTGCGCGGGCCCAGGCGGCGGTTTCGTCGGCGTGGCCGACGAAACCGGTGTCGATCAGGGCCGGTTGCCGTCCGGGCAGCAGGAGGGTGTTGGCGTCGGGGAAAGGGCGCTGCCACCAGGTCAGCCAGGACGGCAGGGGCGGAGTGGACCGATGGGGGCTCATACGGCGGGCCTGGTGACGCGGATCAGGGTCTGCTGGCCGTTGGCGACGAGCTTGCGGGCGCCGTCGGCCTGGACGCCGTAGACCTCCAGTCGGCAGACAGTCAGGGTGCGGCCGGGCTTGAGGACGGTGCCGATCGCTTCGAGGTGGTCGCCGGCGGCGGGTGCGAGGAGGTTGATCTTGTACTCGACGGTGAGGACCTCGGAGTCCTCGTCGAACAGAGTGAGAGCGGCGTAGCCGCCGGCGCTGTCGGCGATGGCGCTGGTGGCGCCGGCGTGGATGTAGCCGTGCTGCTGTGTCACTTCGGGGCGGGCCGGGAGCACGATGTGTACCCGGCCGGGCCCGATGTGGGTGATCCGAGCTCCGAGGTGGGACATCAGGCCCTGCAGGTCGAAGCTGTCCTGGACGCGCTTGTGCACCGAGGGGCTTGCTTGCTCCTGCCTCCTTCGAGTGCGTGTCGGGTGGAGTGGGACAGGCTTTTCAGCCGGTCAAGCGTTCCACGAGCAGGAAGGCGCCGATGGCGGTCATCATGGAGAAGTACAGCGGCAAGCGCCTCAGGGTTCAGGCCACTGATCCCGGCCCCCTTGAGCATGACCTGCGGTCGGGAGGCGCCCGCTCTGTCTTCAGCGGCCGCCGGAACGGCGGGCTGCCGCAGGCCAGCACAGCCCAGCCACAGCAGGTGAACGGCACCCGCGACGGTCAGCGGTGAGCGCTGCGGGGGAGCTCGCCACGATCACCGCCAGGCCGGCGACGGCGACGAGCGCGTGGACCAGGTGGCCGGCGATCAGTCCGGTGACGGCAGGGACGACCGAGCGTCCCCGCAGGCCGGCGGAGATCGCGTAGGCCCAGTCCGCACCTGGAGTGAAGACCAGCAGCAGGTCCACAGCCGGGAAAGCCGGCCGGCGTCGTCGTGTCCATCGATCGTTCCCTCCCACATGTCGTGCTCTGGAGGGAAGGCTAGGCCGGAGAGGCTCGAAAGTGGTTGCGTTCCTCCCTCATGATCGCGTCACGTGGGGAAGAATCTCCTTCGTAGAGGCCTTGAACCTGAAAATTCTTGCTGCGCTCAGCTCGACGGTCGCCTGACGATCACCGAGCTGGCCGCTCGCGTGCAGCTCAGCGTCTCGCCCTGCCGCCGCAGACTGCGCGACCTTGAGCGCGAGGGCGCCATCCGCGGCTACCGGGCCGTCGTCGCCCCGGCACAGCGTCTGTTCGGCGAACCCGACTGCCTCCTGCGAGTCGCGACCACCTACCTGACCGCGTTCCAGGAGCCCGGCGGGGCGCAGCGGGGACCCCGTTCTTGAGGAAGGCAAGACGCACAGTGGCGAGGCTGATTCCTTCGTGGTCAGCGATGTCCTGGAGCGACAGGTGATCTTGTTCGTACCAGCTCCGCCATTGGCCGATGCGGGAGGCCGTGTGCTGGGTGTGTCGGAAGTGGGGTGGGCTCCAGTCGACCGGATGCTGGGACAGCAGGCGGCTCTCGCAGGACCCGCAGGACTCGCAGTGATGCGTCGGGACCCCGCTAGCCGAGCTTCCGCAGCACCTCGGCAACGGTGGTCCGGTACGTCCGCAGCGCCTGCAGCCCGGCGGCGTAGCGGTCACGGTGCCTGGAGATGTCCGCGGCCTGTTTCCGCGCCCGGACAGCGTGCCAGAGCTCGGCCGTATGGTGGCGGCGTTTGCAGGCGACGTCCGCGACTGCGGTGGCCCGCTCCCGCGGCGTATGCCGGGTGTTGCCGTCACTGCCCCGCTGCCAGGCGGTGTCCGTGTACGCCGCCGCGGGTTCGGGATAGCGCGTGAATCCATGTTCTGCCACACAGCGGGACCACACATCCCACGCCGCACGGAGGCCCGGGTCGCGCTTGACGGCCTTGCCGACCTCGATCGCCCGTGTACTTGCGTAAAGCCAGTCCCGCTTGACGTCGATGCCGCGCATCAGCCGCCGGCCCGACTCCGTGTTGCAGGCGGGGAAGTCCGCAAACTCGGCGTTGGTCATGCGGCGGCCCTTCGGCCGCCAAGCCCGGGACTTCGCCGGGTCCCAGCCGTAGCCCCAGCGGCGGGCGGCGTCGAGATCCAGGACACCGTAGTCGGTGCCGACCGCGGTGGCGACGACGGGATCGCTGGGGTAGCGGGGGTCGAGCGGGAAGTCCGGGTGCCCGTGCTCCGCCATGCACTGCCGGACCAGCAACGCCGATGCCCGCTGCGATCGCTGGTAGTCCTGCGGCGTGAAGTCGTAGCGGTCGGCCGGGAGGGGGCCGAGGTCCGAGGCCGTACGGATGGCCTCCGGCTGTCCTGGACCGGAGACACAGAGCGCCGCCAGTACCACCACGACGCCCAGTCGCCACCCCCGCATTGTCATGCCCAGGGATGCTAGCGAACGGCGTGCGGGGGCCGACCATGGCCCCAGCAACTCATCCACGCCCGCCAGGACTTCAAAAGACAGACGGCTCGATCAGGCGACAGCTTTCGTATGCCTCGCCTCTTCCGGCGGGCGCTGGCAGGCGAGTACCGACACGCGCCAAGGTGGCGTCAGGCGGGCTGCGGGGCGGGCGTTGCCGGAGCGGCGGCGACCTTGCGGGTCTCGCGCATTATCAGCAGGCCGTTGACCACCATCAGTGTCGCGGTCAGGCCGTGGACGCCGAGCGCGGTGGCCGCGGAGCCGTGGTGGGCCAGTACGGTGGCCATGTCGCCGTACGCGGCGAGGGCCTCCACCAGCAGCACCCAGCCCAGCGCCCGGCGGTGGCCCGTCACCAGCAGGATGCCCAGGACCAGGGCAAGGACGACGTCGCGGATTCCCTTGATGATCAGGAAGCCGCCGCCGTCGCCGGACGGCCAGCTCGGCAGGCCGAAGCCCGGCGCCGTCGTCTCCGGGCTCAGGATGAACTCCATCCCGAACCAGAGGATGAAGAGGATGAAGGCGGCGGCCAGGACGGTGTTGATCTTCTTCAGCGACATAGTTCTTCTCCTTGCGAGTCTTCGCCAACTTGGTGAGCTTCGTGGAGCTTGCTGAGTCGGGTAGGGCCTGATCAGGCCGCGCGGACGCGGCTGACCGAGGGGCGTAGCTCGTCGGGATCGCAGTATGTGGGATCTGAGTGGCACACCGGCGCGGGGCCGGCCCGTGGGGTCAGAAATCCGAAGCCCTGTCGGGCTCACCCCGACGGGGCGAAAGCTGTCGACACACAGGGGCGAACCAGTGCATGTCTGGGCGGCTTCGGTATCAGGTGAGGGCGGCGACCAGCAGGGTGAAGGCGCCGATGATGACGGCGACGCGGACGTAGTGCCAGCGGTCCCAGCGGTTCAGCTGCTCTTTCCAGTCCTCGGGCCGGTTCTCGGGGGTCCATGTCTTGTTCCGGTTGTTGATCGGGACGAGCAGCAGGAGCGACATGACCACGCTGAGGATCAGCAGCGCGGCGGCGGTGATGACGAGGCCGGTGCCGTGGTGCCATCCGGCGATGGCCCAGATCGCGGCGAGCACGAGCGAGCCGACGTACCAGAACGGCATGACGGCGCCGAGCATGCGGCCGCCGTGGCTGTGGCCCATCTGGCTGGCGTCGTCGGGAAGGGCCTTGAGGATCGGGTTGATGACGAAGGCGACGGAGAACTCCACCCCCACCATCAGGCCGACAACCACGGTGGTGACGACTTCGAGTGCGCTGAGCATGACGACCTCTCCTGAAATCTAGCGTTGCTAGCTGATGAGGCAACGCTAGTACTACTGCCGCTCGGTTGTCTAGCGGTGCTAGGATCGAATCATGTCGGTACAGGAACGCAAGGAGCGCGAGCGGGCGAACCGCGAGCGCCTCATCGTGGCGACGGCCCGCGAACTCGCCGAGCAGCAGGGCTGGGACGCGGTCACCACGCGCCGGCTCGCCGAGCGCATCGAATACAGCCAACCCGTCCTCTACAGCCACTTCCGCGGCAAGCGCGAGATCATCGGCGCCGTCGCCCTCCAGGGTGCCGCCGAGCTGGCCGTCGCGCTGCGGGCCGCGACCGCCGCCGCGGACGGCCCGCGCGCCCGGGTCACCGCCCTCGCCCGCGCCTACCTCGACTTCGCCGAGCACAACCCGGCGGTCTACGACGCCCTGTTCCAGCTCGACGGCGGCCTGGCGTACGCGCAGGAGGACACGCCGGAGCCGCTGAAGGACGCCTTCGCCGCGCTGCTTGAGTGCCTGGGCGAGGTCGCCGGGGACGGCGTCGAACCGGGGCTGTTCACAGAGGTGTTCTGGGCGTCCCTGCACGGGATCGCAACCCTGACCCGGGCCGGGCGGCTGCCGCCGGAGTACACCGAGCAGAGGGTGGAACTGCTGGTGGACCGCCTCGCCGTGCTCTGACACACCACCCCGGCGGGCACGCGGCCGGACCCCCCGGGCCCCGCCGCTGCCTGCCCGCGGCATCGCCTCTGGTCACTCGCGCCCACATGAACCGGCTTCGGATGTGGGCCGTCAACGGCACGTGAGAGCGGGTGTTCACCGTGCTGATGGCCCAGGCCGACGCCGACGGGGACCTGGCTTGGGCGGTGTCGGTGGACTCCACGATCGTGCGGGCTCATCAACATGCGGCCGGAGCCCGCAAAGGAGGCCCTGGCCGGCGGGTCTGCCGACCATGCCCGCCTGTCGTCGGGCCAGGAGAAACCGCAGTCGCTGACGGCACCAGCCAGCCATTGCACACATGCGGCGCTCAGCCACGCGCACCCCTCGTCAGAAGCTCGTAGCCTTGGTTCATGGCGGAAGCCGCATCCGACAGCGGGCCGGACAACAGCCACGAAGAGGGTGACGTTTCCGGGCGAACACCTGCCGGTGGCACGGCGCTCACGACCCCCGCGGCCGAGAGCGGCGCCGGAGCCATCCAGCTCCCCGCATGGGCCAAAGCCCTCGGCTGGTGCGGTGTCGCCGGGCTGATCTACCTGCTGATCTGTGCCGTGAGCATCATCAGTCGCGGATTTGCGGGGCTGGGCAGCGACGCGGCGCACACCATGTTCAGATGCACGAAGGCTGCCTGCAGGCCGATCTTCGCGTCGTGTCCGACGCCTGCGAACGCCGCGAAGACCACCGTGAAGGTTGTGCCGAGGTTGGAGCCGACGACGACGGCACGCGGTCCACGAGACGGCCTACCAGACCCGCTACGTCCAGGGCCGCGGTGAACTGCGCCGCGAGCCGGCCAGGGCGCTGCTCGCCGGCCGAGCGCGGCGCAAGCCCCGCCGCGGCAGGCGGTTCGGGAGCGGTCGATTCCTTTCTGTGATGCCCGAGGTCTACATGGTGAGAGGCGCGGCCCGCACGACGGGCCGGTCGGTCTCTCTCATGTACGCCGAGAAAGAAAGGCTGATCGCCGATGAGCATTCCCGCGACCATGCGCGCGCTACAGCAGACTTCTCTCGATGGCCCGCAGGACATGCGCCTGATCACCGACGCGCCGGTGCCGAGCCCCGACCGGGGCGAGGTCCTGATCCGCGTCACCGCCGCCGGGGTCAACTTCGCCGACATCTCGAAGGCCCACGGCACGTTCCTGGACGGCCCGCAGCCACCGTACCTGGCGGGTTTCGAGGCCGCCGGTGAGGTCGTCGCGGTGGGCGAGGCAGTGACCGGCCCGCAACCGGGGACCCGCGTCGTCGGCGTCGGAACCGGCGCTTTCGCCGAGTACATGGTCCTGCGCGCGGCTGCGGCGGTGCCGGTGCCTTCGGGCTGGACGCAGCAGCAGGCGCTGGGGCTGGTCGTGAATTGGCCCACCGCGCTCGCTGCGCTCAAGCCTCTGGGCGGCATCGCTGCCGGGCACGTTGTGCTGATCCATGCCGCGGCGGGCGGGACCGGCCAGGCTGCGGTGAGAATGGCCAGGCACTACGGTGCGACGGTCATCGCCGCCGCCTCGCCCGCCAAGCACGAGACAGTGCTGGCACTGGGAGCAGACCACGTCCTGGACTCTGTCGGTGGCGACCTCGCCGCCGAGGTGATGGAGCTGACCGGCGGTCGTGGCGTCGATGTGGTTCTGGAGTCGGCCGGCGGCGCCACCTTCGCCGCCAGCCTGGCCGCGGCCAAGCGGGTCACCGGCCGTGTCATCGTCTACGGCATGGCAGGCGGTGAAGCCCCGATCACCAACTGGGAGCTGGTGTACAAGCACCAGGTCCACATCATCGGTCTCAATATCGGCGTGCTGATCCAGGCCGCACCGCAGATGTTCGGCGAGCTGATGGGTGAGCTGTCCGCGCTCATCGCGGCCGGCGTGCTCGCCCCAAGCCTGCCCACCCTGTACGAACTGGCCGACGGCCCGAAAGCGCTGACGGAACTGGAAGCCAGGGCCACCGTCGGCAAGCTGGCCCTGCTCCCCTGAGAAACCCCCCTTGTACCGAGCCGGTGGCGTCGCACACCGGAGGTTTCCATGACAGGAGTTGAAACAGATGACCGCAACCGTGGACGCGGCCGCCAAGGCCGAGCAGACGGCGCGATTCGTCGTGATGTACGACACCCCCACCGACGTCGAGGCGTTCGAACGTCACTACAACGAAGTCCACGTTCCGTTGGCGAAACAGTATCCGGGCCTGCGTCGTTACACGCGCAGTCATGAGCCGGCAGCCGTGATCGGTGAGCCGTGCTACATGGTTGTGATGCTGGACTGGGACGACATGGCCGCGCTGGAAGCCGCGCTCAGGTCCGAGATCGGCCGGCGCACCGCCGAGGATGCCGCGGCGAACCTGGCCCGCTACGCGACCTTCCGCGGCATGATCGTGCAACTCGATGAGGTCGCGTCGGTACGTGGGCCACGCCCAGACGTGGTGCAGTACTAGGCTCACGGCGTGACATCGGATCTGCGGCCGGCACCGAATCAAGACCGGTTCACCGACGAGACCGAGCGGTTTCGCCGGGAGCTGTTGGCGCACTGTTACCGCATGATCGGCTCGGCGCACGATGCCGAGGACCTGGTGCAGGAGACCTATCTGCGGGCGTGGCGGTCCTACTCCGGATTCGAGGGCCGGGCATCGATTCGTTCCTGGCTCTACAAGATCGCCACCAACGTCTGTCTGACGGCGATGAAGCCGCGCCCGATCCGGGTGCTCCCCTCAGGGCTGGCAGGCCCGTACGACGGACCAGATCGCCCGCCGAGTCCCGTTGCACCGGGCGAGGTCTCGTGGCTGGAACCGCTGCCGGACGCATGGATCGCCCCGCCCGCCGACGATCCGGCTGCGGTGGTGGTCGAACGCGAGTCGCTGCGGCTGGCGCTCATCGCCAGCCTCCAGTACCTGCCCGCCCGCCAACGTGCGATCCTCATCCTGCGCGAGGTGCTGGCGTTCTCGACGGCCGAGACCGCAGAGATCCTCGACACCACCACGGCGGCGGTCAAGAGCGGTCTGCAGCGCGCCCGCGCCCGGCTGGACGAACTGGAGCCGGAGCCCGAGGAACTGCTCGAACCGACCGACCAACGGGCACGGGCTCTTCTCGACGGTTACATCGCAGCCTTCGAACGCTCCGACGCCGGCCTGCTGGAACAGGTGCTGCGCACGGACGCCACGCTGGAGGCGACGCCGTTCCGCGATTGGCAGGCGGGCCGGGCGAGGTGCACCCACATGCTCGACGCGTACGTGCTGGGCACACCGGGCGACTGGCGGATGTTCCCCACCACGGCCAACGGCCAATCCGCCGCCGTCGTGTACCACCGAGAGGGGGACGGCGCGCTCCAAGCCGCCGGCGCCGTGGTGCTGGCCCTCACCACCACCGGCGTCTCCCGCGTGGTCAAGTTCCACGATCCCGCTCTGGTCGCGACGTTCGGCTTCCCCGACGTGCTCGCGCACTGACCCGCCAACGGGTACGGCCCTGACGCCACGCGCCGCATCCGAGACCGGATCCGGCCATGAGATCGTCGTGCCCATGATCGAGTCCTGGGCGATCGATAGCGGCAGTCCCGTCCCTGTATCGCCCGAGGCGGTACGGGAGACTCTTCGGGCGAGAGTCGACAGAGGTCAGCTGCAGACGTGGCTGACCAGTTCGTCGGGACGATCGCTGGCCTTCGTGACGAACACCGAACGGGCCATGGTGATGCTGCTCGACGGAGAGGTCGATCCCGGCGAGAATGCCGTGACCCCAGGAGCCGAAGGATCGAGCGCGGGGTTCGTTCTCTCCAACGGGCAGCACGACGAGTACCGGGACGAGGACACCGTGCCCGTCGGTGAGGCTTTCAGGATCGTGGAGCACGTTGTCAGTACAGGATCCTGGCCGATCATGAAAGAACATCGGAGCGGCTGGCAGCGCGGATATGCTTGCTGATAGCCCGGTACTGCTCGAAGCGCTCGCGTCGCTCCTCCCACGGGATGAGCACACGATGGCGGACAGCTCGCGGACCCCAGCCTGAGGAGCACGAGCGCACGCGTTCGGCTTTCCCTCCCAGCCAGCCGCGCACAGCAGCGTGTGCCGGGGGACCGTCTGGCGCTCCGTACCCGGCTGCGCACGCTGCTCAGGCAGCGCGGAAGCCTGGCGGCTGCCGCGCCAGCGACGGATACACCAGCCACAGCTCGCCGAGTTGGTCAAAGACGGGTGGGATCGGCAATGCGCGTCGGCAGGCACGGTTCATTCGCCCGCGACGTCCTCGGCCTCCCAGCGCAGCAGGTCGCCCGGCTGACACTTGAGCACCTCGCAGAGCGCGGCAAGCGTCGCGAAGCGCACCGCCTTGGCGCGGCCGTTCTTGAGTACCGCCAGGTTGGCCGGCGTGATCCCCACGCGGTCCGCGAGCTCGCCCACGGACATCTTCCGCCTGGCCAGCATCACATCGATGTCGATGGCGATCGGCATCAGATCACCTCGTTCAACTCGGCCTGCATCCGCGCCGCTTCGACGTCACGCGCGACGGCCTGGGCGAGCAGCATCCGCAGCACGAGCACGATGAGCGCGACCCCCAGGATGGCCACGCCGACCCCGCCCATAATGAGGGTGACGCCTGGGTCGGCCCGCTGGCCCGGCGCATTGAGGGCCGTGACCGCGAACCACAGGAGGGCGGCCGCCACGATCGCGCCGATCATCCCGTCCACGTACCGGAAGGCGGCGTGGGAGAACACGGTTCCGCGTCGCACCATCGCCACCAGTCGCCATACGCAGACCAGGGCGACCTGGGCCGACACCATGCCCAGGATCGTGATCACGCGCAGCGGGGTCAGCGGGAGGGAGCCGTCCTCGGGGTCGGTGACCAACGCCCACACCATCGATGCCTGTACGAACACGGTGCCGGCGAGCACCACCACGAGCACGGCACGCAGCGCATGCACTGTCAGCTTTCCCATGACCCACCCATCCCAACGAGTTTCGATGGAAATCTATCGAGTTTCGATAGGTGGAGCAAGCGTCGGGACGGAGAGGTCGTTTCGCACTGTGGCGAAATACCGTCGCCCCCCTCCAACATCCATGCGCTCCGGGCCGACACGGAAGCCGAGGCAGAGTGGCCCCGATACATCCGGCCGGCGGTCGCAACGCAGACAGCCCCGACCAAGACATTGGTCGGGGCTGCCCACACAGGACGCGGTCGTGAAGGGCGGTCGCCTACGCGGCGAAAGGCTCTGCAGGGCTTCGGCCGAACGATCTTCCCGGCAGGCAATAGGTGAGGCCCGGGGACACTGTCGGGTGACCCGGAGCAGATGCGCACCGCCGCGACCCCAACGGAAGTGGGCCGCGGCGGCAGCTGGGCTGCGGTCAGAACGGGCCGCAGGAACAGGCGCTTGCCGCAGTCCGAAAGAAGCGCCCACACCTCACGCAGGCCGAACGGGGCAGCGCACCCACACCGGCCTGTCTACCACCGGCGTACGCGCCCAGCCGACCAGCTCATCCGGCCCGCACAGGCACACACGCGGCCGCTCACACGCACCGTCGCCCCGCCCGGGTCCTGCTGCGATGCGAGGGTCGGCGCAGGCCGGGCTCGCGGCGGTCTGACTTACCGTCCGTGCATACGTCTTTCATGGCACAGCGACGGTCGCTGCCATCCGCCTGTGGCTCCACACTGGATGAGACGCCGCTCAGAGCTTGGTGGCGCCCGGGTAGTGGTGGCGAAGTCCGCTGAGCACGCGCTCGTCAGCGGCCCTGACGTACCAAAACGAACTGTCCACTTCGCTCAGGACGACGACCAGCACGCTCTCGGCGAACCAGCAGTTCAGCCAGGGGCACATCCTGGGATCCTTGCCAGGCAGGAAAGGTGATCCCTCTCATCCCTGCTTCTGCTTCGGCCGTGTACCTCGACGAGCAATCCCGCCGTCCGGCATCAAACACTAGGCCACCACCCCGTCACACGAACCATCGGACAGAACCTAGAGCAGGCTGAGCGCCCGCATCGCATCGCGTTCGATGCGCGAGAGCTCGTGGAGGATGGAGCCGGCCTGCATGAGGTTCTTCGCGTCGCCGGATTCGCCTGCCGTCGCGACGAGTGCGGCCACCTGTGTCCAGAGGGCGGCGGCCTCGGTGTACAGGGCGTGGCCGGTGCGCAGGTGGCTGCTGTCGATCAGCTGGGCGCACTCGGCGAGGAAGTCCCGGTAGAGATTGCGGAACAGGGCGCCGCCGGTGCCGGCCTTCTCCATGAGGAGGGCGATCCGTGGTAGGTCTTCCCGCGGATTGTCGCTGCGCTGCAGCCACTTCGGCACTTGCTTGGCGGTCTTCTCGATGCCCCGGTGGCCCAGGTTCGCGATGGGCGGGTTCAGGAAGGCGTCGGCGCAGGTCTTGATCGCGGGGATGATCCGGTCCTGCGGTGGCGTCGGGCTGTCGGGCGCCGTGATGGTGAAGGAGCGGTGCTTGGCGGTCATGGGGCCGCGCTCGGCCCTGGCTCTGGCCAGGCCGGCGAGACTGGTGGAGACGGCTCCCCCTTGCGGGTCGGTGTCCACCAGGTAGGCGTCCTGTTCGTCGTAGCCGTACATGGCCACGACGTGCCCACCGAAGTGCACCTTGGTGCTGAAGTAGTCCAGGTGGTAGCTGTCGAGTTGCAGGCCGACCGGCCGACCGGCGTCGATGGGTGCCGCCACGTTCTGCCATGCCTTGCGCGGGGAGGTGGTCTCCGCGATCAGCAGCTCAAGCCCGAGGGCGGCGGCCAGGTTCCTGGTGAGCTCGAACGGCTTGACCCGACCTCCCAGGAAGGGAAAACCCATGGCTTTGCTGTCCCAGTAGACGAAGGACAGCCCAGAGCCGAGTCCGAACAGCATGGGCTCGGACAAGTCGAGTCCCTCATGCCGCAGCAGCACACCCAGCGCCGTCGTCTCGCAGTGCTGCATGCCGCGAGCATCGACGTCTTCCACTATGGCCGCGCCGCTCATTCTCCCCCTCACCTGCCGACAACGCCGCAGAAGGGCGCGCCAGACCACGGCATCCCAGGCATGATCCGCCGGACAGGCCCTAGCCGAGATCGCCGACAAGGGCGGCGGCACGGTCGAGGGCTACCCCGAGGATACCGACGACCGCTCGGTGTCAGGCTCGTTCCCGCACACCGGCCCGATGACCGTCTTCGAGAACCACGGCTTCACTCGGACCTGACCGATCTCGCCCCATCGCTGAGTCGTCGCCCTCACCGTCGCCCCGGTCCGAGAGGGGCATGCATCTTGAAAACCGCCGTCACCCGAGTGCTGGGGCTGAGTCGGGCGAGGCCGCCGGACTATCGCGTTGGCGCAGTCGTTGCCCATCACAAGATCAGTCCGGCGTGCAGGTCGTCTGCGAAGCCTGCCGTGTCCGTGAGTCCGAAGGCCACGCGCTGGAGCAGGAATCCGTGCAAGAGCCCCAACACCACGCGGGCTCCGCGGTCCGGGTCCACGGTGGCGGGCACCGTGCCCGCGGCCCGGCCGCGGCGCAGCGCGTCGGCGATACTGGCGCGGACCTTCTCGAAGCCCTCCGCAGCCGGGCCACGCACCTCGTCGTTGCGCAGCACCTCCGACCATGCCTGCACGACGCAGCGCAGCAGTTCGTCGACCGCGACCGTGTGCCCCGCCGTGTCCTGCACCGTCTCGCCGCTGATCGTGTCGAGCGCCGCGGCCACCAGTTCCGCGACGGCTGGGGCGTCCGTACTCTCGGCCAGCCGCTCGACCGGTTCGAAGATCAGCCGGAACGCGTCGCCCGCAATAGCGAGGATGATCTCCTCCTTGCTCGTGAAGTAGCGGTAGGGCGCGCCGGCCGAGACGCCCGCCTCCGTGGCGATGTCCGGCATCGACGTCTGGTGGAACCCGTCGCGGGCGAAGCAGCGGCGGGCCGCCGCGACGACCTCGGCGCGCTTGGCCTCGCGACGCTCGGCTGTGATGCGCGGCATGGCGGCACCTCTCATCGTGAATGAACATTCACCTTGACGGCTCGGCTACTGCGGAGCCATCATAAAAGTGAACGGTCATTTACGGAAGCGAGCCGCCCACGAACTCCCAGAGAGAGATCCCTGATGAGCACGAAGCTGAGCATCGGCGTCTACGCCTACGAGCACACTGAGGCACTGTTCGACGGCCGGGTCGCGGTCGACGGGGTGGACGCGGTATTCGAGACGGCACCCCTCGTATCGGACATCTTCCGCCGCACCATCGAGGGGCACTACGACCTCGCCGAGTTCGGTCTCACCTACTTCCTGCGCACCTTCGACCTCGACGATGCACCGTTCCTGGCGCTGCCGGTCCTGCCCAACCGCAACTTCCGCCACTCGGCAATCTTCGTGAACACCGCCAGCGGCATCGAGAAGCCGCAGGACCTCGTCGGCAGGACCGTCGGCGAGTTCGCGCTCTACGGCCACGACGCCGGGATCTGGCCGAAGGGCATCCTGGCCGACGAATACGGCATGACCCCTGACCAGTGCCGCTGGGTCATCGGCGGCACCAACCACCCCGTCCCCGCCTTCGACTGGGTCCCTCAGCCCGTCCCGGACGGCGTCGACGTGCGCCACGCGGAGGACGGCCAGACCCTGGGTGCCATGCTCGAATCCGGCGAGATCGACGCACTGATCTCCGTCGACCTGCCACAGGCGGTGCTGGACGGCTCGCCGAAGGTCGCCCGCCTGTTCCCCGACTACGAGGCGGTGGAGCGCGACTACTACCGCCGCACCGGGATCTTCCCCCCGATGCACATCGTCGCGATCCGCAGGGAACTGGCACACCGACGGGGCCTCACACGGGCCGTCTACAACGCTTTCACGGAAGCCAAGAAGCTCGCCGAGCGGAAGTACCTCGACGACGCCGCGAAGCAGCACATGGGCCTCATCACGCCGTGGTACAGCGCATTGTTCGAGGAGAACCGTCGGCTGCTCGGCGACGACTGGTGGCCCTACGGAATCGGCGCGAACCGCAAGGCCATCGACACCTTCCTGCGCTACCACCACGAGCAGGGCCTGTCGAAGCGCCGGCTGACATGCGAGGACATCTTCGTACCGGAACTCCTCGACACCTGAGCCGAACAGCAACGGAATTCGGTGCCGCCGAAGCCCGGAGCAGGCGCCTCACCGACCCAGAAGGCGACGTGCAGCCGAGGCGCCAAGTCGAAGAAACTCCGTCCCGGCCCGCCGCGTCACAAGCTGACACGAGCGCCAAGCACAGCTTCACCCGAGAAACGATCCTCGGCTCGAGCACGTAGGCGGGATCACGGTGGGCCGCAGCCGGCTCGGCAACCGGCCACGGCACCACCCACAGCCGAGGCGCCAAGTCGAAGAAACTCGCCCCAGCACACAGTGTGATTGCCGGATCGGCACACCAGCACACGGAGCCAAGCCGGTGATCACCCATGCAGCCGGTCCAGCGCCCCTCGGCTGGACCAAGCCCCGACCGCGTCAGCCTCATGACGTCACCGCCTGGGAAACGGCTGACGGGAGCCAGCGTGCCCGCGGGTTCTTCCACGCCTCGTACAAGAAACCCCGCGAGGGCAACTGGGTCCTCGGTGCCGCGATGTTGCTGCTCACGTTCCTGGCGGTCTTCACCGGAACGCCCAGGCGGTGATCGTCCCCGGCCTCGTTCTGCTGCTCTTCGTCTGGCACGCCCTGCTGATCAAGCGGCACATGATCTCCTCATGTCCCGAGATCCAGGCATCCGCATTTGAGCCGTCCAAGCCGTTCACCGCCCATCTCAGGCTCGTGGCCGCCTTCGGACTCATCCTGCTCGGCCCGATGGAGGAACGACCTCGTGCCGGCCGCGTCCGCCGTCCACCTCCCGCACAGACCACCCATTACCCCCTCGGGGTATATTGGCGGCACCTGATCCGCTCACTCCCTGACGTGGAATAGAAGTATGACGACAGCCGGCCACCGACGAGGCGCCACGCACGGCGCCGCGCTCCGGTGGACACACGCTGCCGTCATCGCTCTGGTGGCGACGCTTGCCGTTCTCATCCACCACGAAACGGCCGCTGTCATCACGCACGTGCCACCCGCAGGGGCCCCCGAGACGAGCGGCATGGCGAGCATGCACCACACGGCCACGCCAGCGAAGCCCGGACCCCCGAGCGGACACGCCGTACGGCCGGGCGTCACCGCCCCGACCGCGGCCCACCACGATGACGGGGCGTGCTCGGGCACAGTGATGCAGCACTGCTCGGCAGCCGGCGTCGACAGCCTGAAATTGGTGCCTCCCCACCGGTTCTGCACCGGCTGTGCTCCGGTTCTCCCTCCCGGAGGAGCCGTCGGCCGCGACGTCCCGGGCACCACGAGCCGGGCACCACCCGATCTGTCGGTCCTCTCTCGATTGCTGCTGTAGGCCGCGCTCGCGGCTGCGCGCTCACGCGTGCGCTCAGCCGTGTCCGCACGCGACCGAACAACAGCGATATCGAGAAGAAGGACACCCCCTGTGAACAGCATGAACCGCCGCTCCGTCCTACTGGCCGGGCTCGGCTTCGCGGGCGCGGGCGCGCTCGCCGCCTGCAGCAGCTCCAGCAGTGCGCCTGCTCTGGTCAGCCCCTCCGGGTCCGCCGTCGCCGCCGCAGACAAGAAGCGCACCAAGACCGGCAGGACACACGAAGTGACCTTGACTGCCACGCAGGCCAGGGCCGATCTGGGCGCCGGGATCACGGCCAGGACCTGGGCCTTCAGCGGCCAGGTCCCGGGCAAGGAACTGCGCGTGACGGCCGGTGACACGCTGGCCGCAACGCTGTCCAACCAGCTGCCGAACCAGGCCACCACTTCCATCCACTGGCACGGCATTGCGCTGCGCAACGACATGGACGGGGCGCCGCCGGCCACCCAGTCGGGCGTGCGGGCAGGACGGAACTTCACCTACCGGTTCACCGCGGACGCGCCCGGCACCTACTTCTTCCACCCGCATGTCGGTGTCCAGCTCGACCGGGCCCTGTACGCGCCGTTGATCGTGGAGGACCCCAGGGAGCCGCTGTCGTACGACGAGGAGTGGGTGGTCGTCCTCGACGACTGGCTCGACGGCGTCACCGGCACCCCGGACGACGTCTTCGCCGAGCTGCGGCAGGGCATGGGCGGGATGCACATGGGCAACGACTCCGGCAGCCCGTCCAACTCCTCCGGCCACGACATGGGAGACATGGGTGGCATGAACATGAGCGGCGGCATGGACGGCATGAGCGGTTCCCCGTCCGCCTCGCCCTCCGGCGAAGACATGGGCGGGAAGTTCATGCTGATGGGCGCTCAGAGCCGACTGCTCGGTGGCGACGCCGGTGACGTGAAGTATCCCTACCACCTGGTCAACGGCCGTGTACCGGCTGACCCGGCGGTCTTCCGCAGCAAGCCCGGTAAGCGCGTCCGGCTGCGTCTGATCAACGCCGGCGGTGACACCGCCTACCGCGTCGCCCTCGGCGGCCACAAGCTCACCATCACTCACACCGACGGCTTCCCCGTCCGACACCAGCAGGTCGACGCCCTGCTGATCGGCATGGGCGAACGCTACGACGTCCTCGTCACCCTGGACGACGGCGTCTTCCCCCTGGTGGCGCTGGCCGAGGGCAAGAACGCCACCGGCATGGCCGTCATCCGCACCGGCCCCGGCAGCACGCCCCAGACGGCCGTCCGCCCGACGGAACTGGACGGCATGCTCATGGCCGCATCACAGCTCCGCGCGGCGGACGACGTCCGGCTGGCGGCGAAGAAGGCCGACCGGGTCCACCGCATCGAGCTGACCGGCGGCATGATGACCTACAACTGGGCCGTCAACGGCCGGCGGTTCGACATGAACCACCCGACCGCCCACCCGATCATCGTCGAGGAGGGCCAGCGAGTCCGGCTCGACTTCGTCAACACCACCACCATGTGGCACCCGATGCACCTGCACGGCCACACCTACCAGCTCGGCAGCAGCGGACCGCGCAAGGACACCACCGTCGTCCTGCCGAAGAAGACCGTGTCGGTGTACTTCGACGCCGACAACCCGGGCCAGTGGATGCTGCACTGCCACAACGCCTACCACGGAGAGGCGGGCATGATGGCGCTGGTCGCCTACCAATCCTGATCCCCTGCGCCCAGCTCCCGTTCCGCACCAGGCCTTCACGCTGGGCATCCTTACCCGAGCGGGTATTGGCATCAGACCCAAGAATCGCGGTGGCCCTCCACCCGCGGGTGGAGGGCCCGTTCCGCCCCCGGGCCGATCCGTGCAAGACGGCCCGCATGGTGGAGTACTTGTGTGACTGTCACCTTGCCGCGCGTCCTGCCCAGCCCGGACGGCAAACCGGTTCCGCCGCCTGGCACCACCGAGTCTTTCCGGGCCTTCGCCCAGGACCTGGCTGCCGGTCAGCGGCCCTGGAGCGCCGAAGCGGCCCAGTTCGTCGCAGACCTGTTCGACCAGCTCGCCGCCGACTGGGACACCACCCGCGCCACCGGCCGCGACGACCCCCTACGCGATGCCCTCACCCGCGGCGGACCGATGCCGCAGGGGCCGTGTCTTGAACTCGGCTCCGGCACTGGTCTGTTCACCCCCGCACTGACGGCCCTCTTCCCGCAGGTGATCAGCGTGGACCTGTCGATGCGCATGCTGCAGCAGGCCCACGGCCGCTCCCCGTGGCGGGTGCGCGCCGACGCGAGCAGGCTGCCGCTGCCGGACGCCTCCGTCGCGGCCCTCGCGGCGATCGACATGCTCCTGTTCCCTGCCGAGACCGCCCGTGTCCTGGCACCCGGCGGAGTACTGCTGTGGATCAACCAGCTCGGCGGCGACGGGCCGCTCTACCTTCCCGCAGCCACCGTCGCCACAGCTCTGCCCGGCACCTGGCAGGCCACGGAGTCCGAGGCGGGCTGGGGCAGCTGGGCCGTCCTGCGCCGCATCAACTGAGCCGGGAGGTTCCCGCACCACGGGGCGCGAGCGCGGCCTCTCGACCGCAGTCCTCCTTCGGCGCAGATGCGGCAGTGAACGTGCTGGTCGGCGCGGGAGGCGCATTCGTCGCCGCAGGCCTTGCAGGCCGTGGCGCAGGCGGTGAGGATCGCGCGAGTGACGTTGGTGTCGTAGCCGGTGTGGCGGTGCGGTCGTGGCCGGCCGCGCCCGCTGAGCCCCACGGCCCTTGTCCACTCGCCCTCCACCACCAAGCCAAACAGGACCGGCCCGGGCCATGGGGCCCGGGCCGGGGTGGGAGCACTGCGGCCGTCAGTGGTAGGCGTGCACGACGGCATGCCCCTTGCCGCGGCCGATCATCCACCGGTTCACCGGAGTGGTCAGCACGAAGGCCAAAGCAAGCGATCCTGCAAGCGAGACCCAGAACAGAGCCTGGGACAGACCCGCATCCATGGCACCAGGAACCCCCACCATGACGGTGTTGTCGATCAGTTCCATCACAACGATGGACACCGTGTCCGCGGCCAGAGCAACCTTCAGTGCCTGGCGGACCGGCAGTCCGGCGCGCAGCACGCCCCGCATGGTCAGCGCGTAACCGAAGACGAAGGCCAGCGCGATCGAGACGACGACGGTGGCCGCATTGTGCAGCCCGGCGGCGGTGCCGATCACCATGCCGAGGACTTCGCCGATGGCGCAGCCCGTCAGGCAGTGCAGTGTCGCCTGCGCGGCGGTGCGCCAGGAAACACCGGCCCCATGGTGAGCATGGTCGACGTGCTCGTGCTGCTGATGTGCAGTGTGGTCCATCTTCAGCCTCCCCTTGCCGGATCGGGTCACCCGCACCAACAACATACCCCCTGGGGGTATTCCAGCACAGCGAAGAACGCCAACATGAATTGCCCGAAGATGCCATCCCCGTACGGCATGCCGGCACCACAGTGGGCGTCCCCGGCGGTGCCGGAGGGTGCAGAGGAAGACCTCGCCCGGCCGCAGCACGCGGCGCGCGTAGCCCACCAGCGCGCGGATCTCCTTCATGGACAGGGCCATGCACAGCAGCGTGGCCCGTCGGCGTCCCTCCGCGCGGCAGCGGCGCGCAGCCGCTCGAGACCGGTGTCGGAAAAGTCGGCGGCCTGGACGGTGAACCCTTCACCCGTGAAGTACAGGCTCCTCAGCCGCAGGCAGCCGCCCGCCGTGCCATAGCCGTGCGCTCTGACGGAGGGCGACCGCATCGGCGACGGCCGGGCCCCACCGGCTGGACCTCCGATCCCCGTTCGGGCTTCTGGAATACCCGCTGAACACCGCCCATCCGGCCCGCCGGCGCATCCGATAGGAGTTCCAGGTGAATCACTGTTGTCCGGACGCGATCTCGGGATACTTGTCACGCCACACCGCCAGCACGGCGGACAGGAACCCCTGCCACTCCCCTGACCGGGCGGGATCCTTGACCAGACCGATGTCTCCGGGCCCGAGGCTGATCGCGGAAGGCGGTTGCCAGGCCTACACGACACGCAGCCGGGCTCGCCGCAACCGGGCTTCCTCGAACGCGAACTCGATCACCTCGTCACAGGCATCGGCGAGGTCGATGCCGAGGACCACATCACGGTAGCCGGTCCGGATGGACGGGCTGCCATCGTCGGCCGGGAAGTGTTCGTCCTCGGCCTTTTCCCCTGTCCTTACGAGGACCACGGGGCGGGTGGCCTTCGCGACCACCCCTTGGGCGACGGAGCCGACGAGAAGCCCGGTGAAGCCACTCAGGCCGCGTGAGCCCAGGACCAGCAGGTCTGCCTGTTCGGCGGCCTGCAACAGGGCTGGGTCGCCGGGCCTTCGACCTGCTCGTCCGTGAGGTGCACGGCCGGTATGGCGCTGCGGATGAGTTCTTCCGCCTGCCGCAGGACACGTTGCGCCAGATGCCGCTGCGCGGCGTTCGCGGGCTCGCCTTCCGTCTGGCGGGGATGCCAGTTCCAGGCGTGCACCAGTCGCAGCGGTCGGTCACGCCGCACGGCCTCGCGGGCGGCCCACTCGGCGGCGGCGAGGCTCTCGGCCGATCCGTCTACTCCGGCGATGACGGGCGGCAGCGCGAAGACTCCGGTACCGATGATGCTGCCGATCACGAGCGCGGAGGCGGCGGGAAGGCCGAGCGCCGCCGTAGGCACCGTCCCCCTTCCGTCTCCTTTGGTTCTTGGCATGGCTGGGCTCCTTGTACAGGTCACTGGGGTGACTCGATCCGCGACTGATCCTTCTGCGCTTCGGTCGGCCGCCATCAGCGGCCGCACCGCCCGCGGGTCACGCCGATGGTCCCGGCGCCGCAGGCCCGGCCGGCCCAACTCGCCCGTCGCCCATGGCCACTGGCCCCAGGACAGTGTCCGTTCGGCCCACGGCATGGTCCGCTCAGCCCCATCTCCGACACCATGCCGGGCTCCACAATCGAGGGCAGGAGCTGCCGCCGGCCGTCAAGACGATGTCAACCGGTCGCCAGTGCCACGTCCTTACGGCTCGGTCAAAGTGGGGCGGTCTCCCACGCCCCCCAGGAGCCTGGAGGACATCCGCGCGAGTCTCGTGTTGGGGGGCACGGTTCTCGCGGCACGGCCGTCGCCCCCGCCGGCTCAGGGGCGGCGGCCGTCTCCGCTGCCGTCAGTCTCAGGACGGACAGCCCCGCTGGATCCGCCGCGGCCGCGGCCATGGGGCTGGTGAAGAGGTGTGACATGCCCGGCGTGCTCGTGCCGCGCGATGAGTTGAGCCAAGTTCGTCGGCCGTCTTCTGCTCGCGGTGACGCTTGAGCGCGTGAGGGGTCGCAGGACGTCGGCCACGGCGAGGCCGTCCCAGAACGCATGGTCGACGATGAGCGGCCGCGAGGGCGCGCTCCTCCACCGGCAGCCGGGCAATTACCACCACGTCTTTTCGGTGCCCGACAGTGAGGGCCCGGGCCAGGCGATGATCCGGACCCTCACAAGGGTTCGCGCATCCGCGGGGGGTCGGATGTCCATGGCGCGATGTTGTACTCAACGACCACCGCCCGCGCAGGTCACGCACTCGGCCAACGCGTGTGCGCGACCGGGCCGGCGACCTGCTCGTTACCGGCCATGCCATCCCACAGGAGGCCCTCCGCTTCGACGTGCTGAGCGACGCGCCGCTGGCGAATTGATCCGGGGCCGAGGTTCGAGGTGCGCCGCCGGGCCAGTGACTACCGCGACTCGGCGGGAGGCGACGGCGCTCCGCCGCGCAGAACTAGCTGACCATCTCCGGCGGCAACTCCACCGCAGCCAGGCAGCGCGGCCCCCAGCGGCTTGCTCCGGCTCTGCTGCTTCGGTACGTGAGGAATTTGGCTACGGACGGAAGCGAACGAACCGCAACCACTTGGCCTCCGACCCGAAGCCGGCATTGCCTCCGTAACGGAGAGAGAAGAGCCCGGAGTCCGTCAACCGCGGCGAGCGGCTCAGCCGTAGGGTGTCTCCGAGCACGTCGTCGATCTTCACGTGCTGTCCGGTGAACAGGATGTCCAGGCCGCTTGCCGCGGTTGACGGTCGCGGACACCCTCCGCACCTTCCCGGACGCACCGTCAGCGCTGCCGATCACTCGTCTGACGTTTCACGCGGTTGCGGACCCCGAGGGCGACCAGGCCGAGGAGGACGGGTTCGGCCAGACGGGAGGCCATCTCGGTGTAGGTGTCGATGCTGGTGAGGTCCTGGCCGGAAGAACGAAAGACCACCGTGTTGATCACCACGCGGAGCGATTGCTCGAACCTCTCGCTGGTCATCCGGTGGCGCCATGGACCTTCGGGGTTGACCGGATCGGGGGTAGTGGCGGTGAGGGTGATGTCGGCTCCTGACTGGCGGCCGTTGAGCTGCGGCTTCGACGCGTCGGTCGGGAGTCCCCAGATGACCAGCGCCACGAGCGTGACCGCCATGGCGGCCAACAGCCAGCACAACGCCCGGGCGGCGCGCTGCTTTTGAGGAATCAGCGACGGGACGAGCCACGGACGGTGCTGCCGGATGATTCGAAGGCACCGAGATCCGGCGCGGCCCCCTTGTACGGCAGGCCCACATTGACCCCCTTGTCGATCAAAGCACTGTTCGCGGCGAGGCGGAGGTTGGGCAGCACGGGCAGGCTGCCATCGGCCCCGCGGGACGCGTCCCATCCGGATGTCGACACGCTCTGGAACTGCGAGTCCGACAGTGCGATGCCTAGGTTCCAGGAGTTGTTCGCGGCACTCGTGCCGCTCATGTTCGATGTGAGAGTACCGGTGTAGGCGATGTTGTTGCGCAGATTGCCCCGGCCGACGGCGGCACCGCTCGAGTCGACTCCGAGCATGTTGAAGTCGGGGTGGTTTCCGTAGCTGGTGTTGTTGAAGTAGTCGTTGGCGAGCGGGTGGTGGTTGGCGTAGAAGCCCGCCGCCCTGTTAGCGAATGCCACCGAGGTACGGACGGTGTGCTTCACGGCGGCGGCGTCGTAGTCGCCACCGTAGCCGCCCGCTTTGAAGCCGTTGCCGTTGCCGGATGCCGTGGTCGTTTCCGGTAGGTACCCGTTGCGCCACGACCAGGAGTTCTCGATGGTCACGGACGAATAGGCATTGATCAGGTCGAACCCGTCGTCGGAGTTCCACCACGCGCGGCAGCCGCGGAACACGTTCCCGGGATTGCCTGCCGAGATGTGCGCACCGAATCCGTCGGCGTTCTCCCCGGCGCCGCTGGAGCTGTGCGGGTCGTAGTTGTCGTGCGAGTCCGTGTTGAGGACCAGGTTGCCGCCTCCGTTCTGGATGAACAGACCTGGCCCCATATTGTGGTGGGTGTTGACCTGCTCGAAGGTATTGTTGCTCCCCGAGACCCAGATCCCCCATGACTCGTGGTTCAGGTCGTTGTTCTGCGGCACCCCGGTGACTTGCAGGCCCTTGAGATGGATCCAGCTGCCGGTGACGTCGAAGCCTTTGATCCGGCAGTCGTCCTTCATGCCGGAGAAGTCGAAGACGGGCCTCTCCCCCGGGTAGGCCCAGTATCGGATCGGACTACCCGAACTGCCGCTCTTGTTCAGGGTGATGGCGTCGACTCTGGCCGTCTGGCTCGCGCAACTCGTGTTCGCATGGGTGTAGCTGTAGGTGCCGCCCCGTAAGTACACCGTGTCGCCCGCCTGGGCGACGGCCTGCGCGTGGGCCATCGTCGCCCAGGGGGCGGCCTGAGTCCCCGTGGCGCTGTCGCTGCCGTTCGGGGCGACGTAATAGACGTTCGCCGCGGCGTTGCTCGCGGCCGTAGAACCGGCGGGAACAGCGAAGGGGGTCACCCCGACCATCGACATCAGCAGGGCACGTCCGACGATCCTGACAGGTCTCATCACTCACTCCAGGTCTTGTTGCTCCGCTCGAAAGGGGCGCGGGCGCGTCGGTGCTGCGCCCGCGCGTTAGTTCACGCGGCGAGGAAACCGTCCATCGCCGCCGTGGGCCGCCGGGTACTGTCGTCCCAGGCTGAGCTGTTGTAGCTGTTGAACGAGGGGTAGCCCTCGGGCTCCCAGTAGAAGGTGCCCAGGCCGCCGAAGCCCTTCAGCCCGGCGATGAACGCCTTCAGCGAGTCGCGTACCTGGGTGGGCTTGCCCACCGGCCCGCCGTACTCCACCTGCATGACCGGCTTGCCGTAGCTGGACTGGATGGTCTGCATGTTGGTCAGCACGCCCGCCACGTTGCCGCCCTGCGCGTACGAGGACAGGCCGGTGATGTCCCACTTCCCGCCGTTGTCCCGGTAGGCGTTGAGGAAGTTCTGGACGCTGTCCAGCTTCTGCGGCTGGGCCAGGTGCACCAGCACCGGGGTGTTCGGGAAGACATGCTTGGACATGTCGTACGCGGCGTTCAGCAGGCCCGTCATCTGCGTCGGGTGCCCGACGCTGCCGATCGGCTTGCAGATACCGGAGTTGGTCTCGTTGCCGATCTTCACCCAGGCCGGCGTCACCCCGTAGTACTTGATGACATTGCACGAGTGGTAGACGTAGTCGTTCATGGCGTCGAGCATCTGACTGTAGTTCATGGGGGCCCAGGCCGCTGGTGGGTTCTGCACGCCGACCGAGTTCCAGGTGTCGCCGAAATGGAAGCCGATGAGCACCTGCATGCCGGCGTCCTTGGCCCGCTTCGCCAGCTGCGCGGTCTCCTCGATGCCGCAATGTCCGTTGGCCGGATCGCTGGAGGGGTTGACCCAGGTCCGCAGGCTGATCGCGGTGATGCCGTACCCCTTGAGGATGGTGAACAGGTCCTGCCGCGTCCCGGCGCTGTTGTTCCAGTAGTAGCCCTGCGCCTCCATCTGCGGCAGCCAGCTGACATCCGCGCCCTTGACGAAGGACGCCGCCTGCGCGGGGATGGCCAGCGGGCCGGCACCCAGGGCGAGCGCGCCTGCGCCGGCGGCCGCGCCGAGCAGCACGTTGCGTCGCCGTATGCCTGGAGGTTCGCATTGTTTGCCGTCGGGCATTGCGGGTTCCCTTCGTTGGAGGTTGCCCGTCCCGAACTCGTCACGGTTCGGGGCGTAAGCGCTTACTGTGCGAAAATTTTTTGCCGGACCGGCTCACCTCTTCATCCCCGAGGTCACAACACCGCGCACGAAGTACCGCTGGCGAACGGGAAAACGAGCTGGGTGAGCGGGAGCAGGAACACCACGTACGGCGAGGAGGCAATGCCCCACAGCACCCACGGCCAATAGGCGGGTTCGGCCGGAGTACCGCGACCATCGCCGCCGTGGCCACGATCGGTCCGGGGAGGGAGGACATGGACCGTGCCGGAGCCGTTGGAGCCGTACCACTTGCCTCATGGACCACCACGTCGGCCACCTATCCGATCCGGTCCTTGCCCTGCTCGAGCAGCTTGTTGATGCCCTCGCTGATCTTCCGGGCCGCGTTGTCGACGGTGGTCTTCCCGCGCGCCACTGGTCGATGTACTGGTTGAGCGTGCTGACCAGTTGGCGGCGGTAATGCACGGTGAGGCAGCCATCGGCAACTGACGGACCAGCTCGGTCCGGGAGGTCTTGAACGCCTCCTTCTGGTACGGCAGTTGCTGCGGGAGTTTCGGCAACAGCGCTTTCAGGGCGGGCAGGCCCCAGCCGCTAGTGGCCCGTTCCCCGGCCGACGGCCCGGCCATAAAGTACTCCGTGAGCTTCCACACCGCGTCCTCGTTCTTCGACTTGGCCGGAATCCACGCTCCCTGCCCGGCCCTGGCACGGGCCGACCCGTTCGCCGCCGATGATCGGAGCAGGAGCCATCAGGATGTCCGCCTGTAAGTCGCCTGCCGACGTGACGAAGTTGCCGCCGTACCAGTAGCAGTCCTGGGAGACGGCAGAAACTGCAGCACGCAGATGATGGCTAGTTGGGCGGGCGAGCGACCGGGACGCCCGTCGCGCGGCACCAGCCAGCGAAGTCCTCGTCACACTACAGCCGGTCCAACAGAGGTAGCGGGTGTCGGCGGACGCTGTGGGCTGGGTGGGCTGACCGGTGGGGCGGGATGTGGCTGCTTTGTGCCCGGGCGCACTCGATCCGCGGAGATACGCCGGAAGCATGCCGACACGACGGAGCACGGTCTGACTCGCTCCGAAGCCATGATTCACCTCGCTATGACCGATCTCATGGCCCGCCGTCTCACTGGTGAGAACACGCCAGAATGATCAAGCTTCGCTGACGCATCGAAAATGAGTCAGTGGCGGTCGAGGAGGGCCCTGGCCACCTCGATGTCCGTGATGAGGATATTGATCCAGCCACCGCGAACGGCCCCTCGAATGGCTGCCAGTTTCGACATTCCGCCGGCGACGCCGATTCGGCGATCCACCCTACGCAGTTCCTCCGGAGCGATGCCGATGATTCGATCATTGAAGGGGCGTCGACGGCGCGGCCCTCTGCGTCGAAGTATCGAGTACAGACGTCCCCGACAGCTCCCAGCTCTTCAAGCTGGCGCTGCTCCTCGGCCGCGATCGCGTTCCCGGAACGGCGCAGCAACGGGGAAGGCTCCAGTGTTCCGATGCCGACCAGTGCCAGGGTGACGCGGGACCATGCCTTCATCACGGCTGCCACAGCCGGCTCCTGCGACAGTAGGTCGCACAGCTCGCGGCTGCCGACCAGGGCAACCGAAGGGGCGAATACCGGGCGCGCTCCGGTGAGTTCGGCCAAGCGGCTGGTGAGGCGAGTGGCGTGGAGTTGAACTTCCACTGACCGAGACCGTCTCCGCCCTGCGCATCCTCACCGTCGAGGTCTACGCCGACGGGGTCTTCGTCTTGACGGTCCCCTCCTACAGCGGCCAACCCGCCCGATGGTCGGTGACCACTGACGGACGAAGCCGCACCGTCCCCGCCCGTCCCGTCCGCCTGCCCAACCCTCACCGGGACGACGCCTCGGCCGTGTGGCCCGGTCCGTCCGCTCGCCGACCACGGCGTCGACCCGGCCAAGGAACTCATCGGCCGTTGTCTTGAGCCCGCGAGGGCGTGCCCTTCAAGTGCCCGAAGCGCTCTGCAATTCCCGCAACTCCCTTGCTGGATGCGGCCGTCTACCGCCGTCCAGTCCGGAAGGGGCGACGATGTGATGCGCGTACAGGGAGTGCTGACGTCCGGGTCGCTGACGGAGTCGTGGACGCTGCTGGGGATGATCCGCGGCCGGTCGATCCGGTGGCGTGTTTCCTGGCTGACCATGGAGCAGGATCTCGCTCCTCAGGCCGCGCCGCCACCCCATGGCGGCGGCAGCCAGAAGTGGATCGACTGGGCCGACGAGCAGCCGGTGTCCCGGGCGGCCGGACCGCGCTGCGCGGATGTCTCGGCGGGCCGCGCCGACGGCGACTCAGGACGGACGTTCGCGAGGTCAGGTGCGCGTGACATTGCCGAGCGCGGTGCGCAGGTCGTCCTCTCCGGGACGCAGCGGGGGCAGGGGGGTTGCGTTGTCGGGGTTGAGCGAGTCGAAGAGCAGGGCGATGAAGCGGGCGCGCAGTGAGGGGGCGGTGCCGGGGAGCGCGAGGCCGGCAACGGCCATGACGAGAAAGCGCGGGATGTCCTCGGCGGTGAGGTCCGAGCGGATCTCCCCGGCCTGCTGCCCGCGCTCCAGGAGCGGGTGGAGTGAGGCGCTGAAGCGTTGGAGGACGTCCACGGCGACGTCGGCGAAGTTGCTGGCGAAGGTGACCAGTCCACGTTCCTGTGTGATCAGGTCGAGCAGCTGTGTGGCGACGTCCTGAAGCGCCTGACGGGAGTCGGGAGCATCAGTGGCACGCTCGATGAGCGGGAGCAGGTCGGTCTCGAGGATGTCCTCGAGGACGGCCCGGACGATGGCCTCCCGGTTGGGGAAGTGGCGGTAGAGCGTGGCGATGCCCACACCGGCCTCCGCCGCGATCTGCTCCAGCGAGGCTTCTCCCTTGCCCAGCACGGTCCGTCCCGCGGCGATGATGCGCTCCACGCTCGAGCGGGCATCGACCCGGCGCCGGGAACCGCGGTCCTTCGTGGTTGCCATCCGTGACTCTTCCCTGTCCTGCGATGAGGGCGTCACCCCTCCCCCTCCGATAGCACTCTACCGCATTGATAGTCTCCTATCGTTTTGATAGAACCCTCTCAGTTCGTTGTGTGACCACGGCTGCCAGGCCAAAGTGAGATGGGGAGAGATCTGTGTCCGTTCTGCTGTACCGGCTGGGACGCTTCGCCTACGGCAAACCCTGGTACGTCATCGGCGGCTGGCTGGCCGTCCTGGCGTCCGTCGTGACGCTGCTTGCGGTCGCTCCCGTGAAGCTCAGCAACGAGGTGCGCATCGACGGCACCCCGGCACAGAAGGTCATCGACGATCTGGCCACATCCCTGCCGGAGGCGTCCGGAGGCCAGGGCATGCTGCTCTTCAAGGCTCCGCACGGCACCCGGATCGACGGCGAGAGGAGTCGGACCGCCCTGCTGGCGGCGGTGGACGCCGTCTACCGCCACGACCACGTCGTCGACACGCGCAAGGTCCTGGCCCAGGAAGCCGCGAAGGGCGAGAAGAGTCCGCTGCTGCGCGCCCAGGCGACGGTGGCCCGTGCGGCCGGCCCGCAGTCCTCCGGCCGGACGCCCGTCCCGTTGCAGGCGGATGGTCAGCCGGTGCCGGGGGTGGTCGTCTCCGCCGACGGCTCGACGGCGTTGATGCAGTTCCAGTTCGACGAGCAGACCTTCGAGCTTCCCTCCGGGACGATCGACAACACCATCAAGGCCGCCGAGCAGCGAGCCGCACGCGGCGGCCTGGAGGTCCTGCCGTCGGCGGCGATGATGGAGATCCCCGAGATCATCGGCGTCGGAGAGATCGTCGGCGTGGCCGTCGCGGCAGTGGTCCTGCTGATCACTCTGGGGTCGGTCGTGGCGGCGGGCCTGCCCCTGGTCATCGCCCTGGTCGGGGTCACGGTGGGAGTCGGCGGTGCCTTCACCCTCTCCACCGTCTTCGAGATCCACTCGCTCGCCGCGGTACTGGCGCTGATGCTGGGACTGGCCGTCGGCATCGACTACGCCCTGTTCATCGTGAACCGGGAACGCCGGCTGATCCTGGACGACGGCCTGGACGCACACGAAGCGACCGGCCGCGCCATCGGCACCGCCGGCAGTGCGGTCTTCTTCGCCGGCAGCACCGTCATCATCGCCCTGGCGGGGCTCCTGGTCATCAGGATCACCCTGCTCTCCACCATGGCCCTCGTCGCGGCCGCCACGATCGCGATCTCCGTCCTGCTCGCCCTGACCCTGCTGCCGGCACTGCTGGGCCTGGTCAAGGAACGCGTCTGCCCCACCCGGACCCGGCGCCGGGTCACGCCGCAGCAATCCGGCACCGGCCATGGCCGAGCCGTCCGTTGGGGAATGCGGCTGACCCACCACAAGTACGCCGCCCTCGCGGCCGCGGTCCTGGTTCCCGTGATCCTGGCGGTGCCTGCCGCCGACATGAAACTGGGCCTGCCCTCCGGCGCCAGCTACAACCCCGACACCGGGCAACGCCGCAGCTACGATCTGGTCAGCGACGCCTACGGACCCGGCTACAACGGTCCCCTCCTGGTCGCCGTCCGCTCCACCAGGAGCGGAGCGCCCCTCGCCCCCGCCGCCCTCGCCGCGGCGACCTCGAACCTGCGAGCTGTCAAGGGGGCCACGTCGATCTCGCTGGCCGGGATGAACAGGACCGGCACCACGGCCATACTCAGCCTCGTTCCCGACAGCGGCCCCAACGACGACGCGACGAAGGACCTCGTCACCGCGATACGGGACAGGAGTGCACCGATCAGCAAGGCCCACGGTGCGGTCATCGGCGTCACCGGCTTCACCGCTCTCGCGGTCGATGTCTCCGGCCGGCTCGCCGACGCCCTGCCCGTCTACCTGGCGACCGTCCTCGGCCTCTCCCTGATCGTCCTGCTCCTGGTCTTCCGCTCCCTTCTGGTCCCCGTGCTGGCCACCCTCGGCTTCCTGTTGAGCATCGCGGCCACCTTCGGCCTCACCACGGCCGTATTCCAATGGGGATGGCTGCAGGACCTGATCGGACTCGACGCCACCGCCCCCGTCGTGAGCCTGCTGCCCATCATCGTGACCGGCGTCCTCTACGGGCTCGCCATGGATTACCAGATGTTCCTGGTGACCTCCATACGCGAAGCACACGTCCACGGGGCAACCGCGCGGGACGCCACCGTCACCGGCTTCGCGCGCGCGAGTTCCGTCGTCCTGGCGGCGGCCACCATCATGGTCTCCGTCTTCGCCGGGTTCGTCTTCAACGCCCAGCCCATGATCAAGCAGGCTGGCTTCGCGCTGGCGGCGGGAATCCTCATCGACGCCTTCGTCATCCGCATGACACTCATCCCGGCCACCATGGCACTCGCGCAGGAAAAGGCCTGGTGGATCCCCACCTGGCTGGACCGACTGCTGCCCGACCTCGACGTCGAAGGCGACAAGCTCGCACAGAAGATCTCTCCGCCCCACCCCGCAGCCGCGCAGCCGCGCACCGCAGCACGACAAGCCGGAACCACCGGCTGACCGAAGTCAGGCACCCCTTCCCGAACTGCCCGCAGGCTGCCCCTCGGATCCCGGCAGGCGATCCGAGGGGCGTCTTGCAGCATCGGCAGCGTGCCGTCCGACCGTCGGCGCATCCGTCCTTGAGGCGGCCTGCCGCGTCACTTCCTGTGCCACGACATCGGCACCCCGCGTCGGCTGCGACACGACGAGCAGGCGTAGCGGCCGGGTCATTTCACGGGCCCTCGGGGACGAACACCGGCCCGCGAGCACAGGCGCGTACGCGTCGTGAGGCCGGCCTGCAGGCCTTGAGCGACGTGAACGAACGTCGGGTGATGTGCGGTGCGGATGGCGTTGGGTGCGGTCTACGCCGAGCCCGCGTCGTCGGCGGTGGCGGGTACGTCGGCATCGGTGATGCGCCTCGCTGCCGGCCCTCCGGTGCGTGCCCCGGTCTCCACCGCGGGGGCCAGGAAGGCGGCGGACACGACACAGGCCAGGACGACGAACATGGCGGGACGCAGGCCGACATGGCCACCGAGAAAGCCGAGGCCCGGCGGCCCGACGAGAAAGGCGACGTAGCCGATCACCGCGACCAGACTGACCCGGGCCGTCTGGTCCGGGCCGGACTCCCCGGCGGCCGAGAGCGCGAGGGGGAAGCCGAGCGAGGCGCCCAGGCCCCACAACAGTACGGCGGCTCCGGCCAGGACAGCGTTGTCGGAAACGATGACGATGAGCAGACCGAGCGCACCGGAGAGCGCACTGGCGCGTACGACGACGGTACGGCCGAAGCGGTCGAGGAAGAAGGTGCCGGCAAAGCGGCCCAGCGTCATCGCGGCGGCGAAACCGGCGTACACGAGGGAGCCTGCTGTGGCGTCCATGCCGTGTCCGTCGACCATCAGCAGGGGCAACCAGTCGTTGGCCGACCCCTCGGCCAACGCCATGGCCAGCACGATCGCGCCGATGAGCAGGAGCCGCCCGTCCTTCCACACCGCCGGGCGGCGCTTGCCGGCGCCGGCCTCGTGCGGCTCTTCGGGGGCGGCGCGGCCGGTCTCCTCCGGGATGGCGCGCACCGAGTAGAGGAGGAGTCCGACGGCGAGCAGATCGACCGCCGCGAGGTGCCAGTGCACCGGTACGCCGACCGCCGTCGCCGCCATGCCCGCTCCGGCGCCGACCACCGTGCCCAGGCTGAAGCAGCCGTGCAGCGCGGGCAAGGTGGTCTTGCCACCGACCCGCTCGACGTCCGTGCCGTCGACGTTCACCGCCACGTCGCCGACGCCCAGCCCGGCGCCGAAGGCGCACAGGCCCGCGGTCACCATCGGCACCGACGCCAGGACGCTCCCCCAGGAGATCGTGGCCATCCCCGCGATGAGGAGCCATGTCCCCCAGACGATGACGGGCCGTGTCCCGAACCTGGACACCAGCCGTGCTGAGCAGGAGATACCCGCCATCGAGCCGATCGACAGCCCGAACAGCACCAGCCCCCATGTGCGCGGTGGAGAGTTCCAGCCGGTCCCGGATCGCGGGCGTGCGTGTCACCCAGGAGGACATCGCGATCCCAGCCACTGAGAAGAGCAGGAACAGCGCGTGACGCCGCCGACGCACGGCCTGGTCCATGAGAACACTTCTCCGTCCGCAGTGGAGCGGCTCCCGGCCGGGCCTCGGCGCCCCACCCCGCTCGCATAAATGTACATGCCATGTGACCACGATAGAGAGCGCTTTCACATCGATACGCAGCAGTGCCCTTGCGGGTTCGGGGCGTAGACCGCGACCACGCGGGCGTACTCCGGCGCCCAGCAGCGGCCGACGCTTCCTGCCGGTACCCGGACGACGTCACCCGTGGCAGCCTCGACAGTTTCTCCGTCGCATGCGACGAACAGGTGGCCCTCCAGGACGTAGTTGAACTCGTCGTGCGGATGCTCGTCCGTCCAGGATTCACCCCGCAGTTCCCACTCCATGAGGGCGACTCCCGGCCGACGGCCCTCACCCGGCGGCACGAAGGCGTGACCTTTGGGCCGCCCTTCCCGGCGGACGAGCGGACTGGAGGGGTACTTCTGGGGTGCCATCGTTAATCCCTTCCATATCTGAACGGATCGGCGCGCCGGCCGCGACGCCCCTACGAGCGACCCGGTCCATCAGTCCTTCGCGAGTTCCAGCAGGGCGAGAGTCACCCTGTTCGCCTTCTCGGCCAGCGGTGCGAGCGACCGCGGCTTGGCGTCCCACATAGCCCAGCGGTTCGCACCTTCGAGGACCGTCATCACGGCGGCCACCCGTTTCCGAACCGTGACGATCGGCATTCCCGGCTCCCTCACCTGCACTGTCGTACGCCCTGCCACGACCTACACACTCGATGTATACACGTCGCGTATACATGGTGTGTAGAGTGCGGATCATGTCCATCGGTCACACCCTTTTGGGGCTCCTGGAGACCGGCCCGCGCCACGGCTACGACCTCAAGCGGGCCTTCGACGAGAAATTCGGTCACGACCGGCCGCTGCACTACGGCCAGGTCTACTCGACGATGTCCCGGCTGTTGAAGAACGGTCTCGTCGAGATCGACGGGATCGAGGCGGGCGGCGGTCCCGAGCGCAAGCGCTACGCGATCACCGACGCCGGCATCACCGACGTACAGCGGTGGCTGGCGACCCCGGAGAAGCCGGAGGAACACCTCCAGTCGACCCTCTACACCAAGGTCGTCCTCGCCCTGCTCACCCGGCGCGACGCCGCCGAGATCCTCGACACCCAGCGCTCCGAGCATCTGCGCAGCATGCGGATCCTCACCGACCGCAAGCGCAAGGGCGACCTGGCGGATCAACTGATCTGCGACCACGCCCTGTTCCACCTGGAAGCCGACCTGCGGTGGCTGGAGCTGACGGCCGCCCGACTCGACAAACTCCGTGAGGCTGTGACCCGATGACCACTTCTCCCCCCGGTTACCTGCTCACCGCGCACGACCTGCGCAAGGCGTACGGCCCGACCCACGCGCTGGACGGCGCCGAGTTCTCCATCCACCCCGGCGAGGTCGTCGCCATCATGGGCCCCTCCGGGTCCGGCAAGTCCACGCTGCTGCACTGCCTCGCCGGCATCGTGCCGCCCGACTCGGGCTCGATCACCTATGACGGGCGGGAACTCGCCACGATGAGCGACGCCCAGCGCAGTGCGCTCAGGCGCAGCGAGTTCGGGTTCGTGTTCCAGTTCGGCCAGCTGGTGCCCGAGCTGACCTGCGTGGAGAACGTCGCCCTGCCGCTGCGGTTGAACGGCTCCTCCCGCAAGGACGCCGAGCGGACCGCGCTCGGCTGGATGGAACGCCTGGAGGTCGACGACCTCAAGGGCAAGCGGCCCGGCGAGGTCTCCGGCGGCCAGGGCCAGCGCGTCGCCGTGGCCCGCGCGCTGGTCACCGGACCGCGCCTGCTGTTCGCCGACGAACCCACCGGTGCGCTCGACTCCTTCAACGGCGAACGCGTGATGGAACTTCTGACCGAAGCGGCCCGCTCGACCAACGCCGCCGTCGTCCTCGTCACCCACGAGACACGCGTGGCCGCCTACTCCGACCGCGAGATCGTCGTCCGCGACGGAAAGTCCCGCGACATGGAGCGCGCCGTATGAGTCCTCGCCAGTGGGCCAGAGACCTGGCCATGGGGGCCCGCTTCGCCGTCACCGGCGGACGCGAGGGCTGGGTACGGATGACGCTCACCGCCGTCGGCGTCGGCCTCGGCGTGGCACTGCTCCTGCTGTGCACCGCCCTGCCCAACGTGTTCGCCGCCCGCCAGAAAGTGGAGGACGCCCGCTTCGACTACACGTACTCCGCCAAGACCCCGCCGAAGGCCGACAACACCTTCCTGATCGCCGACACCGACACCACCTGGCACGACGACGACATCCGCGGCCGGCTCGTCGAGCCCGAGGGCAAGCGGGCGCCGCTGCCCCCGGGGGTCGACAGCTTCCCGGGCAAGGGCGAGATGGTGGTCTCCCCCGCGCTCAAGGACCTGCTCGCCTCGGACGGCGCCAAGCTGCTTCGGGAGCGGCTGCCCTACAAGATCACCGGCACGATCGGTGAGAGCGGACTCATCGGCTCCCACGAACTGGCCTACTACGCGGGCGCCTCGGGGCTGAAACTCACGGCCGTCTCCCCGGTGCACCGGCTGACCGAGTACGGCAATCCGGATGCGACCCCCGGGAAGACCGACCCGGTGCTGCTGCTCATGGTCCTGGTCGTGTTCGTGGTCCTGCTGACCCCGGTCGCCGTGTTCATCGCCGCCGCCGTCCGCTTCGGCGGCGAGCGCCGCGACCGCCGGCTGGCCGCGCTGCGCCTGGTCGGCTCGGACAGCCACATGACCCGGCGGATCGCGGCGGGCGAAGCACTCGCCGGAGCCCTGCTCGGCCTGGTCATCGGCACCGGCTTCTTCCTCCTCGGCCGTCAGACGCTGGGCACCACCGAGGTGCTGGGCGTGAGCGTCTGGCCCAGCTACCTCGATCCCTCCCCCGTGCTCGCCGCGCTGGTCGCGGTGGCGGTCCCGGTCGCCGCCGTACTCGTCACGCTGCTCGCGATGCGCGGCGTGGTGGTGGAACCGCTTGGCGTCGTGCGCGCGGCCAAGCAGCGCCGCCGCCGGCTGTGGTGGCGGCTGCTGCCCCCGCTGGCCGGCCTCGCGATGCTCTACCCGATGATCGGCAAGGGCCGCAAGAACGGCGACTTCAACCAGTACCTCGTCATCGGCGGCGTGCTGCTGCTGCTGATCGGCATCACCGCGCTGCTCCCCTGGGTCGTGGAGGCGGTCGTCGTCCGCCTCGGCAAGGGCGCGCTGTCCTGGCAGCTCGCGGTACGACGGCTACAGCTGAGCAGCGGAACGGCCGCACGCATGGTCAACGGCATCGCTGTCGCCGTGGCCGGAGCCATCGCCCTTCAGATGCTGTTCACGGGAACGCAGAGCCAGTACACCAAGGCCACCGGCGAGGACCCCGGCCGGGTCCAGATGCAGGTCGACTTCAGCGACCGCAAGCCGCTGTCCGGTGTCGAGCGCGAATTCACCGGCACCAAGGGGGTACGGGCCGCAGTGGCCCTGGCCGGCACGCAGTACGGAGACGCGCGTCGCGACCCGAAGAACAGCAACGGCCTGACCGTGGGCAACTGCACCGCCCTGCGCGAACTCGCCACGCTTCCCTCCTGCAAGGACGGCGACGTGTTCGTAACGCGAACGAGGAGCCACTACACCTCCCCCAGCAACGCCGACGAAATCGCCGTGGTGAAGCCCGGTCGGCAGCTCTACATCGACCCGACATACGGAGACGCCACCGAACGCGGCATCGAGGTGCCCTGGACCGTGCCGGCGACCGTGCGGGTGGTGGACGCGCGCAAGGACTCACTAGACGACGCCAACGGTCTGCTGGTCACCCGCGCCGCCCTGCCCGCCAAGGCCGCGCCCGCGTTGTTCTCGGACGGGGTCTACCTGCGTCTGGACCCGTCGGTGCCGGACTCACGGGAGTACATACGCAACGTCGTCGCCCGGGTCGACCCCCTGGCACGCTCCTACGCTTGGTCGGCGACCCAGGAGGACGCCAAGTACACCTCCATCCGCACCGGCCTGTTCGTCGGCTCCGTCTTCGTGTTGGCACTGATCGGCGCGAGTCTGCTGGTCTCCCAGCTGGAGCAGTTGCGCGAGCGCAGGAACCTGCTCTCCGCGCTGGTCGCCTTCGGCACCCGGCGCCGCACGCTGAGCCTGTCGGTGCTCTGGCAGACGGCCCTCCCGGTCGGACTCGGCCTCGTACTGGCCACAACGGTGGGTGTCACCCTCGGCTCGGTGCTGCTGAAGATGACCCGTACACCGGTGGCCATGGACTGGGCGAGCGTCCTGACCATGACCGGCGTGGGCGCGGCCGTGGTCGGCGTGGTCACGCTGCTCAGCCTGCCGCCGCTGCTGCGGATGATGCGCCCGGAAGGCCTGCGCACGGAGTAACCCGCCTCCCATCCCCCGAAGTGGGCTCCTCCCGCCAGGAGGAGCCCACCCCTGCACGCAGGCAAGCCCGGTCGGCATCACGGCTGTGTCACCAATGGTTGACCAACGCCTCGTCATGCGGTTCGCGCTTCGGAATCGGTTCCTGACAGAGGCTGACGACTACCAGCCAGCCGTTCCAGGTTCCATCGTCAGCGTCCCTTCAGAATGGTGATCAACTCGTTGGGTGCCCCTCTGCGCCCAACCGGTGAATATGAACCGAAGGAGTGGACATGCCTGAGCGGCAGAGCGGCACCGTCAAGTGGTTCAACGAGGAGAAGGGGTTCGGCTTCATCACCCCAGAAAGCGGCCCCGACCTCTTCGTGCACTTCAGGGCGATCCAGGGCAGCGGCTTCAAGAGCCTCAAGGAAGGCCAGAAGGTGACCTTCATCGCGGTGCAGGGCCAGAAGGGCATGCAGGCGGACGAGGTCATCGCGGAGGAATGAGCCACCGACCCGGTATCGTCGCGTAACAGGGCCTCGGTCCGGAGCCGACTCGGCTCCGGACCGGCGTGCCGGTAGGTGTGTGCCGGATCCGCGCTCCACTTCGCCCGCCGCGTCGTGGCCCAGCCGGCGACGGCAGCCCTCGCCCAACTCGGCTCCTGGATCGCAGCCGAGGAACGACGGGAAGCGGAACGCCGCCGCGGCGAGCAGATGCGCCCGCACTGGACCCACGCGTGTGGCTGATCCAGTACGGGCTCAACAAGGTCGAAAAGGAGACGGAACCAGCCGGTCGGCCGACGGACGCACTCAGTGCTGTACTGCCAGTCCGGGGCAGTGACGCCGCATCGCGTCCAGGACCGCCCCAGGCGGCACCGGCAAGGTGTTTGTGGCCATGTTGGCCGGACCAAAGCCGAGTCGCGCGTTCATGGACGCGGTGCTGCGGACGAGCTTGGGTGCTCGAGCCAGATAGGCGTCCGGATCGTGCAGCACCAGCTCGATGAACCACTGCGAGGTGTTACGCACCCGCTGCTCGCGTATCCGCACGGCGGCTATCTCGTCCCAGCCGAACCGGCCCAGCCTCACGTGGTCCACTCCCGCGTCGTCCAGCACCAACTCCGGTCGGCCGCGGAGCAGGCGCTGGATGATGATCACCGTGCAGAACCCGAAGAAGGGCACGGCCAGCGCCCCCGCCACAGTCATCTTCACGGTGCTGTGGGCGACCAGGAAAACAATCCCCAGAGCGACGAAGACCAGAGAGCCGGCCAGCATGGCCCACACACGTCCCTTGGCGAGCGGGTAGATCGTCGGGGGCAGTGGAACGCCGTTTCTGATCACGGGCTCAGACGATAGGACCAGAGCCCTCATCAGCGGAAGCCTTTTCGCAGGCCGTCTGGTGCCGTGGCCGTGGCCGTCTGCCGTCGTCCCACACGGTTGTGGAGCGGGCCCGTTCCCTTACGTCCAGGTGGAGCGTCCTGTTGGACGTACGACCTGGACGCCGAGGGGCGGGGCGAGTCTGCTCGGCTTCGCCTTGGACGTCGGCAGGACCGCAACCATCTATCGCGGGCATCTGCCTTTGGTCCGCACGGGGCCCCGATGTCAGCGGACGACGTCGAACACGTTTTTCTGCAGGCCGTTGGCGTATGCCTCGTGCTCAACCAGCTTCAGCTTCTGGGTGTCCTTGTCCGTTGCGCTGAACAGGCGCTTGCCCGCGCCGAGCAGGAGCGGGAAGACGAGCAGGTGGTAGCGGTCGATCAGGCCGGCGTCCGAGAGGCTCTGGTTCAGGGCGGCGCTGCCGTGGACGATGATCGGGCCGCCCTCGGTCTCCTTCAGGGCGGCGACCTCGTCGAGAGAGCGCAGGATCGTCGTCTCGCCCCAATTTGTCACCAGGTCGTCCTCGGTGAGGGTGGTGGAGACGACGTACTTCGGCATCACCTTGTAGTCGGCGAAGTCCGCCATGCCCGGCCACACCGGGCTGAACGCCTCGTAGCTGGTCCGGCCCATCAGCATCGCCGTGGCTTCCTTCTGCTCGCGGCCCTTGATTTCGAACGCCTCGGGGAGGAACTCGATGTCCTTGAAGGTCCAGCCGGAGTTCCGGTAGCCGGGCTCGCCGCCCGGGGCCTCCACGACGCCGTCGAGCGAGATGAAGGCAGTGCTGATCAGGGTACGCATCTATGGTTCCTCGGTGTCTCGTAACTGGTTCTCAGCAGGTCAGATCGATGCACGCTTCGACCATACTTGCGGCTGCGGCGCATCAACCATGGTCTATGACTGCTGATCATGAAGAAACTCATCGGTCCGCGCCCGATCTTTCCGGCGCTCTCGACGACCGAATCAGCTTCGAGGGCCCCTACGCGCCTCTGGCTGCGGCACCTACCAGCAGCGCAACAGCGACTTGCGGTGAATGACCCGCCCCAACCGGTGATGCGGGATCTTGATGCAGCCGGGCTCAGTGCTCTAGACGAAACGGTCTGGCTCAGGGCCGGCTGCCAAGTGACTGGAGGATCGTCGCCAGGCCCCTGCTTCCTGACGTTGCGCGGGGTTCCGCCCTTGGCGACGTAGGCCAGGCGGGTCACGTCACGGCCTAGCAGCTCCTGGCTGATCGGGCGGTTCAGAACCTCGATGATCTCGTTCGGCTGCATGGTTCGGTTCCTCCCTCTCAGTGCAGTTGCTCGGCCAATCCGACGATGATGCCCTCCGGGCCCCGGAGGTAGCAGAGCAGATGGCTGTCCTGGAACCGGGCGATCTCGCCGACGAGTTCGGCGCCGTGAGGGCGCAGGCGGGCAACGGTGTCCTCGATGTCGTCGACGGCGAACATGACGCGGTGCGTGCCCAGAATGTTGTGCGGCCGGTTGCGCGGTCCGGCGCTGATCACCGCGGGGCTACGGTACTTCGCCAGCTCGAGCCGGCTGTGACCGTCCGGGGTCCGGACCATCGCGATGTCACAGCGCACGCCGTCGAGTCCGGTGCACTGGTCGGCGAAGAGGCCCTCGACCTCAGCCCTGCCCTCCAGCTCCATACCGAGTTCCACGAAGAACGCAATGGCGGCATCCATGTCCTCGACGACGATGCCGACGTTGTCCATCCGCTGGATCGCCATGCTGGTTTCTCCTTCTTCCTCGTGCGGCCGGTGATGGCCGCTAATGCCCCTGGGACGGTGCCGGTGACACCTTCTCGACATCCTCAGACCGCCGAACTCCGAAAAGTCTGGATCGCGCCTCAGCACCGCTACAGCAGCTCCGCGAGCCAGGCGTCACCACCGAGGGTGAGTGTGGCGCAGGTGGCCGCTCCCATGAAGACGATCAGCCGCAGCGGGCCGTCCCTGCAGATCAGCGCTCGATGGGCTCTGGGAACAAGCTCCGGTACGTCACCGTCCAGCCGAACCTCGTCGCCGGGATACGCGCTGACAGACGCAGCCGGCTACATCACCGGCGACAACCTCACCGTCTCCGGCGGCATCGGCGTTCACGCCAACGCCTGACGCGTAATTTGGCTCTGACCTGGAAGGTTCACCGGGTCCGATGCTCAGGCTGTGGCCCTGATGAGCCGACGGCCCGTGCGGGAAGCCGGCCCCACAACTACGTTCTCCACCACGGATAGATGGGCCGCCCTCCTTCCATGCCCGTGTGCTCCGCCGTGCCCTTGAAACTGACCGCTGCCGAGCGCCACCGGCCGGTCGGGCTGGGGACAGTGATCTGGCGGGAGTGCCGGGCCAGTGCCTGGTCGGCGATGTAGTCGCCCAGGCGGGGCGGGAACGCGTGGCCGCGCAGCGTCTCCAACAGGTGCCGGAGCGCTTCGGCCAGGACGTGGCACTCCAACCGATCAGCAGTGTGATCGAGAGGAAGAACGGCGTGCTTCAACCATCGGCCGGAGTCACTGGTTCTGCGAGTTCCTCTCCATGGGGTTGCGAGGCGTCAGCACCAGCTGCGTCTCCTCCCGATGTGGTCCGTGGATAGCCTGGCGTTCATGACGAATAACCCCTGACCTTCCGGTCGAGCGCCTCCCCGAGCCCGGCGAGGTCCAAGGCGTCGCCCAGTGCGGGGGGCGGCCAGGCCTGGCCTGTCGCCGACCACAGGAGCCGCAGGTTGGCTCGGCCCGTGAGGTGCGGCACGAACGCCGGGCCGTCGATGAGGACGCCGACGCGGCGCAGCACACTCGCGCCGAGGCCGATCGGTTCGCCCAGGATGTTCGCGCTGCCGGTGTCCGGGGACGACAGGCCGACCAGCATCCGCATGGTGGAGGTCTTGCCCGCTCCGTTCGGACCGAGCAGCGCGCAGATCTGACCGGCTTGCACGGTGAAGCCGAGCCTGCTGACGGCCTGTCTGCGTCCGTACCGTTTGGACAGCTCGTTGGCGCAGATCATCGGTGCTGCTGCTTCGGTTGCGGTGGACGGTTCCATCGTCACGCCTTTCACCGGTGTGCACCCGGTCGTCGCAAGGAGATGGCGGCCGCTGCGGAGCGGCGGCGGCCGGATCGGGAGGAGTCGCGAGGGAAGCACGCGAGCAGGAGCGCCGTGACCATGGACGTGGCCAGACCAGCGCCGAGCGTGAGGGCGGCCACGGCCGGAACGGACGTCAGCGATCCCGTTCCGAACGCAGGCCACAGTGCGTCGCGGAACGCCGTCGCCACACTGATCGCGATGCACCCGGCTACCAGCGATGCCTCGGCGATGCGGCGGCGCCGGCTGCACGGCGGCCGGGCGATGAATCCCGCGGCCGCGTTGCTGATCACACAGAACGCGAGATTGGAGGTCGCCACGACGATCAGAAACCAGGCGGTGAGCAGCGGATCCGTCCAGCGTTCACCGACAGCCTGTGCACCGGTGATGGCCGCCGCGGCCAGCGTGCTCAGCGTGACGAACACGGTCATCGCGCGGCGGCGTACCCAGGCTGCGGCATCCGGACCGGCCCAGCGCCGCAGTACGGGAATCCGCCGGCAGACGAAGACGGCGTCGCCGAGCCAGTCGTACCGCCACCTGCCGGAGGGGTCCCGCCTGCGGCGCGATCGCACGAGCAGCACCGCTGATACCGCGGTGAGTAACGAGCAGGCGACCAGCCCGCTGATGAGCACTGACGGCCAGGTTCCCGGGGCAAGCGTCTTGGCGATGACCGCGGCCCACTCGGACACCACCGTGAGCCCGATCAGCGTGGTCATCGCCCCGGCCGCACGCACCGTCTGCCGTGCCCGATCCGCACCACCTGGCACCCGCCACGCCAGCAGCCGCAAGGCGATCACCAAGGCGAGCATGGGCACCGTGAACTGGGCCAGGGACACCACCACGTCATACGGGTCGTCCTGCCAGGGACTGGCCGCCCTGACCGTCTTGTCCTGGGTCGCCAACAGCGTCAGCGCCTCGAAGACGCCGGCCGTGCCGAGACTCGCCGACACCACGACCAATGCGGCCCGGCCGTTTTCCTTCGTATGTTCCATGAGCCGTCATAGTACGCGTCTCGTACTACGTGACAAGTAGTATCGCGCCTCGTACCATGTGAAGCTGAGGCAAGGAGGCCCATGCACAGCAACGACGCCCAGATGCTCGTGCTCACCGTCCTCGCGGACGGTCCGCTGCACGGATACGCCATCAACACCGCGATCGAAGAACTCGCCGGCCGCAAACTCGGCCCCGGCAGCCTCTACGGAGCACTGTCCCGGCTGGAGGCACGCGAGCTGGTCCAGCCCGCGGACGAGGCCGCCGAGACCCAGGAACGCCACCGCACCATGCAGATCACTGATGCGGGCCGCAACCAACTGCGCGCCGAACTCCAGCAGATGGCCCGTATCTCCGCCGCCGGCCTGCGCGCTCTCGGGATCACCCCGGCATGAACGCGGCCACGCTCCTGACCCGCCTCTACCCGCCAGCCGTTCGCGAACGCTGGGGCGAGGACATCAGCCACGAGGTCTCCGTATCGGGCATCCGCTCCTGGCCCGACACCCTGGCAGGGGCCGCACGACTCTGGCTCCACCCCGGCGACTGGCCCGAAACGGTCACCGGCCAGACCCGCCGCGTCCTGACCGTCGTCCTGTTCACGCTCACTGCGACCGCCGCGCTGCTGCTGCGCTCAGCCGAACCCTCCACCGCGTTCACGGCCGACATCCGCCACCCCGCCACCAGCGTCTGGCTCGCCCCTCTCCTGCTCGGCATCGCCCTCGCCATGCCACTCCCACCGCTGCGCGGCCAAACACGCCGCCACCTGGCCGTCGCAGCGGTCCGCACCCTGGCAGCTCCGACCGCTGCGGTCGTGACCCTGTGCCTGACGGCATGGAGCGGCATGGCCGACCACCTCACCGGGTTCGCCGACACCGCCGCGGTCGCCTACTACTGGCTCACTCTCGGATTCGTCGCACTCCGCCTGTGCACCCTCGTCGCCCACATCGCCCGAACGGCACCCCTGCCGTCCACACGCCGGCTCTCCGCGGCCCTGCTGCACATCGGAACAGGACTGGCCCTCGCGGCAAGCCAGAACCTCATCGCCGTCCACACCGGCCCCCACCTGGGCTCCCTCACCGAGACCCTGGCACTCGGCCTCCTGGCCGCCGTGGCCATCAGCGCCGGCCATGATCTGCGGCGCAAGAGGGCATAGCCTCCAGCGCAAACACAGGGTCGAGCCCGACCGTCGATTCATCCCGGAACGTCTGGCCCGAAGCCGTCAATGTGAGCGCGACGGTGCATTCGTCGTCGTGCGGGCAGGGCAGCATCACGCCGGGGCGGTACGGGAGGCGGCGCGTGGCCGACCCACTTCGTCGCGTTCGATCTGCTGTGGCTGTCCGGGACCGACACGACCAGCTAGCCGAATCGGCGACGCAGGCCGCACTCGACTCCGTGCTCACCGCCCGTCGGTTGTCCGCCCCGTGGGTGCTGTGCCCGTCGACCACCGACCCGCACACCGTCCGCGAGTGGCCGGCGTGGACGTCAGTCGGGATGGAGGGCGTGCTCTCCCGATATCGACAGCCGGCCCGCTACGACCTCGAAGGTCCACGATCAGCCACGGCCATCCAGGCCGTTGCGATCGAGTACTGCTCGGATCTGGCTGAGCCACTCTCTTCCCAGCTGGCGCCCGTTGGGGAGTCGGTCGCCTCGGTCCCACCGCCACGTTGTGATCACCGCCAGCACGAGGATCCGGCACTCGCGCACCAAGTCTTGATCGACACCCGGATAGTGCTTGCTGACTTCTTCGGGTGCATGGGCGAGGTCGAATTCGACAGGCCCGCGGCAACACGTCTCAAGGTCCATGAACAGCAGCCCGTTCTTCGTGGTGAGCAGATTGCCCGGGTGCGGCTCGCCGTGCAGCAGCTGCTCGGTGCCGCGCTCGCTGATCACTCGCCTCAGGCTTCGTAACGTGTCGCCGAGCAGTTCCCGGTCCGCGTCGGCGAGCGCCGGAGTGTGGTCGCGGTTCGCGACGAGTTCGAGGTGGGTCGGGTTCGTAGTAGGTCCATAGCGTGACCGCGAAGCCGTCACGCTCGTAGGCGCGTGGCTCCACTCGAGGTTCGAGAGCAGCCACCGGGCACTCTGATTCGGCGAGCCGCTGAGCAAGCTCGACTTCGAACTGTGCGACCTGATGCGCTACAGGCGCCACCTGGGCCACGACACCACAAGGCAGCAGACGCAGAGTGAGCTTGTTCGAGTCATGAAGAACGATCGCGTCGTCGACTGTCAGGTCAAGTGATGAAGCGGTCCGCATGGCCGCGGCCACCGCACGCGGGACCTCTGACGCCTGCATCGTCGCCTGGCCCCTCTCCCAGTAGCGCTGCCATGAGTCTCCACGGAATCGGCGAATCTGCCCCTTTGGCTGCTCAGCCCACAACCGAAGGCAAGTGTGTTGACGTCGTCGGCGGCCGCGACATCAACGACCATCAGGCCCGGCTCGCTCACGTGCGTCTCGTTGATCGGGCCCATGCACGGCATTACGCCCTGGCACCCTCAGAAGGTTCGAGCAGGCCTGTGGGGCTGGCCAAGGCCGTCGCGGCGGCGAGTATCGTTCGTGCCCCGGAGGTCCAGGATGAGCGACAGTCTGCGATGGCTCGGAGAGCACTGCTACGAGCCGCCCATGAGCGGCCCGGGGATGCGCGGCGGCGTATCGCTGACAGCGGTGCGCGGGCTCCCCGTGGCTGAACTCCTCAGGCGGCTGAGGGCGCGGGAGGACGAACTGGCCGCTCCTGTCCGGTACCGGGATTTCGGCTTCACCGCGGACACGGCGTCACTGCGGCCCTGTATGTATGGGACGTCGGGCGAATGGAGTTATGTCCTCGAGGGATCGGGTTCGTCCACGTGGTACGAGCGCTGGTTCTACGACGATCCCGTCGTGAAGCCGCTTTCCGGAGAGGAGATGGTGTGCCTCGATCCGAACATCGCGGTTCAGCCCTGCCGGTTCGCCTACGCTCCGGGCGGCGACGGCGCCGTGTGGTTCACCGAGTTCGGGGACAGCCCCTTGAGCAGCCGGCAAGTGGACACGACCGGGAGGATGGCGGCCCTGGACGCGGCCCTGCGGGCGTTCGGCGCGGTGGATCCCGGGCCACCCGAGTTCGAGCGCAGGCCGGACTGGGTGAGTTTCGTCGATGAGCACCACGGCGGTGTGCCCGCCGTGGTGTGGCAGGCCGTGAGCGACTGCCTCGGCATCCGCATTCCGCGGACGGACGTCGAAGAGGGGAATCTTCCGATTGCGCTCCTGGACGACCCTTTCTCATGACGTGTACGCGGGGCAGTACGGAAGCGGACAGTCGCAGCGACGCCCTTGCTTCCGCCAGTGGGGCGGGCGTTCGGGAGCGGATGGCAGGACCGGATGCCGCGTCGTCCTGCGTCCTATTACCGGTGACGTAACGTCAAATTACTTAGGATGCTGGCAAGTTGCGTGGACACGGTACTTGGCCAGCAGCGCGATCATGTGGTGTCATGGCCGACTTGTCGTTCTCGTACGCGCATACGGAGGAGCAGGCGATGGGCCTTCGGAGCAAGGTCACCGTAGCGCTGGGTGGAGCACTTCTGATGGCCGCGGGCACGGTCGTGCTGGCGCCCTCTGCGTCCGCAGAGGAGACCTGCCCCTACCCATATGTGTGCTTCTACCAGAGGGACCCCGCCGACTATCCCAACGCCACCATCAGTGGCAGGTTCCGGGAGGTCACGAGTGGCTGGCAGTGGCTGACCGGGTCCAAGGGGAGCGATTTCGTCCGCAACACGCGCAACGACGACGTGGTCTACCTGCACATGACCGACGGCAAGGTGTACTGCGTCGAGAACAACAGCCACAAGTCCTTCGTCAACGACGAACCGCAGCGCTTCGTGGACGGAATCCGCATCTCGTCGAACCCCAACTGCTGAGTGTCGCCCAGTACGACTGAGTTACGCGCCCCGGAGGACGACAATGCCGCGGTGGCAGAGGAGTTACTGAGATTGATCGCGTGCTGTCGCGCACCAATCGCCGTTGAGGCGCGCGCCGGCGAGCCGTGCGTGACCCGGCGGCGGTGAGGTCGCGACGCACACGCACGTCTTCGGACCGCCGCCGACCGCGTCGGCGCCGGCCGAGGCGCCGCCGCCCGTTGACCTGAAAGGGATGTTGCCGGCGCACTGAGCGCGACGCAGCGCGGCCGACCCGGCCTACACGCAACACGGCCCAGCTTGTCCCGATCCTCGGCCGGCACGGACGAAGATGCACAGCCCGGCGATGGCACGTGGTCACGCCGGAAGGCGGCGGCACGGGTGTGCCGCCGCCTTCCGGGGCTGCCTCAGGCCTGCACGAGCACGGTGCACCAGACCTCGTTCTTGTCGCCGATGCCGCAGTCGGCGATCTCTCCGCTGCGGATTTTCGTCCAGACACCCTTCTGCCGCCAGTGCCAGGTACCGACCCGCGAGAACCGCTCGTGGTACCCGCGGGAGGCGAACGTGAAGGCGTCGACGTCCACGCCGGTGCCGTTACCGCCCCGCGTGCCGTTGCCGAACGAATCCTGTTTGCACTTGGCGTGCTTGAACTCGCTCCCGGTGCCGCCACCCCAGTTCCACACGTCGCAGAAGTGCGGGCCCTCGCCGAGACTCGTCGTGTAGTGCATCGTGCCGCCGGTCCTGTTCTTCACCGCGCCGCACAGAGGACCTACGCACCCGTCCGCGGAGGCGGTCGTCGCCCCCGCGACGACCGCTCCGGACGCCATGAAGGCAGTGGCGACGACGGCGACGGCCGTCCGGTTCGCTCGGGACATCATCTTGCGCATGCAGTTCCATTCTCTCGTTGCGTCGGCGCGGCCACGCCTCGCGCGGCTACCGGCAGGGCAGGTGGCAACGCCGCTCTCCGGGAGCTCCGCGCGAGCCACCGTCGGGGTTCTCTCCGGCACGCGGCGTCTGCCGCGATCCACCTGACGGCCCGTGAGGCGAGGATCTATGGTGAACCTTGCGAAAACCTTGTGACGGCCGTTCCGCGACGGCCCCAGAGCGAATGACGGAGGGCCGTTGGAACCCCGGCTCCTGCTCGGCGGACGAAGAGCCCCGCAGCCGGCCGGTCGTTCCACCGCCTGTTCCGGGTGAGGCACGATGAACCTGCACCTACTCGGCCCTTTGGAACTGCGCGTCGCGGGGTGCGTGGTCGACCTGGGGCAGCCGCGTCGTCGAGCGGTCCTCGCGGCGCTGGCAGCCGACACCGGTCGGCCGGTCCCTGTGACCACGTTGGTGGACCGTGTCTGGGACACCGCCGCGCCCGATGGTGCTCGGTCGGTCCTCTACTCGCACATCAGCCGTCTGCGGCGGCTCCTCAACGGCGCGGCATCGGCGTCAGGCGGCGGCGAGGCGGAGGTTCTCCCGCCATCGCTCCACATCGGCAGGGCTTCCGGTGGATATGTCCTGGAGGCGGACGAGCACGCCGTCGACCTGCTCCGCTTCCGCTCGCTCGTCGTGCAAGGGCACGAGCCGCACCTGTCCGACACACGCCGCGCGCACCTCCTGGAGGAGGCACTGCGGCTGTGGTGCGGTGTGCCGCTGGCGGGGCTGCCGGGGGCGTGGGCGGAGCGTACGCGGATCGCCTGGACGCAGGAGCGTGTCGAAGCGGCGCTCGCTTGGGCCCGCATCCTGGTGCGGCAGGGAAGGCCCAAGGAAGTGCCCACCGTCCTGCAGCCCTTGCTGACGGAGCACCCGCTGTGCGAGCCGCTCGCCGTGGCGGTGATGCGGAGCCTGGCCGCCGCTGGGCGAACGGCCGAGGCAGTGCACACGTACACCGGGATCCGTCGACAGCTCCACGCTGAGCTGGGCGTGGCTCCGGGTGCCGAACTACAGGCGCTGTACGAGGAGATGCTGCGGGGCACCGGACGGGAGGAGTCGACGGGTGCGGGGTCCGACGCGGTCGCTGTCCGTACGCCCGCCCCGGCCCCAGTCCCGGTTCCCGCTCAACTCCCCATGGACGTACGCCCCTTCAGCGGGCGAGAGGATCAGCTGGCCGAGCTCACGCGGTGCCTGGTCGCCGCGGACGGCCCGGACGGTGCGGAGCGTGGGGCGGCGGTGGTCGTCTCCGCCGTCTTCGGCACCGCGGGCGTCGGCAAGACCGCGCTGGCCGTGCGCTGGGCGCACCAGGTGCGTGAGGCCTTCCCCGACGGACAGCTCTACGTCGATCTGCGAGGCTACGATCCGGACGAGCCGGTCTCCGCCGCTCAGGCCCTCGCCGGGTTCCTCACCGCCCTGGGCGTGCCCGGCCCGGAGATACCACTGCGGCTCAACGACCGTGCCGCGCGCTACCGCACCGCGGTCGACGGACGGCGTCTGCTCGTCCTCCTCGACAATGCCGCCTCCGCGGCGCAGGTGCGCCCGCTGTTGCCCGGGAGCCCGACGTGCAAGGTACTGATCACGAGCCGGGACTCGCTGTCGTCCCTGGTGTCGGTGCACGGGGCGCGGCGCGTGGTCGTCGACGTCCTTTCCCCGCACGAGGCGCTCGCCCTGCTGCGCACCCTGATCGGACCGCGCGTCGACACGGACCACGCGGCCGCCACCACCCTGGCCGAGCAGTGCGGCCGGCTGCCCTTGGCGCTGCGGGTGGCGGCCGAACTGGTGCTGTCACGTCCCCTGGAACCCCTGGCCCACCTCGTGGAGGAACTGCGGGATCACCGGCGGCGTCTTGATCTGCTGGACTCCGGCGACGGAGATCCTCGGGCTGCCGTTCGGGCCGTCTTCTCTTGGTCCTACGACCGCCTCCCCGAGCATGAGGCACGCCTGTTCAGGCTGCTGGGCCTGCACCCGGGGCCCGATGCGGACGTGCACTCGGCCGCCGCCCTGGCCGACGAGACCGTGGAGCGGACGCGGCGGTACCTGGACGTCCTGGCCCGTGCGCACCTGGTGCACCGGAGCGGTCCCGGCCGCCACGGCATGCACGACCTGCTGCGCGTCTACGCCGCGGAGCTCGCGAACCGGCATGACGAGGCGGTGGAGCGCGACGCCGCCGTAACCCGTCTGCTGGACCACTGCCTGGCGGCGTCGGCGGTGGCCATGGACGTGCTGTATCCCGCCGAACGGCATCTGCGTCCCGCCGTCGAGGTGTCCGGCACCGGTCTGCCGCCGCTGCGTACGGCCGACGAGTGCCGCGCGTGGCTGCGCACCGCGCAGCCCACACTGGTGGCGCTGTGCTCCAGGACCGAGGAGCCCGGGCCGTCCCGGCACACCGTGCGGATCGCCACCACGCTCCACCGCCACTACGAGCGCTCGGGGCATTTCGCCGACGCGCTGACCGTTCACACGCACGCCATACGGGCGGCCCGTACGGTGGGAGACACCCGTGGTGAGGTCGATGTCCTCGCCTGTGTCGGCGCGGTCCACCGGCGGCTCGGGGACTACGAGAGTGCCCACCAGCACCACGCGGATGCGCTGTCGCTGTGCCGTCAGGTCGGGTATCGGGCCGGGGAGGCACGTCATCTCACCAATGTGGGCGTGCTGCACGAGTTGCAGGGCCGGTACCGGGAGGCCGCCGAGCACCACGAGAGGGCGGTCGAACTGTTTCGCGTGGTCGGTGACGCCCACGGTGAGGCCGATGTGCTGAACAACCTCGGCATCGTGCAGGAGTTGCTGGAGGACTACCAGGCGTCGACCGAGCGGTACCGGCAGGCGCTGGCACTGTACCGGCAAACGGGCCATACGTTCGGGGAGGCCAGCGCCCTAGGGAACCTGGGGATCGTACTGGCGCGGCTGGGCGAGCACTCCGCCGCGGCCGGACACTTCGAGCGGGCGCTCGCGCTCTTCCGCCGGCTCGGACACACCGGCGGAGAGGCGCACGCGTTGTCCAACCTGGGCAACGCGCTGTGCCGTCAGGGCCGGTACGAAGAGGCCGCCGAGCACCAGCATCAGGCCCTGGCCAACTTCCGGCGGACCGGAGAACGCTACGGAGAAGCGGGCGCCCTCAACGGCCTGGGCGAGGCCCTGCACGGCACAGGACAACACACCCAAGCCCTCCAAGCCCACACATCGGCGCTGGAAGTAGCCCGTGAAATCACAGAACAGGAAGAACAGGCCCGCGCCCACACCGGCATAGCCCACATCCAGCAGAACAGAGGGGAACACGCTCTGGCCGTGGACCACCTCCACCAAGCGCTGTCCCTCTACACCGCCCTGGACTCCCCACGCGCAGAAGAAGTACGCAACACCCTCCTCTCCCTGACCGCCCGGTAACCCGTCCACGGGCACAGACCTATGAGTCACCCGACGACGACCCCGCGCCCCGCCGCCCCGCCGCCCCGCCGCCCCGCCGCCCCGCCGCCCCGCCGCCCCTTGGAGCGTGCACCAGTACTGGCTGAAGGCCAGGCCTGCGGCGTGGGATCGCGGCCAGTTCCTGATCGGCGACAACCCGGCGGTGTCCGTGGAAGGAAGCATCACCACGTAGGGCTGACGCTGACGAGGCTGCTGCACCTTGGCCGTGGCATCCGCTCTCGGGCAGCGCGGGGATGAGTGTCAGATGTCTCTGCCACAGTGACAGCATGACGACCGATGGGGTCTCCCGGGCCATGCCACTCAACTGCTTCTGGTAGCTCATTGATGCCGCGCGTGCGGAAACCAGGACGGACCGGCCGTTTGCCGACGCGCTCGCCGACCTGCTGGCAGCACGCTCGCGGCAGGAGATCGTTGCGTATGAGCGGACATTCGAGCAGGTGGGATCGGCGCTGTATCGATGGGATGTATGGGCGGCTGCGTACCTGATCGGCGGAGGTTGTTCCGATGACGCTTTCCTGGACTTTCGGGCGGGCGTCATCGCGTTGGGACAGACCAGGTATGACCAGGTCCTGGCCTCTCCAGACAGCCTCAAACACCGCTACTGGGCCGAGTGCGTTGGGCAGTCCCGCCACGCGTGGTCTCGGTGCGGCCACGCTGCGGTCCGGTGCACGAAGGCCGGCCGCAGGTCGGGGTCCTCGGGGTCGTAATAGCGGTGGAACACCGCGGTCGTCCCTCCGGACAGGGGCGGGACGATCCAGCTCCAGTCCGTCGGCACCGGGCGCCCGTGCCGCCCCTCGCGGTCAACGTGCGCGAGGAACCGCCGCGACTCCGTATGGTGGTCGGCCATGGTCACCCCCGCCTGCTCGTAGGAGTGCAGGACCGCCAGGTTCAGCTCGACCAGAGCGCGGTCCCGCCACAGGGTGCGCTCGTTGCGAGTGTCGAGGCCGAACAGCTCGGCGACGGTGGGCAGCAGATCATAGCGGTCGGTGTCGGCGAGGTTGCGCGAGCCGATCTCGGTGCCCATGTACCAGCCGTTGAAGGGCGCGGCCGGGTAGGTGACCCCACCGATCTCCAGCAGCATGTCGCTGACGGCCGGCACCGCGTACCAGCGCAGGCCGAGGTCGGCGAAGCCGGGATGGCGCGGATGCGTCAACGGCACCTCCAGCACGGCGTCCTCGGGCACCTCGTACAACTCCGGGGCCAGGCCAGGACCGGGCTGCACCAGCAACGGCAGCACCTCGAAGGGGGTTTCGCCGCCCTTCCAGCCCAAGTCCCTGGCCAGCGCTACTCTGTGGGCGCTGCGTGGGTCGTCCGCGTAGCGCACCAACTGCTCGCCCAGCAGCGAGGCGGCTGGACGGCCAGGGCGATCGGGGGCGAAGACGCTGACGACAGGCCGGATACGGCCTCCGTTGGTGGCGATTCGCAGATGTTCGAAGCACTCGCTGGCGATGTCATCGGGATGTGTGACGTACCGCAGGTCCCGCACGATCAGGTTGTTCCAGTAGAGCCGGCCTATGCAGCGCGCCGCGTTGCGCCAAGCCACCCGCGCGCCGAACGCCAGCTCCGCCGGGGTGTGTTCGTATGTGCCAAAGCGCTCCACCTCTGCGGTGACCTCCGCGAGCCGCCGGCGTGGATCGCCGTCGTCCGGGTTCTCGGCGGCGTACTGGCGGATGAACACCTCAGCGGCCTCCAGGACGGCCCCCTGCGTCGACAGGCGGCGCCATGCTGAGGCGGAGGAAGGGGGGAGCTGCATCGCGGAGTCTCTCCTGCTCGGTGTCTGGTGCTCACACGGGCCCGGCGGGCGGGTGCGGTGAGCGGGTAGCTGGGCTGGGGCCGAGGCGTGAGGTTCGGGCCGGACGCTCAGTCCTCGGGCGATTCCCGCAACTGCGGGGGCAGCAGCGCGGCCTCGAGGGCGGGCACGTCGAAGGGGTCGAAATGGATCCGCTTCTCCGGGATGCCCTGCTGGGCAAGGGTGGCACTGGCCTGCGTGACCATGTCCACCGGCCCGGAAAGGAACGCCTCGTGCCAGTCCCACGGCCCGAACTCGTTCAGCACCCGCGGCAGGGTGCCCTCCAGCCCCGCGATGCGCTCGTGCGACACCGCTGCCCGCACCGAGAGCCAGTGGTGTCGCTGGGACATCCTGAGCATGTCGTCCAGGCCATAGAGCTCCTCGGCGGTCCGCGCGCCGACGAAGACGTCGACGTAGCGCTCGATACCGGTGCGGGCCGCCTCCTCGACCAGGGCCCTGATAGGGGCTATGCCGGTCCCGCCCGCCACGCACACCAGATCCCGGTCGCTGCGCGGGTCGAGCGTCATGTCGCCCTGAGTGGGTCCGAGCCGCACCACGTCCCCGGGCTTGGCTCTGTAGACCAGGCCCTGGCTGACCTGGCCCCGGGCGACCGCGCGCACGTGGAAGGTCACGGTGTTGTCCCGTCGTGGCGCGTGCGCGGGCGAGTAGTAGCGCCACGCCTTGGGCTGCCAGGGCGTCTCCACACTCGCGTACTGGCCTGCCGTGTACGGGTAGGGCCCATCGGGCCGCACCGTGATCTCCGCGATGCCGTGGCCGCGGTACACATGGTGGACGATCTCCGCCTCCCACACCGCGGGCGCCGTGCGGGCGTCCTCCCCCGCGGCGTGCGTCATCACCTGCGCGACGACGCCGTATCCGTGCATCCATGCGGCCGCCGCCTCCGGGCTCCACGCCGGACCCGCGTAGCGGGCCAGGGCTGCGAGCAGGCACTCGCCCACCGCGGGGTAGTGGCCGTCCAGCGCCCCGAACTTACGGTGATCGCGACCGAGCCGGCCGCAGAACCGGATCAGGTTCTCCGGGTCGTCGACGAGGTCGACGATCCGCAGCAGCCCGCGCAGCAACCGGTCGCGCTGGACGTCCAGGTTGTCTGGGAAGAGCCCGCGTACCTCGGGGTGGCGCATGAACAGAATGGCGTAGAAATACACCGTCATGTCCGCGGCGGACGGGCCGACCGCGGTCACGCTCGCACGCATCAACGCGATTTCCTCCGCGGTCAGCGGCACAAGGTCCGGCAGCGGACCCGGCGCCGGGGCAGTCGGAGGAGGCGCTGCGGTTTGCGATGGCTGCACCGCGGCATCCGCTGCGTCACGGCGTCCCCTGTCTCCTCGCGACGCACGGGTGAATATCACCAGGTGCCACCCGCTTCGGACTGAATCATCATCACGTCCTGCCGTTCCGTGACGAACGACGGCAGCAACGCCGTCGGCGGGCGTGCCCCGGGACCATGGGAGGTGGCTGCCGCCCGCCCCGCTCGGGGGTAGCCGTACCGAGATACGACCGCTGGTCGAGGTGGATGCTGTAACGGCCCCACGCGTTTCCGCAGGCGTTGCCGGCAGCAATGGGGAGCTGCCGACACTGACCAGAGAAGATCATCGTCCTCGCCATGTGCATGTACACGCTCACTCCAGGTATGCATCTATTCCGAGTAATCAGATGAAATGCGAAAAATCACCCCATGAGGGGATCATTTTCCCAAGTTGGGGAGTGGTTTTAGGCCACCGACCGCATCAACGCGCCACCACACCAGCACACGGTTCACAACAAACAGGCACAACGCCACTACATCGACACACGACTCACAAGAAGCAGTCACATCTCTCTCGCCGTGCGCAACGACATCCTGCGCTTCGTCGGCGGCCGGATCACGGCGGAGGCAGGGCCCGGTTCAGCTACACCGCGCCCGTCTGCACGAACGGCGCCCGCGACCCCGGAGCCAGCGACCAAGAGATGCCGAGATGCTCGGAGTCATCGCCGAAAGACTCAAGGGACTTCTATATCCAGGACGTCGGTGGTCGCACCATGGAACTGTCGGACGTGGAAATCAACGACATTGATTACCTGGATCTCGACCATTTTTGACCGCGTCCTGCGTGGCAAGGCGGACATTGACCAGGTGTACGGCGGCGAACGCGGAAACGTTGTTCACAGCCATCATCCATGTGCTGGTCAGCGGGTGCGTCAGGCAGGTGTTACCGCCCTGCTTCGGCATCTTCAAGGCGACCGCCCAAACGCCAACTTGATCGACGTCACCCGCGTTGCCCTCGACTGCCGCTCCTCGTCGGCGTCTCGAGGGTCACCAAAGGCTCCCTGGTCAGCGCCTCCATGACGCCGGGTCGTTCCTGTTCACCCGGGCCGCCATCGAGAAGTCGGTGGCGCTTACGACTCTTGGTCTGCCTGTGGTCGGATCCCGCCGTACCGCCAGCCTCAGTGCCTCAGGTCCGCGCGGCCCGCGGCCGCGACGACACGATCCCGCTCGGTGCGCGTGAACAGTCCCTCGGACAGCCATCCGTCCGCGAGGGCGCGTACCGCCCGCGCGAAGCGGCCGGAGGTGGCAAAGGGAGCCTGCTCCCAGAGCACGTCGAGGAAGGTCAGACCGTCACCGCGGACGCGGTTGGGCACGCCCGAGCCGGTCGTGCCGAACACGACGACGGGTTCTGAGCGCTTGAAGTAGGCGTGGTAGCGGGTGTCGTCCGCCACGTGGAACGGTGCGAGGGTCAGACCGTGCGTGGTGAAGTGCATGGGGCGGCCCTCGGGTCGGATCGAGTCGGCGAGATCGCCCCGGAGTGTGAAGTCCTTGTAGAAGGACAACACGCGGAATTGCCGTTCCTGGCTCCCCGCGACCAGCAGGACCGGCCCGTAGAACACCGACTGGACGGTGGGGTCGTCCAGGGCCCTTTCGATGCGGAGGCGGTAGGGAGTGGAGATCCGGATCCGGTCGCCACGCCTCCAGTTTCTGCTCAGGGTGAGGTAGCTGCCGGGCACCGCCTCGGCACGTTGCCGGACCCCGTTGACCGTGACGGTGAACCCTCCTGTGGCCCAGGACGGAACGCGGAGTCTGACGTCGAGGCTGCCGCTGCCTTCACGGATCGTCAGGGTGCGTACGCCTCCGGCCGGGTACGTGCTGGTCTGCTCGACGACGAAGCCCCGCTCCGGCCATCGCAGCGTCGAGGCGAGATAGAGGTTGACGTACAGGGTGTTGCCGTCGGCGGAACAGAAGTAGACCGAGTCCTGGTACTTGGTGTGGTTCTCCATGCCGGTGCCGCCGCAGCAGGTGCCGGTGTTGTCGTACTCGCGCTGCGCCCCTGGGCCCATCCCGACGAAGTAGGTGACCTCCGGGCTGTCCGTGCTGGGGGCGTCCCGGCGGGAAGCGAGGATGTGGTTGGTCAGGCGCCGCTCGTAGTAGTCCATGTAAACGGGGTCTTGCCGGTGGAAGAACAACTGCCGGCTCAGCTTGAGCATGTTGTACGTCGCGCAGGTCTCGGCGTTGTTGTCGCCCAGGGTGGCCGCGATGGCACCCCGGGCGCGGAACATCTCGCCCTGACCCGTACCGCCCAGGCTGTACGTCCGGGGGCCTGCGACCATGCCCCAGAAATTGCGGGCGGCGTCGGCGTACTCCTCCTCGCCCGTTGCATCGAACAGCCGCAAGTACCCGGTGAACTGCGGGATGTGCTGGTTGGCGTGCCTGCCCTCCAGGATGTCGCGCTTCTCGGCGCAGGCATCCAGCAACACCGTGTTGATGCCCCTATGGATGTCAAGCGGCGTCTTGGGCTGGTCCCGTGCGGTCTGCCACGGTGGTCTTGGGGACGATGATTTGGTAGATCTCGCGTGCGACGTACCGCTTGAGGCAGCGGATGATCTCGCGACGCGTCTTGCCCTCCGCGAGGCGCCGCCGCATGTACTCCTGGGAACGTTCCTCCCAGCGCAGGCGGCTGAGGACGATGCGGAAGATTGCTGCGTTGGCCTGGCGGTCGCCGCCTCGGTTGAGTCTGCGACGCTGGGTCTTGCCGGATGATGCCTCGACCGGGCTGGTGCCGCACAAGGCCGCGAAGGACGTCTCGCTGCCGAGGCGCCCGGGGTTGTCACCAGCGGCGATGAGCAGGGTTGCGGCACTGTCCGGGCCGACGCCGTTCACCTCGAGCAGGGCAGGGGCGCTCGCAGTGACAGCTTCGGCTATCCGCTTGGTGAGGTCGTTGATCTCCTCAGTCAGGCTCTGGATGCGGCGGGCCAGCAGTCTCAGGGTGTGCCGCGCGGCGTCTGCCGGCCGGGAGATCTCCGATTCCGCGAAGGCGGCACACTGTTGGAACAGCTTCGGGTTGCTCAGCCCGGCCAGGGACTCGCGGAGTTCGGCGTCAGCGCAGATCAGGACGCTCTTGAGCTGGTTGATGGCCTGGGTGCGGGACTTGATCGCGGAGCTCTTGGCCAGCTTGAACAGCCGCAGCATCTCCACCGGGCCGTCGCCCGTCTTGGCTGTGGCAGTGGCCCGGCCGGACAGCACGGCGCGGGCGGCGGCCTCGGCGTCGATGGCGTCGGTCTTGCCGTGACGTCGGCGGGCGGCCTTGTCGGGCTGATTGACCTCGGTCACCTCGATGCCCTCGGCTCGCAGATGCCGCGTCAGGGCTGCCCCGTAGGAGCCGGTGCACTCGACTCCGGCCCGTCGCAGCACGCCGAACGAGCGTGCCCAGGCGACGAGTTGGTGATAGCCCTCTGCGGTCGCCGGGAAGCTGCGTCCGTCCAGGGCGCCGCCGAGCGTGGTGATGACGGCTGCGGCGTGGACGTCTTTGTGGGTGTCCACGCCGAGCAGGACTTCTTCGGCGGCGTCGGCCGGGATGTGACACGGGGCAGCGGACTGCGTGATGCTGGGCAAGGTCGCCTGTCTCCTGATCGCCTCGGGTACGGGTGGCCGTCGCCGGGCCGGGGCGGTCAAGACTGTGACGGTGCCTGTCGCGAAGGCCCCTATCGGGACACGTCCCCTGCCCGGCGGCAGCGAGTACCGCTCCAGGCAGTGGCCGACAGATCAACGCCAAGGCAGCAACGCCAGTCGAAACACGGGTCAGGCCACCGCCCGAAGCGGCACCCGACCATCCTCACAGTCGAAACAGCGAGCGGCAGCGAGGTGCTCCTCCCGTCCGGTGAGGGCGTACAGGTCCGCCAGCACCTCGTTCATCCCGCCGTACTCCCCCGCGATGTAGATCGACCACATCCGCTCCACTTGAGCCTTCGGCAGACGGCCGAGCCGGCTGTGCACCCAGTCGCCCATTTTCGAGGCGATGGTCAGGGCCTGAGCGTTCCCGGATGCGGTCGGCCGGGTACGCCCTGGCGTAGTCGAGCATCAGGTCGCGCTTGCGGCGGAACACGCCGTCACTGAGCGTCACCTGGTCCAGTGGGAAGGGGCGCACAGCCCAGGTGGGCGGGGCGGGCACCGGAGCCGCGGCGGGCCGGACGGGCACTGCGGGCGGGACCGGGCCGGTCGTGTCGGCGTACGCCGACGGGGTGGCGTACTCGAACGGGGCGCGGTCGCGGCCACGGTCCCGGCCGCGAGTTTCAACAAACGGCGTCGGGTGGGGGGTTGGGACATCGTCGGACTCCGGTCATCGGTCATCGGTCATCGGTCATCGGTCATCGGTCATCGGTCGTCGGTCGTCGGTCGTCGGCGGGTTCCGGCGCCGTCCTGTTCCACGGCCGGCAGCCACACCCGCATCGTCGAAGGCCCGCGGTTCGCCCAGGAGTGGTAAGGGACCAGGACGATCCCCGTGCGGTCGGCGGACGGCGCGGCGGCGGTCGCGTCGAGCGGCCGGTACGGCCAGGTCTCATCGCGCTGTACGTCGTACGCGCTGATCTGCCCGGCGGTGACCACCGTGCCGTCCGTCCCGTCCTCCGGCGGGACGGACGCGTCCACCCGAATCACGTCGACGTCGTGTCCTTCCGGCAGGTCCACGGACTCGGCGCAGTACACCAGCGGACCGCGCTGGACGGCCACCGTGCCCCGGACGGCGTCGACGCGCGGGTCGGCCCTGATCCAGCGCGGCCGTACGGGCAGTTCGAGCCGGATCTCATCACCGGGCCGGAACCCGCGGGTCACCTCGGTCATGCCCGGGGTCACGGTACGGCGGGTCCCGTCCGGGTCGACCAGCCATGTCGTGGCGCCCGCCGTCCACGCGGGGACGCGCAGCGACACGGTCCACGGGCGGTCCGCGGACGACCGGTCGATCCGCACGGTCACGCTTCCGCCCGACGGATAGTCGGTACGGACGCGTAGCGCGACCCCGTGACCGCCTTCGAGTGAGGTGGCGATCTCCGCGTCGGCGTACTGGTGCAGTTGCACGCCGTGGTCGTCGGCCGTCGCAAGGTATGCGGGCAGCTGGGCCAGCGTCCGTGCCACATTGGTCGGACAGCAGGACACGGCGAACCAGGGCGCGCGCAGGCTCGACTCGGCGCGCGGGCTCACCGCGTCCACGGCGGGCACGGCGCCCCGGTGACGTCGGTGCAGGGTGTTGGCGTAGAAGAAGGCCCGGCCGTCCTCCGCCGGGGACGTCGCGACCACGTTGAACAGGGTCCGCTCGGCGAGGTCGGCGAAACGCGGCTCGCCGGTGGCCAGCAGGAGCCGCCAGCTGAGCATCACGGAGGCGACGCCGGCGCAGGTCTCCGAGTAGGAGCGGTCCGGCGGGAGGACGAAGTCGTCGCCGAAGGACTCGTCCCGGTGGTGCGAGCCCATGCCGCCCGTCAGATGGGTCCGTCGGGCGACCGCCGCCTCCCACTGCCGGACGACCGCGTCGAGCAGGTCGTCGTCCCCGGTCTCCACGGCCACGTCGACGGCACCGGCCGCGAGGTAGAGGGCGCGCACGGCGTGGCCGCGCAGCACCGCGGCCCGTCGTACGGGCCAGTCGTCCTGGTAGTAGGCGCGGCCGAACTCGTTGTCGGCGAGCGTGCCGTGGCCACGGCGGTCGACGAAGAGCGCGGCCTGGTCGAGGTAGCGCTGTTCCCCCGTCAGCCGGGCGAGTTCCACCAGGGCTGTCTCGATCTCGGGGTGGCCGCAGACGCCCTCGATGCCGCCCCGTCCGAAGGTCGCGCAGACGTGGTCGGCGGCCCGTCGGGCGATCTTCGTCAGTTCGCCCTCGCCCCGGGCCCGGGCCTGGGCCACGCCCGCCTGGATCAAGTGTCCGTGGCAGTAGAGCTCGTGGCCCCATTCGAGGTCGCTGTAGCGGGGCTGCTGTCCGGGGTGGCCGAAGGCGGTGTTCAGGTAGCCGTCCGGTTCCTGGGCGGGTGCGACGGTCTCGGTGAGTGCGGCGATGTCCGCGTCGAGCGTGCGCGCGGCGCCGGTCTGCCAGGCCATGGCTTCGAGGAGCTTGTAGAGCTCGGAGTCGGCGAACTCCCGGCCGCGTCGGTCCCGGTGGGCCCGGCCCTGCGCGGCGGCCCGGAAGTTGCCGGTCCAGCCGACGCGTTCCATCCAGTCGCGGCAGTGGCCGAGGGTGGCGCTCTCGTTGGTGTGCCGGCGGCGGGCCCAGAATCCCCCGGTGATCCTGACCTCGTCGAGACCGAGCGGTCGCAGCCTGCCGCGGGTCGGTGCCACGGGCAGGACGAGTGATCCCGCTGTGTTCTCCTTCACCACTTCATGCCTTCGGTTCGTCCCTTCGGTTGTCCGGCCAGGTCGTCTGGCCAGGTCGTCTGGCCCAGTAGTCCGGCCAAGTCGTCCGCGCGTCAGCCATCAGTCATCAGCCCTTGAGCGCGCCGGACATGAAGCCCCGTATGTAGTGCCGTTGCAGCAGCAGGAAGAGGAGGAGGCAGGGCACGGCGAGGACCACCACGCCCGCCTCGGTGGCGCCGTAGTCGACGGCGCCCATGCTCTGCTGCCGCAGGTTCGCGACGGCCAGGGGCAGCGGCGCCTTCGCGCTGTCGGAGATGAGGATCAGCGGTGCGATGAAGTCGTTCCAGGCCGCGAGGAACGCGAAGAGACCGACGGTGATCAGTCCCGGTCGCACCGCCGGGAGGAGGACCCGCCGCAGCGCGCCCGCCGTGCCGCAGCCGTCGACCAGCGCCGACTCCTCGAGTTCGCGAGGCACCGCCTCGAAGGAGATCCGCATCATGAAGGTGGCGAACGGCAGTTGGAACATGGCCAGCACCAGGCTCAGCCCGATCAGCGAGTTCTGCAGGTGGAGTCTGCCGAGCAGTACGTAGAGAGGGATGAGGAGGGTGGCGTAAGGGACCATGAGGATGGCCAGGGTCACCAGGAACAACAGGTTCTTGCCGGGGAAGTCGAAGCGGGCGAAGGCGTAACCGCCCAGCAGCGACACCCCGAGGGTCAGGGCGACGGTCAGGGCGGAGACGACGGTGCTGTTGAACAGGTATCGCCACAGGCCCGCGTCGTAGTGGAGCAGCGTCCGGTAGTTGCCGAGGCCGTAACCGGACTCCTGTGCGGTGCCGGGCTGTCCGCTGACGGAGGCCCAGGCGTTCCACAGCAGCGGAAAGAGGAAGACGACGGCCAGACCTCCGGCGACGACGTAGTGGGGCGTCCGGCCGAGGGCGCGGGTCAGCACCGTGGTGTCCCTTCTCATGAGCTGCGGCTCATGACTCGTCGGCGCGGCGCAGGCCGCGGAACTGGAGGGCGTTGAGCAGGAGCAGGGCGCCCAGCACGGTGATCGACAGGGCCGCCGCGGTGCCCAGGTTCAGCCGTTGGAAGGCCTCGCGGTAGATCAACTGGACTATGGTGACGGTGCTGTTGTCGGGTCCGCCCTTGGTGAGGATGAAGAACTGGTCGAAGGCGAGCAGCGATCCGGTCACGCACAGCAGCAGTGTCAGGGCGAGGGACGGCCGCAGCAGCGGCACCGTGATGGAGCGGAAGATCTGGCCGCGGCTCGCGCCGTCCATGCGGGCGGCCTCGAACACCTCCTGGGGGATGCGCTGGAGGCCCACCAGGAGGATCAGCATGTAGAAGCCGGCGAACTTCCAGACGATGAGGAAGACCGTCGACAGCAGGGCGGAGGTCGGTGTGCCGAGGAAGGACACCGGGTCGTCGACGAGGCCGAGTTTGCCCAGGATGCGGCTGAGCGGGCCGGTGCTGGGACTGTACAGGCCCCAGAACAGCAGGGACGCCGAGGCCAGTCCCAGGGCGCCGGGCAGGAAGTAGACCGTACGGAAGAAGCCCGCCCCGGGCCGGGACTCCTGCACCAGCAGGGCGAGGAGGAGGGCGAGGCCGAGGAGTACGACCGTGACGATCACGGTGTAGAGGACGGTGAAGCGGACCGCGGGCCAGAACAGGGCGCTGTCGGTAGCATCGGTGTAGTTCTCGGGGGCGTTGAAGCCCCGGTCGCCCGCGAGGAGCGGCCAGTCACTGAGCGACATCTGCCCGACGAGCAGCAGCGGCAGCAGGAAGAACACCGCGACGAACACGGCCGTGGGGGCCGCGTAGGCGAGACCCTTCACTTTGCGGGACCGCCACCGGGGCGGGGTCGCGCGGGACGGACGGACCCGGCGTTCCGGCCGGGTCCGGGGTTCGGCCGCCGCTGGGTCGGCTGCCTTCACCTGCATGACTCTCCTCTGCCGTGTGACGTGGGAGGGATGCTGCGGGAGCCGGGTGCCGTTCAGTCGGCCAGTGAGGCGCTGACCGCTTGGTTGTCCTTGTCGACGGACGACCCGTCGCCGAAGACGGCGTCGCGCATCAGCTTCAGCCAGGGCCCGTTGGGGTCGTTGAAGGTCTGGCCGAACTTCAGCGCGTACGGGGTACGACCGTCGGCCACGAGTTCGTTGATCGTCACCAGTCGCGGGTCCGCCTTGGAGTACTTGTTGGACGCGAGGTCGGTGCGCGCCACCACGTCCTTGTGCGCGGCGACCACCTCGACCTGCGCCTTGTCGCCCAGTGACCAGGCGAGGAAGTTCCAGGCCTGGTCGGCGGACTTGCTGGTGGCGGAGATGCCGATGGCGTCACCGCCGACGAATGTGGACCTGCCGCCGTCGGGTCCGGGGATGGGTGCGACGCCGAGGTCGAGGTTTTTGGGCATCAGCCCCAGGGTGGTCGACGGCATGGGCATGACACCGACCTTGCCCTTCGGGAAGACCGCGGTCCAGGTCGCGCCCGTCTCGTCGCGTGCGCCGGGGGCCACGATGCCGTCCTTCACCCACCCCCGGTAGGTGTCGTACACCTTCTTCGCGGTGTCGGAGGCGAGGGAAGCCGCGGTTCCGTCCTTGTTGAGCACCTCTTCCCCCGCGGCCCAGACGGACGGCCACCAGGTGAAGACGCCGCAGCCGCCGCAGTTGCCGCCGAAGAAGGTGCCGTTGACGCCTCCGCCCAGCGCGTCCACCGCCCGAGCCTGCCGGTCCCACTCACTCAGGCTGGTGGGCGGCTTGTCGGGGTCGAGCTTGGCCTTGCGATAGAGGTCCTTGTTGTAGAAGAGCACCGACACGTCAAGAGTGTGCGGCACGACGTACTTCTTGCCCTCGTACGTGCCGGCCTTGATGTGCGACCGGGCGAGGTGCTCGGCGAAAGGCAGGGCGTCGATGCGTTCGGTGAGGTCGGCGAACAGCCCGCTGGAGGTGTAGTTCGGGACGAACACCACATCGGAGGCGAAGAGGTCGGGCAGGTCCTTGGACCCGGCGGCCGCACCGACCTTGGCCTGGTAGTCGTCAGTGGGGACGACGGTCAGCTCGATCTTGTTCTTGTGACTCTGGTTGTACGCCTTGACCAGGGCCTCGCTCTGCGGCCGGGTCGCCGCACGCGTCCACATCGTCAGCGTCGTACCGTCGTCGACGCCGTCGGGACCCGCCGCCCCGCCTCCCCCACCGCCCGAGCCGCCTCCCCCCGACCCGCACGCCGTGACCAGACTCGCCGCGGCGAGCAGGGCAACGGCGCCGGTGACGAGGCGGCGTACGCGTCCACCTGGTCCGACCGTGCTCCCCATGTTCGCTCCCCCTCTTGTCGCGGCGGGCCGTGCGCGGCCTGCCGTCGGTGCGATGGATGCCGATGGCGGTGGTGGCGCTGGACGGTGCGGCGGGAAAGGGCCGAAAAGGTTTTCTGAGACGCTAGAACCCGACCTGGTACTCGTCAATCCCCTTGCAGCGAGCGAGTGTCGACGGATCATCGTAAGGCTGGGCGGATCCGCCTCCGAAACCTTTCGCGTACTGTTTTACGCCCGACGTGTCAGCCCGACGGCCTCGGCACGCGACACGAGACAGGAGCACCCATGGCACAGGCCACCGACCCCTCTCGTTCGCAGCCCGCCACGCTCAGCGACGTCGCCCGGTTGGCAGGCGTGTCCATCGCCACCGCGTCCAAGGCGCTCAACGGCCGCAGCCAGGTACGCGCCGAGACCCGGCAGCGGGTGATCGACGCGGCCGAGCGGCTGTCGTTCCGGCCCAACCAGCTGGCCCGCGGTCTGCTCGCCGGGCGTACGGGCACCGTCGGTCTGCTCACCAGCGACCTGGAGGGCCGGTTCAGCATCCCGATCCTCATGGGCGCCGAAGACGCCTTCGGAGCGGGCGAGGTCGCGGTGTTCCTCTGTGACGCCCGTGGCGACGCCATCCGCGAGCAGCACCATGTCCGCGCGCTGCTGGGCCGCCGGGTCGACGGCCTCATCGTGGTGGGCAGCCGGACCGACCCGCGCCCGTCCCTGGGCCGCGAGTTGCCCGTTCCCGTCGTCTACGCGTACGCGCCGTCGGAGGATCCGGCGGATCTGTCCATCGTCCCCGACAGCGTGGGCGCCGGCCGGATCGCCGTGGACCATCTGCTCGCCTGCGGCCGTCGCCGGATCGCTCACATCACCGGCGACCCCGGGTATCTCGCGGCACAGGAGCGGGCCGAGGGCGCCCGGTCCGCGCTCGCCGACGTCGGCCTCGCCCTGGTCGGCGAACCACGGTTCGGGGCGTGGTCGGAGGGCTGGGGGCGGGCAGCCACGGCGATGCTGCTCGACCAGCACGCGGACGTCGACGCCGTCCTGTGCGGCAGCGACCAGATCGCCCGCGGCGTCATGGAGGTACTGCGCGAGCGGGGCCACCGGGTGCCGGAGGACGTGGCGGTCATGGGCTTCGACAACTGGCAGATCCTCACCTCCGCCTCCCGCCCGCCGCTGACCAGCGTCGACATGAACCTCGAACAGGTCGGACGGGCAGCCGCGCGCGCCCTGTTCAGCGCGATCGCCGGGGCCCGGCTCTCGGGCGTCGAGACCCTGCCCTGCCGCGTGGTGATCAGGGGGTCCACCGCGCCGCTGTCCTGATCCCCGCGACCGGCACCCTGGGGCGTCTCGCAGCCCTCTTGACACTTCCAGGGCCCACACCTACGTTGCGAAAACCTTTTAGGTTCGTTTCAGCACCTCTCGGGGACGCGGGGGAACACTCCCCGACCGGTCCCCTTCCTCGCACTTCAGCGCTTCCATGTGCACAGTTTTATGTCATGAGCACTACATGAGCGACGGCAATCGATGCCCCGTCACCATGCGCGCCCGGGTGCAGGCCCTTGCTGTCGACCGGACAGGGAGCATCCGATGAGAAGAAGACGGACGGCCGCCCCCGGCGGGGCCGGCAGCGCGTCCCACCGCCACGACGACGGCGCACGAGCAGGCGGCAGCATGACCCGGCTCCGGCCGGGCGCGGCCTCGAAGCCCCATCGCTTGTACGGCATCCAGGAACGGCAGGCCCTGGCATGAAGCGCCTCCTCCTCGCGCTGGTGCTCATCGTCTGCTCCGTCTTCACCGCGACCCCGGCCCACGCGGCGCAGACCATAGGGTTCCCCACCTTCAGCGGACCCGCGATCCTCTCCCCGCCTGTCGCCTACACACCGGGCGACATGATGCGGAGCATCTACGACGCGGAGAGTTCGGGAACCGATTTCTGGATGGACCGCCTGCTGGCCCGCTCCGGCGACGACCCGTCCGGCCCCTGGCTGATGAGCCGTGGCCGCGCCGTCTTCATGAAGGAACACGACCCCTCCAAGCTCGGGTTCGCCGGCAAGGTCGCCTACTGGGAGAGCATCAGCGACAACAGCGCCTACACCGTCGCGATCACCCCGGGGACCTTCACGGAGCAGGTCTCCCAGCGTTGGCAGGCTCCCAGTTACTGGAAGAGCGTGCACACCAGCGGTTCGATCACGGTCAACCAGACCAAGTTCATCACCGACAACAACGTCGCCGTGACCAACCTGTCCATCAAGAACAACGGCACGAGCTCCACCACACTGCAGTTACGGGCAACCTCCCCGTACGCCACCACGGGCACCGGCAGCGAGCTGACCGGGCAGGTGAACGCCTACAACAACCTCACGACCGTCCGCCCCCGGCTCACCGGCGACGGCTTCGCCGTCTCCAACGGCGGCCTCAACCGGTCGGTCACGATCGCGGCCGGAGCCACGGTGACCACGAAGGTGGTCATGGGCTTCGTCACCGACGAGATCCCCGAGTCCCTCACGGAGTACAACGCCTACGCGGGCTACTCCCCCGCGACCGCGTTCGCGACCCACGTCAGGGCCTACAACCTGTGGTGGGCGCAGAACGTGCCCTACATCGACGTGCCCGAGCCCGCGATCAAGAAGAGCATCTACTACCGCTGGTGGCTGATGCGCTTCAACAGCCTCGACGCCGACATCCCCGGCCAGACCTTCCAGTTCCCGACCTCCGTCGAGGGCGCCCTCGGCTACAACAACGCCATCGCGCTCACCCAGCCCATGCACATCGACGACCTGAAGTACCTGCGCAACCCGGCCTACGCGTACGGGGACTGGCTGAACGTCGGCCAGATCTCCAAGAACGGCCGCTTCCTCGACAACCCCGGCGACCCGGAGAACTGGTCCAACAGCTACACCCAGTACATCGCCGAGGCCGCGTGGAGGAGCTACCAGATCCACGGCGGCCAGCCGGCCATCGCCGGCAACCTGGCCCACTACGCGGAGGGCGACGTCAAGGGCCAACTCGCCTACTACGACCACGACAACAACAAGCTCATCGAGTACGACTGGGGCGCCCTGACGGGCAACGACGCCGACGCGGTCTCCTTCCACTGGAAGCCCGGCAACATGGACCGCGCCGAGTCCGCCTACCAGTACAGCGGCGCGCTCGCCGCCGCCCAGGCCTACGAGGCGACCGGCAACACGGCCAAGGCCACCGAGATGCGCACGCTCGCGCAGCAGATCAAGGACGCGATCCTCAACGTGCTGTGGAACCCGAACCACCAACTGTTCGAGCACCGGCTGAAGTCGACCAACGAATGGGTGCCCTGGAAGGAGATCAACAACTACTACCCGTTCTCGGTCGGAGCCGTCCCCAACACCGCGACCTACAAGCAGGCCCTGCGCCTGTTCGACGACCCGGCCCAGTACCCCGTCTTCCCCTTCTACACGGCCAACCAGGTCGACAAGAAGGCGGCGGCGGACGCCGGGAGCCCGGGCTCGAACAACTTCTCCACCATCAACTCCACCGTCCAGTTCCGGCTGTACTCCTCGGTGCTGCGGAACTATCCCAACTCCTGGATGAACGCGACCGACTACAAGAAGCTGCTCTACTGGAACGCTTGGGCGCAGTACATCGGCGGCAACACCCAGTGGCCCGACGCCAACGAGTTCTGGGCCGACTGGAACGGCAGCAGCATCGACTACCGGTCCTGGATCCACCACAACATCCTGGGCAGCAGCAACTGGACCGTGATCGAGGACGTCGCCGGGCTGCGGCCCCGCAACGACGCCAAGGTCGAGCTCTCCCCGATCGACATCGGCTGGGACCACTTCACCGTCAACAACCTCCGCTACCGAGGCGCCGACCTGTCCATCGTCTGGGACGACCCGGCCGACGGCGTGGTGCGCTATCCGGGCGTCCCGGAGGGGTACTCCATCTACGTCAACGGCAACCGGGTCGCCACCGTCAACTCGCTGGTTCCCTTCACCTGGGATCCGGCCACCGGTGACGTCACCACGAGCGGCACGGTCACCTACCACTCGGCCGTTCCCGGCCTCAAGGCCCCCAACCAGGTCGTACAGGACAGTCCCCGGCTGGTCGACATGTTCGCCAAGGCCGGCGTCGACCTGACCGCCGACCTGACCAACCTCGCGGCCGGGGCGACGGCGACCGCCTCCTACACCGGCTCGGGCAGCACCCTTTCCGGCGCGGTCGACGGCTATCCCACCAACGAGCCGTTCTGGGGCGCCGGCGGCTCCCCCAACAGCCAGGACTGGTACGAGCTGAACCTCGGCACCGCTCGTACGATCAACGAGGTGCGCCTGTACTTCAAGGACAGCCGCCCGGCGAGCACCACCTACCGAGCCCCGTCCTCGTACAGCATCCAGTACTACAACGGCAGTACGTGGGTGAACGTGCCCGGCCAGACCAAGAGCCCGGCGGCACCGCGGGCCAACTACAACCTGGTGCAGTTCCCCGCGGTCGACGCCCAACGCGTAAGGGTCCTGGCCACCAACGCCTCCGGGGCCAAGACGGGCCTCACCGAGGTGAAGATCTTCAACCGGGGTGGCGTCCAGCCACCGGCTCCGACCAACCTGGCGACGTCCGCGACCGCGTCCGCGTCGTACACCTCCTCCTGGGAGAGCGTCAACGCCGTCAACGACGGCATCGACCCGCCCTCGTCCAACGACACCGTGAACCCGCGGTGGGGCACCTGGCCGGAGACCGGACAGCAATGGGCCGAACTGACCTGGCCGTCGGCCCAGACGATCAACAAGGCCGAGGTCTACTTCTTCGACGACGACCAGGGCATCGACATGCCGGCCTCCTGGAAGCTCCAGTGCTGGAACGGCAGCGCCTACGTCGACGTACCCGGGGCGAGCGGCTACCCCCTGGCCAAGGACCAGTACAACACCGTCACGTTCACCGCGACGAGCACCACGCGACTGAGGGTGCTGCTCACCGGCAACGGCACCAATTCCGTGGGGCTCCTCGAGGCAAAGGTGTACGGCCCCGCCACAAACTCCAAGCGATGAAGGGGGTGCCCAGTGACCCGTTCCAGATGCCTGGCCGTGCTCACCGCCGTGCTCGCCATGGTGGTCGCCTTCCTGGTGGCGCCTCCACCGGCTGCCGCGGCCGTCACGTTCACCTCAACCGCGGTGAACCAGAAGGGCGCCAACTGCCTTGACCTGCCGGACAGTTCATCGACCGACGGAACGCAGCTGCGCGCGTTCACATGCGGTTCCGGAGCGAATCAGAACCTCGGCTTCACTCCCGTCCCGGGGTCGAGCGACACCTACACGATCACCACCCAGTCGGGTCAGTGCGTCGACGTCTACGGCGCGTCCACGGCGGACGACGCCGCGATCATCCAGTGGCCCTGCCACGGCGGGACGAACCAGCAGTGGCGGCTCACGCCGGTGTCGGTGAGCGGCACCGACAAGACCTTCGACCTGGTCTCCATCAGCTCCGGCAAGTGTGTGACGCCGAGCGGTGGTTCGTCGGCCTCGAACACCAGCCTGGTGCAGCTGCCATGCGCCACCGCGAACGGCAGGGTGTGGCGGCTGGCCGGCTTCACCGGCGGCTCCACGAGCCCGCACACCTTCACCAACCCGCTCTCCCAGCACGGGCCCGACCCCTGGCTGACCTACTACGACGGGTACTACTACCTCGCCACCACCACCTGGAACTCGACGATCACCATGCGCAAGGCCAGCACCCTCGCGGGGCTCGCCACCGCCACCGACCAGGTGATCTTCAACCTCACCCGGCCCAACGGCGCCGGCACGATGTGGGCCCCGGAGTTCCACCTGCTCGACGGCCCCGACGGAAAGCGGTGGTACTTCTACTACACGGCCGGACGGGAGCCGTACGACCTGGGCACCCAACGGATCCACGTGCTGGAGAGCACCGGCCTGGACCCGATGGGGCCCTACACCTTCAAGGCCGACCTCCTCGACCCGACCCAGGACAACACCTGGGAGCTGGACCCGAGCATTCTGCAACTGGACGGCAAGCTCTACCTCCTCGGCACCTTCTACAACGGGTCGCAGCCGATGTTCATCCGGCCGCTCTCCAATCCGTGGACCGCCGGCGGAACCCGCCATGTGCTGTCCACCCCCACGTACAGTTGGGAGACGGTGGGAGGCGCGGTCAACGAGGGCGCCGAAGTCCTCCAGCGGGGCGGCAGGACGTTCATCGTCTACTCCGCCAGCCACTGCTCCACGCCCGACTACAAGCTGGGGATGCTCACCTACAACGGTGGCGATCCGCTGAACTCCGCCTCCTGGGTCAAGTCGCCCAACCCGGTCTTCCAGAGGTCCAACGCCAACGGCGTGTACGGCCCCGGCCACAACGGCTTCTTCAAGTCGCCCGACGGGACCGAGGACTGGATGGTCTACCACGCCAACAGTTCCGCCTCCGGCGGCTGCGACATGAACCGCAGCACCAGAGCGCAGAAGTTCACCTGGAACGCCGACGGCACACCGAACTTCGGCACGCCGGCCGCCCTCGGCGTCACACTGCCCGCGCCTTCAGGGGAGTAGCCCGATGAGACGACGATCTCGCTTCCTGTCCCTCTGGGCGATCGTGCTCACCGTGATGATCGGTTCGGTCCTGGGCACCGTCGCGATCGCACCGCCCGTCCACGCCGCCACGGCGTTCACCTCCACCGCGGTCAACCAGCTGCCGGCCAGAGTGAGCGCCGAGCGGTCTACTACGGGCCACTGGCCGCGGGTCTCTAGATCATTTGCACTGTCGGCGGTACCCTGCCGTCATGACTCACAACCGAAAGGGCAATGCCGCGTAGGCGCCCATCCGCTGTACGGAGCACTCTTCCCGTACGGACCCCGAGGCACTTCTTCCGCCACCCCTACCCGACGATCAACCGTCTGTCGGGGGCGTGCCAAGCCGATATCCGCAGACTGGAACACGCGCGTTTCTCACCGGGCGCCACTGCCGAAGCCTTCTGGCACTGGGCCGCCCTGGCTCACGGTCCGCTGAAGCGGATAGCTGATCCCTTCACCTCCACCAGGTGCGGCATCCCCGAGTGCGGCTGCGATCCGGGCTATTCACGCGATCACCTCGAAGAGATCATGCACGCCTTGCCCAAGAAGTCGGCACGAGAGTTGCGGGAGCTTGTATGGCATCTTGACGGCAAGATCCTTAAGAGAGCCAAGGTCGTCCGTGCCGATTCTCCCCACGTCCCCTGGTGGCGAGATCAGCTGTAGGCGCCTGCCCACCCGGCCGTCTTCCACACGGACGTTATGCGCCTGTCGTCGAGCCAGGGCGGACGATCATCAGGACCACCACGATCAGCCAGGCGAGGGCGAACAGGCCGGTGATCATCGACAGGCGGGGCAGCCGGGCGAGCAGGGACTCCGCAGCGGTCGACGCGTGTTCGGGCATGTCGAGCTGGGTCACCACGACGTCCTGGGTACCGAGCACCGCGATGCCCAGCAGGACGCAGGCCACCGCTGTCAGAGCCATGGAGGCGATGAGCCAGGTGCTGCCCATCACGCCCATCACCTCGGCGGTGCCGACACCGAAGACCGGGACGGAGATGCCGGCCACGGCGTAGACCCGGCAGATCCGGTGCAGCATTCGGACCGATCCCTCGGCCGACTGCTGCTCGGGTCCGTCGGCCAGTGCCTGGCGCGCGTAACGCGGGAACATGCTCGCCGCAATGGTGACGGGTCCGATGAGCAGGATCGCTGCCAGCACGTGGACGCTGAGCAGGAATTTGGCCATGCTGGTGTCTCCCTTTCGCGCGCACGCTGACGCGGGGCGTCAGGCGCACGGTTTCAATCTGGTTCGAACTGGGCCGACGATTGATCACGGTGTCGCCCGGAGGTTCGGCCCTCGTTCGACCGGTGCTCAGTTGGCGGGCGGTGCCGGTGCTGACGGTTGTACTCAGCGATCAACACCGGCTGTTCGGGGGACGTTGTCCGGCCAGAAGTCCTGTGGGCGCCTCGCACCGTCCCGTTGACGTACCGCTTACGCCTCGGCGGGCGTCCGGGGGGCGTGCACCTTGTGGCGGATGAACAGCGCCGTAGGCACGGCCATGACGATCAGTACAACTCCGCCTATGACGTTGCCCAGGTGCACGGCGTCGGTGAACGCCCTCGGTACCGCCGTTCCCACCACGCGAGCGATGGATGCGGGAAGGTCTGTCGCGCCGCCGCCGTGTGGGGCACCCGCCACGATCCTGTCCGCCTGCGGCGAGGGAATGCCCGCCTCGACGAGACGGTCGTGCAGGTTCCGCGGGAAGCGACTGGTGACGACAGTTCCGAGCACACTGGGGCCGAGCACCGTTCCCAGCTGACGAGCCATGTTCACCGCTGCTGCCGCCATGCCCTCCTGCTGCGGCGAGACACTGTTGACTGCGGCAGCCGTCGAAGGCGCCGTCAGCAGACCCGCTCCGATGCCCGCCACGAGCAGCCCGGGCCACATCGCCCCGTAACCTCCCGAGGCATCGGTCGCGAGCAGCACGAGAGATCCGGCTCCGATGAGGACCAGGCCCGCAGTGATCAAGGGGGTGAAGCCGATCCGGTGTACCAGTACCCGGGCGGCTACTACTGTGACCAGGAGAAATGTTCCGAACAGCGGCAGCAGGCGCACGCCGGCGTCGAGGGGACTGGTCTGTCCCACACGTTCCATGTAGAGCACGCTGAGCAGGGCGACACCGACCAGTCCGAAAACGCTGACAGCGGCCACGCCCATGACGGCCGAGAAGGACGCGCTCCGAAAGAGCCTCAGGTCCAGCATGGGGTCGGGGTGCCGGAGTTCTACGCGTACGAACATGAACAAAGACACAGCGAAGACCACGTACATGGTGATGATCGGTGCCTCGGTGTATCCCGTCGCACCGCCCTGAATGATCGCGTAGGTGGCCGAGGCCGTCATCACCGTGCCCAGGACGAGGCCCGCAAGATCGGGCTTGCGCGTGGGGAGCCTGGACTCGGCCACGAAGACCGGGGCCAGGAGGAGGGCCGTACCGGCGATGACGATGTTGGCGATGTAGACGGCGTGCCAGGAGAAATGTTCGAGCAGGGCTCCGGCGAGGATCGGGCCGATGGCCAGGCCCACTCCGGAGCACGCGGCCCAGACGCCGATCGCGGCGGTGGGCTCGTGCGGGTCGGTGAAGGTGGCACTGACGATCGCCAGGCTCGTCGGCAACACGGCTGAGCCGCCGAGGCCCGCGATCGCCTGCGCGGTGATGAGCGTTCCGGCGCTGTCGGCGAAAACGGCGAGTACGCTGCCGGCCAGGAAGACGGCGGCACCGAGGCTGAACACGCGTCGACGCCCCACGAGGTCGCCGAAGGTTCCGGCGGACATCACGAAGCTCACGACAGCAAGGCTGTACGCGCTGGTGATCCATACCAGCGTGCTCGCAGTGACGTGCAGGTCACCCTGTATATCACCCAGGGCCGAGATGGTGGAGGTGACGTCGACGAAGGCCATCATGACGCCGAGACAGACCACCAGGAGGCCAAGCCAGCGGGCCCGCCCGCTGCCGGGGGCCGCGGCGCGGGAAGCCTGAGCCGGAACGGACGCCGTCATCGGACTGCCACCGCCTTCTTCTGCGATACGCCCAGCGACACCGCGGCCGCGGCAGCCATGAGTCCCATCGCGACAAACCATGCGTGCCGGTAGGTCTGGAGAGAGGCTCCACCGGAGGCGGTGCCGAGCATGGCGACCAGGATGCTGATGCCGACGACCGAACCGATCTGAGTCGCCATGGTCACGATGGCGCTGCCGGTGGCCGCCTGCTCGGGAGGCAGGCTGACGGTCGCGGAAGAGACGACGGTCGGAAGCGCCAGCCCTGCGCCGGCTCCGAAGATCAGCCAGCACGGGAGGATTCCGGAAGCGTAGTTCGGGTCGTTGTGCAGCAGAACGACGAAGAGAAGGGCGCCTGCCGCGGCGATGGTGCAGCCGACCGCGGCGATGAGGCCGGCCGGCACCCGGAATCGGCGTTGGAGGGCTTCACCGAGAGTGGCAGCCAGTGCGAAGCCCACCGGGCCGGGAAGGCTGGCGCATCCGGTCTTGATGGCGGAATAGTGCCAGTGGCTCTGCAGCCAGAGGATCGTCGACAGCAGGAGGCCGGCGAACGAGGCCAGTTGCAGGGTGGCAGCGAGGTTCGCCGAGGCGAAGATCCGGTCACGGAAGAGGGAGAGGTCCACTACGGGTACCTGGTGACGTGACGAGCGGAGCAGGAAGACCATCACCCCGGCCGCGGCCACGACCAGTGACGAAACGACGCGGGTGTCCGACCAGCCCCAGTCCGGCGCCTTGACCACGCCGAGAGACAGTGCGCCGACCACGATGATCAGCAGGACACCGCCGAGCAGATCGGGGATGCGGGCGTCCTGTTCGTGCTTGACGTTGGCCACGAGTCGGGCGGCCAGTGCGATCGCGAGCAGCCCGACCGGAATGTTCACGAGGAACAGCCACCGCCAGGAGATCTGGACCAGCAGCCCGCCGAAAATCGGCCCGCACACTCCGGACAGCGAGCCTGCGGTGAACCAGATCTTGACGTACCGCTCCACCTTCTCCGCAGGAGCACTCGTCAGCACCAGGCCGAGGCTGGCCGGGGTTCAGCAGGGCGGCGCCCAGCGCCTGAACGGCACGGAAGACGACCAGCATCCATACGTTGCCGGACAGCCCCGCCCCCACACTCGCCGCTACGAAGACAGCCATGCCAAGAAGGAAGCCGGCCTTGCGTCCGAAGCGGTCGGCAAGCCGCCCCGCGGGGACGAGAAGGGCGGCGTAGACGATCGCGTAGCCGTTGAGCACCCAGCTCAGATCCGACAGAGACGCCGCGCCCACGCCCTGCCCGATGTCCGGCAGGCCGACGTTGGTGATCCACACGTCGAGTTGGCCGAGGAAACTCGCCATGGCCAGCACGGCGAGTATGAGAGCCGGACGGGCGTCCGAGGAGCCTCCGCCTGCTCTCTGCGTTCGTGGACGGGTCATCTGATCTTGCGAAGACATGCGTCTCATCCGTTCTGCGGGATTCGCGGGATGCCGTGAGCGACGGACTCCAGAGTTCTGGACCGTTCTGTCAGGAACCGTGGAAAGTTGTGGAACGGAATGTCAAGAATGCTCGTTCGGCCTGTAGGCTGGCCCTCATGGGGCGCCCACCAGGATTCGACAAGGACACGGTCGTACAGGCCGTCGAGCGGCAGTTCCGCCGTACCGGATACGCCGGCACCAGCGTTGACGACATCGCCAAGGCCGGCGGGCTGGGCCGGGGCAGCCTCTACGCCGCCTTCGGCGACAAGAGCAAGCTGTACCTGCGGACCCTGGAGGCGTACTGCGACCGCAATGAGGCCGCCTGGGCGGCCGTACTCGAAGGCCCCGATGACACCGCCCTGGAACGGCTGCACACATATCTCGTGAAGTCAGCGCGATGTGTGCACGAGGACCCCGACCGGCTCGGCTGCATGGTGACCGGCTTCGTCGTCGAGGGTGTCGACCACGATCCGCAGGCCGGTGCGCGTGTCAGGCAGGCCCTCATGAGAATTGAGGGTTCGCTGACCGAGTGCGTTCAGGCTGCGCAGCGACATGGCGACCTCGATCCCGAGGCAGACGTCCCCGGAATCAGCCAACTACTCATGGCGATCAACCGGGGCATGGAAGTGCTGGCCAAGGCCGGGTTCGACGCGGTCGCGCTGGAGCGCGTCGCCGATCAAGCATTCGAAGGACTCCCGCTTACGGCGCGGGCCCGGTCCCAGCAGGCGGGTTCGGCGCACGGTCTCCCGAGTCCGGCGTCAGCTCCTACGAGGCCGGTGACACCGTAGGACGCTGGTTGGTCTGCTTCGGCCGTGGGGACCGCAGTGGGACCGCGGAGAAGCCGATCGCCGCGCACAGCAGCGCCTGGAGAGCGGCGAGTACGGCGGCCAATTCCCAGAGACGTTCGGGAGCCTGAGGCGGAGAGCCGACTTGGACGCCGTATTTACCCCGGGGATCCACGGTCGCGGTGACCGTGTCCCCGACGGCGAGTCGGCCGGCGTCGATCTGACCGGACAGGGTGCGGCCCGAGGAGTCCTTCAGCACAGCCGCATTCCCTGTGTCCCCGCCGAACTCGTCCTCGGTCGGGTGCAGGGAGGCGACGACTGCCTGTACGGCCCGGCCGCGGTCGTGCAAGGCCTGCTGGTGCACCGCGGAGCAGAACGTCCACGTGGTCAGCGCGACGCAGACGGCTGCCACGATTTCGAGTTTCCCGTACTCCCTGTCGTGCCAGTCCTCCAGGAGAATCATCAGGAGGCCTACCAGTGCGAGCAGCCCGGCCAGGGCGAGCATTGCACCGAACCCCACTACCAGCGGGTTCCACCAGTTGGGAGTGTTCGCCACACCGTAGGCGATGCCCCATGCCCCCGCGGTCACGATCGCGCTGGCGGGCACGGCCAGTACGGCCCACGCGACCCGCGTGATCCAATTCCGTACAGATGTCACGGGCCGCCTTCCCAAGCAGGAGCACACAAAGCCCACTTCACGCCGATGAAGGACATCGTTGCACGGGCTGCCCCTGTCTGGCCCGGCCGGTCGAGCCGTCGTCGTCCCGGGCAGGAGATCATGAGCGAGCTGCCGGCCGTGGTGGGCGGGGAGTCCGCCGGAAGCGAGAGCGAGCCGCCAGGATTGCTTCCACCGGACCCACCGTGCCCTGCCTCCTACGCGGGGGCCCAGTAGTCGTCGAAGTCGCCGGTGGCGATGACGGGGCGGAGGATGGGCATGACTTCGGCACCGGGAACGCTCCATCTGGAGCCGGTGATCGTCAAGCGGTCGAAGAACGGCGAACATCTTCAGCCAGCCAGCGCGCTGGTCGACTGACGGCCTGACGGACGACCTCACTGCGCCAGTGCCGCCCAGCCTGGTCAGCAGGGGGCCAGTACTGCCACATCCCGGCCGAATCCCACCATCAGCCGACCATCCGAAGTGACGGCCAGCGTATATACCGCCGCAGGAAACACCAGCTCCGCTCCGACCTGTCGGCCGGTGGTCAGGTCCCACACCCGCACCGTACGATCGCTACTGCCGGTGACGGCGACCGGACGACCCTCCACCACGCCCGTCGCCACCGCCGACACGCGGTCCTCGTGGCCGGTGAGGGGTTCGCCGATGGGCTGGCGGGTGGCCAGGTCCCATACCCACACCGCCCCGTCCTCCTTACCGGTGACGGTGAGCGGACGGCCCTCCACCATGCCCGTCGCCACCGCCCCTACCTCGCCGAAGTAACCGGTCAGGGGCTCACCGACGGGTCGGCGGGTAGCAAGGTCCCATACCCGCACCGTCCCATTCCCGATGCCGATGATGACCGGACGGCCGTCCAACACGTCCGTCGCCACCGCCCCCACCGGGTCGGTGGGGGCGGTGAGGGGTTCTCCGACGGGCTCTCGGGTGGCCAGGTCCCACACCCGCACCGTCCCGTACTCCTCGCTGGTGATGGCGACCGGGCGACCCTCCACCACACCCAACGCCACTTCCCGCCTGCCGGTGCGGGCAGTGAGGGGTTCACCGACGGGCTGGCCGGTGGCCAGGTCCCATACCCGCACCGTCCCGTCCCAACTGCCGGTGACAGCGACCGGACGGCCCTCCAGCACGCCCGTCGCCACCGCCACCACCTTGCCGACGGTAGCCGTCAGGGGGCCGCCGATAGGCCGGCGGGTGGCCAGGTCCCACACCCGCGCCGCCCCGTCCCGGCTGCCGGTGACGGCGACCGGACGGCCCTCCACCACATTCGTCGCCATCGCTCGTATCGGGCCGGCGTGGCCCGTCAGGGGCTCACCGACGGACGCGCTAGTGACCAGGTTCCACACCCGCACCGTCCCGTCGTGGCTGCCGGTGACGGCGACCGGACAGCCCTCCACCACACCCGCAGCCACCGCCCACACCTCGCCGAAGTGCCCGGTCAGGGGCTCACCGACGGGCCGGCCGGTACTCAGGTCCCATACCCGCGCCGTCCCGTCCCAGCTGCTGGTGACGGCGACCGGACGGTCCTCCACCACGCCCGTCGCCACCGCGTTCACCCCACCACTGGGGCTGCTGAAGGGCTCACCGGTCTGGCCGGTGGCCAGGTCCCACACCCGCACCGTCCCCGTCTCACTGCCGGTGACGGCGACCGGACGGCCCTCCACCACACTCGTCGTCACCCCTCGAATCGGGCCGGTGGGGTCGGTGAGGGGTTCGCCGACGGGCTCTCGGGTGGCCAGGTCCCACACCCGCACCGTCCCCTTCCCGCCGCTGGCCATGACGACCGGACGACCCTCCAGCACACTCGTCGCCACCCCTCGTATAGGACCGGCGTGGCCGGTCAGGGGTTCGCCGACAGGCTCTCGGGCGGCCAGGTCCCACACCCGCACCGTCCCGTGCTTCTCGCCGGTGATGGCGACCGGGCGACCCTCCAGCACGCCCGTCGCCACCGCCCCCACCTCGCCGACGGTAGCCGTCAGGGGGCCGCCGATGGGCCGGCGGGTGGCGAGGTCCCACACCCGCGCCGTCCCGTCCCAGCTGCCGGTGACGGCGACCGGACGGCCCTCCACCACGCCCGTCGTCACCGCCAGCACGGGGCCGGTGTGGCCGGTGAGGGGTTCACCGATGGGCCGGCCGGCGGCCAGGTCCCACACCCACACCGTCCCTTTCCCGCTGCCGATGACGACGATCGGACGGCCCTCCAGCACGCCCGTCGCCACCGCCCACACCTCGCCGAAGTGACCGGTCAGAGTGCACCGGAGGCGGTGGTCGACCGTGCCACCGGTCGCCCACTCCACCCCCCACCGGGCATCAGCTCCGCCGTCCACCGCTGCTCCGGTGATCCGTGCCGCCAGCTCCCGGTCCCCGTACCGGGCTGCGTCCAGCGCCAGCAACTGCCGCCGCACGCCGGCACCGGCGTCATGGTGCAGATGTGCCGATGCCCGGTAGACCGCAGCCGCCAACGCCTCCTCCCGCCCGGCAGCATCGCCCAGCACCGCCAGGACCCGCTCAGGATCGCCGTTCACCAGCCACCCGGGATCCGTCAGCCGCCCACCGACCGTCACAGCCTCACGGGCCGGGCCATTGCTTTGGAGATCACCAGGCATGACCAGCACCCTAGCCGTCCTCCAACTGGGCCAACCGGTCTTGCGCACACGCCAATACGGACTCCAGTAGCAGGACAACTGCTTCCACGTGCCCTCGCGACCAGCCCCAGGCCGAGTACCCGGGCGGCAGGGGCTGCTGATCTCCGCCGTGGCTGATCGCCTGCGACCGGATGGCCGGGGTCCGGGGTCCGGGAGAAGGGCAACAACCTGTGGTTCTCCCAGAATTACAAGAGCTTCGGCGGCAACATTCAGTTCATGGCCGCGCCGGACGGCACCCCAATGTGGGTCTCCGATGTCGAGTCGGATTCCTCCCCGGACATCACCGCGGCCCGTATCTCGGAGGGACGGGACGGCCGGCGGTCTCGACGAGCGACGCGCCACTTAGCTACTTACAGTGTTCAATTAGTAACACTGTGCGAGAAAGGACCGTCTCCCATGCCGGTGACCGTTTACGCCGACGTCGACTACAAGGGCAAGAGCGCCACGCTCGACCACGGGCGCCACAAGCTCGACCCGTCCATGAACGACTGCATCTCCTCCGTCCGCGTGCCGTCCGGGTGGAAGGTGACGCTCTACGAGCACGCGGACTTCACCGGGGAGAAGATCACCCTGGACGCGGACACCCGGAGGGTGGACGGCGCCCTCCACGACAAGGTGTCCTCGATCGTCGTCGGCCAGACGGACGAGTGGGAGGACGACGGCTCATACATCTTCTCCGCGGAGAACGGTGACAACTGGTTCTACTTCGAGGACCACACGTCGGGCTCCTGACGCCGCAACCGCCGCACGGAGCGCGGGGGCGCCTCATCCGCCGCCCCGGCAGGCGCAGACCGCAGCGCGTGGACTGCGGGAGCCGGCTAGGGCGCCGGGGGCGTTGAGACGATCGGCCAGCTGGACGGCGCCGACGCGGACCAGGCCGGACCAGACGGTGCGGGTGCGGGTGCGGGTGCGGGTGCGGGTGCGGGTGTCCTCAACGCCCCAGCCGCTGCGGAGTCTGGGTGCCACCGCTCCCATCGCTGCTGCGAGGGCGGGAACCGCTCCGAAATTCCCCACCTCCGCGGTCACCATTCCCCGTGGGAACGGCGACCGCGGACGGTGATCGCAAATCCGGTTTCCGCCTCCTGCTCGGCATTGGCCTCAGGGATGCCGCGGCAAACCGGAACCGGTGAGATCATCCGTTCGCCCGCCCCGCCCCCACAGCAGCACGCTGAGCGCGACGAACCAGACGAAGTCGAGGAAGCGGCCGACCGGGATGAACACCGAACCGTCCTCGGCGACGAGCGAGCTCATCGACAACACGCTGGCCACCCCGATCACCAGGCCGCTCCGGACGACCCAGGCGGGGCGCGTGCCGTCACGGCGACCAGGAAGACCGCCACGCCAAGGGTCGGCGACAGCCGGTTAGTTCCGCCCTGGAGCCGATCTGGGCCGGAACCCAGCTGGTACTGGCGCAGAGCAGGAGGAGTGCTCCGGCCACGGCGGCCAGCGCGCGGACCACGCCCGCCCGGGCGTCGCTGCCGTATACCTGCGGACGAGTGGACGGCGGAGCGGAAATCCAACCCCGGTGTCTTCACCATCGCAGGGCGGTTCCTGCCACACGTCCCGCGGGCAAAGGCCATGGGCGTGCTCCCAGGGGCGTACGGATCCATCCGCTGCACTGATCGGATCGTCGACCGTACTCGCCTCGGAGCAGAGGGAGTTACTTCCGTCGGCGGACGCCCCGGACGGGCGGGAGGGAGAGCCTGTCCGCGTACCCATGACCCCGACCTGATGGAGGTACGCATGCTCCCCTCCGCCGAATCGTCGACGCTGACGACGCCCGCCGGCGATGGCGCGCGACGGCACTCAGGCCCCCGGTTGTCCCAGAGGGCCCGTAAGAGCATGGTCGTCGTGCATGTGGTCGTCTCTGTCAGCTGGTTGGCGCTGATGCTCTGCCTGCTGACCCTCGGGACGACGGCGCTGGCGACGAACAATGCCGACACCCTGCGGACCGCCTACCGGGCGATGGGGATGCTGGGGGACGTTCTGATCATCCCGCTGAGTCTGCTCACGCTGGTCAGCGGAGTGGTGCTGGCCCTCGGCACGCCGTGGGGCCTGTTTCGTTACTACTGGGTCAGTGCCAAGTTCTGGTCGACCCTGGCGGCCACGGTGGCTTCGGTTTTCGCCCTCCCTGCCAGACTGCACGACGCGGTGGGCGCGGTGACCCGGCATCCGGTGGGCCCCATCTCAGCCATGGATCTGGGATTCATCCGCTACAACATGGTGATCGTCCCGGCCGTCGCGCTTCTGCTGTATCTCGCCAACGTCATCCTGTCCGTCTTCAAGCCATGGGGTCGACGGTCGGCCGCCCACCCGGGTCTCTGTTCGGCGGCGTACTCGGCGACGCCGTAGGGTACCGGCCGGCCATGTGGATCATGACAGGTGTCGTCGCGCCCAGCTGGCTCATCCTTGCCACAAGCCCGATGCGCCGCGAGCGCGATCTTCCGCAGACCCGCGAGCCGGAACAAGCGCATGCCGAGCGCTGAAGGACGGCGAAAGGGCCGCCAGACGAACAAGTAGTGCAGGAAGGTCGCGAAGTTGAGCCAGGAACGCCGCGCCGGCCTCGATGCCCTCGGTATGCGCTGGTAGCTGCGCCGCAGTCGGCGTGTTCGGGTGCGGGGTCGGGATGACCGGCCCCGCACACGGTGCGCGAGCGGCGGGTCAGGCGCGCAGAATGCCCAGCCGCGTAGCGGCGATCGCTGCCACGGTTGGGGCGATCACATGTTCGCTCGTGGGCGGCAGGACCGCGCCGGTCAACAAGCCGTTGCTGCGGGCGGATTCGGCGTGTAACAGCTCAGGACGCCGGCTCCCGGAACTGGTTGATCGAGGGCCGGCCACGCTTACCAACTCTGCTCGCAATTGCACGCGATCACCACGTGGCCGCTTGCCGCTGTGGCACTGGACACCGTCCCGGCGTTGGCCGGGCCAGCAGTGGACACGAGGGCACCGATCAATGCGACGGTGAGCAAACCAGCCGCACTGAATTTACGCAAGATGGACATTCGTTACACTCCCTGGTTTTCGCTGTAGACACTGCGCCCCGCCACGGGCAGGGCGGCGGCCTCTGAGTCCTTCACCCCGGCATCGGCTGCCGGCACGTGCACCGTGGCCGCCAGGTGCACCGTCGTCTTCCGGGCGGGCGGCCGCGATTGCTGGTTCTGCGGCAGGTACCGCCCGGTCAAGTTCCCGGCTACTGACCGGCAGCACTTCGAGGTCGTACGGCCGCGGGCAGTGGTTGTGCCGACCGTTCGCGGCCGAGTTGCTGGATCAGCGGACGTGCACCGTCGCCACGTCAGAGGCGTGCAAGCGCACGGGGTGCTGGTCGTTCCGGCTGGTCAAGCCGTACAGCACCGCCCGGAATTCCAGGTCGCCGCGGCGCGCGGCCGTGCCCTGTGCAGTGACCCGCGCGTCGCCCTCGACCGCGGCGCTACAGGTCTCCTGGTGCCATCCCTCACCGAAGCCGTTCTCCTCCAGGCACAGCTGATGCAGGTAGCCGGCGCTGTCGTCACCGCCGTGCGCCGTGACCGTGATGGTCTTGCCGGCCTGCGCCGTGCGGGGCGCCGTGATGTCCACATTGCCCTTGGCGAACGCCGGCACGGCTGCCAGAGTCACTGAGGCCAGCCCCAGCACACCGATCACGGCCACACGGCCGCCCCGCGCCCTCATCCCGGGCTTTTTCGTCCTGGTCATGGACTTCCCTCCCGCGAATCTCCCCCACATGGTGAGACCCGCACCCTGTTTGCGACGGCGCCCGGTTGCGCCCCCGCTGATCATTCAGAGGAGCAGGCCTTGCCGCCCGTTGTCACCCGCCCGGCGCCGTTACGAATCCACGACAAAACCCACCGCCCAGGCCTGATCCCACCAACGGCCACCCGGCGAAGACCCCCACCCGAAGCCCGGGCAGCTTGGTCTGCCCGGCCACGCGCGCGGCCCCGCCGCCGCGCGCGAGGGCACCCAGGGGCAGGCCACCCGATCCCCTCGCCCGCCGCCAGGCCGACCTGCCCCACCCCACCCACCTTCTTCCTGCTGAGGGGCACGGTCGGCGGCATGGTAGTCAGTGGCACCGAATCAGGAGGCCGCGGCTTGCTGACTGTGACGCTCCTCGAAGGTTCGTTTGATGACCGTGCCGCCATGGGTCATCGCCGCGTCGAGGGTGGGGGCGAGGTCGTCGGGCAGCACATCGTGGATCCAGATGAGCCGGCAGTGATCCTCACCGTCGGCGAGTACTTGCATGGACGCGTTGTCGTGGGCTGGCTGCAAGCTGTCGCCTACGACGGCGTAGACGATACGGCGAACTTCGTGGTCGAGAGCGACGAGTCGCTCCCTTGCCACAGCGCCGTCGATGAACGTGACAACCCTGGTGTCGGCCTCGATGCGGGTGTCCACTACGTATCCAGGTGCCATACGTGACGGTCCCGTGGCGAAGTCGCCGATGACCTTCCACACCTCGTCGGCACTGCACCCGATCGTGATTTCCTTGCTGATGGAAGCCATTGCTCCTCCTCATGAATCGGCTTGGCTGGACAGACCTGTTGGGCGGTCAGTCGGCTGCGGCCAGGCAGAACAGGTGCCCCTCCGGGGCGGCGAGCACCACCCACTCGTCGCCGCCCGGCTGGAACTCGGGCTGGGTTGCGCCGAGCGCGATGAGCTCTTTGACCGTCCGTTCGACGTAGGTGATCTTGAAGTCGAGATGAGCCTGTTCCACCGGACTGGACCAGCGGGGACATGGTGTCGGCTCCTTCGTCTCAGGTGTGCCGCCACAGAGCCTGCCTCACTGCGCTGGGTCCGTCTTGAAGATTCTTGCGGGACTGTCAGACCCCCCGCCTACCCTGGGCCGGTGCTCTCGTTTGTCGACCTCGCCACCCGGCCGGAGTTCGCTGTCATGGCGGCGACCTGCCGCAATGACCACACGAACTGGTCGGCGATGGAGACGCACCGGCACGTACAGGTCGTGCTCGTGCGACAGGGACGGTTCCGCAGACGAGTCCGCGGCATCGACATGGACGTTGACCCGACCGTCGGCTACATCGGCATGCCCGGCGAGGAGGAGCAGTTCGCTCATCCCGCCGGGGGCGACGTGTGCACCTCGATCAGCCTCACCCCAGCGCTGTGGCGCACCCTTGCCGGAGACACTCCCTGGCTCACCAAGTCGACTGTGTACGTCGACGCACGGCTCGACCTCGCCCACCGACGGCTGCTCGCCACCACCCGAGCCCCGGACGTCGACTACGCCGGCGCGGAACAGCTGACCGGTCTGGTCCGCCACATCGTCGACCAGGTCATCGCGGCGCCGACCTCCGCCGGCGCATCCGCCAGCCCCGGCGACCGGGCGCTCGTCGCCGCGGCACGTGACCTGATCCGCGACGCCCATCCGGCTGCGACCGGGCTGCTTCCGCTCGCCGTGCACCTCGACGTGTCGCCGTACCGGCTGAGCCGGGCGTTCACCCGAGAACTCGGTGTCTCACTGACGCGATACCGCAACCGGGTTCGCGTCACCCACGCACTCGACCGGCTGGAGGCCGGCGAAATCCGCCTCGGGGCACTCGCCGCCGACCTCGGCTTCGCCGACCAGGCACACCTCACCCGCACCGTGCGCGACCACCTCGGACACACACCCACTGCGCTGCGCCGACTCCTTGCCGGGGCCTGCCTGACACATACCCAGGAACAGCAGCAGGCCGTGGCCTGGGCCTCGCCGCCATGAAGCACGTCCGTTGAAAAATCCGTACGGACGCTGACCGTCTCCGTTGCGCGGCCGGTCGTGACCGTGCGGCGCTCGACTCCCCACGCACGTTCCTGGAGCACGGGGCCCTGCCGACCCAGGATCCGCAGGACCGTGGCACCCGGCAGCACGGCCGGTTGCCCGATCGTCTCCACCCCAGCGCGCGAAGCACCTCGGCCTGTGCCCGCCGGATCCCGTACAACTCCCCGCTTGAAAGCGGGCCGAGGAAGCTTCTGGTACCTGACAGCGGCCGAAGCAACATCCGCGTCTGACGATTCGAGCTCTTCCCATCGCGCGACGGCCTGCTGTTCGTGGCGAGGCGGGATCTGAACCCTTGGTCCCTGGGTTATGAGCCCAGCGCGGTCTGCCTCATCGGCGCCCAGTGAGAAAGCCCGAGACAACCCGGACCCTCGATCGCGCCGGAGACGAGCCCACTCCCTGTGAGCTGCCTCACCCATCGCTGCCAGTTCCGGCGTACAAACCGCCTGGTCAGTACCTGTCTACCTCAATCGCCGCCTGCCTGTTGGCCGGATGCGTCAGTAATCTGTCATTGCAGCCAGTGCGATCCTCGATACAGGCTGTGACCGTGTTAGAGCGACGTGTTGTGGTTGTGGTGTACGCGGGCGCGATGGCGCTGGACATCACCGGACCGATCGAAGTCTTCGATACCGCCAACCGGCTGCTTGGGCCGTCGAGTTCCCCCTACCGGATCGAGTTGGTCTCCGCCGACGCACCACTGGTGCGCACGAGTTCCGGCGTGAGCGTGGAGGCCTCGCCACTGGAGGCGGGGCAGGGACCGATCGACACGCTCCTCGTGCCGGGTGGATGGAGTCTCAGCAACGCGCTCCGGGACCGGCCGCTGGTGTCCTGGATCGGCCGGGCAGCGGCCCGGTCACGCAGGATCGCCTCCGTATGCGGCGGATCCTTTCTGCTGGCCGAGGCGGGTCTTCTGGACGGCAGACGCGCCACCACTCACTGGGCGTACAGCGAGGCGATGGCCTGCCGCTATCCGGACGTGACGGTGGACGCCGAGCCGATCTTCGTCTGGGACGGGCCCTTCGTGACCTCGGCGGGTGTGTCGACCGGCATCGACATGGCACTCGCCCTGGTGGAGGCCGATCACGGTGCGGCGCTGGCCCTGGAGACGGCACGGTTTCTGGTGCTCTTCCTCAAGCGGCACGGAGGGCAGTCCCAGTTCAGCGCCGTCCTTGACGCCCAGTTGGCCGACCATCCGCCGATCCGGGCCGCGCAGGAGTGGATTCTGGACAACCTGCACAACCCGTTGCCCGTGGCCGAGATAGCCCGGCGAGCCAACATGAGTCTGCGCAACTTCGCCCGGGTCTTCAGGCGCGAAGTGGGCACGACCCCCGGCCAGTACGTCGAACGAACGCGCATTGCCCGCGCGCGCGAGCTGCTGGAAACCACCGAACTGACGATCAGCCAGATAGCGGGCCGCTGCGGATTCGCCGCCCCCGAGACCTTCTTCCGCTCCTTCGGACGAACCCTGGGACTCACTCCGAGGGAGTACCGGCACCGCTTTCAGGTCATCTCACCATCCGGCCTCATCGACCGGCACCACGAGACGGACAGGAGCCCCGCATGACCATCACGACCTCGGACGCACCCGAGGCAGGAGCGTTACGCCTGGTCGACTACCTGGCCGGGGAACTGGCCAGGTCCGGCGTCAGTCACGTCTTCGGTGTCGGCGGCGCGAACATCGAGGATCTGTACGACGCCGTTCACCGTGGAAGCGCCATCCGCGGCGTCGTCGCCAAGCACGAGTTCTCCGCGGTCACGATGGCCGACGGATACGCCCGAACGACGGGACGCCTCGGCGTTGTTGCCGCCACCTCGGGCGGAGGTGCGATGAATCTGATACCGGGTCTGGCGGAGGCCTACGCCTCCCGGGTACCCGTGCTGGCCCTGGTGGGCCAGCCGCCCACCGGACAGGAGGGCCACGGAGCGTTCCAGGACTCCAGCGGCAAGGGGGGCTCCTTCGACGCCGAGGCGCTCTTCACACCGGTCTCCCGGTTCTGCGCCCGGGTCGAGAACGCCGACCAACTCGTCGAGGTGCTGCCCCGGGCGGTGTCGGCGGCGCAGGCCGATCCACGAGGGCCGGCGGTGCTGCTGCTGCCCAAGGACGTCCAGCAGGCACCTGTCCGGCTACCCGGCCGCGGCGCGGCGCCGACGGCGTCGGTGGCACGGCTCGACAGCGCGGCCCTCACCGCCGTGACGGACACCCTCCGCGGGGCCGGCCACGTCCTCGTCATCGCCGGTGAAGACGTCGCCGCCGCGGACGCCCGTGCAGAGCTGGCCGAACTGGCCAGGAAACTCGGGGCGTGGGTAGCGGTCACCCCCGACGCCAAGGATGTCTTCGACAACCGTGACCCCCGGTTCGCCGGAGTAGCCGGGGTGATGGGCCATGCCAACGTCGAGGACTGTCTATGGCGGGCCGACGTGTGCCTGCTGGTCGGCACCCGGCTTCCGCTACTGGCACGCGGCGGCCTTGACCAGGCCCTCGCCACCACGGAAATCGTGTGCATCGGTCCCGAACCACCGTTCGTGAAGGCCACCGCATTGGGCGGAGGCCTGCGCGACGCACTGCGCGCGGTGACCGGCCGGCTCCCGCGGCGCCCCCATCACTGCCCCCAGCACGCCGGTCCCCGCCCCGCACCGATGCCGGGCCCGGTTTCCCGGGCCGGCGGGCGAACCGTCCCCTACACCCAGGCGGTTGCCGCGGTGGAGGCGGCACTCCCCCAGGACGCACACGTCTTCGTGGACGCCGGCAACGCAGGTGCCAGCGCGATCCATCTCCTCCCGGCACCACGCCACGGCCGCTTCGTGGTGGCGGTCGGCATGGGCGGCATGGGCTACACCTTCGGCGCCGGCATCGGCGCCGCGCTCGCCACCGGGCGACGCACCTACGTACTCGCCGGCGATGGGGCCTTCTTCATGCACGGGATGGAAGTGCACACCTCCGTGGAGTACGCCGCACCCGTGACCTTCGTCGTCTTCAACAACAACGCCCACGCCATGTGCGCGCTGCGCGAGGAGTTCCTCCAGGGCGGCGTCCGCAGCAACGACCTGTTCGGCCGGACCGACCTCGCCGCCGGGGTGGCCGCTGCCTTCCCGTCCCTCGACGTCACCGGAGCCGAGGACGCGGCGCAGTTGCGCAAGGCGCTGCTGCGCAGCAACACGAGCGGCGCCCCGGCCTTCGTCGCGCTGGACTGCGAGCCGGGGGAGATCCCTCCCTTCCTTCCCTTCCAGTCCTTCGCCGAAGCCACCGCAAGCACCGAACGCCCCTACAGCAAGGAGAACGCAGATGAACGAGGAATCGTCCACGCTGGCTGACATCCCCGGACTGATGCGGGTCGAGAACCCCGGCAAGGAGGAGCTGACCGCCCACTGCATGGAGCTCACCCACGCCGTCTACCCCCACCATCAGGTCTACGGGCAGTACTGCACCATCCACGAGTACGTCGACTGCCCCCCTGAGCAGGCCTACGACTACCTGCGCCAGGGACACCACCTGGAGGAGTGGACCTGCAGCCTGCGGGACTTCGCGCCCGCCGGCACGCCTGGGGTGTGGGTCGGGTACGACCGGCTCGAGGAGGACACCAGGATCTACTGCAAGGTCGTCGCCAACCCCGAAGCCATGACCGTGGACTACCACTGCTCCTGGGACCAGGGCGAGAAGCTGTGGATGATCTACCTGATGCGCATCGTGCCGGCCCGCGTGGTGCTCGACAAGCCGGGATCGGTGATCACCTGGACCAACTGCCGACACCCCTACTACGACGCCAACCCGCACCCCGACACGGCTCCCCGCCCGGACCGGCCCTGGGTGGGCGACTACTGGGAACTCTTTTACGCGGGGCACACCGTCGAGATGAACAACCTCAAGGCGATCCTGGAGCACCGCCACCGCAATGGCCGGCCGGTCGGCGTGGTCCCGGCGAAGGCGGTGGCGCGGTGACCACGGTCAGCCTCACCGACGTCGCGAGCTACCTCCCCGGCGAGCCGGTCCCCGCCGAGTTCTACACCGAGTACCCCGGCGCCGAGGACAAGCTCCGCAACCACCCGATGTTCAAGGTCCCCCGGTCACGGCACCACGTGGCCCCGAACGAGACCAACGCGGACATGGTCGAACGCGCCGTGCAGCCCTTGATCGAGCGGCACGGCAGGGACGAGATACGAGGCGTCGACGTGCTGTTGGTGCACAGCCAACTGCCGGACCTGCCGTTCACGGGCGCCGGCACAGAGGTGGCGCGCCGGCTGGGGCTGAACCCGGAGTGGCTCGTCGACGTGGCCAATGCGGGCTGTGCATCCTTCGTGTACATGCTCAAGATGGCCCGGCAGATCCTCACCACCACCGATGCGAGGACGGCGCTGATCTGCAACGCCCAGAGTGCCGCGGGTCAGTGCTTCACCCAGTCCGAGGTGCGCAGGCTCGCCCAGGCGGCGATCCCGGGCGACGGCTGCGGCGTGGGATATGTGACGACGTCGGCCGACGCGCCGGTCCTTGACGTGGAGACCCGGCACATCGGCGAGTACGCCGGGGACATGACCGTGGCGGTCGACGACGGACGCAAGTACTGGGAGCCGGGAGAGTCCCAGTTGCGGATCGGGTTCACCGATTCCAGCATCGCCAAGGTTCTGGCGCGCGGGAACCGCCTCGTCCCCGAAGTGGTCACGGACCTGTGCCGACGGCTCGGCGTGGCGACCACCGCCATCGACGTCCTCATCACCAATCAGCCCAACCGCACCTTCCTGCGGAACTGGCGAGAGGCGCTGCAACTGCCGGCCGAACGGCACCTGAACACCTTCGAAGAGTGCGGGAACCTGTTCGGAGCGGCGATCCCGGTCACCCTGGACCGGGCCGTTCGCTCACGGCAGGTGGAGGACGGCGATCTGGTGGTCCTCGGAGGGTTCGCCCACGCCGGCGACTTCGCCGGTGCCGTCGCCGTCCGGTGGCACAGCGGGCGGGGATGACCGATGAGCATTCCCGTGCTGCACCGACTGGCCCTGAACGAAAGCCCGTACCCGCCACTGCCCTCGGTGCGCAAGGCGATGCAACGGGCCGTCGCCGAGGCTCACCGGTACCCGCAGTTCTACCCCGACGACCTCACCGAGCGGATCGCAGCGTGGTGCCGGGTGCCTCCCGACCACGTCGTGGTGGGCAATGGATCGGTGGGCGTGGCACTGCAGTTGCTTCGGGCGGTCGTCGAGCGCGGCGACGCCATGGCCTACTCCTGGCGCACCTTCGACGCGTATCCCCTGCTGGCCGACATGGTGGGCGCTCGCCCCGTTCCCGTACCTCTGTCGCCGGAGGGTCACCAGGACCTGGGCGCCCTGCTGGCCATGCTCGACCACCGCACACGTGTCGTGGTGCTGTGCAGCCCGCACAATCCCACCGGAAGTCTGGTCACCGCCGACGCCCTGTCGGCGTTCCTGCACCAGGTCCCCCGACACGTCACCGTGCTTCTCGACGAGGCGTATGTGGAGTTCGCCCGCAGCACCAGCCTGCCGGATACGTCCATGCTCCTGGGCGCACACCCCAACCTGCTGGTCCTGCGCACCTTCTCCAAAGCCTATGGCCTCGCCGCCCTACGGGTCGGCTACGGACTGGGCGGCTCCGACCTGGTGGCGCGGATCCGCCGGAACCAGCTGCCTTTCGGGATCAACGCGGTGGCAGCGGCGGCCGTGAAGGCCTCATTGCGAGCCGACGGCGAGCTGCGCTCACGCGTCGACACCGTCGTCGCCGAACGCGAGCGGCTCCGACATGAACTCCTCGGCCTCGGCTGGCACGTACGCCCGGGCCACGCCAATTCGGTCTGGCTCGCCGCGCCCGATCCGATCGATGAAGGCGCCGCGGCACTCACTGACGCCGGTGTCCAAGCGCGCCACTACCCCGGCGAGGGACTCCGGCTCACCGTCGGCAGCAGACAGGCCAATGACGCCGTGCTTGCCGCGCTGGCGGGAGTGGGCTGACAGGAGGCGTCCGGCCGTCATGCGTCGACATCGTGGCCCTCTTGGACCACCTGGGGCTGGACCACGTCGTACTGCTCGCCCACTCCCCAAATTTCTCGGTCACCCTCTGTGGCTGAATCCGTACCGATCGAGGGTGGATGTCGTTGAGCAAGGGACTGCTGGTGCGCCAGTGTGTACGGCCATGGACCGCGACCGGAGCAGCACCTCTTGGCCGACCCGCCGGCAACTCCTCGCCGTAGCCGGCGCCGTTCCCCTCGTGGGCGTTGCCCCCGCGGTGGCGGCGTCGGCCCGCACCAGCGCTCTCTCCCTGGCCTTCACCCGTGCCACCAACGGCTCCGCCAGCCTCGCCCCGGTCGGTGACCGCCTGGTCGCCGAGGTGCAGGGCACCCTGTGGTCCCTGCGCCGCACCGGCGGAGCGGCCCGCCCCCTGACCCCGGCCGACCTCGAGCCCAACCGCCCCACGTACTCCCCGGACGGCGAGCTCATCGCCTTCTGTGCCTACCGGGACGGCGGCTTCCACCTCTGGACAGTGCGCCCCGACGGCTCCGGCCTGCGGCGACGCACCGAGGGACCCTGGGACGACCGCGGCCCGGCATGGGCACCCGACGGCACCCGGCTCGCCTTCTCCTCCGAACGCGGCGGCGACGGCGTCGACGGCAGCCCGTACCGCGTCCACGTCCTGGACCTGCGCACCTGCCGTATCACCTGCGTCACCGGCCTGCCCGGCCAGGACGGCCCCCTACAGGACGGCCCGTGGGAGGACTTCGACCCCACCTGGTCACCGGACGGCGCGCACATCCTGTTCGTCCGCGCGAAGGCGGTCAGCACCGCCCTGGGCCTGAGTGTGGAGGCCCGTACGATCGCATCGGTGCCCGCCGACGGCACCGGCCCGGTCACCGTCCGGCACACCGAGACCGAGGCCGCGCAGGTCATGACCCCCGCCGTCGCCCCCGACGGCCGCCTGGCCCACCTGCGCACCACCGCCGCCCCGAACGGCTCCTGCGCCCTCGTCGTCGACGGCCGCCCCGTTCCGGTCACCGGCGACATCGCGCCGGTGCCCCCGCGCTGGACACCGGCCGGGCAGCTCCTGCTGACGCTCGACGGCGCCTTCACCCTCGTACGACCGGAGAGTCCGGAGCAGCCGGAGACCATCCCCTTCGAGGGCGTGCTTCCGGTGGAGCGGCCCCGGTACCGGACCAAGAAGTACGACCTGGGGCAGGCCCGCACCCGTCCGGTGCGCGGGATCCATCTGCCCGCGCTCTCGCCGGACGGCCGACAGATCGCGTTCGCTGCCCTCAACTCGCTGTGGCTCGCCCCAAGTTCGGGTGGACGTCCGCCGCGGCGGCTGCACAAGGCCGCGCCCACCCGCTATCTACTCGCCCCCACCTGGGCACCCGACGGGCGGTCCCTCGTCTACGCCGACGACCGCGACGGGCTCCTCGGCGTGTACCGGCACGATCTCGCCACCGGCGCGGAGACCGCGCTCGCGACCGGCGGGCGAGTGCATCCGGGGCTGTCACCCGACGGGCAGCGGCTCGCCTGCCTCGACCTGACCGGCCGGCTCCTCGTCCGCGACCTGGCTTCCTCGGAGGAACACGTCCTGGCCGCGCCTCTCGGCGGTGGCGGACTGCCGGGCCGTCCCAGCTGGTCACCCGACGGCCGCCACCTCGCCCTGTGCGACCGCAACCGTCTCAACTCCCGTTTCCGAGAGGGCTACAACCTCATCCGCATCGTGGACACCACGACCGGCACCGCCCGCCTGCACGCCGTGGCGCCCCACACCTCGATCGCCGACCGCTACGACTCCGGACCCGTCTGGTCGCCCGACGGCCGCTGGATGGCGGTGGTCGTCGAGTCGACGCTGTGCCTGCTGCCGGTCGACGCCGACGGCACCCCGCGTGGCGACCTGCGCCCCCTCACCGATGAACCGGCCGACCACCCCTCGTGGTCCGCCGACTCCACGACCTTGCTCTACCTCTGCGCCGGCCGACTGCGCCTCATCGGCGTCGACGGCGGCTCTGTCCGCACGGTCCGCGTCCCCCTCGACGCCCCGAGACCCACGCCCGCCGACCTGGTGGTGCACGCCGGACGCCTGTGGGACGGCACCGGCGAGACGACCCGTGACGACGCCGACATCGTCGTACGGGACGGACGCGTCACGGCGATCGAACCTCACCGCTCCGGGCGGCGGGAGGCCCTGCGCCGTATCGATGCCTCCAGACGCACCGTGATCCCAGGTCTGTGGGACACCCACACCCACCCCTGGCAGAGCACCTACGGCGGGCGCCAGACCGTCGGCCAGCTCACCTACGGCATCACCACAACCGTCTCCCTGGGCGGATTCGCTTACGAACAGGCCCGCATTCGCGAGGCGGCGGACACCGGACAGCTCGCCGGGCCCCGGCTGCTGACCACCGGCGAACTCCTCGACGGGGCCCGCGTCGCCTACAGCATGGGCCGCGCGCACCGAACCAGGCAGGGCCTGCGCCGCTCACTGGAGCGAGGTGCGGCGCTGGACTGGGACTTCGTCAAGACGTATGTCCGAGCGCCCGGCTGGGTGATGGAGGAGGCCGCCCGTTTCGCCCACGACTGCCTCGGTGTGCGCACCGGAGGCCATCTGCTCTCGCCCGGCGTCCAGCTCGGTCAGGACCTGACGACCCATCTACAGGCCACTCAGCGGGCCGAGTTCGGTCACTCCGTCACCGCAACGGGCCGCGCCTACCAGGACCTCGTGGAGATCTATACCGCGCGCGGTATGCGCTTCTCGCTGATCGCCACCCCCTTCACCGCCCTGCCCCTCCTCGGCGCGGACCCGGACCTCGCCGACGACCCCCGGGTCACCGTGGTGATGCCCCCGTGGGACACGGCCACCGTCCGGCAGGCGGCCGGCACGCCGCCCACTCCGGCCCAACTGGCCACCCTGCGAACGGAGACCGACATATACCGGCGAATCCTGGCCGCGGGCGGACTCCTCGCACTCGGCACGGACCAGCCGCTCGTCCCCGTCGGCCTCTCCCTCCACCTCGGCCTGCGCGCCCTGCACCAAGGCGGCCTGTCCCCGGCTCAAGCCCTGCGCACCGCCACCGTTCTGCCCGCCCGCCTCTTCGGTGCCGACCGCGACCTCGGCACCCTCGAGGAGGGCAAGCTCGCCGACCTGACCGTTGTGGACGGCGACCCGTTCACCGACTTCGCCACCCTGGTGCGTACCGAGGCGGTGCTCAGGGGCGGAGTGCCGTACACCACCGAGGAATTGACGGCAGCCTTCGAACCCACAACCCAGCGCACGACCACGGCCGGGAAGGACTGGCTCAGGGTAGGGCGGCTGATGCGCAGGGACGGTTGCTGCGACGGTCACTAGTGCTGCCGAGATGGTTCGCCGGTTCGGCGGTCTTGGACCAAGAGCTACGCGGGACCGGCCGCCTTCACCGACGGGTTCGCTGCGGCGATCGCGGCCGGCGGCGCGCTGTCGCTGGCCGGGGCGCTGGCGGCACAGGCCGTCCTGTCCCGCCGGATCACCCCGGCCCTCGTGCTCGCCGCACCAGTGCTCACGACGAACCGTTGATGTGCCAAGTCAGCCCGCACGGCGCGCATGACCACTGAACACCCCCCCGCCAGGCGTGCCGTGGGGCAGCCGCCGATGCGCGAGGGAGATAAGGCTTCTTCGACCGCGTCCGCGTGTTCCCCGCTTTTCCGACGGTTGCCACGCCGGGGCGGACTCCCGCTGCGCCGCTCTGGCCGTGCCGGGTCACCGGCGCCGCCCGAACCGTCCGAGCAGCCAGAACAGCGCGGACGGCGGGATGTCCACCGGCTGGGTGGTCAGGTTCCAGGAGCCGCCGCCGCGGTCTTCTTGGATGATCAGGAAGCCAGGGCGGGGCAGACGCAGTGTATGGCGCCCCTCGCCCACGCCGAACTTGAGATCGCTCCAGTCGTTACCGGGGGTGTTCCTGGGCCAGGTGGGTGGGCGGCAATCGCAGTCGGGCCAGGACCGCAGGCACTGGCCGCATACGTAGCGGACCTGCCACTTGATGGCGGTCTGGAACTGGACGGTGAGTACCGCCGGGCCGCCGTTGTAGCGGAGCACCTCGTCACCGTGGCCACGGTGTTCGGGGGTGAGAGCGGTCGCGGCCGACAGCGGGGCAACCCGGATCGACCAACGGTGGTCGTTGCGGCCGTAGTCGGTGGTGACGCTCAGGTGGGTGGCGTCCGCGGGCAGGTAGCGACGGCCGCGGTACTCACCGGTGATCCAGATCAGCTCACCTCCGGTGG
>NZ_JBEYXB010000015.1:87517-248020 GCF_040644935.1 Streptomyces sp. NPDC046915 | reverse complement strand
GTTCTCTCCCGCTTGCTCGCGCCCCGGGGGCCCCCCCCCCCCGGGCCGCCCCGGCCCCCCCGGGGGGGGGGGGGCCGGGGGGGGGGGGGGGGGGGCGCCCCCCCCCGGGGGCCCCCCCCTCAGGCATGCCGCGAGGCCCGTGGCGTACCTGCCTCAGGCCTCAGGGACTCAGCCCTGCTGGCCCGGCGCCCTGCGCAGCGTCGGCCGGGCCTCCGTGGCCCTCGCCCCGACGGACGTCCACCACGCCGACACCGCCCACAGCACCTGCACCGTCGAGCGCGGCAGGAACAACGCCCGCAACCGCGTACCGCGGCCCACCGTGGTCTCCAGCGCGGCGGTCACCCGGCGCACGTCCTCCGCCAGCCCCGCCACCGGGCGCGGCCGGGGTGCGTAGAGGACCTGCTCCACCGCGTCCGCCAGCCGGTGCACCGCCGCCCCGGCCACCGGGTCGAGATGCCCGAGCCGGACGATCCGGGCGGCCGCTCCGCGGGGGGTCTGCGACTCGTCCGGCAGGATGCCGAAGTCCCAAGCGGTGTCGGTCAGTTCCCGCCAGGCCGCCAGTGTGTGCGCCGCCGCGCCCTCCTCGGTACGGGCGTGCGCGCCCAGCCGTACCGCGCGCAGACGGGCCCGCCAGAGCATCGGCGTGAACGGCACCAGCGCGACGGCGAGTCCGCCGAGCACCCACAGCGTGTCCACCCACCACGGCCGGGGACGCGGCTGCTCGTGGAGCGCGGCCTGCGCGGACGGGCTGTCGCACGCCTGGAGCTTGCGCTCCTTGACCGTGCAGCTCTCGCTCGGGGAGACCGGCACGACGGGCGCCGCGCTCTCCGTCTGCGAGGGCCGCACCTGGTCCGGAAGGCTGCTGCCCGGCGTGTCCGACTGGGTGTACGAGGGCGCCGTGCCCCGGGTCGGGGTCGGCTCGAAGCGGGTCCAGCCCACGCCCTCGAAGTACAGCTCCGGCCAGGCGTGCGCGTCCTTCAGGCCGACCGACACCGAGCCGTCCGCCTGTGGCGACCCGGGAGCGAAGCCCACCGCGACCCGGGCCGGGATGCCCAGCGTGCGGGCCATCGCGGCCATCGCGAAGGAGAAGTGCACGCAGAAGCCCTGCTTCCGTTTCAGGAAGTTCGCTATGGCGTTCGGGCCCCGTCCGACCTCCACCTGGGTGTCGTACTGGAAGCCGCCGGTCACGGCGAAGTAGTCCTGGAGCTTGACCGCCTCCTCGTAGTGGTTCGCCGCGCCCGCGGTGACCTCCTCGGCGGTCTTCGCCACGACCTTGGGCAGCGAGGACGGCACCTTGGTGTACTCCCGCGCCAGGGCCGCCGGCGGTTGCTTGGCCGCCGTCAGCTGCTCGGCCGTCGGCTGCACGTCCAGGCTGGTCACCGAGTACGTCGTGCCGCGCGTGGTCTGGCCGTGGTCGCCGACCAGCGTCATGCCGACCGGCTCGTACCGCCAGTTGCCGCCGATCCGCACGCTGCTCGGCGGGTACGGCATCGGCAGCCAGTCCTGGGCGTACCAGTCCGCCGCCGTGACCGTGGTCCGGACGCTGCCGCGCTTGATCTCGGGGCTCAGGCCGATCGGCGTGGGGAACTGGTTCGGCACGCCGACGATGTGCCGCTGGGACGGCTTCCAGGTGGTGCCGTCGAAGTCGTCCAGGGAGACGATCCGCAGGTACAGGTCCGAGATGTCGTTGGTGCTCGTCTTCACGGACAGCACCTCGCGGTCCTGGTCCACGTTCAGGCTGTCGCGCAACGACACCAGCGGGTTCACCGCGGAGATCGTGCCGCCGGAGCCGTTGCCCGCCCCGATGCCCGTCCCGGCCGGGTCCAGCAGGCCGCCGCTCATCGCGGGCAGCGTCCACGGCACCAGCAGGGCCACGCCCAGCGCGACCACGCCGATGCGGTGCCCCGTACGGACCGGCGCCACCGTCCCGTCCCGTGTCTCGCCGGGCGTGCGCGCCTGGCCGCCGAAGAACCGGCCCCACTGCGAGAGCCGGTCGCGGCCCTCGGCGAGCAGCAGCAGCAGATAACCCGCGGCGGCGATCAGGAACCACAGCCAGTCGTACTTGCCGTCGGACAGCCCGGCGGCGACGGAGTACAGGGCGAGCAGCGGCAGACCGGCCGGGGCCGCGCTGCGGAAGGTCACCGCGAGGGTGTCCACCAGCAGGCCGATGACCAGGACGCCGCCGACGAGCATCAGCCGGATCCCGTCGGTCAGCGGCGCGGGTATCGCGTACCGGCTGACGTCGTCCGAGCCCTCCTGGAGCAGGTCGGCCAGATGCCGGAAGGCCTCGGGGCCGGGAATCAGCCCGGCGACCGCCTGCTCATGGGCGAAGAGCAGGGTCAGCAGCAGCAGAGTCACCAGGGCCTGCGCCGCCACGGTCAGCGGCCGGGCCAGCGGCACCCGCCGGGTCGCCGCGCCCACGCCCGTCTGCACCGCCACCAGGACGGCCGCCTGGAACAGCCACGCCGGCCCGTCCACCAGGGGCAGCAGCGCACACGACACCATCAGCGTGGCCGCCGCGGCGAACAGGGCCAGCCGAGCGCGCCCGCTCATGACAGTTCCTCCCAGCCGGTCCTCACAGTGCCTCCCCACCGCTCACCGCGGCCATGTCCCGGCGGTCGTGGTCCGCCTGTCGCCACAGGTCGTTCAGGGAGGTGCCGCGCGGGACGCTCACGGCGGTCCAGCCCGCCTCGCGCAGCATCCGCGCGCTCTCGCTGTGCGGCTCCGCCGGGCCGGGCACATCGGCCGTCTCACGCAGCCACGCGCCGTCCAGCAGGAAGGCGATCGCACCGCCGCTGCGCCGGCGCATCTTGGCGACCACCGCCGCCTGTTCCTCGTCGAGGTCGCCCAGGAACGCCACCAGCAGCCCTTCGTTGCCGCCGCGCAGCACGTCGTACGCGCGGGACAGGCCCGCGCCGTCCGAGTGGTCGATCACCGCGAGCGTGTCCATCATCATCCCGGCCGCGTCCGCCGTCTCCTGGCTGGCGCCGGCGAACCCGTCGGCCCCCTCGCCGGGCACCGAGCTGCCGGTATCCGTCAGCAGCCGTACCGAGAAGCCTCGTTCGAGCATGTGCACCAGCACGGACGCCGCGCCGGACACCGCCCACTCGAAGGCCGAGTCCGGGCCGGCGCCCGCGTAGGCGATGCCCCGGGTGTCCAGCAGCACCGTGCAGCGGGAGCGTTGCGGCTGCTCCTCACGGCGCACCATCAGCTCGCCGTAGCGCGCGGTGGAGCGCCAGTGCACCCGGCGCAGGTCGTCGCCGTGGCGGTATCCGCGCGGGATCACGTCGTCCTCGCCCGCCAGTGCCACCGAGCGCTGCCGTCCGTCGCCGTACCCCTTGGCCTCGCCGCTCAGCCGCACCGGCGACAGCGGCTCCACGCGCGGGATCACCGTCAGGGTGTCGTACGAGGAGAAGGAGCGGGTGAGTTCGCACAGCCCGAAGGGGTCCGTCAGGCGCAGTTGCAGCGGGCCCAGCGGATAGCGGCCGCGCAGGTCCGAGCGGACCCGGTAGGACACCTCGCGCCGGCCGCCCGGCTCCACCCGGTCCAGGACGAAGCGGGGCCGCGGACCGAGGACGTAGGGCACCCGGTCCTGGAGCATCAGCAGGCCGGTGGGCAGCCGTGAGACGTTGTCCACCCGCAGGTGCACCCGGGCCTCGCTGGCGGCGGGCACCCGCGAGGGGGAGAGCCGGCGGCTGCCCGCGACCCGGTAGCGCGTGCGGTAGAGCACGGCCGCGCAGATCAGCGGGAGGGCGGCCAGCAGCACCCCGACCCGGAGCAGGTCGCTCTGGCCCAGGACGAACGCGCAGATCACGGCGGCGACACCGGCGGCCAGGAAGGACCGGCCGCGGGTGGTCAGCCCGGCCAGGGCCGTACGGATGCCGCCCTGCTCCCCGCGGTCGGCCTCCGCCTGCCCCGTCCCCCCGGCGGTCATCACAGCCTCCGCGGGGGCTGCGAGGGATAGTCCGGCACGCCCCGGCCGAGCCCGAGGCCGCTCTGCTGCTGCGGCGCCGCCGCGGGCACCGGTGTGTGCTGAAGGATCTCCTGCACGACCTGCTCCGAGGTGCGCCGGTTGAGCTGGGCCTGCGCGGTGGGCAGCAGCCGGTGGGCCAGCACGGCCGTGGCGAGGGCCTGTACGTCGTCCGGGAGCGCGTACTCCCGCCCGCTGAGGGCGGCGGACGCCTTCGCCGCGCGCAGCAGGTGCAGCGTCGCGCGCGGGGAGGCCCCGAGTCTGAGGTCGGGGTGGGTGCGGGTGGCGGCGACCAGGTCGACCGCGTACCGCCGGACCGGTCCGGCGACGTGGACGCCGCGCACCGCCTCGATCAGCTTGACGATCTCGTGCGCGTGCGCGACCGGCTGGAGGTCCTCCAGCGGCGAGGCCCCGCCGTGCACGTCCAGCATCTGCAACTCGGCCTCGACGCTGGGGTAACCGACGGAGACACGGGCCATGAAGCGGTCGCGCTGGGCCTCGGGCAGCGGGTAGGTGCCCTCCATCTCGACCGGGTTCTGCGTGGCCACCACCATGAAGGGGCTGGGCAGTTCGTAGGTCTGCCCGTCCATCGTGACCTGGCGCTCCTCCATCGACTCCAGCAGCGCGGACTGGGTCTTGGGCGAGGCGCGGTTGATCTCGTCGCCGATCACGATCTGCGCGAAGATGGCACCCGGCTTGAACTCGAAGTCCCGGCGCTGCGGGTCCCAGATGGACACGCCGGTGACGTCCGAGGGCAGCAGGTCGGGCGTGAACTGGATGCGCCGCACCGAACAGTCGATGGACCGCGCCAGCGCCTTGGCCAGCATCGTCTTGCCGACCCCGGGAACGTCCTCGATCAGAAGATGTCCCTCGGCGAGCAGTACGGTCAGCGAAAGCCGTACGACCTCGGGCTTGCCCTCGATCACTCCTTCCACCGAACTGCGGACCCGCTCCACAGTGGCGGTCAGATCTGTGAGGCTCGCTCGATCGTCATAGGTCGTCACCCGGCCCTCCTCGGCCCGTTCTTACTCGGGCCGGCGCTCTGCGTGGCCCACCCCGAAACACGGACACCACACGGAAAGGGTTCCGCGTGACGTCACACCCCGCATTCTTGCTGCCGTTACCGTTTCGTGTCATCCGACTGTGGACAACTGCCCGCACTATGTCGGTCTTACAACCTTTTCGACCGGACTTTCGATGTCGGGCGGCGGGGTGATTCCGGGGCGGGCGGTCCGGTCAGGCCGCGTCGACCTCGCGCAGCAGGCCGGTCTTGACGTCGAAGACGAAGCCGCGCACATCGTCGGTGTGCAGCAGGAACGGTGAGGTGCGCACCCGCTGCATCGACTGGCGTACGTCCTGGTCGACGTCCTGGAAGGACTCCACCGCCCATGCCGGGCGCTGGCCGACCTCCATCTCCAGCTCGTTGCGGAAGTCCTCGGTGAGGGACTCCAGGCCGCAGCCGGTGTGGTGGATGAGGACGATGCTGCGCGTGCCCAGCTTGTGCTGGCTGATCGTGAGGGACCGGATCACGTCGTCGGTGACCACGCCGCCCGCGTTGCGGATGGTGTGACAGTCACCGAGTTCGAGGCCGAGCGCGGCGTGCAGGTCGAGCCGGGCGTCCATGCAGGCCACCACGGCGACGTGCAGGACCGGGCGGGCGTCCATGCCGGGATCGGTGAACGCGGAGGCATACCGCGTATTGGCCTCCACGAGGCGGTCGGTGACCCTGCCCCGCGTTATGGCGCCTTCGGGTCCAGTGGGAGCTGCTGCGGAAGTCGTCATAGTCATGACGTTACAAGTGCGCAGCTCAGGTGGCCTGCTGTGGGAGGGGACAAAGAACGTCATTGTGGCTTGTTGTGAGCTAACCCACACGGAGGGCAAAACTGGGCCGAACGGGTGATTCCTTTCGAATTGTGCCCCCGCCCGGGATGCGGTACGCGACGCGCAGGCCGGTTGATTGACCGCGCGACACCGTGGACTAAAGTGACGCGAAGCGGGAGGCGACGCTCTCCCTGCTGGACTGATCTACCCGCGCGGCGCGTACGCACGGCCCGGCCTCCTCCCGCTCTCGGCCGGCTGACGCCTCCGGCGCCGGCAGGCCTCCCCTTCACGAGCGGGCGGGGACCCGGCGGTGCGTACGCCCGCGCCGCACATGAGAGGCCCCCTTGAGCCAGAGTCGACACGTCCCTGTGATGCTCCAGCGGTGCCTGGACCTGCTGGCGCCCGCCCTGGAGCGGCCGGGAGCGGTGGTCGTCGACTGCACCCTCGGGCTCGGTGGCCACAGCGAGGCGCTGCTGACGAGGTTCCCCGAGGCCCGGCTCGTCGCGCTCGACCGCGACAAGGAGGCCCTGCGCCTGTCCGGTGAGCGGCTGGCGCCGTACGGGGACCGGGCGGCCCTGGTCCACGCCGTGTACGACGAGCTGCCCGCGGTGCTCGACCGGCTCGGCATCCCGCGCGTGCAGGGCGTGCTGTTCGACCTAGGTGTCTCCTCCATGCAGCTCGACGAGGCCGACCGCGGCTTCGCCTACGCCCAGGACGCCCCCCTGGACATGCGTATGGACCAGACGGCCGGCATGAGCGCCGCCGAGGTCCTCAACACCTACCCGGCCGGGGAGCTCGTGCGGATCCTGCGCGCGTACGGCGAGGAGAAGCAGGCCAAGCGGATCGTCTCCGCGATCGTCCGGGAGCGCGAGAAGGAGCCGTTCAGCAACAGCGCGCGGCTCGTCGAGCTGATCCGGGACGCGCTGCCGCAGGCCGCCAAGCGCACCGGGGGAAACCCGGCCAAGCGCACCTTCCAGGCCCTGCGGATCGAGGTCAACGGTGAACTCTCCGTCCTGGAAAGGGCGGTCCCGGCCGCGGTGAAGGCCCTCGCGGTGGGTGGCCGGATCGCCGTCCTGTCGTACCACTCGCTCGAGGACCGCCTGGTCAAGCAGGTGTTCGCGGCCGGCGCCGCCACCACCGCGCCGCCCGGCCTGCCGGTCGTCCCCGAGCGTTACCAGCCCCGGCTCAAGCTGCTCACCCGCGGTGCCGAACTTCCCACCGAGGAAGAGGTCGCCGAGAACCGCCGCGCCGCCCCGGCACGGCTGCGCGGGGCCGAGCGCATCAGGGAGGACGTCGAGTGAGCGAGCCGGGCCGTTCGGCTCCCCGAACTCACCGGAGGGCAAGTGAGTAGGAAACCCGAACTGAGGGGGCGGGCGGCCCGGCTCGCGCGGCTCTTCCCGGCCGGCCCGGGACAGGCGGCGCGCACCCCGTTCGTGCTCCTCGTCGTCCTGCTCCTCGGCGGCGGTCTCATCGGTCTGCTCGTGCTGAACTCGGCGCTCAGCGAGGGGTCGTTCAAACTCGACGACCTTCAGAAGCAGACCAAGAACCTCACCGACCAGCAACAGGCCCTCCAGCGGGACATCGACGCCTACTCCGACCCCGAAGCCCTCCAGCGCCGCGCCCGCGCCCTCGGCATGGTGCCCGGCGGGGACCCGGCCTTCCTCGATCCCGACGGCACCGTCAAGGGCGTCCCCAGCCCGGCCGCCGCGGACGAGTCCGCCGGCCCCGCCGTCCCCCTGATGGCCCCCGCCACCGCCCCGCCCCCTTCCGCCTCCCAGACCGCGACGACCCCGCCCCCGGCCCAGGCCCGGCCCCTGCCCACCACCTCGGTGCCCCCCGCCCTCCAGCCGTCCACGACCTCGACCCCCGGCAGGTGACGGAAGTGTCCGACAGGGAACCCCCGCGCCGCCGCGTGCCCGGTCCCGTGAAGCCGCCCGGTCCCCGTAAGGGCGGGGGCGGCGGCGGGGCGGGGCGTCCTGGGCCCGGTGCCCGGCCGGCCCGGCGCCCGGCCCGGCCGGCCGCCCGGTCGCGGCCGCCGGCGGCGCGCAGCATCCGGCTCGGCAGCCCGCGCCCGCGCCTGCGCATGGTGAGCCTCGCGCTCACGCTGGTGCTGGTCGCCTTCGTCGTACGCCTGCTCCAGGTCCAGGCCGTCGACGCGAGCGCGTACACCGCCAAGGCCGAGCAGAACCGCTACGTCGTCCACACGCTGGCCGCCGAGCGTGGCGGGATCACCGACCGCAACGGCGTGGCCCTGGCGATCAGCGAGGACGCCTACGACATCACGGCCGACCCCACGATGTTCAGCCGCAAGCAGCTGAAGATCGACGACGGCCCCGAGCAGGCGGCCGCCCTGCTCGCCCCGATCCTCGGCCAGGACCAGGCCGACCTGCTGCGCAAGCTGCGGCCCGCGAACAAGAACCTGCGCTACGTGAAGCTGGCGAGCCGCCAGACCCCGGAGGTCTGGAACCAGATCAAGGACATCAGGTCCGCGCTCACCGAGAAGGCGGCCAAGGACCACTCCACCGTCAACGTCCTCGCCGGCGTCTTCTCCGACCCCAGCAGCAAGCGCGTGTACCCCAACCGCGGCCTGGCCGCCGGGATACTGGGCTGGGTCAACGCCGACGGCAAGGGCGGCGGCGGCATCGAGCAGCAGCTGAACAAGCGGCTCACCGGCAAGGACGGCAAGGTCCGCTACGCCCAGTCCGGCGGCCGCCAGGTCCCCACCGCGGGCTCCACCGAGACCCCCGCCGTGCCCGGCGCCGACGTCGAACTCACCATCGACCGCGACATCCAGTGGGCCGCCCAGAACGCCATCACCGAGCAGGTGAAGAAGTCCGGGGCGGACCGCGGCTACGTGATCGTCCAGGACACCCGCACCGGCGAGATCCTGGCCATGGCCAACGCGCCCGGCTTCGACCCCAACGACCTGGCGAAGGCCGACGGCGCGGCGATGGGCAACGCGGCCGTCCAGGACGTCTACGAGCCCGGCTCCACCGCCAAGATCATGTCGATGGCGGCCGTCCTGGAGCAGAACGCCGCCACCCCGCTGACGCACGTCGTCGTGCCCAACCGGCTGCACCGCGGAGACCGGCTCTTCTCGGACGACGTCGACCACGCGACCTGGTACCTCACGCTCAACGGCGTGCTGGCCAAGTCCAGCAACATCGGCACCATCCTGGCCACCGGCCAGCTCGGCAGGACCCAGCCGCAGGCCAACAAGGTCCTCTACTCCTATCTGCGCAAGTTCGGCATCGGCAGCGCCACCGGACTCGGCTTCCCCGGCGAGACCAAGGGCATCCTGGCCCCGGCCGGCAAGTGGTCGACGTCGCAGCAGTACACGATTCCTTTCGGCCAGGGCTTCTCCCTCAGCGCCATGCAGGCCGCCTCCGTCTACTCGACCATCGCCAACGGCGGCCTCCGCGTACAGCCGACCCTGGTGCGCGGCGAGGAGGGCGCCGACGGCCGCTTCACTCCCGCGTCGAAGCCCAAGAAGACCCGGGTGATCAGCGAGAAGACCGCCAAGACCCTCGCCCGGATGCTGGAGTCGGTCGTGGACGACGAGCAGGGCACCGGTATCAAGGCCCGTATCCCGGGGTACCGGGTGGCCGGCAAGACCGGCACGGCCAACCGCGTGGATCCGGCCACCGGCAGGTACCGCGGCTACACCTCGTCGTTCGCCGGATTCGCACCCGCGGACAAGCCGCGCATCACCGTCTACTGCGCGATCCAGAACGCCACGAAGGGCAGCTACTTCGGCGGCCAGATCTGCGGCCCGATCTACAAGCAGGTGATGGAGTTCGCGCTCAAGACCCTCCAGGTCCCGCCGACCGGCGCCAAGCCCGCGAACCTGCCCGTCGACTTCAAGCCCTGACCAGGAACGATTCCCGTGACAACGATCACTCCCGCCCCCGGGAGCCCCGATGCCCCCCGGCCCTCGCTTCGCTCCGGAGCGGGTACTCCCGGTACGCTCACCGCCGTGCCACAAGCTGATCAGTCCCAAACCACCCAGAAGGGCGCTTCCGTGACATATCCGGGGCCGCCGAGGCCGGTTCAGATCTCCGCCACACCCCTCGTGGAGCTCGCCGATCAGCTGGGTGTCGAACGACCGGAGAGTGCCGCGCGGGTCACGGGCATCACCCACGACTCGCGCGCCGTCCGCCCCGGCGACCTGTACGCCGCCCGCCCCGGCGAGCGCGTGCACGGCGCCGACTTCGTCACCCAGGCCGCCGGGCTGGGCGCGGTCGCGGTCCTGACCGACCCGACCGGCGCCGAGCGCGCCGCCGCGACCGGACTGCCGGTCCTGGTCGTGGACGATCCGCGGGCGTGCATGGGCGAACTGGCGGCCACGATCTACGGCCGGCCCGGCCGGGACCTGCTCCAGATCGGCATCACCGGCACCTCCGGCAAGACCACCACCGCCTACCTCGTCGAGGGCGGTCTGAAGACGGTGAGGTCCACCGGGCTGATCGGCACGGTCGAGATGCGCATCGGCGACGAGCGCATCAAGTCCGAGCGCACCACCCCCGAGGCCACCGACCTCCAGGCGCTGTTCGCCGTCATGCGCGAGCGGGGCGTCGAGGCGGTCGCCATGGAGGTCTCCAGCCACGCCCTGGTCCTCGGCCGGGTCGACGGCTGCGTCTTCGACATCGCCGTCTTCACCAACCTCAGCCCGGAACACATGGAGTTCCACTCCGACATGGAGGACTACTTCCGGGCCAAGGCGCAGCTCTTCACCCCGGAACGCAGCAAACTGGGCGTGGTCAACGCCGACGACGAGTACGGCCGCCGGCTCGCCCGGGAGGCGACCGTCCCGGTGATCACCTTCTCCGCGGAGGGCCACCCCGACGCCGACTGGCGCGCCGAGGACGTCGAGGTCGGCCCGATGGACTCGACGTTCACCGTGCTCGGCCCCCAGGGCGAGCGGATCACCGCCAGGTCGCCGCTGCCGGGTCCCTTCAACGTGGCGAACACCCTCGCCGCCGTCGTCGCCCTCGCCGCCGCCGGTCTCGACCCGCAGGCCGCCGCCGACGGCATCGCCGCCGTACCGGGTGTGCCGGGCCGCCTGGAGCGGGTGGACGCCGGGCAGCCGTATCTGGCGGTCGTCGACTACGCCCACAAGACCGACGCGGTCGAGTCGGTGCTCAAGGCCCTGCGCAAGGTCACCAAGGGCCAGCTGCACGTCGTCCTCGGCTGCGGCGGCGACCGCGACACCACCAAGCGCGTCCCGATGGGCGCCGCCGTCGCCCGGCTCTCCGACACCGCCGTACTGACCTCCGACAACCCCCGCTCCGAGGACCCGCTCGCGATCCTGGCCACCATGCTCCAGGGCGCGGCCTCCGTGCCCGCGCACGAGCGCGGCGAGGTGCTGCTCTTCGAGGACCGGGCCGCCGCGATCGCCGCCGCCGTCGGCCGGGCGCAGCCCGGGGACACCGTGCTGGTCGCGGGCAAGGGCCACGAGCAGGGCCAGGACATCGCCGGCGTGATCCGTCCCTTCGACGACCGCCAGGTGCTTCGCGAAGCTATCCAGAAGACCCAGGGATGAACTTGTGATCGCCCTCTCCCTCGCCGAGATCGCAGCAGTCGTCGGCGGGCAGACGCACGACATACCGGATCCGTCCGTCCAGGTCACCGGGCCAGTGGTCCGGGACTCCCGGGAAGCGGTTCCGGGCAGCCTGTTCGTCGCCTTCGTCGGCGAGCGCGTCGACGGCCACGACTTCGCCGCGCAGGTCGTGGCGGCGGGCTCGGTGGCCGTCCTGGCGTCCCGGCCCGTCGGGGTGCCCGCGATCGTCGTCGAGGACGTGCAGAGCGCCCTCGGCGCCCTCGCCCGGCACGTCGTACGACGGCTCGGCACGACCCTCGTGGCCCTCACCGGCTCGGCGGGCAAGACGAGCACCAAGGACCTGATCGCCCAGGTGCTCCGGCGCAAGGCGCCGACGGTGTTCACCCCCGGCTCGCTCAACAACGAGATCGGGCTGCCGCTGACCGCCCTGTCCGCCACCGAGGAGACGCGCTTCCTGGTGCTGGAGATGGGCGCCCGGGGCATCGGCCACATCCGCTACCTCGCCGAGCTGACCCCGCCGAGGATCGGCCTCGTGCTCAACGTCGGCACCGCCCACATCGGCGAGTTCGGCGGCCGTGAGCAGATCGCGCAGGCGAAGGGCGAGCTCGTGGAGGCCCTGCCCCCCGCCGAGGACGGCGGGGCCGCGATCCTCAACGCCGACGATCCGTTGGTCCGGGCCATGGCCTCCCGTACCCAGGCGAAGGTGATCCTTTTCGGAGAGTCGGCCGAAGCGGACGTACGGGCCGAGAACGTGCGACTCACGGACAGCGGACAACCCCTATTCAGGCTTCACACACCCTCCGGTGCAAGCGATGTGACCATGCGCCTGTACGGTGAGCACCACGTGTCGAACGCGCTCGCCGCGGCCGCCGTGGCCCATGAGCTGGGCATGTCCGCGGAAGAGATCGCCACCGCGCTCTCCGAGGCGGGCTCCCTCTCCCGCTGGCGCATGGAGGTCACCGAGCGCCCGGACGGCGTGACCATCGTCAATGACGCCTACAACGCCAATCCCGAGTCCATGCGGGCCGCGCTGCGCGCGCTCGCGGCCATGGGCCAGGGGCGGCGGACCTGGGCGGTGCTCGGCAAGATGGCCGAGCTCGGGGACGAGGCGCTCGCCGAGCACGACGCTGTCGGGCGGCTCGCCGTCCGGCTCAACGTCAGCAAGCTCGTCGCGGTCGGGGGGGTCGAAGCCTCCTGGCTGCAACTGGGCGCATATAACGAGGGTTCGTGGGGTGAGGAGTCGGTGCACGTGTCCGACGCACAGGCGGCGGTCGACCTGTTGCGCAGCGAGTTGCGCCGGGGGGACGTCGTGCTCGTGAAGGCGTCCCGTTCGGTGGGGTTGGAGAGCGTTGCCCAGGCGCTCGTCGAGAGCGGTGCCGAGGGTGAGGTTGCCGCCCGATGATGAACCAGATCCTGTTCTCGGGAGTCATCGGCCTCTTCCTGACGCTGGTCGGCACCCCGCTGCTGATCAAGCTGCTGGCCCGCAAGGGCTACGGTCAGTACATCCGTGACGACGGCCCGCGTGAGCACGCCAGCAAGCGCGGTACGCCGACCATGGGCGGTATCGCGTTCATCCTGGCCACGATCGCCGCCTACTTCCTCAGCAAGGTGATCACCGGGAAGCCGCCGACCTACTCCGGGCTGCTGGTACTCGGCCTGATGGCGGGCATGGGCCTGGTCGGCTTCCTCGACGACTACATCAAGATCGTCAAGCGGCGTTCGCTGGGTCTGCGGGCCAAGGCGAAGATGGCCGGCCAGCTGATCGTCGGTATCGCCTTCGCCGTGCTGTCGCTGATGTTCTCCGACTCGCGCGGCAACACCCCGGCGTCCACGAAGCTGTCGTTCATCACGGACTTCGGCTGGTCGATCGGCCCGGTGCTGTTCGTGATCTGGGCGCTGTTCATGATCCTCGCGATGTCGAACGGCGTGAACCTGACGGACGGCCTGGACGGTCTCGCCACCGGCGCCTCCGTCCTGGTCTTCGGCGCCTACACGTTCATCGGCGTCTGGCAGTTCCAGGAGTCCTGCGCCAACGCGCAGACGCTGACCAACCCGAACGCCTGCTTCGAGGTGCGCGACCCGCTGGACCTCGCGGTCATCTCCTCGGCGCTGATGGGTTCCTGCATCGGCTTCCTGTGGTGGAACACCTCGCCGGCCAAGATCTTCATGGGCGACACCGGTTCGCTCGCCCTCGGCGGTGTCCTCACGGGCCTGGCCATCCTCTCCCGCACGGAGCTGCTGGTGGCCCTCATGGGCGGTCTGTTCGTCCTCATCACCATGTCGGTGGTCATCCAGGTCGGCTCCTTCCGGCTCACCGGAAAGCGCGTCTTCCGGATGGCGCCACTCCAGCACCACTTCGAACTCAAGGGCTGGTCCGAAGTCCTTGTGGTGGTCCGATTCTGGATCATCCAGGGCATCTGTGTAATTGTCGGACTGGGCCTCTTCTACGCGGGATGGGCAGCGGAAAAGTGACCGACTGGCAGGGCAAGCACGTCACCGTCGCCGGGCTCGGCGTCTCCGGCGTCCCGGCGGCCAAGGTGCTGCACGGACTCGGTGCGAAGGTCACCGTCGTCAACGACGGCGACGACGAGCGGGCACGGGCCCAGGCGGCCGAGCTGGAGGCGCTCGGGATCACCGTACGCCTCGGTGACGGCGACACCCTGCCGCAGGGCACCGAACTGATCGTCACCGCACCCGGCTGGAAGCCCGACAAGCCGCTGTTCGCCGCCGCCCGGCAGGCCGGCGTCCCCGTCTGGGGCGACGTCGAACTCGCCTGGCGGCTGCGCGGTCCCGACGCCGCTCCCTGGCTGGCCGTCACCGGCACCAACGGCAAGACCACCACCGTCCAGATGCTCGCCTCCATCCTCGGGGCGGCGGGCCTGCGCACGGCGGCCGTCGGCAACATCGGCGTCTCGCTGCTGGACGCCGTGCTCGGCGACGAGGAGTACGACGTCCTCGCCGTGGAGCTGTCCAGCTACCAGCTGCACTGGGCGCCCTCCCTGCGCGCGCACTCGGCCGCGGTGCTGAACCTCGCCCCCGACCACCTCGACTGGCACGGCTCCATGGAGGCCTACGCCGCCGACAAGGGCCGTATCTACGAGGGCAATCGGATCGCCTGCGTCTACAACGTCGCCGACAAGCTCACCGAGGACCTGGTGCGCGAGGCGGACGTCGAGGAGGGCTGCCGGGCCATCGGCTTCACCCTCGGCACCCCCGGGCCCTCCCAACTCGGCGTGGTGGACGGCATCCTCGTCGACCGCGCCTTCGTCGAGAACCGGCAGAAGAACGCCCAGGAGCTCGCCGAGGTCTCCGACATCGGCCCGCCCGTCGCCCACCACCGCCCTTCCAAGGAAGGCGCTTCGCGCCCCCACTTTGTTGCCCCGCACAACATCGCCAACGCCCTTGCCGCGGCGGCCCTCGCGCGCGCCTTCGGGGTGCCTCCGCAGGCCGTACGGGACGGCCTGCGGGCCTTCACCCCGGACGCCCACCGCATCGCGAAGGTGGCGGAGCTGGAGGGCGTGACCTACGTCGACGACTCGAAGGCCACCAACACCCACGCGGCCGAGGCCTCGTTGGCGTCATATGAGTCGATCGTATGGATTGCGGGCGGTCTGGCGAAGGGCGCCACCTTCGACGAGCTGGTCGCCAAGTCGGCAAAGCGACTTCGCGCCGCCGTCCTCATCGGTGCCGACCGCGCCCTGATCCGTGAGGCCCTCGCGCGACACGCGCCGGAAGTACCCGTCGTCGACCTCGACCGGACCGACACTGGGGCGATGCTCCAGGCGGTGACGGAAGCCAAGCGGCTGGCGGTCGCCGGCGACACCGTGTTGCTTGCGCCGGCCTGTGCCTCCATGGACATGTTCACCAACTACAACCAGCGCGGTGACGCGTTCGCGGAAGCGGTTCGCGAACTCGGCGCGGGCGCCTGACGACGGGTCCCGTCTCCACGGGTGCTTCGGGGCCCCAGGGCCTGTTCTGAGTTCCCCGTCTGCGCCCCGACGCCCGGCACGCACGCTCGGCGCACGGCGCCGCAGGACAGGTGGCTCCGCCACATGACCTGCGACACCGCACACCGAGCGCACGCACCGAACGCCGCTGCGCCCGCGCTCCGCGCGGACGACGGGGAACTCAGAACAGGCCCTAGGAGGGACGCGTGACTCGGATGTGGCTGAAGGTCGGGAGGTGCCGGTGAAGTCCGGTAGCCGTACAGGCCGTCCTCCGGTTCAGCGGGCCGTCAGACGGTCCCCGTCCCCCCGGCCGCCGCGCGACAACCCCGTACGACGGCTCTTCACGCGCGCGCGGAAGGCCTGGGACCGGCCGCTGACCGCCTACTACCTGATCCTCGGCGGCAGCGTGCTGATCACCGTGCTGGGGCTGGTGATGGTCTACTCGGCCTCCCAGATCACCGCGCTCCAGCTGTCGCTGCCGGGGTCGTACTTCTTCCGCAAGCAGTTCCTGGCCGCGGCCATCGGCGGCGGGCTGATGTTCGCCGCCTCCCGGATGCCGGTGAAGCTGCACCGGGCGCTGGCCTATCCCATCCTCGCGGGCGCCGTCTTCCTGATGGCCCTGGTGCAGGTGCCGGGGATAGGGATGGCGGTCAACGGCAACCAGAACTGGATCTCGCTCGGCGGCTCCTTCCAGATCCAGCCCAGCGAGTTCGGCAAGCTCGCGCTGGTGCTGTGGGGCGCCGACCTGATCGCGCGCAAGCACGACAGGAAGCTGCTGACCCAGTGGAAGCACATGCTGGTGCCGCTCGTACCGGTCGCCTTCCTGCTGCTCGGGCTGATCATGCTCGGCGGCGACATGGGCACCGCGATCATCCTCACCGCGATCCTCTTCGGGCTGCTGTGGCTGGCGGGGGCGCCGACCCGGCTGTTCGTCGGCGTGCTGTCGATCGCCGGCCTGATCGGTGTGGTCCTGATCAAGACCAGCCCCAACCGCATGGCCCGCCTCGCCTGCATCGGCGCCACCGAGCCCCGCTCCGGGGTCGCCGACTGCTGGCAGGCCGTGCACGGGATCTACGCGCTCGCCTCCGGCGGACTCTTCGGTTCCGGGCTCGGCGCGAGTGTGGAAAAATGGGGCCAACTACCGGAAGCCCACACCGACTTCATCTTCGCCGTCACCGGTGAGGAACTGGGCCTGGCGGGGACGCTGTCGGTGCTCGCCCTCTTCGCGGCTCTAGGCTATGCGGGTATCCGCGTGGCCGGACGCACGGAGGATCCCTTCGTGAGGTACGCCGCGGGAGGCGTGACCACCTGGATCACCGCCCAGGCGGTGATCAACATCGGTGCGGTGCTCGGTCTGCTGCCGATCGCCGGCGTCCCCCTCCCGCTGTTCTCCTACGGAGGGTCCGCCCTGCTGCCGACCATGTTCGCCATCGGGCTGCTGATCGCCTTCGCGCGCGACGAGCCCGCTGCGCGGGCGGCGCTTGCGATGCGGCAACCTCGCTTTGGTAGAAAGCGGGGGGCTGGGGGTCCTGTGTTTAATCGGGGGCCCCGGAGATGGAACACGATGCGACGGCGCGCCTCGGTGGCGCGCTCGTCCGGAGAGCGGTGAATTTCGGTGCATGTCGTACTCGCCGGTGGGGGGACCGCCGGCCACATCGAGCCCGCGCTCGCCCTCGCGGACGCCCTGCGCAGGCAGGACCCGACCGTGGGGATCACGGCCCTGGGCACGGAGCGGGGACTGGAGACCCGGCTCGTCCCGGAGCGCGGCTACGAACTCGCGCTGATCCCGGCGGTGCCGCTGCCCCGCAAGCCCACACCTGAGCTGATCACCGTCCCGGGCCGGCTGCGCGGCACGATCAAGGCCGCCGAGCAGATCCTGGAGCGCACCAAGGCGGACTGCGTGGTCGGCTTCGGCGGTTACGTCGCCCTGCCCGGCTATCTGGCCGCCAAGCGCCTCGGCGTGCCCATCGTGATCCACGAGGCGAACGCCCGCCCCGGCCTGGCCAACAAGATCGGCTCGCGGTACGCCGCCCGGGTCGCGGTCTCCACGCCCGACAGCAAGCTGCGCGACGCCCGCTACATCGGCATCCCGCTGCGCCGCTCCATCGCCACCCTGGACCGCGCCGCGGTCCGCCCGGAGGGCCGTGCCCGCTTCGGGCTCGACCCGAACCTGCCCACGCTGCTCGTCTCCGGCGGTTCGCAGGGCGCCCGCCGCCTCAACGAGGTGGTCCAGCAGGTCGCCCCGTGGCTCCAGCAGGCCGGGATCCAGATCCTGCACGCGGTCGGCCCGAAGAACGAACTGCCGCAGGTGCACCAGATGCCGGGAATGCCTCCCTACGTCCCGGTACCGTACCTGGACCGGATGGACCTCGCGTACGCCGCGGCCGACATGATGCTCTGCCGCGCGGGCGCGATGACCGTCGCCGAACTCTCCGCCGTCGGGCTCCCGGCCGCCTACGTCCCGCTGCCCATCGGCAACGGCGAGCAGCGGCTGAACGCCCAGCCGGTGGTCAAGGCCGGCGGCGGCCTTCTGGTCGACGACGCGGAACTGACGCCCGAGTGGGTGCAGCAGAACGTCCTGCCCGTGCTCGCCGACCCGCACCGGCTGTACGAGATGTCCCGTGCCGCCGGTGAGTTCGGCCGCCGGGACGCCGACGACCTGCTCGTCGGCATGGTGTACGAGGCGATCGCCTCACGCCGATAGGACGATATGCACGGAGGGCAGTGAGCGTGGCCGGACCGACGACCGCCGAGCGCGGTGATCGCCAGCAGGAGTCGTCCGGCCCGCCGCCGGGAAGGCGGTTGGGGAGACTCCGCCTTCCCCGCCTCCGCGGAGTCGTCGTCCTGGCCGCCGCCCTCGTGCTCCTCGTCTCCGGGGTGGTCTGGCTGCTGTACGGCTCCAAGTGGCTGCGGGTGGAGAGCGTCTCGGTCTCCGGGACCGTGGTCCTGACGCCCGCACAGGTCCGCCAGGCCGCCCAGGTGCCGGTCGGCAAGCCGCTGATTTCCGTGGACACGGATGTCATCGAGGCCCGACTGCGCCGGAAACTGCCCCGAATTGACTCGGTTCAGGTCGTCCGTTCCTGGCCTCATGGAATCGGGCTGAAAGTGACCGAGCGTGTCCCGGTGCTCCTCATGAAAAAGGGCGGAAACTTCATCGAAGTGGACGACGACGGTGTCCGCTTCGCCATGGTTCCGCAGGCCCCGAACGGCGTTCCGACCCTGGAATTGACCCCGTCCCGCTCCGCTTCCGCCGCCGCGAGCCTGCGCCGCTTCGACCAGGACCGTCTGGTGCGGGCGGCCGTGGGGGTGGCCGGTGACATTCCGGCCACCGTCGGGCGCGAGACGCGGGCCGTCAAGGTCCGTTCCTATGACGACATCTCGCTGGAGTTGAGCGGCGGGCGCACGGTGCGGTGGGGCAGCGACGAGAACGGCCGCGTGAAGGCCCGTACCCTCAACGCTCTCATGAAAGCCGCCCCCGACGCACGGCACTTCGATGTCAGTGTTCCCACCGCGCCTGCGTCATCAGGGAGTTGACGCACATCCGCGCAGGCCAGCACCCTGGTTGGGCACCGCTATGCCTGATCACATAGGGTGAAAAGAAAAACGGGAGGTTCGGCGTGTTCGTTGAACGTGCGCCACTTGTCGACTTAGTGTCCTGTTCAGAAGACTTCAAGGAACAGGCACACTGGTAACCCTAAACTTCAGCGTTAGGGTTCGGGTCGGCACTCGGACCGTCCCATTCGGCATCAGTCGTCGGATCGCGGCAAGGCCGTGAGGCGGCGACACGTAACTCGAGGCGAGAGGCCTTCGACGTGGCAGCACCGCAGAACTACCTCGCAGTCATCAAAGTCATCGGTGTCGGCGGCGGTGGTGTCAATGCCATCAACCGGATGATCGAGGTCGGTCTCAAGGGCGTCGAGTTCATCGCCATCAACACCGACGCACAGGCGCTGTTGATGAGCGACGCCGACGTCAAGCTCGACGTCGGCCGCGAACTCACTCGCGGACTCGGCGCCGGCGCCAACCCGGCCGTCGGCCGCAAGGCCGCCGAGGATCACCGCGAGGAGATCGAGGAGGTCCTCAAGGGGGCCGACATGGTCTTCGTGACGGCCGGTGAAGGCGGCGGCACCGGCACCGGCGGCGCGCCCGTCGTGGCCAACATCGCCCGCTCCCTGGGCGCCCTCACCATCGGCGTGGTCACCCGCCCGTTCACCTTCGAGGGGCGGCGCCGGGCCAACCAGGCCGAGGACGGCATCGCCGAACTCCGCGAAGAGGTCGACACCCTCATCGTCATCCCCAACGACCGGCTGCTGTCCATCTCGGACCGCCAGGTCTCGGTCCTGGACGCCTTCAAGTCCGCGGACCAGGTCCTGCTCTCCGGTGTCCAGGGCATCACCGACCTCATCACCACCCCCGGTCTCATCAACCTCGACTTCGCCGACGTGAAGTCGGTCATGTCCGAGGCCGGTTCCGCCCTCATGGGCATCGGTTCGGCCCGCGGCGACGACCGCGCGGTGGCCGCCGCCGAGATGGCGATCTCCTCGCCGCTCCTCGAGGCCTCCATCGACGGCGCCCGGGGTGTCCTGCTCTCCATCTCCGGCGGCTCCGACCTCGGCCTGTTCGAGATCAACGAGGCCGCCCAGCTGGTCAGCGAGGCCGCCCACCCCGAGGCCAACATCATCTTCGGTGCGGTGATCGACGACGCCCTCGGCGACGAGGTCCGGGTCACGGTGATCGCGGCCGGCTTCGACGGGGGCCAGCCACCCGCCCGCCGGGACACCGTTCTCGGGTCGTCGTCATCCTCCTCGTCCTCGGCGCGGCACGACGAGCCGATCCCGGTACGGCAGCCCGAGAGCCGCCCGTCCTTCGGCTCGCTCGGCAGCGTCATGCCCAAGGAGGAGCCGGAGGCCGCCGCGGCGGAGCCGGTGGCCGAGATCCCGGTCGCCCCGCCGATCCCGCCGGCCCCGCGGACCTACTCGGACAGCGCCGCGGAGGAGCTGGACGTACCGGACTTCCTCAAGTGATCCTCCTGACGTGATAGGACGGCACGACATCGTGAACGGCGCGCATTTCGCCTTCACCGACCGGTGGGGCGGGGTGAGCGCCGTTCCGTACGAGGAGCTGAACCTCGGCGGCGCGGTCGGCGACGACCCCGACGCCGTACGGAATAACCGCGAACTGGCCGCGAAGTCGCTGGGCCTGGACCCGGCGCTGGTGGTCTGGATGAACCAGGTGCACGGGGCGGACGTGGCCGTGGTCGATGAGCCCTGGGGCACGGGGAGGCCGGTGCCCGAGGTCGACGCGATCGTCACGGCCCGGCGGGGACTCGCCCTGGCGGTGCTCACCGCCGACTGCACTCCGGTGCTGCTCGCCGACCCGGTCGCCGGGGTCGCCGCCGCGGCCCACGCGGGCCGGCCCGGCATGGTCGCCGGGGTCGTCCCCGCCGCCGTACGGGCCATGGTCGAGCTCGGCGCCGAGCCGGGCCGGATCGTCGCCCGCACCGGACCGGCCGTCTGCGGCCGGTGCTACGAGGTTCCGGAGGCGATGCGCGCCGAGGTGGCCGCCGTCGAACCGGCGGCGTACGCCGAGACGAGTTGGGGCACACCGGCGGTCGACGTGAGCGCCGGAGTGCACGCGCAGCTAGAGCGCCTCGGGGTGCGCGACCGGGAGCAGTCGCCGGTGTGCACGCTCGAATCGGGCGATCACTTCTCGTACCGCCGGGACCGCACCACCGGGCGGCTCGCGGGCTATGTGTGGCTGGACTGATCGGATATGACGGACCGTAAGGGTGAACTCGCCGCAAACCTGGCGAAGGTCGAGGAGCGCATCACGGCGGCCTGTGTGGCCGCCGGGCGCAAGCGGGAGGAGGTGACCCTGATCGTGGTCACCAAGACCTACCCGGCGAGCGATGTGCGGATCCTGTCGGGGCTCGGTGTGCGCCACGTCGCGGAGAACCGCGACCAGGACGCGGCCCCCAAGGCCGCCGCCTGCTCGGATCTGCCGCTTTCCTGGCACTTCGTGGGTCAGTTGCAGACCAACAAGGTGCGATCCGTGGTCGCCTACGCCGATGTCGTGCAGTCCGTCGACCGTGCCAGGCTCGTGACGGCACTGTCGAAGGAGGCCGAGCGGACCGGGCGCGAGCTGGGCTGCCTCGTCCAGGTCGCGCTCGACGCGGCAGAGAGCGCGAGGGGTGAACGCGGTGGCGTGGCGCCCGGCGGAATCGAAGAGTTGGCCGACCTCGTCGCCCGCGCTCCGGGGCTGCGGCTCGACGGACTGATGACCGTCGCGCCGCTCACCGGGGAGTACGCGGGGCGCCAACGGGCCGCGTTCGAGCGGATGATGGATTTGTCGACTGACCTGCGCCGGGCCCATCCGGCTGCGAACATGGTGTCCGCAGGGATGAGTGCGGACCTCGAGGACGCCGTGGCCGCCGGAGCGACACATGTACGCATCGGCACCGCGGTACTCGGAGTCCGCCCCAAGCTCGGGTAACGTCGCCAAGAAGTCGGACCACAGCAGAAAATATGGTCAATGTCGCCGAAAGGCGTGCAGAACGACCTCGTGGATCGCGGGCACTTGGCGGTCGTCAGCGGATCCACCACAGAGCGGAGGACTCAGAGCATGGCCGGCGCGATGCGCAAGATGGCGGTCTACCTCGGCCTCGTGGAGGACGATGGGTACGACGGCCGCGGTTTTGACCCCGACGACGACTTCGAGCCCGAACTGGACCCGGAGCCCGAGCGAGACCATCGGCGGCATGAGCCGTCACACCAGTCGCATCAGTCCCAAAGGGACGAATCGGTACGAGTCATGCAGCCACCCGCGCCGCGCGACCCGATTCCTCATGCCGCTTCGCTCCCCGCGGAATCGGGACGCCCGGCGCGGATCGCGCCCGTGGCGTCCATCACACAAGAACGTCAGTCCCTGGAGAAGAACGCACCGGTGATCATGCCCAAGGTCGTGTCGGAACGAGAGCCTTACCGGATCACCACGCTTCACCCCCGGACCTACAACGAGGCCCGTACCATCGGGGAACACTTCCGCGAGGGCACCCCGGTGATCATGAATCTGACCGAGATGGATGACACGGACGCGAAGCGACTTGTCGACTTTGCGGCCGGTTTGGTGTTTGGTCTTCACGGCAGTATCGAGCGGGTGACGCAGAAGGTGTTCCTGTTGTCTCCTGCTAACGTCGATGTCACGGCGGAGGACAAGGCCCGCATCGCAGAGGGCGGGTTCTTCAACCAGAGCTGAGAAGTACGACCGGAACGAAGCACGAAGCAGGGGAGAGGGAAGCACAATCCATGAGCGTGTTCGCGCAGGTGATCTACATCGCGCTGATGGTGTTCCTCATCGTGCTCATCTTCCGGCTGGTCATGGACTATGTCTTCCAGTTCGCCCGCTCGTGGCAACCCGGCAAGGCCATGGTGGTCGTACTGGAGGCCACCTACACTGTCACCGATCCACCGCTGAAGCTTCTGCGGCGGTTCATTCCGCCGCTGCGTCTCGGGGGCGTGGCGCTCGACCTGTCCTTCTTCGTACTGATGATCATCGTCTACATCCTGATCTCCATCGTGGGAAACCTGATGGGGTGAACTGTGGACGATACGGTCTTGCCGACTGCCGATGACTACGTTGAGGTGAAGAGATGCCGTTGACCCCCGAGGACGTGCGGAACAAGCAGTTCACGACCGTCCGCCTCCGAGAAGGCTATGACGAGGACGAGGTCGATGCCTTCCTCGACGAGGTCGAAGCCGAACTGACCCGTCTGCTCCGCGAGAACGAGGACCTGCGCGCCAAGCTGGCCGCGGCCACGCGCGCGGCCGCGCAGAACCAGCAGAACATGCGCAAGCCCCCGGAGCAGGACCAGCAGCAGGGCGGCATGCAGCAGGGCGGTATGCCGCAGGGTGGTATGCAGCAAGGCGGCATGCCGCAGGGTGGTATGCAGCAGGGCGGTATGCCGCAGCAGGGCATGCGAGGTCCCGGCGCTCCGGTGCCCGCCGGAATATCGGGCCCGCCGCAGCAGCAGATGGGTGGCCCCATGGGTGGCCCGCCCCAGCTGCCGAGCGGTGCCCCGCAGCTGCCCGCCGGTCCCGGCGGTCAGGGTCCGGGTCCGCAGGGTCCCGGCCCGATGGGTCAGGGTCCGATGGGTCAGGGTCCGATGGGTCAGGGCCCGATGGGTGGTCAGCCCCCCATGCAGCAGCAGATGGGCGGTCCGATGGGCGGCCCCATGGGCGGTCCGATGGGCGGCCCCGGTCAGGGCCCCGGTGGCGACAGCGCCGCCCGAGTCCTCTCGCTGGCTCAGCAGACCGCCGACCAGGCGATCGCCGAGGCCCGCTCCGAGGCCAACAAGATCGTCGGCGAGGCCCGCAGCCGCGCCGAGGGTCTCGAGCGTGACGCCCGCGCCAAGGCCGACGCGCTCGAGCGGGACGCGCAGGAGAAGCACCGCGTGGCCATGGGCTCCCTGGAGTCCGCGCGCGCCACGCTGGAGCGCAAGGTCGAGGACCTGCGTGGCTTCGAGCGCGAGTACCGCACGCGCCTGAAGTCGTACCTCGAGTCCCAGCTGCGTCAGCTGGAGACCCAGGCCGACGACTCCCTGGCCCCGCCGCGTACTCCGGCCACGGCCTCCCTCCCGCCGTCCCCGGCGCCTTCCATGGCTCCGGCCGGCGCGAGCGCCCCGTCCTACGGCGGCAACCAGCCCATGGGCGGTCCGCCGAGCCCCGCTGCCCCGTCCTACGGCGGCCAGCAGCAGATGACCCCGGCGATGACCCAGCCGATGGCTCCGGTCCGTCCGCAGGGCCCGTCGCCCATGGGCCAGGCTCCCTCGCCGATGCGCGGGTTCCTGATCGATGAGGACGACAACTGACGGCCGGCACGGTCAGTAGTACGCCTTAGGCGTCGGCAGCGTTCAGGGCGGGACCCCGGACTTCGGTCCGGGGTCCCGCCCTATTTACGCGTGTTGACGCCGGTGACGCCGAAGGCCCGGCCCCCAGGGGGCCGGGCCTTCGTGGTGCTGCCGCTGCCGCTGCCGCTGCCTACGCCTTGCGCAGGCGGAAGGTGAGGGACAGTCCCTCGTCGGTGAACGGGTCGCCGTAGGAGCCGTCCGCCTCGCCCTGCGAACCGTGCTCATTCACGAAGGCCGTGGCCAGGACCTCGTCGGCGATCAGGGGCGCGTGCTCGGTCAGGGCCGCGACGACCGCCGGGTCCGTGGAGGTCCAGCGCAGCGCGATGCGGTCGGCCACGTCGAGGCCGCTGTTCTTGCGGGCCTCCTGGATCAGCCGGATCGCGTCACGGGCCAGGCCCGCCTGCCGCAGCTCCTCGGTGATCTCCAGGTCCAGCGCGACCGTGGCACCGGAGTCGGACGCCACCGACCAGCCCTCGCGCGGGGTCTCGGTGATGATCACTTCGTCGGGGGCGAGGGTGATCGTCTCCCCGTCGACCTCCACCGACGCGGTGCCCTCGCGCAGCGCCAGGGACAGCGCGGCGGCGTCGGCCGCGGCGACGGCCTTCGCCACGTCCTGGACGCGCTTGCCGAACCGCTTGCCCAGCGCGCGGAAGTTCGCCTTCGCCGTCGTGTCGACCAGCGAGCCGCCGACCTCGCTCAGCGAGGCGAGCGCCTCGACGTTGAGCTCCTCGGTGATCTGCGCGTGCAGTTCGGTGTCGAGGGCGTCGAAGCCGGTTGCCGCGACGAGCGCGCGCCTCAGCGGCTGGCGCGTCTTCACGCCCGACTCCGCGCGCGTGGCGCGGCCCAGCTCCACCAGGCGGCGGACCAGGACCATCTGCTTCGACAGCTGCGGGTCGATCGCCGACAGATCCGCCTCGGGCCAGGAGGCCAGGTGCACGGACTCGGGGGCGCCGGGGCTGACCGGCACCACCAGGTCCTGCCAGACCCGCTCGGTGATGAACGGCGTCAGCGGGGCCATCAGCTTGGTGACCGTCTCGACGACCTCGTGCAGGGTGCGCAGCGCCGCCTTGTCGCCCTGCCAGAAGCGACGGCGGGAGCGGCGGACGTACCAGTTGGAGAGGTCGTCGACGAACGCCGACAGCAGCTTGCCGGCGCGCTGGGTGTCGTACGCCTCCAGGGCCTGGGTGACCTGGTCGGTCAGCGCGTGCAGCTCGGACAGCAGCCAGCGGTCCAGCAGCGGACGGTCGGCCGGGGCCGGGTCGGCCGCACTGGGCGCCCAGCCGGAGGTGCGGGCGTACAGCGCCTGGAAGGCGACGGTGTTCCAGTAGGTCAGCAGCGTCTTGCGGACGACCTCCTGGATCGTGCCGTGACCCACCCGGCGGGCCGCCCACGGGGAGCCGCCGGCCGCCATGAACCAGCGGACCGCGTCCGCGCCGTGCCGGTCCATGAGCGGGATCGGCTCCAGCGTGTTGCCCAGGTGCTTGGACATCTTGCGGCCGTCCTCGGCGAGGATGTGGCCCAGGCAGACGACGTTCTCGTACGAGGACTTGTCGAAGACCAGGGTGCCGACGGCCATGAGGGTGTAGAACCACCCGCGCGTCTGGTCGATGGCCTCGGAGATGAACTGCGCCGGGTACCGGCTCTCGAACAGCTCCTTGTTCTGGTACGGGTAGCCCCACTGCGCGAACGGCATCGAGCCCGAGTCGTACCAGGCGTCGATGACCTCCGGCACGCGCGTGGCCGTCTTCGCGCACTGCGGGCAGGCGAAGGTGACCTCGTCGATGTACGGGCGGTGCGGGTCGAGCCCCGACTGGTCGGTGCCGGTCAGCTCGGTCAGCTCCGCTCGGGAGCCGACGCAGGTGAGGTGGTCGTCCTCGCAGCGCCAGATCGGCAGCGGGGTGCCCCAGTAGCGGTTGCGGGACAGTGCCCAGTCGATGTTGTTGTTCAGCCAGTCGCCGTACCGGCCGTGCTTGACGGTCTCCGGGAACCAGTTGGTCCGCTCGTTCTCCTCCAGCAGCCGGTCCTTGATGGCCGTCGTGCGGATGTACCAGGACGGCTGGGCGTAGTAGAGCAGCGCGGTGTGGCAGCGCCAGCAGTGCGGGTAGCTGTGCTCGTACGGCAGGTGCTTGAAGAGCAGGCTGCGCTGCTGGAGGTCCGCGGTGAGCTTTTCGTCGGCCTTCTTGAAGAAGACGCCGCCGACCAGCGGGACGTCCTCCTCGAAGGTGCCGTCCGGGCGGACGGGGTTCACGACCGGCAGGCCGTAGGCGCGGCAGACCTTGAGGTCGTCCTCACCGAAGGCGGGGGACTGGTGGACCAGGCCCGTACCGTCCTCGGTCGTGACGTATTCGGCGTTGACGACGAAATGGGCCGGTTCCGGACTGTGCCCATTGGTTCCCTCGCTGACGCTCGGGAACTCAACCAGCTCGAACGGACGTTGATACGTCCAGCGCTCCATTTCGGCGCCGGTGAAGGTCTGGCCCGTGGTCTCCCAGCCCTCGCCGAGCGCCTTGGCGACGAGCGGCTCGGCGACGACGAGCTTCTCCTCGCCGTCGGTGGCGACGACGTAGGTGACCTCCGGGTGCGCGGCGACCGCCGTGTTGGACACCAGGGTCCAGGGGGTCGTCGTCCACACCAGGAGCGCGGCCTGGCCGGCGAGCGGACCGGAGGTGAGCGGGAAACGGACGTACACGGAGGGGTCGACGACCGTCTCGTAGCCCTGTGCCAGCTCGTGGTCCGACAGTCCCGTGCCGCAGCGGGGGCACCAGGGGGCGACGCGGTGGTCCTGGACCAGCAGGCCCTTGTCGAAGATCTCCTTCAGCGACCACCAGACGGACTCGATGTACGTCGGGTCCATGGTGCGGTAGGCGCCGTCGATGTCCGTCCAGTACCCCATGCGGGTCGTGAGGGCTTCGAAGGCGTCCGTGTGCCGGGTCACCGACTCGCGGCACTTGGCGTTGAACTCGGCGATGCCGTACGCCTCGATGTCCTGCTTGCCGGAGAAGCCCAGCTCCTTCTCGACCGCCAGCTCCACCGGGAGGCCGTGGCAGTCCCAGCCGGCCTTGCGGGCCACGTGGTAGCCGCGCATGGTGCGGAAGCGGGGGAAGACGTCCTTGAAGACGCGGGCCTCGATGTGGTGGGCGCCGGGCATGCCGTTGGCGGTGGGCGGGCCCTCGTAGAACACCCACTCCGGGCGGCCCTCGGACTGCTCCAGGGTCTTGGCGAAGATCTTCTGCTCGCGCCAGAAGTCGAGCACCGCGTGCTCGAGCGCGGGCAGGTCGACCTGGGCGGGTACCTGGCGGTACGTCGGCGCTGTCATCAGCGAGCTTCCTCCAACGGACTTGCTGCCTTCCGTCGGAGGGACGAGAGCCGTATGTGCTACGTGCGCCGGGTGCGGCGCGCTCCCGCGGTACCACCCTCCTTGGCTCCCCGTGCGCGGTATGCGCCGGTGAGCCCCCTCATTGGGGTCGCGATGCCGGTTCTACCGGCCCCTGGGCCTGCGCTGGGGCTTTCTTCCGGCGGCTCCGGGGTGATCTTCGCGTCGCGCTCGCCCCCGGGCTTCCACCGTCCCCGGGTCGCTCTGGGCTGCGTACGCCGCTACTCGTCCCCATCCACGCTTTTCGCTTCGCCCAGTGTACGGCGCCCCGGCGACAGCGGCAGACCGATTTCGGGTGCGGGGAGGCGACCGATGGGGAAGGGTTGGTATGTCCTGAATGTGCCCTGAATGGCGAGGTACGCGTGTTCGGATCCTGGGATGCCCGGCTCGGCGGATTACCCGGCGGGGAGCTGGGCACAACGCATGCATGCTTGTCGCGCGGGGGTCGCGGGGTGGGCGAATCGGGCGGCGTGCCCCGTTGCCGCGGGACTCAAGTCGATTTATCGTCCCAGCACGATTCGCGAACAAGATCACAATATGTGAAGGGGCCGCGGCCATGGTGGCGAAGAAGACCGCCGTACAGCAGTCGGCGGCGCCCGGCAGGGCCAGGGGAGCGGTTGCGGGTGCCTCCGGAGGGACGAAGTCCTCCGTCAAGGGGGCTGCCGAGAAGAGTGCGGGTGGGGCGGGGAAGAAGCCGGTCGCCAGGAAGGCCACCGCCGGCAAGGCGACGGCCGGTGACGAGGAGGCGAGAGCCGGCGCGGGGAAGGGCGCCGCGAAGAAGACGGCGGCAGCCGCCAAGAGCGGTTCCGGGAGGACCGCCGTCCCGGCCGGGAAGAGCGGACCGCGGAAGGACGCGGCCAGGAGGACCGGCGCCGGCGGAGCCACGACCGAGAAGGCGGGCGCCGAGGAAACCGTGACGAAGGAGCCCGGCACCAGGGCACGGGGCGGCAAGGAACCCCGCGCCGAGGGACCGCGCGGCAAGGAATCCCAGGTCAAGGCGCCGGGCGGCAGGAAACCCGGCCTCAAGGAACCGGGCGGCAGGAAGACCGGCCGCAAGGAACCGGGCGGCAGTGGGCCCGGGGCCGGCGTGGCCGGTGCGGGAGGGGGCGGCGCCGCGGAGGTGGGCGCCGCGCGGGCGGCAGCGCAGCAGGCGGGCACCGAGGAGGCGGTGGCCGGGAAGAGTTCGGCCAAGAAGGCGGGCGCGGCGCAGGCCGCGAAGCAGACGGGAGCCACGACGGTGGTTGCGAAGAAGACTCCTGGCACGGCCACGGCGGCGAAGAACGCGGTCCCCAAGGCACGCTTCGCCGCGGTGGACCCCGGCGACCTCGCGGTGCGCCCCGGTGAGGATCCCTGGACCTCCGAGGAGGTGGAGGAGGCGCGTGCCGAGCTCCAGTCCGAGGAGGCGCGGCTCAGCGCCGAGATCACCAACTCGGAGCAGTCCCTCGCGGGGCTCATGCGGGACTCCGGGGACGGTGCCGGCGACGACCAGGCCGACACCGGCACCAAGAACATCACGCGCGAGCACGAGATGGCGCTGGCCGCCAACGCGCGCGAGATGCTCATCCAGACCGAGCGAGCCTTGGAACGGCTGGACGCGGGCACGTACGGTCTGTGCGAGAACTGCGGCAACCCCATCGGCAAGGCCCGCATGCAGGCCTTCCCGCGGGCCACCCTGTGCGTGGAGTGCAAGCAGAAGCAGGAACGCCGGTACTGAACCGGTGCCGACCTGCACGGGGGCCCGCCGGGGCGTGCCGTAGTCTCGTGTGAAGTCAGGTACCTAGGTTGAGGGACTCACGTGGCAGAGGCGGAACACATCATCGGTACGCCGGACACCCCGGATGCTTCGGGAGCGGGACACGATGAGACCCCCGCGCGCGCGGGGACCGCGACGACCCCGGCCGAGCAGCCCCGGGGGCGGCGCCGGGTCGCGGTGCTGTTCTCGGTGGCCGCCTTCGCCTACGCCCTCGACCTGATCAGCAAGCTGATCGTGGTGGCCAAGCTGGAGCACCACGCGCCGGTCAAGGTCCTCGGGGACTGGCTGGAGTTCACCGCCATCCGCAACGCGGGCGCGGCCTTCAGCTTCGGGCAGGCCTACACGGTCATCTTCACGGTCATCGCGGCCGCCGTGATCGTGGTGATCGTCCGCCTCGCCCGCAAGCTCTACAGCCTGCCCTGGGCGATCGCGCTGGGCCTGCTGCTCGGCGGCGCGCTGGGCAACCTGACCGACCGGATCCTCCGCTCGCCGGGGATCTTCCAGGGCGAGGTCATCGACTTCATCGCGCCCAAGGGCTTCGCGGTGTTCAACCTGGCCGACTCGGCGATCGTCTGCGGCGGCGTCCTGATCGTGCTGCTGTCCTTCCGCGGCCTGGACCCGGACGGCACGGTCCACAAGGACTGAGGCCCCGGGCCCGTCCGGCCGGTCCGGCAGGCCTGGCCGGCTTGTGCACAGGCCGCGTTGTCCACAGGCTCGTTCGGGGCCGTCGGACCCGTCCGGCATACTCGTCGGGTGAGCACGCTTCCCGAGATCCGTACCCTGCCCGTGCCCGACGGCCTGGAGGGCGAGCGCGTCGACGCCGCCATCTCCCGCATGTTCGGCTTCTCCCGTACCAAGGCGGCCGAGCTGGCCGCGGCGGGAAAGGTCCAGGTGGACGGCTCGGTGGTCGGCAAGTCCGAGCGCGTGCGCGGCGGTGCCTGGCTGGAGGTCGAGATGCCGGGGGCGCCCGCGCCCGTGCAGATCGTCGCCGAGCCCGTCGAGGGCATGGAGATCGTGCACGACGATGATGACGTGGTCGTGATCGTGAAGCCCGTGGGCGTGGCCGCGCACCCGTCGCCGGGCTGGACCGGGCCGACCGTCATCGGCGGCCTCGCCGCCGCCGGGTACCGGATCTCCACCTCCGGGGCCGCCGAGCGCCAGGGCATCGTGCACCGCCTGGACGTGGGCACGTCCGGCCTGATGGTGGTCGCCAAGTCCGAGTACGCGTACACGTCGCTCAAGCGCCAGTTCAAGGAGCGCACGGTCGACAAGCGGTACCACACGCTCGTCCAGGGCCACCCGGACCCGACCAGCGGCACCATCGACGCCCCCATCGGCCGCCACCCCCACCACGACTACAAGTGGGCCGTCACCGCGGACGGCAAGCCGTCCGTGACCCACTACGACCTCATCGAGGCGTTCCGCGCGGCCTCCCTCCTGGACGTGAAGCTGGAGACGGGCCGCACCCACCAGATCCGCGTCCACATGGCCGCCCACCGCCACCCGTGCGTCGGCGACCTGACCTACGGCGCCGACCCCACGCTCGCCAAGCGGCTGCGCCTGACCCGCCAGTGGCTGCACGCCGTACGGCTCGGTTTCGAGCACCCCGGGGACGGCCGGTGGGTGGAGTTCGAGTGCGGCTACCCGGAGGACCTCCAGACGGCGCTCGACCAGGTCCGCGAGGAGACCTACGGATGAGTGGCACGCCGTACTCCGTGCGGATCGCCGAGGACCCGGCCGACCGGGTGGCCTGCTTCGCGGTGCGCAAGGAGGTCTTCGTCGCCGAACAGGGCGTCCCCGAGGACATCGAGTACGACGCCCACGACGCCGCCGCCGTGCACGTCCTGGCGGTCCGGGAGGACGGCGTGCCGCTGGGCACCGGACGGCTGCTGTACGGCGCGGCGGCCGCGGCGCAGACCGGCGGGGACGCCTCGGTGGGTTCCCTGGGACGGCTCGCCGTCACCAGGGAGGCACGCGGCCTGGGCGTCGGCGTGGCCCTGGTGCGGGCCATCGAGGACGCGGCACGCGCGCGCGGGCTGACGGCCGTCGACCTGCACGCGCAGACCCACGCGCTGGGCTTCTACGAGCGGCTCGGTTACGCGGCGTACGGGCCCCAGTACCCGGAGGCGGGCATCCCGCACCGGGCGATGCGGCGCACGCTGTAGTCCCGGCGGGTGCCGGACGGCCGGTGACCGCAGGGACGTGGCAGGCTTGAGGCCTGCTGTGTGACGTCGACCCCGGAGCGCTGGCCGTGGATCAGTTGGCCCTGCTGTTCGTGCTGCTGCTCGGGGCCCTGGTGAGTGTGCCGGTGGGGGACCGGTTCGGAGTGCCGGCGCCGGTGCTGATGACGCTGCTCGGCATCGTGCTCGCGGTGGCCGACTTCGTCCCGAACGTGAACATCCCGCCGGAGCTGATCCTGCCCGGACTGCTGCCGCCGCTGCTGTACGCGGCGGTGCGGCGGACGTCCTGGCGGCAGTTCACCGCCAACAAACGGCCGATCTTCCTGCTCGCCGTCGCCCTGGTGTTCGTCACCACGGTGTGCGTCGCCGCCGTCGCCTCCGCGATCGTGCCCGGACTGCCGGTCGCCGCCGCCGTCGCGCTGGGCGCGCTGATCGCCCCGCCCGACCCGGTCGCCGCGACCGCCGTCGCCGGACAGCTCGGGCTGCCGCGCCGGCTGGTGTCGATCCTGGAGGGCGAGGGGCTGTTCAACGACGTCACGGCCATCGTGCTGTACCACGTGGCGATCGCCGCCGTGGTCAGCGGGAGCTTCTCGCCGTGGCGGGCCGGACTGGACCTGGTGCTGTCCGCGGTGGTCGCCGTGGTCGTGGGACTGGCACTCGGCTGGGGTGCGAACTGGCTGATGGACGTGCTGGAGGACGCCACCCTTCAGATCGGGCTGACGCTGCTGGTGCCGTACGCCTCGTACGTGCTCGCGGAGGAGCTGCACGGCTCCGGGGTGCTCGCCGTGCTGACCACCGCGCTCTTCCTCGCCGAGTACGCCTCCCACCCGGACGACGTGATGACGCGGCTCGCCGGGCACACCTTCTGGGACATCGTCGACACGCTCGTCACGGGGGTGGCGTTCGGGCTGATCGGCCTGGAGCTGCACAACGCGATCCGGACGGCGTCCGGGCGGTGGGGCGAGCTGCTCGGCTGGGCGGCCACCATCGCGGGCGTGGTGGTCCTCGTACGCCTGCTGTGGCTGATGCCGGCGACCTGGCTGACCAAACGGCTGCACGCCAGGCGGGACTACGACGAGGACATCCCGACGAGCTGGCGGGAGACCGTCGTGATGTGGTGGTCCGGGATGCGGGGCGTGGCGTCGGTGGCGCTTGCGCTGGCCGTTCCGCTCAGGACCGACGACGGGTCGCCGTTTCCCGACCGGAACGAGATCGTCTTCATCGCCTTCGGCGTGATCATGGCGACGCTGGTGCTCCAGGGGCTGACCCTGCCGTGGCTGGTGAAGCGGCTGGGCGTGCGGGCGGACACGGAGCGGGAGAAGGAGTTCGAGAAGCAGCTGGCCGTGCGGGCGGCCAAGGCGGCCAAGCGGCGGCTGAAGGAGATCGAGTCGGTCGAGGACCTGCCGGAGGACCTGTCCGAGCAGATGGCGCGGCGGGCCTTCGACATCGGGCTGCGGATCAGTCCGGACATGGGGGAGGACGAGCGGCGCGACGCGCACGAGAGGCGGGTGCGCCGGCTCAAGCGGGTGCGGCGGATCCAGGGGGAGATGCTGAGTGCCGCGCGGCACGAGGTGATGGCCGCGCGGAGTGAACCCGGGGCGGATCCGGAGATCGTGGACCGGGTGCTTCGGCATTTGGACGTGCGCAGTCTTCGATGACGGTTCGTTGGGCGGTGCGGGTTGTGGGGGTGCGCGGGCGGGAGGTCTCCCGCCCGCGCACCCCCCGTTTCCAGTCGGTGCGCCGTCGGCGGCCGTGCGTTCGTGGGTGTCAGGCGCCGCCCGTTCGCGGGGTCTCGTAGGCGCGGTGGTGGTTGCCGTCCTGGGGTGGGATGCGGGGGCTGTGCGGGGGCAGGGCCGCGTCGGCGGTGTTGACTCGGGGCAGGGCGTACGGGTGTTCCGCGCACAGCCAGGTGATCATCAGCTCGCGGACCGTGACCCGCACCGTCCAGATGTCGTCGGCGTCCTTCGCGGTCACCAGGGCGCGGACCTGGATCGTGGTGGGCGTCGAGTCGGTCACCACGAGGCCGTGGGCGCGGCCGTCCCAGGCCGGGCACTCGCGCAGGATGTCCCGCAGCTTCTCGCGCATCGCCTCGACGGGCGCCGTGTGGTCGAGGTGCCAGTAGACGATGCCGGTCATCTGCGGGGTGCCGCGCGACCAGTTCTCGAACGACTTGGATGTGAAATACGACACAGGCATCGTGATCCGGCGCTCGTCCCAGGTCCGCACCGTCAGGAAGGTCAGCGTGATCTCCTCGACGGTGCCCCACTCGCCGTCCACCACCACGGTGTCCCCGATCCGCACCATGTCGCCGAAGGCGATCTGGAGCCCGGCGAACATGTTGCTCAGCGTGGACTGCGCGGCGACACCGGCGACGATGCCGAGGATCCCGGCCGAGGCCAGCAGCGAGGCACCGGCCGCGCGCATCGCCGGGAACGTCAGCAGCATCGACGCGGCGGCCACGACGATCACGACCGCCGACACCACCCGCATGATCAGCTCGACCTGTGTGCGCACCCGGCGCACCCGGGCCGGATCCCGGTGGGCCCGTGCGTACCGGCTGTACGAGGTCTCGACGATGGCCCCCGCGATCCGGATGACCAGCCAGGCGGCCGACCCGATCAGCACCAGTGTCAGAGTCCGGCCGATGCCGGCCTGGTGCTGCTCCAGCAGCCGCGCCTGGTCGTACGACCCTCTCAGCATGGCCGCGCACAGCACGAGCTGGTAGGGGATGCGCCCGCGGCGCAGCAGTCCCCACAAGGGCGTGTCGTGGTCCCGTTCGTCTGCCTTGCGCAGCAGCCGGTCGGTGGCCCAGCCGATGAACAGGGTCAGGGCGACCGCGCTGCCGATCACGATCAGAGGGCGGAGTACGTTCTCCATGCCTCCGAACGTAACCGGCCACCGGCAGGCTTGAACATGTGACTTCGGCACGTTCCTGGGTAGCGCCCGGCGCGATCACGGTCGGTCACTGTCGTACCCGGCTGGCACCATGGCCTCATGAACATCATGCTCTTTCACTCGACCTACGGCCTGAGGCCAGCGGTGCGCCGGGCCGCGGACCGGCTGCGCGGCGCGGGGCACGAGGTGTGGACGCCGGACCTCTTCGAAGGACGTACGTTCGACACGGTCGAGGAGGGCATGGCCTTCAATGACGAGGTCGGCAAGGACGAGCTGCTGAAGAGAGCCGTCCTGGCCGCCGCGCCGTACTCCGAGCGGGGGCTCGTGTACGCGGGGTTCTCGCTCGGCGCCTCCATCGCGCAGACCCTCGCGCTGGGCGACGGCAAGGCGCGCGGGCTGCTGCTCCTGCACGGCACGTCGGACCTGGCGCCGAACGTCTCCGTGGACGAGCTGCCGGTGCAGCTGCACGTCGCCGAGCCGGACCCGTTCGAGACGGACGACTGGCTGAGCGCCTGGTACCTCCAGATGGGCAGAGCCGGCGCCGACGTCGAGGTGTACAGATACGCCGGGGCCGGTCACCTCTACACCGACCCCGACCTGCCGGACTACGACGAGGAGGCCGCCGAGGCCACCTGGCGGGTGGCGCTCGGCTTCCTCGAATCGCTCTAGCGGGCGGCTACACCGGGTCGTAGGTCCGCTCGACCTGCTGCGTGCCGCTGCGTGTGCGGTACGAACGCACCCAGGTGGAGGTGGCGTTCGCGTCCGTGCGGTCGGACAGCACGTAGTAGTCCATCTGCGCGCGGTCGGCGGTGATGTCCAGGACGCCGTAGCCGTGGCGGTCGGTGTCGACCCAGTGCACGTGCCGGTTGGCGGCCTTGATGATCGGCGCGGCGATGGCGGAGACGGTGCCCTCGGGGACCTTCACGATGTCGTCGAGGTTGTCCGAGGTGACCGAGGTGACGACGAACTCGGTGGCGGCCGACGCGGACAGCGGGTAGGTCCCGGCGTCCACCGGCACGTCGTTGGCCCACGCCATGTGGATGTCACCGGTCAGGAAGACGGTGTTGCCGATGGCGTTGGAGCGCAGGTGGGCCAGTAGTTCGCGGCGGTCGTCGGTGTAACCGTCCCACTGGTCGGTGTTGAGGGCGAGGCCGTCCTGCGGCAGCCCGAGCAGCTTCGCGAGCGGCTTGAGCAGGTCGGCGGAGAGGGAGCCGATGGCGAACGGCGAGATCATCACCGAGTTGCCGACGAGCCGCCACCTGGTGTCGGAGGCCTTCAGGTTGGCCTTCAGCCAGTCCAGCTGGGCCCGGCCGGTGATGGTGCGGTCCGGGTCGTCGACCGAGCCGCTGCCCGTGGCGGCCTGCTGCGAGCGGAAGGAGCGCAGGTCCAGCAGGGAGAGGTCGGCGAGCTTGCCGAAGCGCAGCCGGCGGTAGGTGGTGCCCGCGACGGCCGGGCGGACCGGCATCCACTCGAAGTACGCCTGCTTGGCGGCGGCCTGACGGGCACTCCAGGTGCCCTCGGCGCCCTCGGTGTGGTTGACCGCGCCGCCCGACCAGGCGTTGTCGGCGAACTCGTGGTCGTCCCAGATGGCGACGACCGGCGCCTTGTGGTGCAGGGCCTGGAGGTCGGGGTCGGTCTTGTACTTGCCGTGCCGCGTCCGGTAGTCGGCGAGGGTGAGGATCTCGTTCGCGGGGGCGTGCGGGCGGACCACGGTGCCGCGGGCCGCGTACTCGCCGGACTTGTACTCGTAGATGTAGTCCCCGAGGTGCAGCCAGGCGTCGAGGTCGCCCCGCGACGCGAGGTGGCGGTACGAGGCGAAGTAGCCGGCCTCCCAGTTGGCGCAGGAGACCACGCCGAAGCGCAGTCCCGCCACGCTCGCGTCCGCCGCCGGCGCGGTGCGGGTGCGCGCCACCGGGGAGTCGGCGGAGCCGGCCGAGAAGCGGAACCAGTAGTCGGTGGCGGGCTCCAGGCCGCGGATGTCGGCCTTGACCGTGTGGTCGGAGGCGGCCGACGCGGTGAGGGACCCCTTGGCGACGACGGTGGTGAACGCCTTGTCCTTCGCCACCACCCAGCTCACCTCGGTGTCCGGGCCGAGCCCGGAGCCCGGTATCGCCTCGGCGGTGGGTGTCACCCGGGTCCACAGCAGGACCCCGTCGGACAGCGGGTCACCGGAGGCGACGCCGTGCAGGAAGGCGGGCGAGCCCGTGGCGGCCCGAGCGGGCAGCGCGGCGGCGAGCGGGCCGGCCAGGACAGCAGTGGCCGCCGCGGCCTTGACGACCGTACGGCGGCGGGGAGAGAGGGAGTTGACGCCCTGGGATGTCTCGGGGGCTCTGTATCGACTGGTCACGGCCGATCAGGTTACTGACCGGTATGGAAAAAGGGCAGGCGAACTCGCAAAGTTCGCCTGCCCGTCATGTGGTGACTAGGCCTTGAGGGCCGCGTCCACCAGGCGGTTGAAGTCCGCCACCGACATGGGCGGGTTGCCGTCGGGCTGGCCGTTGACGGTGAGCTTCTTGCCGTTCATCACGAAGCTCGGCGTGCCGGTGACGCCTTCCTTGTTGGTGTCGAAGGTCTTCGACATCGCCATCGCCCAGGCGTCGTACGTGCCCTTCTTCACCGCGTTCTGGAACGCGGTGTTGTTCTTCAGCGCGGGAACCGTGTCGGCGACCTTGATGAGGTAGCTGTCGTCCTTGAACTTGTCGACCTTCTCGTCCGGGTGCCACTTCGTCGAGTACAGCGCGGTCTTGTACTCGGCGAACGCCTCCGGGCTGACGTTCAGCGCCGCGCCCATCGCGCTCAGCGCGTTCTTGGAGCCCTGGCCGTTGTCGTGGTTGTCGATGAACGTGCCACCGATGTACTGGATCTTGTACTTGCCGTCGTCGATGTCCTTCTTCACGGTGGCGCCGACGACCTGCTCGAACTGGGCGCAGACGGGGCAGCGCGGGTCCTCGTAGACCTTGAGGGTCTTCTTCGCGCTGTCCTTGCCGATGACGACGGTGGTGCCCTTCGTGCCCGTGGTGTTCGCCGGGGCGACGACCTTGGCGTCCTTCAGGCCCTCCCAGTAGGCGGGCTTGTTGGCCTGGACGACGGCGTAGCCTATGCCGCCGGCCGCCGCCAGGACGGCCACGACCGAGCCGGCCACGATGGCCTGCCGCTTGGCCTTGTCGCGCTTGGCCTGGCGTTCGCGCTCCTGGCGCAGCCGCTCCCGGGCCTGCGTCTTCGCCGCCTGGGTGTTCCGCTTGCTCATCTTGGTGATCTCCATGTGGGACGCGCACAGGTCGTACGCGGGATACGTGTGGGGGACTGGTCGTGCTCAGGTGCCGCTCAGACGAAGGCGGCCGAGCACGGCGGTCCACGCCGTCCCAGGGAGTGCACGAGGAGCCGGTCCCGGGCGAATGCCGTGCGGGGGTGCGGGAGCCGTACCGGCCGCACCGCCGGATCCGGCCGGACGGTCACCGCGGCCACCGCCAGCAGCAGCGGCCGGAACGTGGTCGCGGCCACCGCGCGCACCAGCTGGGCCAGCGCCCGCTCGCCCCGGCGCAGCCAGGCGGCGGCCAGCAGGCCGACGCCGACGTGCGCGGCCAGCAGCAGCCAGGCCGTCGCCGGATCGGCGTGGGCGAGCAGCGCGGCGAGCCGGTCGGTGTCGGTGCCGGTGACCTGGGCCAGCGGGGTGCCCACGCCGGCGCCGTTGCCGCACAGCACGTCCCAGCCGACCGAGCGCAGCGGGCCCGCGACGGGGCCGCCGGCGCGGCCGTAGCAGACGTGCTGGCCGGTGGTGAAGACGGTGTCGGCGGTCAGTTCCAGCGGGATCAGCACGGCGGCGATCCGGCCGAAGCCGCGCTCGCGGCCCGCGAGGGCGTACGCGAGGAGGAACACGGCGACCGCGACCGCGGCCACCGTGTTCACCGGCAGCGGGGCCCGGGACAGCAGCACGTGCGACGCGCTGCTGAGCGTCACGACCAGTGCCGTGAACAGTGCCGCGCGTACGGCTCTGAGCTGGATCCCGGATATGTCCATAGCGGGGAGAGTGTGTCATGTGCCGCTGTAAGAGACCCCTAAAAGGTACCTGTGAGCGGCCCGTCGGTCACAGATCTGTCGTTCACAGACCTGTCATTCACAGATTTGTCGTTCACAGACCCGGAATGCGGCCGTTGCGGAACAGGTCGACGAAGATCTGGTGGTCGGCACGCGCGCGTGCGCCGTAGCCGTGCGCGAAGTCGGTCAGCAGGTCCGCGAGGCCCTCCTCGTCGGCCGCGATCGCCGCGTCGATGGCCCGCTCGGTGGAGAACGGCACCAGGGACTCGCCGGAGGTGTCGTCCGCCGCCGCGTGCATGGTGGCGGTGGCCCGGCCCAGGTCGGCGACGACGGCCGCGATCTCCTCCGGGTCGTCGATGTCGCTCCAGTCCAGGTCGACGGCGTACGGCGACACCTCGGCGACCAGCTGGCCCGTCCCGTCGAGCTCCGTCCAGCCCAGCCACGGGTCGGCGTGCGCCTGGAGGGCGCGCTGGGAGATCACCGTGCGGTGGCCCTCGTGCTGGAAGTAGTCCCGGATCGCCGGGTCCGTGATGTGCCGGGAGACGGCCGGGGTCTGGGCCTGCTTGATGTAGATCACGACGTCGTTCTCCAGGGCGTCGCTGTGGCCCTCCAGCAGGATGTTGTACGAGGGCAGCCCGGCCGACCCGATACCGATGCCGCGCCGCCCGACGACGTCCTTGACCCGGTACGAGTCCGGGCGGGCCAGCGAGGTCTCCGGCAGCGTCTCCAGGTAGCCGTCGAAGGCCGCCAGCACCTTGTAGCGGGTCGCCGCGTCCAGCTCGATGGAGCCGCCGCCCGGGGCGAAGCGGCGCTCGAAGTCCCGGATCTCGGTCATCGAGTCCAGCAGCCCGAAGCGGGTGAGGGAGCGGGCGTCGCGCAGCGCGTCCAGCAGGGCGCCCTGCGCGGTGTCCAGCGTGAAGGGCGGCACCTCGTCGCTCTTCGCACCGGTCGCCAGGGCGTGGATACGCTCGCGGTAGGCGGCCGCGTAGACCCTGACCAGCTCGGTGATCTGGTCGTCGCCGAGCGCCTTCGCGTACCCGATGAGCGCGATGGAGGCGGAGAAGCGCTTCAGGTCCCAGGTGAAGGGGCCGACGTACGCCTCGTCGAAGTCGTTGACGTTGAAGATGAGCCGGCCGTTGGCGTCCATGTACGTGCCGAAGTTCTCGGCGTGCAGGTCGCCGTGGATCCAGACCCTGGAGGTGCGCTCGTCGAGGTACGGGCCGCCACGCTTCTCGGCGTCCAGGTCGTGGTAGAAGAGGCACGCCGTGCCCCGGTAGAACGCGAAGGCCGAGGCCGCCATCTTCCGGAACTTCACGCGGAACGCGGCCGGGTCGGCGGCCAGGAGCTGGCCGAAGGCGGTGTCGAAGACGGCGAGGATCTCCTCGCCGCGCTGCTCGTCGTTGAGCTGGGGTGCCGACATCGCTGGGTGCCTCCTGGTGCATCAATGGGTGCGACGGCGTTGCTGCCGTCTCCAACGCACGAAGGTACGCGGGAGTGCCCGGCGAGTGTCAGTCCCGGGGCATAGACTTCGACGCTGTCCCCCAGACTGTCCGCAGTCGGTCCGCAGCCGGTCGGAAGATCGTCGACGCCCGTTTTCCTTGGAGGCCGAAACCGTGTCAAAGCCGCCCTTCACGCACCTGCACGTCCACACCCAGTACTCGCTGCTGGACGGTGCCGCGCGGCTCAAGGACATGTTCAACGCCTGCAACGAGATGGGCATGACGCACATCGCCATGTCCGACCACGGCAACCTCCACGGGGCGTACGACTTCTTCCATTCCGCGCAGAAGGCCGGAATCACCCCGATCATCGGCATCGAGGCGTATGTCGCCCCCGAGTCGCGGCGCAACAAGCGCAAGATCCAGTGGGGCCAGCCGCACCAGAAGCGGGACGACGTCTCCGGTTCCGGTGGTTACACCCACAAGACGATGTGGGCGGTGAACAGGACCGGCCTGCACAACCTCTTCCGGCTGTCCTCGGACGCGTACGCCGAGGGCTGGCTCCAGAAGTGGCCCCGGATGGACAAGGAGACCATCGCCCAGTGGTCCGAGGGGATCGTCGCCTCCACCGGCTGCCCCTCCGGCGAGCTCCAGACCCGGCTGCGCCTCGGGCAGTACGACGAGGCCCTGAAGGCGGCCGCCGACTACCAGGACATCTTCGGCAAGGACCGCTACTTCCTGGAGCTGATGGACCACGGCATCGAGATCGAGCACCGGGTCCGCGACGGCCTCCTGGAGATCGGCAAGAAGCTCGGCATCCCGCCGCTGGTGACGAACGACTCGCACTACACCTACGCGCACGAGGCGACCGCCCACGACGCCCTGCTGTGCATCCAGACCGGCAAGAACCTCTCCGACCCGGACCGCTTCAAGTTCGACGGCACCGGCTACTACCTGAAGTCCACGGACGAGATGTACGCCATCGACTCCTCGGACGCCTGGCAGGAAGGCTGCGCCAACACCCTCCTGGTCGCCGAGATGGTCGACACCACCGGCATGTTCGAGGCCAAGAACCTCATGCCGAAGTTCGACATCCCCGACGGCTACACCGAGGTCAGCTGGTTCAAGGAGGAGGTCCGCCGGGGCATGGACCGCCGTTTCCCCGGCGGTGTCCCGGACGACCGGCAGAAGCAGGTCGAGTACGAGATGGACGTCATCATCCAGATGGGGTTCCCGGGCTACTTCCTCGTGGTCGCCGACTTCATCATGTGGGCCAAGAACAACGGCATCGCGGTCGGCCCCGGCCGAGGCTCCGCGGCCGGCTCGATCGTCGCCTACGCCATGGGCATCACCGACCTCGACCCGATCCCGCACGGTCTGATCTTCGAGCGGTTCCTCAACCCCGAGCGCGTCTCCATGCCCGATGTCGACATCGACTTCGACGAGCGTCGGCGCGTCGAGGTGATCAGGTACGTGACCGAGAAGTACGGCGCCGACAAGGTCGCCATGATCGGCACCTACGGGAAGATCAAGGCCAAGAACGCCATCAAGGACTCCGCGCGCGTGCTGGGCTACCCGTACGCGATGGGCGACCGCCTCACCAAGGCCATGCCCGCCGACGTCCTCGGCAAGGGCATCGACCTCGACGGCATCACCAACCCCTCGCACCCGCGCTACAACGAGGCCGGCGAGATCCGCGGGATGTACGAGAACGAGCCGGACGTCAAGAAGGTCATCGACACCGCGAAGGGCGTCGAGGGCCTGGTCCGGCAGATGGGTGTGCACGCCGCCGGCGTGATCATGTCCAGCGAGCCCATCGTCGACCACGCCCCGATCTGGGTGCGGCACACGGACGGCGTGACCATCACGCAGTGGGACTACCCGCAGTGCGAGTCGCTCGGCCTGCTGAAGATGGACTTCCTGGGCCTGCGCAACCTGACGATCATGGACGACGCCGTCAAGATGGTGAAGTCCAACAAGGGCATCGACCTCGACCTGCTGGCCCTGCCGCTCGACGACCCGAAGACCTTCGAACTCCTCCAGCGCGGCGACACCCTCGGCGTCTTCCAGTTCGACGGCGGCCCCATGCGCTCGCTGCTGCGTCTGATGAAGCCCGACAACTTCGAAGACATCTCCGCCGTCTCCGCGCTCTACCGTCCGGGCCCGATGGGCATGGACTCGCACACCAACTACGCGCTGCGCAAGAACAAGCTCCAGGAGATCACCCCGATCCACAAGGAGCTGGAGGAGCCCCTGGAAGAGGTCCTGGCCGTCACCTACGGCCTGATCGTCTACCAGGAGCAGGTCCAGAAGGCCGCCCAGATCATCGCCGGGTACTCGCTCGGCGAGGCCGACATCCTGCGCCGAGTGATGGGCAAGAAGAAGCCCGACGAACTGGCCAAGAACTTCGTCCTCTTCCAGAAGGGCGCCCGGGACAAGGGCTACAGCGACGAGGCGATCCAGGCCCTGTGGGACGTGCTGGTCCCCTTCGCCGGCTACGCCTTCAACAAGGCGCACTCCGCCGCGTACGGACTGGTCTCGTACTGGACCGCCTATCTGAAGGCGAACCACCCCGCCGAGTACATGGCCGGGCTCCTCACCTCGGTCAAGGACGACAAGGACAAGTCGGCCGTCTACCTCAACGAGTGCCGCCGCATGGGCATCAAGGTGCTCCCGCCGAACGTCAACGAGTCGGTGCACAACTTCGCCGCGCAGGGCGACGACGTGATCCTCTTCGGCCTCGAAGCCGTGCGCAACGTCGGCACCAACGTGGTGGAGTCGATCATCAGGAGCCGCAAGGCCAAGGGCAAGTACGCCTCCTTCCCGGACTACCTCGACAAGGTCGAGGCCGTCGCCTGCAACAAGCGCACCACGGAATCGCTGATCAAGGCGGGCGCGTTCGACACCCTGGGACACACCCGCAAGGGCCTGACCGCCCAGTACGAGCCGATGATCGACAACGTGGTCGCGGTCAAGCGCAAGGAGGCCGAGGGGCAGTTCGACCTCTTCGGCGGGATGGGCGAGGAGGAGACCAGCGAGCCCGGCTTCGGACTCGACGTCGAGTTCACCACCGAGGAGTGGGAGAAGACCTATCTGCTCGCCCAGGAGCGGGAGATGCTCGGTCTGTACGTCTCCGACCACCCGCTCTTCGGCCTGGAGCACGTGCTCTCCGACAAGGCCGACGCGGGCATCGCCCAGCTCACCGGCGGCGAGCACGCGGACGGCGCGGTCGTCACCATCGGCGGCATCATCTCGGGCCTCCAGCGCAAGATGACCAAGCAGGGCAACGCCTGGGCCATCGCCACGGTGGAGGACCTCGCCGGGTCCATCGAGTGCATGTTCTTCCCGGCCACCTACCAGCTCGTGTCGACCCAACTCGTCGAGGACGCGGTCGTCTTCGTCAAGGGCCGCCTCGACAAGCGCGAGGACGTGCCGCGGCTCGTCGCGATGGAGCTGATGGTCCCGGACCTCTCCAACGCGGGCACCAACGCGCCCGTGATCCTCACCATCCCGGCCACGCGGGTCACCCCGCCGATGGTCAGCCGCCTCGGTGAGATCCTCAGCCACCACAAGGGCGACAGCGAGGTCCGCATCAAGCTCCAGGGCCCGCGCAAGACGACGGTCCTGCGCCTGGACCGGCACCGCGTGAAGCCGGACCCGGCCCTCTTCGGCGACCTCAAGGTGCTGCTCGGCCCGTCCTGCCTGGCCGGCTGATCACCTCCCGGTGTGCCGGGCGGGCGACGTGAGCGAGGGGCGTATCCGCGACCGGATACGCCCCTCGTCCGTGCCTGGGCCCAAAGGCCCGCGCGCCGGTCTCAGTTGTGACCGAAGCGCTTGTGCTGCTTGCGTGCGACATCCGCCGGGCTGCCCGGTACGTGCGCCATCTCGGGATCGTGCGCCTCCGGGGCGCGCTGCGTGTGCTCCTGCGGCTGCTCGGCCTGCGAGGAGCGGTTCTTCGGGCCGGCCTGCTTGCGGTTGTTCTTGTTCTTGGCCATGGTGATCTGCCTCCTGAGGGGGATCTAGGGGCCAGGGCCGCCCTCAGATTCACATAGGCTGACAATGAACGCATTCCGGATAATTACCGTCTGTGACAGGCTTGTCGGAGGGCGCGGCCCCGAAACGCCACGCCGAAGATCGAGTTCGAGCCGTTAACCCCCGTGCGGTCGGGCAGACTCGAAGGAAGCCGCAAGCAGAAACCTCCCGGGAAGAAGGTGAGTCGCGTGGACCGCTGCATCGTCCTGGTGGACGCCGGGTACTTGCTGGGGGCCGCAGCCAGCCTCCTCGCCGGAGAGCCCTCACGGTCCCGGATCACCGTCGACCACGCCGCCCTCATCCAGGCGCTGCGCGAGCGGGCGGAGGCCGACACCGAACGCCCCCTGCTGCGTATCTACTGGTTCGACGGCGCCCCCGACCGCGTCCCCCAGCCGGAGCACCGCCGGCTGCGCGTGATGCCCCGGGTCACCGTCCGGCTCGGCGCGCTGACCCGCAGCGACGGACGCTGGGCGCAGAAGGGCGTGGACGCCGCCATGCACGCCGAGCTCACCGAGCTGGCCCGCAACCGCGCCTGCTCCGACGTCGTCCTGGTCACCGGCGACGGCGACCTGCTGCCCGGCATGATGGCCGCCAAGGAGCACGGCGTCGCCGTCCACCTGTGGGCCGTACAGGCCGCCGACGGCGACTACAACCAGTCCGAGGACCTGGTCGCCGAGGCCGACGAGCGACGCGTGCTGGACCGGGCCTGGATCACGCAGGCGGTACGGGCCAAGGAGCTCACCGGCATCTGCGCGCCGCCGCCCGCGCCCCGCCCGGAGATCGCCGCGATCCTCTCCGCGCCGCTGCCCGAGTCCGCGCTGGCCGCCGCGCCCGAGCGGCCCGCCGAGGAGGGCGAGCACACGTCGGCCGCCCCCGCCGCGCAGAACGGCGCGCAGGAGCGGGTGCCCACGGCCAAGGGCGTACCCACCCCCAAGGACCTCGCCGCGCTGCGCGCGCCCGGCGCGCAGACCGTGCAGAATCCGGCCACGGCCACCCTGCGCTGGTCCTCCGACAAGGGCTGGGTGGACCGGCCGGGCGTGGTGGCCGAGCCGCCGGAGGTCGCGTCCATGCCGACGCTGGCCCAGCTGACCACGGCCGAGCAGCGGTGGGCCGACCGCGAGGAGGACATCACCACGGTCGGCGGGGACCCGTACGAGGTCGGGCAGGTCTTCGCCCGGCGGTGGATCTCCCGCCTGGGCGACCAGGGCCACCTGCCGAAGCTCTCCGCGATGTACCCGCGCATCCCCCACCGCATCGACGGCGAGCTGCTGCGCTACGCGGCCCGCTTCGGCCTCCTCGCCCACAAGGACGACCAGATCGACGAGCACGACCGGTACGCCATTCGGGCGGGGTTCTGGCGGGAGATCGACGTACCCGCGGCGACGGAGCAGGCGCCGACCGGGGAGTGAGCCCCGCTCGCCGGGCCCCAAAGGCGAGTAAAGGGCCCGGACGGCGTACTCTCGTCCCTTGTGAGTACGCGCGTGGCACAGGCACTTCGGCAGCCGGATGACGTGGTGTGCGCCGTGCGCGGACTGACCAAGACCTATCCGGCCGTGCGCGGACGGCGCGGTGCGCCCGGGGCTCCGGAGGTCCGGGCCACCGACGATGTGGCGCTCGACGTCCGCCGCGGCGAGATCTTCGGACTGCTCGGGCCGAACGGCGCCGGCAAGTCCACCCTCGTACGCCAGCTCACCGGACTGCTGCGGCCGGACGCCGGCAGCGTGGAGCTGCTCGGCCACGACATCGTGCGGCATCCGGAGCGGGCCTCGCGCATCCTCGCCTACCTCGGCCAGGAGTCCACCGCCCTCGACGAGCTGACCGTCTCCCTCGCCGTGGAGACCACCGGACGCCTGCGCGGACTGGACGTGGCGCGGGCGCGGGCCGAGCGGGACGCCGTGCTGGAGGAGCTGGGGCTCGTCCCGATCGCCGGGCGGGCGCTGAAGAAGCTCTCGGGCGGCCAGCGGCGGCTCGCCTGCTTCGCCGCCGCTCTGGCCGGCGAGCGGCCGCTGCTGGTGCTCGACGAGCCGACCACCGGCATGGACCCGGTGGCGCGGCGCGCGGTGTGGGGCGCCGTCGACCGGCGGCGGGCCGAGCGGGGCACGACCGTGCTGCTCGTCACCCACAACGTCATCGAGGCCGAGACCGTCCTGGACCGGGTCGCCGTCCTGGACCAGGGCCGGGTCATCGCCTGCGACACCCCCGCCGGGCTCAAGGAACGGGTGGCCGGCGAGGTGCGGGTGGAACTGGTGTGGCGGGAGCAGGCACCCCTGGAGGTGCCGGAGGTCGCCGTGCTGCGCGAGCGGGCCGTGGAGGCCGGGCGCCGCTGGACCCTGCGGCTCGCGCCCGAGGAGGCCCGCGCGGCCGTCGCCACGGTCACCGGCGGGGCCGCCTTCGCCGCACTGGACGACTTCACCCTCGCCACGCCGAGCCTGGAGGACGTGTACCTGGCACTGGGCGGTGCCGCGCGGCAGGGTTTGGTGAAGGCGTGAGCACGCGGGGTGCCGCATCCGTACGGTCCCCCGAGGGACGGCTCGGCCGCCGCAGGAAAGAGGAGCAGCTCGACGTGAGTGCCGTATCCGCGCAGTCTCCCGCGGGGAGGTCCGTGTCCGTGCCGGAGCCGGCGACGGGCGCGGCCGAGCTGGGGCCGCGCGCGCGGCTGTGGCCGTCGATGGCCGCCGTGTACCGGGCGCAGCTGTCCCGGGCCCGGGTGGCGCGGATCCCGCTGCTGTTCGTGGCGACCTTCCAGTCCGTCGGCATCATGATCATGATGCGGGGGGTGGTGGACACCCGGGGCGAGGCCCAGTCCGTGGTGGCCGGGTCCTCGGTCGTCGTCGTCGCGTACGTCGCGCTGAACCTGCTGGCGCAGTACTTCGGGCAGCTGCGGGCCGGCGGCGGGCTCGATCACTACGCCACGCTGCCGGTGCCGCCGGCGGCGGTGGTGCTGGGGGCGGCGGGGGCGTACGCGTCCTTCACCGTGCCCGGGACCCTGGTGACCGCCGTGTTCGGCTGCGCGCTGTTCGGGCTGCCGCTGGGCAACCTGTGGATCCTCGTCGCGGTGATCCCGCTCGCGGGCGCCGCGCTCGCCGGGCTCGGCGCGGCCTGCGGGCTGCTCGCGCCGCGGCCCGAACTGGCCACACTGCTGGGACAGCTCGGCATGTCGGCGGCGCTGCTCCTCGGAGTGCTGCCGCCGGACCGGATGCCGGAGCTCGTACGGCTGGCTCGCGACCTGCTGCCGTCCACGTACGGTGTGGAGGCCTACGCACGGACTTTTGGGGCGCATCCCCACTGGGCGTTCGTCGCCGGTGACCTGGGCGTGTGCGCCGGGGTCGGGGTCGTGTCGCTGGCCGTGGCGACCTGGGCGTACCGCCGGGCCGCCGTCCGGTGACGCGTCGCACAGGGCGACCTGGCACGATGTCAGGGTGACCGCACCACTGACTCCGCCTCCGCCGCCGCACGAACCGTCCCCGCACCAGGACCGGCAGGCGCCGCAGTCCGCCGGGTCCGCGGGAGGAGCCTACGAACAGGACGGCCCCGGGATGAAGACCGAAGTGCGGGACGCCGCCGTGATCACGGTGGCGATGGCGCTCGGTGGGGTGCTGCTCGGGCTGCTGTGGCTGTGGCTCGCCCCGCACGTGCCGCTGGTCGGTGACGCGAGCGGGAAGAACTGGATCGTCTACCTCAAGGACACCGAGGGGGAGCAGGCGATCGGCGTCGACGGAACGTTCACGCTGCTGGCGCTGGCCTTCGGGGCGGTCAGTGCGGTCGTGGTCTTCCTGCTGCGCCGGCGTGGGGGTGTGCCGCTGGTGGTCGCGCTGACCGTCGGGGGTGTGCTGGGGTCGTTGCTGGCGTGGCGGCTCGGGGTGTGGCTCGGGCCCGAGAAGGACGTCCTCGCCCATGCCAGGTCCGTGGGGAAGGGTGTGACCTTCTCGGCGCCGCTGAAGCTGGGGGCCCACGGGGCGTTGCTGGCGTGGTCGGTGTCCGCGGTGCTGGTTCATCTGGGGCTGACCGCGCTGTTCGGGCCGCGGGACCCTGACCCGTACCAGGAGGGGCCGTACGGGGCGTAGGCCGCGCCGCCGGCTTTTTCTCGCCCCCGCCGCCCTTACTCTTCCCGTCCCCAGGGGCTCTGCCCCTTCGGCCCCGCCAGGGGCTGCGCCCCCTGGACCCCCCTTCGGCCTGAACGGCCTCGTCCTCAAACGCCGGACGGGCTGATCATCAGGACCCGCGCCCCGAGCCAGGTCAGCCGCGGCCGATGGGGGCCAGGATGGCTTCCGTGAGGTTCGTCAGCTCGCTCGGGGCGAGTTCGACCTCCAGGCCCCGGCGGCCGGCCGAGACGCAGATCGTGGGGTGGGCGGTCGCCGAGTCGTCCAGGACCGTGGGGAGCTTCTTGCGCTGGCCCAGGGGGGAGATGCCGCCGCGTACGTAACCCGTGGTGCGTTCCGCGTGGGCCGGGTCCGCCATGGCCGCGCGTTTGCCGCCGACCGCCGCCGCGAGGGCCTTGAGGTCGAGGGAGCCCGCCACCGGGACCACGGCGACCGTCAGGGTGCCGTCGACGTCCGCGATCAGGGTCTTGAAGACGCGCTCGGGGGAGACGCCCATCGCCTCGGCGGCCTCCTCGCCGTAGGACGGGTGGGACGGGTCGTGGTCGTAGGAGTGGACCGTGTAGTCCACGCCGGCCGCCGTCAGGGCCACCGTCGCGGGGGTGCCGCCCGGCTGCTGCTGTTTCTTCGGCTTCTTCGCCATGGAGGGTCCCGGCCTCAGTTCAGGTTCGTCGGGCCGCGCGTCAGCTCCGCGGCGGGCAGTGACGGCAGGTTACGGATGATCGCCGTCTCCGCGCGAAGGAGTTTCAGCTCGTCGCGCAGCCGCGACGCGGTGTCCGGGGCCTGGAGCAGACGCTGCTTCGTCGGGGTGTCGAGCATCATCGCCGCCGCCACCAGGTAGGAGACGACGGCGGGCTCGTCCGGCAGGTCCGCGCCGGTGGACAGCGAGCGCTCCCGCGCGCCCGCCAGCCGCTTCTGGTACTGGCGGAACGCCCGCAGCACGCCCTCGGCCAGCGCACCCGCCTCGTCGCCCGGGTCCTCCGCCAGCTCCTCCAGCTCGGCGGTCAGGAACGGACCCGACGCGTCCACGGACAGCAGCCGTACCCGGGTGGTCCCGGTCGCCAGCACCTCGAAGGTGCCGTCGGCCCGCTCCCGGACGGTCGCGGCGTCCGCCACGCAGCCCACGGCGTGGAACGCCCGGGTGGGGTCGGCGCCGAAGCCCGCGGCGGGTCCGCGTTCGGGCAGGGCCGTCGGGTCCGGCATGCCCGGGGCGCTCGGCGCCACTTCGTGGCCGTCGCGGATCGCCACCACGGCGAACCGGCGCGGCTCTTCCTCGGGCGTCTTCAGCAGCTCGCGCATCATGGCGCGGTAGCGCTCCTCGAAGACGTTGAGGGGGAGCACCAGGCCCGGGAACAGAACCGAGTTCAGCGGGAAGAGGGGGAGACGGACGGTGGTCACGGCGCCACCCTAATGGTCACCGGCGGGGACGTGTCCGCGGTGCTCACTCCGCGGTCGCAGCGGGGCCGGGACCAGCCCGCTCCGGCCGCTGCGGGGGGCCGCCGTCCGGAGCTCCTCGCGCAGCCGCAGAAAGTGGCCGAGCGGGTCGTCGGAGACCCGCTCCCACGGGAAGGAGGTGGCGTACGGGCCGATCAGCCGGAGCTGGGCACGGGCGTCCTCCCGGCGGCCCAGCCGCATCAGCACGTAGGTGAGCTTGTTGCGGATCTCGGCGGGCCAGGGATCGGCCGCCGGGAACCGGGCGGACAGCGCGATCGCCCGGTCGGCCGCCGCCTCCAGCCGCTCGCGCGGCACCTCGGGCCCGCAGCCGTCGGTCAGGTAGCCGAGGGCCGCCCGCGCGGGCAGCGCCTGGACGAGCGAGTCCGCCGGGGCGTCCTGCGCGGCCAGGTCGGCGAAGTCGAAGCACTCGCGGTGCGAGCCGTGCCAGGAGGCGGCCAGATAGCGCAGGGCGGCCACATGGCAGCCGTAGTGGTGCGGGGCGCGCCGGACCGCCGCCTCCCACAGCTCCTCGAAGTACCGGGGGCCGGCCAGGGACCCGCGCGCGTGGTCCAGCGCGAGCCGCCACGGCACCGGGTCGCGGGCGTCGCCCCGGGCGGCGGCCGTGATCAGCGGGTTCAGCTCGCGCAGCAGCTCGGTCCGGGCCGGCGAGGGCCAGGCTCGGTCCACCGCCAGCTGGGCCCCCACCAGCAGCCCGTCGGGGTCGTCGGGAGCGGCCTTGCGCCACTCCTCGAACCACTCGGAGCGCGAGCGGGCGAAACCGGCCAGGCGCCGCGTGTACCGGTCGCGGTTCTCCCACTCGGCGGCCGCTCGGGTGGCGGCCAGCAGCTCGGCGGCGGCGCGGTGATCGCCGCTCCCGGCCGCGACGAGGGCGGGGCCGAGGCGGTCGTCGGGCGCGTCGAGCAGTACCTCGTCATCGGCCGGGGGTCCGACCGGACGCGAGGGGGTCCTTTTCATCCGGGTGGGGCGGACGAACGGGGGCAGCAGAGCCATGGTGTCGACCATTGAAAGACCGCAGGTCGACGACGCGCCAGCCCCTACGGCAAGGCCGGTGAAAGTTGTACGCGACCCGGTCAAGGACCGGCAAAAGATGATTACTGTTCAGCTTATGATGGGTACCTGTCAAGCGGGTGCCTGTCAAACGGTCCGGTCAGCTCCGCCCGGTCCCGGTCAGCTCCGCCGCAGCAGCCGCGTCGCCCCCGCCGCCACCGTCGTCGCCAGGACCCAGCCCAGCAGGACCAGCGCCGCCGCCAGCCACTGCCAGCCGCCGCGCAGCTGCCACTGGCCCACCTGGCCCAGGTCGATGACCGGCAGCAGCAGGTCCAGGGCGAACAGCGCCGGGCTCCAGGCCGGGTGGCCGCCGGAGTTCATCGGCGGATGGCTGGCGTGCGCGAAGGCGAGCGTGCCCGCCGCCCACAGCACCGCCATCCACACCGCGGCCCGGCCGGGCCGGTACCCGTAGGCGACCGTCCAGTCCTGCGCGTACCCCCAGAGCTTGGCGGCCAGCGGCAGGGTCTCGCGGCGGCGGCGCTGCTTGGCGAGCAGCACCTCGCGCGCGTCCTCGTCCTCCCCGGCCCCGCGCAGCACGGCGGCCAGGCGCTCGTACGGCTCGGGGTTGTACTCGGCGGTCGCCGCCGCCACCCAGTCCAGGCGCTCGGCCAGCGGGAACGGGCCCTGCGGCACCAGGCTCTCGTACGTGAAGCCGCCCATGTGCAGACTGCCCGGCCCCGGCCAGCTGGCCGCGCGGTCCACGAGGTTGGCCACCCGCGCCCCCGACAGCACCACCTTGCCGCGCTGCGGCCGCTCCCCGAGGAAACGCAGCTCGGGCGTCTGCACCCGGCGCAGCGACAGCTCCTGGTCCTCGGTGAAGCCGAACCGGGCCCGCTCGAGGTCGACCGCGTCGCCGAACCGCCCGTCATCGAGGCGTACCCCGCCCTGGCACTCGAAGCGCTGGACCCGCGTCCCGCGCGCGGGAGTGGTGCCGCTGAGCAGCGGGCTGCCCACGCCGGCCGGGGTCATGTAGAGGGTGCGTTCGACGGTCAGCTGGGGCGCGTTCAGGGCCAGCCGGGAGTAGGGGTTGGCCAGCTTGGCGCCGCGCAGGCTCAGCGACACGCCGACCTTGGCGCTGCGCAGGCTCAGCTCGCCGTGCGACTCCAGCAGCTCCGCCTGGAGGTCCTGGCCGACGGTCATGCCGTCGGCGGCGATCGAGCGGCCGGTGCGGTCCCGGTACACGACCGCCTGGTTGAGCAGCAGATCGGTGCCGATGTGCGCGTCGGTGAGCCGGACGCCGTTGTGGAAGCGGCAGCGCGGCAGATGCAGATCGCCCTCGGTGTGCACGCGGGCGGCCTCCAGGCGCGGCACCGTGCAGTCCACCAGGCGCAGGGTGGTGAAGCGGGCCTCGGGCAGCAGGACCTCCCGGTCGAAGCGGCAGCCCTTGAGTTCCACGTACGGCACCACCGTGCCGCCCGCCAGGTCCAGGGTTCCGCTGATCCGCACGCCGGACAGCTTCAGCGCCGACACGCGGCCGGCCAGCGCGGGCGGGCCGTCCAGGAGCAGCCAGCACACGATGCGGGCCCGTACGGTCCGCTCGGGCCCCCAGGGATGCCCGCCGTGCGGGTCGTCCACCACGGCGTCCCCGCTGCTCAGGTCGTACGGGCTGCCGTTGCGGAAGGCCTGCCACATCCCGGCCTCGGCTGCGGTCAGGTCGTCCGGCAGGTCCCCGGCGCGGAGGCCGGCCCCCTCGGTCACTGCTCTTCCTTCCCCCTCAGCTACTCGTGGGTTCACCTGCTCGTACAGCCGTTCATGCCCGCTGAGTGACGCCCCGAACGCTAGTGGTGAAGGGGATCTTCCGGGTTCCGGCCACGTTCTGTATCAGCCATTGATACGCGCGGACGACAGCCGACGCCGGTCTGAGAGAATTGGGGCTGTGATCTCCCGAATCGATCTGCGCGGCGACGCCCTTCCGGAGGGCCCCGCTCTGCGCGACCTGCTGCCCCGAGCCGACTTCGACGTATCGGCCGCCCTGGAGAAGGTGCGTCCGATCTGCGAAGCCGTGCATCATCGGGGAGACGCGGCGCTGATCGACTTCGCCGAGAAGTTCGACGGGGTCCGGCTGGAATCCGTACGGGTCCCGGCCCGGGCGCTCGCCGACGCGCTGGAACAGCTCGACCCGGCCGTGCGCGCGGCGCTGGAGGAGTCCATCCGCCGGGCCCGCCTCGTGCACCGCGCCCAGCGCCGTACGTCCCACACGACCCAGGTCGTGCCCGGCGGCACGGTGACCGAAAAGTGGGTGCCGGTCGAGCGTGTCGGGCTGTACGCGCCCGGCGGCCGGTCGGTCTACCCGTCGTCCGTGGTCATGAACGTCGTGCCCGCCCAGGAGGCCGGCGTCGAGTCGATCGCGCTCGCCTCCCCGGCCCAGGCCGAGTTCGATGGTCTGCCGCACCCGACGATCCTCGCCGCCTGCGCGCTGCTCGGCGTCGACGAGGTCTACGCGGCCGGCGGCGCCACGGCCGTCGCGATGTTCGCGCACGGCACCGAGTCCTGTCCGCCCGCCAACATGGTCACCGGCCCCGGCAACATCTGGGTGGCCGCCGCCAAGCGCTACTTCACCGGCAAGATCGGCATCGACGCCGAGGCGGGCCCCACCGAGATCGCGATCCTCGCGGACTCCACCGCCGACCCGGTGCACGTCGCCGCCGACCTGATCAGCCAGGCCGAGCACGACCCGCTCGCGGCGGCCGTGCTGGTCACCGACTCCACCGAACTGGCCGCCGCGGTGGAGAAGGAACTCGAACCGCAGGTCGCCGCCACCAAGCACATCGACGACCGGATCGTCCCGGCCCTCAAGGGCAGGCAGTCCGCGATCGTGCTGGTCGACGGCCTCGACGAGGGACTCAGGGTGGTCGACGCGTACGGCGCCGAGCACCTGGAGATCCAGACGGCCGACGCCGTCGCCGTCGCCGGCCGGGTGAAGAACGCGGGCGCGATCTTCATCGGCCCCTGGGCGCCGGTCTCCCTGGGCGACTACGCGGCCGGATCCAACCACGTCCTGCCCACCGGCGGCTGCGCCTGTCACTCCTCCGGTCTGTCCGTGCAGTCCTTCCTGCGCGGCATCCACATCGTCGACTACACGCGCGAGGCACTGGCCGAGGTCGCGCACCACGTGGTGACGCTGGCGGAGGCGGAGGACCTGCCCGCGCACGGCGCGGCGGTCAAGGCGAGGTTCGGCTGGAAGGTACCGACGAGCAAGTGAACATCCGAATCGACGATCTTCCCGTACGGGACGAGCTGCGCGGCAAGTCCCCCTACGGCGCGCCCCAGCTGGACGTCCCCGTACGGCTGAACACGAACGAGAACCCCTACCCGCTGCCCGAGCCGCTGGTCGAGCGGATCACCGAGCGGGTGCGCGAGGCCGCCCGGAACCTCAACCGCTACCCGGACCGGGACGCGGTCGAGCTGCGCACCCAGCTCGCGAAGTACCTGACCGACACGTCCGGCTACGAGGTGGGCCTGGCCAACGTCTGGGCGGCCAACGGCTCCAACGAGGTCATCCAGCAGCTGCTCCAGACCTTCGGCGGGCCCGGCCGTACGGCGATCGGCTTCGAGCCGTCGTACTCGATGCACGGCCTCATCTCGCGCGGCACGGGCACCGGCTGGATCTCCGGCCCCCGCAACGACGACTTCACCGTCGACCTGCCGGCGGCCGAGCGGGCCATCGCCGAGCACCGGCCCGACGTCGTCTTCATCACCACCCCCAACAACCCCACGGGCAACGCGGTACCGACCGAGACGGTCCTCGCGCTGTACGAGGCCGCGCAGGCGGCCAAGCCGTCCATGGTCGTCCTGGACGAGGCGTACATCGAGTTCAGCCACGGCAGCTCGCTGCTGCCGCTGCTCGAAGGTCGGCCGAATCTCGTCGTCTCGCGGACCATGTCGAAGGCGTTCGGCGCCGCCGGTCTCCGCCTCGGCTACCTCGCCGCGCACCCGGCCGTCGTGGACGCCGTCCAGCTCGTCCGGCTGCCGTACCACCTGTCGGCGATCACCCAGGCGACCGCCCTGGCCGCCCTGGAGCACACCGGCACGCTGCTGAAGTACGTCGAGCAGCTGAAGTCCGAGCGGGACCGGCTGGTGAGCGAGCTGAGGTCCATCGGCTACGAGGTCACCGAGTCCGACGCGAACTTCGTGCAGTTCGGGCGGTTCGAGAACGCCCACACCGCCTGGCAGGAGATCCTCGACCGGGGGGTCCTGGTCCGTGACAACGGCGTACCGGGGTGGCTGCGGGTCACCGCCGGGACCCCGGCCGAAAACGACGCGTTCCTCGACGCGGTCCGTGAGATGAAGAAGGAGAGCGCATGACTCGCGAGGCGCGCGTCGGAAGAATAGAGCGCACGACGAAGGAGACCTCGGTCCTCGTCGAGATGGACCTCGACGGCACCGGGAAGACCGACATCGCCACCGGCGTCGGCTTCTACGACCACATGCTCGACCAGCTCGGCCGGCACGGTCTGTTCGACCTGACCGTGAAGACCGACGGCGACCTGCACATCGACTCCCACCACACCATCGAGGACACCGCCCTCGCACTGGGCGCCGCCTTCAAGCAGGCCCTCGGCGACAAGGTGGGCATCTACCGCTTCGGCAACTGCACGGTTCCGCTGGACGAGTCCCTCGCCCAGGTCACCGTCGACCTCTCCGGCCGCCCCTACCTCGTGCACACCGAGCCCGAGAACATGGCGCCGATGATCGGCGAGTACGACACCACGATGACCCGGCACATCCTGGAGTCCTTCGTCGCCCAGGCCCAGATCGCGCTGCACGTGCACGTGCCCTACGGGCGCAACGCGCACCACATCGTGGAGTGCCAGTTCAAGGCGCTGGCGCGGGCGCTGCGCTACGCGAGCGAGCGGGACCCGCGCGCGGCGGGCATCCTTCCGTCCACGAAGGGTGCGCTGTAACCCATGAACGGTCTGTCCACCGTCCTGATCGTCGTCGGCCTCTTCCTGGTCGGCGGCATCTACTCGTTCGTCAAGCAGCAGATGCCGAAGAGCCTGATCGTGCTGCTCTCGATCGCCGCGGCGATGTGCCTGGTCGCCGGCGTCATGCGGCTGGAGGTGTGGAACTGATGAGCGCGCCGAGGAAGGTCGTGGTCTTCGACTACGGCTTCGGCAACGTTCGCTCCGCCGAGCGTGCCCTCGCGCGCGCGGGGGCCGAGGTCGAGATCACCCGCGACTTCGACAAGGCGATGAACGCCGACGGCCTGCTCGTGCCGGGCGTCGGTGCCTTCGCCGCCTGCATGAAGGGCCTGCGGGAGGCCCGCGGCGACTGGGTCGTCGACCGCCGGCTGTCCGGCGGGCGGCCGGTGATGGGCATCTGCGTCGGCATGCAGATCCTGTTCGCGCGCGGCATCGAGCACGGCGTCGAGACCGAGGGCCTCGACGAGTGGCCGGGCTCGGTCGAGCCGCTCCAGGCCGACGTCGTGCCCCACATGGGCTGGAACACCGTCGAGGCCCCGGCCGGTTCCGAGCTGTTCGCGGGCCTGGACGCGGACGCGCGCTTCTACTTCGTGCACTCGTACGCCGTCCACGACTGGAGCCTTCAGACCCACAACCCGGCGCTGCGCCCGCCCAAGGTCACCTGGGCGACGCACGGCAAGCCCTTCGTGGCCGCGGTCGAGAACGGCGCCCTGTGGGCCACACAGTTCCACCCCGAGAAGTCCGGCGACGCCGGAGCCCAGCTCCTCACCAACTGGATCGGAACCCTGTAGAGACATGGCCAAGCTCGAACTCCTCCCCGCCGTCGACGTCCGCGACGGCCAGGCCGTCCGCCTCGTGCACGGCGAGTCCGGCACGGAGACCTCCTACGGCTCCCCCCTGGAGGCCGCCCTGGCCTGGCAGCGGTCCGGCGCCGAGTGGCTGCACCTGGTCGACCTCGACGCCGCGTTCGGCACCGGCGACAACCGGGAGCTGATCGCCGAGGTCGCGCGGGCCATGGACATCAAGGTGGAGCTCTCCGGCGGCATCCGCGACGACGCCTCCCTGGCCGCCGCCCTCGCCACCGGCTGCACCCGGGTGAACCTCGGCACCGCCGCGCTGGAGACCCCCGAGTGGGTCGCCAAGGTCATCGCCGAGCACGGCGACAAGATCGCGGTCGGTCTCGACGTACGCGGCACCACGCTCCGGGGCCGCGGCTGGACCCGTGACGGCGGCGACCTCTACGAGACGCTGGAGCGGCTGAACAAGGAGGGCTGCGCGCGGTACGTCGTCACCGACATCGCCAAGGACGGCACGCTTCAGGGCCCCAACCTGGAACTGCTGAAGAACGTGTGCGCCGCGACCGATCGCCCGGTCGTGGCCTCCGGTGGCGTGTCGTCGCTCGACGACCTGCGGGCCATCGCCGGCCTGGTACCCCTCGGTGTCGAGGGCGCCATCGTCGGGAAGGCGCTGTACGCGAAGGCGTTCACCCTTGAAGAGGCCCTGGAGGCGGTAGCCCAGTGAGCGACGTACGACGTGTGACGACCGGCGCGCCCTGGGAGGAGAGCTTCGGCTACTCCCGAGCGGTGGAGCTGCCCAACGGCCTGGTGCTGGTCTCCGGTTGCACATCGATAGTGGACGGTGAGATCGCCGGAGGCGGACCGTACGAGCAGACGGTCAACGCCTTCAACGTCGCGCTCGCCGCGCTGGGGCAGTTGGGCCTCGGCCGCGACGATGTGGTGCGTACGCGCATGTACATCACCCACGCCCGGGACGTGGACGACGTCGGACGCGCTCACAAGGAGCTGTTCGACTCCGTCCGGCCCGCCGCATCCATGATCATCGTCTCCGGCTTCGTCGACCCCAGTCTGGTCGTCGAGGTGGAGGTGGAGGCCTTCCGAGGAGTGTCCGGAGCATGACGCTGGCCGTCCGAGTCATCCCCTGCCTGGACGTGGACAACGGCCGGGTCGTCAAGGGCGTCAACTTCCAGAACCTGCGTGACGCGGGCGACCCGGTCGAGATGGCCAAGGTGTACGACGCCGAGGGCGCCGACGAACTGACGTTCCTGGACATCACCGCCTCGTCGGGCAACCGCGAGACGACGTACGACGTGGTGCGCCGCACCGCCGAGCAGGTGTTCATCCCGCTGACCGTCGGCGGCGGCGTCCGTACGGCCGAGGACGTGGACAGGCTGCTGCGGGCGGGCGCCGACAAGGTGGGCGTGAACACCGCGGCGATCGCCCGCCCGGACCTGATCCGCGAGATCGCCGAGCGCTTCGGCCGGCAGGTGCTGGTGCTGTCGGTGGACGCGCGCCGTACGGATTCGGGCTCCTTCGAGGTGACCACCCACGGTGGCCGCAAGGGCACCGGCATCGACGCCGTCGAGTGGGCGCACCGGGCCGCCGAGCTCGGCGCGGGGGAGATCCTGCTGAACTCGATGGACGCGGACGGCACCAAGGACGGCTACGACCTGGAGATGATCACCGCCGTACGCAAGCACGTCACGGTCCCCGTCATCGCCTCGGGCGGCGCGGGCAAGCTCGCGGACTTCGGCCCGGCCGTCGCCGCCGGCGCGGACGCCGTGCTCGCGGCCTCCGTCTTCCACTTCGGCGACCTGCGGATCGGCGAGGTGAAGCAGGCGCTGCGGGAGGGTGGTCACCCGGTCAGGTGACACATCCCAGATATGAAAGGGAAGTTGCGCAAAATCTGTTGCGCAACTTTTCTTTCGTATCTAGCCTGAGGGTATGGCGAGCAAAGAGAACCGGCGGATCACCGACGTCGGCACGCTGAAGGCCCTGGCGCACCCGCTGCGGGCCGACCTGTACCGGCTGCTGTGCGTCGAGCGGGTCGCGACGGCCTCGCAGCTCGCCGAGCATGTGGACGAGGCCGTCTCCCTGGTCAGCTACCACCTGCGCAAGCTCGCCGAGCACGGGCTGATCGAGGAGGCGGAACCGCAGACCGGGGACGCGCGGGAGCGCTGGTGGCAGCCCGCGTCGGACGGGGTGAGCATCCGCGACGAGGACTTCCGGGGCGAGCCGGCGAAGGCCGCGGCCCACCTGGCGGCCACCCGCCTCTTCCACGACCAGCGTGCCGACCGCTACCGCCGCTACCTGGACGAACGCCCCACCTGGAACCCCGAGTGGAACGCCGCGTCCATGGACAACGAGTCCCTGATGCGGCTGACGCCGGCGGAACTCACCTCGTTCAAGCAGGAGTTGCTGTCGCTCCTGCGCAAGTACGACGAGCAGGGCCAGGCCGCCGAGGCCGCGGGCGAGACCGAGGGGCGCGAACACGTCGCCCTCTACATGTACGGCTTCCCCTTCCGCGTCTGAGAGAGGCCACCACCGTGACCACCGCGACCGCGATACCCGTCGAGGAGCACGTCCCGGACCGCCCCGCCCACCGCGACCCCAACGTCCTGCGCTGGCTCGGGGCGTACACCTCCTCGATGGTCGGCGACAGCGTCTACTACCTCGCCCTGTCCTGGGCCGCCGTGCAGGCCGGAAGCCCCTCGCAGGCCGGGATCGTGATGTCGGTCAGCGCGCTGCCGAGGGCCGTGCTGATGCTGGGCGGTGGCGTGATCGCAGACCGGCTGGGGCCGCGCAGGGTGGTCATCGGCAGTGACGCGGTGCGCTGCGCCGCCGTCCTCGCGGTGGCCGCCCTGCTGTTCCTCACCAGCCCCGGCCTGTGGCCGCTGGCCCTGCTGGCCCTGGTCTTCGGCACCGTCGACGCCGTGTTCGTACCCGCCGTGGGCGCCCTGCCCGCGCGGATCACCGGCAAGGACCAGCTCGGCCGGGTGCACGGCATGCGCGGCCTCGCGATCCGCTTCGCGAGCGTCGTCGGCGCCCCGCTCGGCGGCCTCGGCGTGGCGGTCGGCGGCGCGGCGGCCGCGTTCGGGCTCGCCGGGCTGCTGATCGCCGTGTCGTTGCCGCTGCTGATCACCGTGCGGGTACGGGAGCTCCCCGGCGACGACACCGTCGGCACCGATGCCGCCCGGGGCACCGCCTGGAGCGACCTCGTGGGCGGCCTGCGCTACATCCGCGGCCACCGCGTCCTCGCCCCGCTGATGATCACCATCGCCCTCGGCGACCTCGGCTTCGTCGGCCCGCTCAACGTCGGCCTGACCCTGCTGGCCGACCGGCGCGGCTGGGGTGCCTCCGGAATGGGCTGGGTGCTCGCCGGGTTCGGCGTCGGCGCGGGTGCCGCCTCGCTGCTGCTGACCGTCCGGGGCCGGCTGCCGCGGGCCGGGCTGGTCGCCGGGTGCGCCGTCACCGCGGGCTCCGTCGCCGTCGGCGCCCTCGCCTTCGTCCCCACCCTCGCCGGCGCCGTCGCCGCCGCCCTGGCCGTCGGGCTGCTCACCGGCCTGAGCGGCATGATGTGCGGCGCTCTGCTCCAGACCCAGTCCGACCCCGCCTACCTGGGCCGGGTCACCGCCGTCTCCGGCCTGGTCAGCCTCGGCCTGACCCCGCTGAGCATGCCGTTCTCCGCCGCCGCGATCGGCGCCTGGGGCCTCGGACCGGTGTACGCCGTCAGCGCCGCGGTGTGCGGCCTCGGCGGGATCGTCGCCCTGTGCGTACCGGACCTGCGCCGTGCCGAACTGCCCCGCTGACGCTCATTCCTTCGGCTGAGCCAGCTGCACCAGGTTGCCCACGGTGTCGTCCAGCACCGCGGCGATCACCGGACCCTGCTCCTGCGGCTCGTGGGTGAAGCGCACCCCGAGCCCGCGCAGCCGCTCGTACTCCGCCGCGATGTCGTCCACCGAGAAGACGATGGCCGGGATCCCCGCCTCGTACAGCGCCCGGCGGTACGGCTCCGCGATGTCGCCCCCGCCCGGCTCCAGCAGCAACTGGAGATCCGGCTGGGCCCCGCCGGGGGCGCCCACCGTGATGAACAGCGTGCCGCCGCCCAGGTCCAGGTGGGTGCGGGTCTCGAAGCCGAGGACGTCCGTGTAGAAGGCGTGGGCCTTCGGCACGTCGTCGACGTACACACCGGTCATCGCGACCTTGATCATGGGAGCCCCCTCAGATGCCGAGCTGCTTCGACTCGTGCAGCCTGGAGATCGCGTCCTCGTCGCCGTCCACGCCCACCTTGGCCGCACTCTGCCGGCCGAAGGCGAACAGCAGTAGCTCGGACGGCTCGCCGGTGACCGTCACCACCGGCGTGCCGCGGTGGGCGACCGCCGTCTGGCCGTCCGGGCGGCGCAGCACCAGACCCGTCGGCGCACCCCGGCCCATCAGACGCGCGGTGCGCTCCAGACGGGACCACAGCGCGTCCTGGAAGACCGGGTCCAGCTCACGCGCGCCCCAGTCGGGCTGGGCGCGGCGGACGTCCTCCGTGTGCACGTAGAACTCGACGGTGTTGGCCGCCTCGTCGATCTGCTTGAGCTGGAAGGGCGAGAAGCGCGGCGGGCCCGTACGGATCAGCTGGATCAGCTCCTCGTACGGCTTCGCGGCGTACTCCGCCATCACCTTCTCCAGGCGCGGCGCGAGCGGCTTGAGCAGGGTGCCGCCGGCCGCGTCGGGACGGCGCTCGCGCACCACGACGTGCGCGGCCAGGTCCCGGGTCCGCCAGCCCTCGCACAGGGTCGGCGCGTCCGGACCGGTCGTTTCCAAGAGGTCGGCGAGCAGGAGCCGTTCACGCTTGGCGAAGGTCGACATACCGTCAGCCTACGACCGCCCACCGGGTCCGCACACTGGACATCACCCTGCCGTGTCGGCGCCGCCCGGCACAATGGCACTCATGACCAGTACGACCGGCACGCCCGGGTCCAGCAGCCTCGACCCCGAGATCGCCGCGCGCCTCAAGCGCAGCGCCGACGGACTCCTGCCCGCCATCGCCCAGCAGTACGACACCAAAGAGGTGCTCATGCTCGGCTGGATGGACGACGAGGCGCTGCACCGCACACTCACCACCGGCCGCTGCACGTACTGGTCCCGCAGCCGCCAGGAATACTGGGTCAAGGGCGACACCTCCGGCCACTTCCAGTGGGTCAGGTCCGTCGCCCTGGACTGCGACGCCGACACCCTGCTGGTCACGGTCGACCAGGTCGGCGCGGCCTGCCACACCGGCGCCCGCACCTGCTTCGACGCCGATGTGCTGCTCAAGGACGCCGATTCCGGCGTCTCTGCCCCGGATCAGTAAGGTCTGCCGCCATGGACCTCGAGACGTTCCGCAAGCTCGCCTCCGACCGCCGCGTCATTCCGGTCACCCGCAAACTCCTCGCCGACGGCGACACACCGGTCGCGCTGTACCGCAAGCTCGCCGCCGAACGCTCCGGCACCTTCCTGCTGGAGTCGGCGGAGAACGGCCGCTCCTGGTCCAGGTACTCCTTCGTGGGCGTGCGGTCGGCGGCCACGCTGACCGAGCGCGACGGCCGGACCCACTGGCTCGGCACCCCGCCCGTCGGCGTCCCCACCGGCGGCGACCCGCTCGCCACCCTGCGCGCCACCGTCGAGGCCCTGCACACCCCCCGCGACCTGGCTCACGACCTGGGCCTGCCGCCCTTCACCGGCGGCATGGTCGGCTACCTCGGCTACGACATCGTCCGCCGCCTGGAGAAGATCGGCCCCGGCGAGCGGGACGACCTGAGGCTCCCCGAGCTGACCATGCTCCTGACCAGCGACCTCGCCGTCATGGACCACTGGGAGGGCTCCGTCCTGCTGATCGCCAACGCGATCAACCACAACGACCTGGAGACGGGCGTCGACGAGGCGTACGCGGACGCGGTGGCCCGCCTCGACGCGATGGAGGCCGACCTGACCCGCGCGGTCGCCCAGCCGCCCGCCGTGCTGCCGCCCTCCGAACTGCCCGAGTACACCGCCCTGTGGGGCGGCCCCGACTTCCAGCGGGCCGTCGAGGACGTCAAGGAGCGCATCCGCGCGGGCGAGGCCTTCCAGGTCGTACCGTCACAGCGGTTCGAGACGCCGTGCACGTCGAGCGCCCTGGACGTGTACCGGGTCCTCAGGGCGACGAACCCGTCCCCGTACATGTACCTGTTCCGCTTCGACGGGTTCGACGTCGTCGGCTCGTCCCCCGAGGCCCTGGTCAAGGTCGAGGACGGGCAGGCCATGGTCCATCCCATCGCCGGCACCCGGCACCGCGGCGCCACCCCGCAGGAGGACCAGGCCCTCGCCGACGAACTGCTCGCCGACCCCAAGGAGCGCGCCGAGCACCTCATGCTCGTCGACCTCGGCCGCAACGACCTCGGCCGGGTCTGCGAGCCCGGCTCCGTCGAGGTCGTCGACTTCATGTCCGTCGAGCGGTACTCGCACGTGATGCACATCGTCTCCACGGTGACCGGACGCGTCGCCGAGGGCCGGACCGCCTTCGACGTGCTGACGGCCTGCTTCCCGGCCGGCACCCTCTCCGGAGCCCCGAAGCCCCGCGCGATGCAGATCATCGACGAACTCGAACCGTCCCGGCGCGGGCTGTACGGCGGCTGCGTCGGCTACCTCGACTTCGCCGGCGACTCCGACACGGCCATCGCCATCCGTACGGCCCTGCTGCGTGACGGCACCGCCTACGTCCAGGCCGGCGCCGGCATCGTCGCCGACTCCGACCCGCTCGCCGAGGACCAGGAGTGCCGCAACAAGGCCGCGGCGGTGCTGCGGGCGGTGCACACGGCCAACCGGCTGGGCAAGTAGGGCGTTTATCACGTTCCTCACGTGAACCCCGGGTGACGGTTCGCCCGGGGTTCGGGAGATAGTGGAGTACGTGACTGCTGTACCCAACCCCCGTTCCCAGGCGCCCGCATCCGCGCGGTCCGGCCGCCGGAGCCTCGCCGTCGCCCTGCTGTGCGGCGCGCTCGGCGCGGCCGTGGCCCTGCTCGCCACCCGGCAGAGCTGGTCGGAGGGCACCGCGACGGTGGCCGGCGGCGCCTTCCCGCTGACCGCCAAGGGCAGCGACGTCACGGGCGTCCCCGCGGCCCTCGCCATAGTGGGCCTCGCCGCGCTCGTCGCCGTCTTCGCCGTCCGCAAGGCCGGCCGTTTCCTGGTCGCGGGGCTGCTCGCCCTCTCCGGCGCCGGTACCGTCGCCGCGGCCCTGATCGGCGCCTCCGACAGCTCCGCGCTCGACGAGAAGGCCGCCGAGACCACCGGCGACACCTCCGCCACGGTCGCCGAGCTCACCCACACCGGCTGGCCCTATGTCGCGGCCGTCGGCGGCGCCCTCCTGCTGCTCGCGGGCCTCCTCGCCCTGCGGTACGGCCGGCTGTGGCCCGCCATGTCCGGCCGCTACGAGCGCGACGGCACGCCCCGCCCGCGCCGCACCCCCAAGCCCGCCGACCCCGAGCGCCCCGAGGAGCTCTGGAAGGCCCTGGACCGGGGCGAGGACCCCACCGGGGCGTGACACCTTCCCGGGCACCCTCCGGGATGTGGCGAAACAGACGCCCGTCACCAGCCACCCCCGCTCACGGCACGCGTACGCGTACGGGACAATGGACGGCGAGCATCCGCCCCGGACACGGGCGGACCCGGAGACGTACGGCACCGTACGACACGCACACCAGCAACGAGGAGCAAGCAATGGCGGGCAGCAGCCACGGTCACACCCCGGCCGCCTGGACCGGTGTCACCATCACCTTCATCGGTTTCTGCGTCGCGGGCGCCTTCATGGTGATGGCACAGCCGCTGGGCTTCTGGGCCGGCATGGTGATCATTGCCCTCGGTGGTGTCGTGGGCCTCATCATGCGCTCGATGGGCCTCGGTCAGCCGAAGCAGACCCACGCGGTGCCGCACGCCGCCCCGGCCGCGACCCGCGAGCCGGCGAGCGTCGAGAGCTGAGTGGCCGAGTACTTCTTCTTCGCCCGCCCGTGAGGGGCGGCCGGTTCCGTGAGGCGCCGGCCGCCCCTCACGCGCGCGTGCGGCCCGTACGGGGCAGAATGCGAGGCGTGAACGCCCACAGCCCCAGCGCCCACGGGACGCCGCGGCCCACCACCCGGTGGGGAAGGCTCGCCGTGCCCGCCGGGATCCTCACGGCCGTCACCGGGGCCTTCGCCTACGTCGGGGCCGTCGACCCCAACCAGCCCGGCCACTACCCGGTGTGCCCCCTGCTGCGCTACACCGGCCTGTACTGCCCCGGCTGCGGCGGCCTGCGCAGCGCCCACGCCTTCGTCCACGGGGACCTCCTCACCGCGCTCCAGGACAACGCGGTGGCCGTGGCCGGCTATCTGGGCTTCGCCGCGCTGTGGGCCGTCTGGGCCGTCCACGCGGTACGCGGACGCCCGCTGCGGATCGACCCCTCCCCGGCGCAGCTGTGGACCGCCGGGGCGTTGCTGCTGGTCTTCACCCTCGTCCGGAACCTGCCGTTCGGCGGCTGGCTCCACCCTTGACCGGCCTGTGGACGTCCAGGTACTGGGATCGGCGTCAACCGGATGTGAGGCCTGCGCCCTCCTCCGGATACCATCGCAGTGACCATGGCTTTTCAATGGCTTTTCAACCGTCTGGAACAACCGTCTGGAAGGGGGCCGCTCGCGTGAGTGTGCTCGACGAGATCATCGACGGAGTCCGTGCCGACCTCGCGGAGCGGCAGGCGCGCGTCAGCCTCGACGAGCTCAAGGAGCGCGCGGCGAAGGCTCCCGCCGCCAAGGACGGCGTGGCCGCGCTGCGCGGTGAGGGCGTCAAGGTCATCTGTGAGGTGAAGCGCTCCAGCCCGTCCAAGGGCGCGCTGGCCGCGATCGCCGACCCGGCCGGGCTCGCCGCGGACTACGAGGCGGGCGGTGCCGCCGTCATCTCGGTCCTCACCGAACAGCGCCGCTTCGGCGGCTCGCTGGCCGACCTGGAGACCGTCCGGGCCCGCGTGGACATCCCTGTCCTGCGCAAGGACTTCATCGTCACGTCGTACCAGCTGTGGGAGGCCCGTGCGTACGGCGCCGACCTCGCGCTGCTGATCGTCGCCGCCCTCGACCAGCCGGCCCTGGAGTCGCTGATCGAACGCGCCGTCTCCATCGGCCTCACCCCGCTCGTCGAGGTGCACGACGAGGACGAGGTCGAGCGCGCGGTGGACGCGGGCGCCAAGGTGATCGGCGTCAACGCGCGCAACCTCAGGACGCTGGAGGTCGACCGCGGCACGTTCGAGCGAGTCGCCCCGGAGATCCCGAACCACATCGTCAAGATCGCCGAGTCCGGCGTCCGCGGCCCCCACGACCTCATCGCCTACGCCAACGCCGGCGCCGACGCGGTCCTGGTCGGCGAGTCCCTGGTGACCGGCCGCGACCCCAAGACGGCGGTGGCCGACCTGGTGGCGGCGGGCGAGCACCCGGCACTGCGGCACGGCCGGGGCTGATTTCCCGCTAGGGTTTTCTCCGATGACTCCGCTGACCCCTGTCACGACCACGGACCGCTATGCCCGCCTCGCGCGCGGCTGCCGTCCGCGTGGCTGCCGCGCGCCCGCACGCAGGGTGCACGGCCGACGGGTGCGATACGTCATCGGAGACGAACCTGGACAGGTAAACGGGCGGCGATGGCAGCGCCCCGAAAGGGGCGCGGGGCTGTATTCGATCTGCGGCTACCGCCGCGCGGGCGCGACAAGCCACTGACGGCTCGCAGCCAACGGACGAACCCCCGCCCCCACGGCGAATAGTGTCTTTTCACACGCACTCACCGTGAGGTACCCGCATGCCCAGCGACTTCTTCATCCCCGACCCAGAGGGTCAAATCCCCACCCCCGAAGGCTACTTCGGGGCCTTCGGCGGCAAGTTCATCCCCGAGGCCCTCGTCGCGGCAGTCGACGAGGTGGCCGTCGAGTACGACAAGGCCAAGCACGACCCCGAGTTCGCCCGCGAGCTCGACGACCTGCTGGTCAACTACACCGGCCGCCCCAGCTCCCTCACCGAGGTGCCCAGGTTCGCCGAGCACGCCGGTGGCGCACGTGTCTTCCTGAAGCGGGAGGACCTCAACCACACCGGCTCCCACAAGATCAACAACGTGCTCGGCCAGGCCCTGCTGACCAGGCGCATGGGCAAGACCCGTGTCATCGCGGAGACCGGCGCCGGCCAGCACGGTGTCGCGACGGCGACGGCCTGCGCCCTGTTCGGCCTCGAGTGCACGATCTACATGGGCGAGATCGACACCGAGCGGCAGGCCCTCAACGTGGCCCGTATGCGCATGCTGGGCGCCGAGGTCATCGCCGTGAAGTCCGGCAGCCGCACGCTGAAGGACGCCATCAACGAGGCCTTCCGCGACTGGGTGGCCAACGTCGACCGCACCCACTACCTCTTCGGCACGGTCGCCGGCCCCCACCCCTTCCCGGCCATGGTCCGCGACTTCCACCGCGTGATCGGCGTGGAGGCCCGCCGCCAGCTCCTGGAGCGGGCGGGACGCCTCCCGGACGCCGCCGTCGCCTGTGTCGGCGGCGGTTCCAACGCCATCGGCCTCTTCCACGCGTTCATCCCGGACGCCTCCGTCCGCCTGATCGGCTGCGAGCCCGCCGGCCACGGCGTCGAGACCGGCGAACACGCGGCCACCCTGACCGCGGGCGAGCCCGGCATCCTGCACGGCTCCCGGTCCTACGTCCTCCAGGACGAGGAGGGCCAGATCACCGAGCCGTACTCGATCTCGGCCGGTCTGGACTACCCGGGCATCGGGCCCGAGCACTCCTACCTCAAGGACAGCGGCCGCGGCGAGTACCGCGCGGTCACCGACGACGCGGCGATGCAGGCCCTGCGCCTGCTGTCGCGGACCGAGGGCATCATCCCGGCGATCGAGAGCGCCCACGCGCTGGCCGGCGCCCTGGAGGTCGGCAAGGAGCTGGGCAAGGACGGGCTGATCGTGGTCAACCTGTCCGGTCGCGGCGACAAGGACATGGACACGGCCGCCCGCTACTTCGGCCTGTACGACACCGACGCCGAGGTCGCCGCCAACGCGGCCGACACCGCCGAGATCGAGGGGGACGCCAAGTGAGCGGAAACATCCAGCTGCTGTCCGACACCCTCGCCGCCGCCAAGGCCGAGGGCCGCTCGGCGCTCATCGCCTACCTCCCGGCCGGGTTCCCGACCGTGGACGGCGGCATCGAGGCGATCAAGGCCGTGCTGGACGGTGGCGCCGACATCGTCGAGGTCGGACTGCCGCACAGCGACCCCGTGCTCGACGGGCCGGTCATCCAGACCGCCGACGACATCGCCCTGCGCGGCGGCGTCAAGATCGCGCACGTCATGCGCACGGTCAAGGAGGCCCACGAGGCCACCGGCAAGCCGATCCTCGTCATGACGTACTGGAACCCCATCGACCGCTACGGCGTCGAGCGCTTCACCGCCGAGCTGGCCGAGGCGGGCGGCGCGGGCTGCATCCTGCCCGACCTGCCCGTGCAGGAGGCGGCACTGTGGCGGGAGCACGCCGAGAAGCACGGCCTCGCCACGGTCTTCGTGGTGGCGCCGAGCAGCAAGGACGAGCGGCTCGGCGAGATCACCGCGGCGGGCAGCGGCTTCGTCTACGCGGCCTCGCTGATGGGCGTCACCGGCACCCGGGAGTCGGTCGGCGCGCAGGCGCAGGACCTGGTGGAGCGGACCCGCGCCACCGGAACCGACCTGCCCGTCTGCGTCGGGCTCGGTGTCTCCGACGCGGCCCAGGCCGCCGAGGTCGCCGGCTTCGCCGACGGCGTGATCGTCGGCTCGGCCTTCGTCAAGCGGATGCTGGACGCGCCGGACCACGCGGCGGGCATCGAGGCGGTCCGCGCGCTCGCCGGTGACCTGGCGCAGGGCGTACGCGGCCGGGGCTGACTCATTCGGTCACTCGAACGAGTGGACCTGGGACCGGGGAGGCGCGCTGCGCCTCCCCGGTTCGTTCTGGGGGTGTGAGCGAGAAGAACCGTGAGGGAAAGCGCACCGCCCGGGAGCGGCTGGCGGTCGAGCGCGAGAAGCAGAAGTCCGCGGAGAAGCGACGGCGCGCGCTGATCGTCGGTGCGAGCGTCGTCTGTGTCCTGGGCCTCGCGGCGGTGATCGGAGTGATCGCCGCGAACTCGGGCAAGGAGAAGGGCGCCGCCAAGGCGGGCCCGGTCGTGGCGCCCTCGGGGGCACAGGGCAAGGACAGCCTCGCGATCCCGGTCGGCAAGGACGGCGCCAAGTCGACGCTCACCGTGTGGGAGGACTTCCGCTGCCCGGCCTGCCAGGCCTTCGAGACGGTGTACCGGCCGACGCTCCACGAGCTGACCGACGCGGGCAAGCTCAGAATCGATTACCACCTGGTCACGCTGATCGACGGCAACCTCGGCGGCAGCGGATCCCGCCGCGCGGCCAACGCCGCGGCCTGCGCCCAGGACGCCGGAAAGTTCCGTGACTACCACGACACGCTCTACCGGAACCAGCCCAAGGAAACCGACGACGCCTTCTCCAGCGACGCCAAGCTGATCGAGCTGGCGGGCAAGGTCCCCGGCCTGGACACGGCCGCCTTCCGCAAGTGCGTCAACGACGGCACGCACACCGGCTGGGTGGTGAAGTCCAACAAGGCCTTCCAGGCGGGCGGCTTCACCGGCACCCCGACCGTGCTGCTGGGCGGCAAGAACATCTACGAGGACCGCACGATGACCCCGGCCAAGCTGAAGCAGATGGTGGAGGAGGCCAACAAGGGATAGCCGACGACAGTAAGCGTTTCTCACGCCCCTGTTATGGACCCGTAGCCGGGCCGCCTGCCGTGTGCCCGGCCGGGCACGGTAGCGTCGACCCTGCCATGGAACTTGCCTATATTCCCAGCCCGTCGCGCGGGGTGATCCACCTCGGTCCCATTCCGCTGCGCGGCTATGCGTTCTGCATCATCATCGGCGTCTTCGTCGCCGTCTGGCTCGGCAACAAGCGGTGGGTCGCCCGCGGCGGGCAGGCCGGCACGGTGGCCGACATCGCTGTCTGGGCCGTGCCCTTCGGCCTGGTCGGCGGACGTCTCTACCACGTGATCACGGACTACGAGCTGTACTTCAGCGAGGGCCGCGACTGGGTGGACGCCTTCAAGGTGTGGCAGGGCGGCCTCGGCATCTGGGGCGCCATCGCGCTCGGCGCGCTGGGCGCGTGGATCGGCTGCCGGCGACGGGGCATCCCGCTGCCCGCGTACGCAGACACCATCGCCCCGGGCATCGCCTTCGCGCAGGCCATCGGCCGCTGGGGCAACTGGTTCAACCAGGAGCTGTACGGTCGCGAGACGCACGTTCCGTGGGCGCTGCACATCACCTCCTCCGAGGGTGGCCGGGTGCCGGGCTACTACCACCCGACCTTCCTGTACGAGTCCCTGTGGTGCATCGGCGTCGGCTTCCTGGTCATCTGGGCCGACCGCCGCTTCAAGCTGGGCCACGGCCGGGCGTTCGCGCTGTACGTCGCGGCGTACTGCGTGGGTCGCGGCTGGATCGAGTACATGCGCGTGGACGACGCCCACCACATCCTGGGGCTCAGGCTCAACGACTGGACCGCGATGATCGTGTTCCTGCTCGCGGTGGCCTACATGGTGATCTCGGCGAAGAAGCGGCCGGGACGGGAAGCCGTGGTGGAACCGGGTGTCTCCGACGGTTCGACCGAGGGCGAGGCTGCCGCCGAGCCCGACGGCGAGGACAAGGCCGCGACGGAGCCGGAGACGTCCGACGCGAAGACGGACGTGAAGCCGGACGCGAAGGCAGAGGGCGGCGACGAGACCGCGACCGAGGCAGAGGCCGAGACCGAGGTCAAGGACGAGGCCGGGTCCGGGACGAAGAAGAGCTGACGTCCGACCGTACGGCCAGTACGAAGGCGAGGGCGCCCGGGATGCCGGGCGCCCTCGCCGTGTCTCAGGATCAGGACCTGTCCGCCAGCGCCAGTGTCCGCTGGGCCGCCGCCACCACCGCCGCGTCGACGAAGCGGCCGTCCGGCAGGGCCTGCGCGCCCTGGTCTGCCATGGCCGCCTTGACGATCGTCTCGGCCTGTTCCAGCTCCGCCTGGGTGGGGAGGTAGGCCCGCTCGATCACCGGGAGCTGGCGCGGGTGGATCGCGGCCCGGCCGAGGAAGCCCAGGGCGCGGCCGTGGGCACAGGAGGCACCCAGACCGTCCAGGTCACGGATGTCGGGGTGCACCGACTGGGGCGGCGGGGGCAGCCCGGCCGCGCGCGCGGCGACGACCACCCGGGAGCGGCACCAGTCGAGGCCCACGTCGTCCCGTACCCCCAGGTCGGCCCGCAGGTCCGTCTCGCCCAGGGCGATGCCTCGCAGCGAGGGATGGGCGGCGGCGACGGCGTAGGCCCGTTCGATGCCCAGCGCGCTCTCCAGCAGGGCGAACAGGGGCAGCGCGGTGCGCTCGGCGACGCCGACCACGTCCTGCGCCGACGTCACCTTGGGCAGCCGCAGCCCGGCCACGCCGTCGAGCGAGGCCACCGCCCGGACGTCCGCCGCCGCCCACTCCCCGTCCAGGGCGTTGACCCGCACGTGCACGGGGACCGGCTGGGGTTCGGCGAGCAGCTCGGCGGTGGCGGCGCGGGCGTACGCCTTGCGGTCGGGGGCGACCGCGTCCTCCAGGTCGACCACCACGACGTCCGCGCCGGAGACCAGCGCCTTGGTGACGACATGCGGGCGGTCGCCGGGGGCGTACAGCCAGGTCAGTGGGAACGGGCTCACAGGACGCCCTCCTCGCGCAGGGCGCGCAGTTCCTCCGGGGTGAGCCCCAGCTCGGTCAGGACGGCCTCGGTGTCCGCGCCGTGCGGCCGGCCCGCCCAGCGGATCGCGCCGGGCGTGGCGGACAGCCGGAAGAGGACGTTCTGCATGCGCAGCGGGCCGAGCTCCGGGTCGTCGACGGTGGTGACGGTGTCCAGGGCCTGGTACTGCGGGTCGGCCAGCACACCGCGTACGTCCTGGATCTCCGCGATCGCGGCCTCCGCCTTCTCGAAGGCCGCGAGGACCTCGGTGCGGGTCCGCCCGGCGATCCAGCCGCCGACCGCCCGGTCCAGCACGTCGGCGTGCGCGGCCCGGTCGGCGCCGGTCGCGAACCACGGTTCGTCGATCAGCTCCGGCCTGCCCACCAGCCGCATCACCCGTTCCGCGACCGACTGGGCGGACGTGGACACGGCCACCCAGGAGCCGTCGGCCGTGCGGTAGGTGTTGCGCGGGGCGTTGTTGGCGGACCGGTTGCCGGTGCGTGCCTGGACGTATCCGAGCTGGTCGTACCAGGTGGGCTGGGGGCCGAGGACGGTCAGGATCGGTTCGATGATCGCCATGTCGACGACCTGGCCGGCGCCGGTGCGCTCCCGTGCCGCGAGCGCGGTCATGACGGCGTACGCCGTCGCCAGAGCGGCGATGGAGTCGGCCAGGCCGAACGGCGGGAGGGTCGGCGGGGCCTCCGGGTCCCCGGTGATCGCCGCGAAGCCGCTCATCGCCTCGGCGAGGGTGCCGAAGCCGGGGCGGTGGGCGTACGGGCCGAACTGGCCGAACGCGGTGACCCGGGTGAGGATCAGCCGCGGGTTGACGGCGGACAGCTCGTCCCAGCCCAGGTCCCACTTCTCCAGGGTGCCGGGGCGGAAGTTCTCGATCACCACGTCGGCGGTGGCGGCCAGCCGCAGCAGGGTGGCCCGGCCGCCCGGCCTGGACAGGTCCAGGGTGATCGTGCGCTTGTTGCGGCCGAGCAGCTTCCACCACAGGCCGACGCCCTGCTTGGCGGGGCCGTGGCCCCGGGACGGGTCGGGCTTCGCCGGATGCTCGACCTTGACGACCTCGGCGCCGAAGTCACCGAGCAGGGTGGCGGCCAGCGGCCCGGCGAAGAGGGTGGCGAGATCGAGGACGCGCAGACCGCTGAGCGGTTGGCCGGTACTCGTGCGGTCGGTACTCGTGCGGTGGGTACTCATGCGGTGGGTGCTCATGCGGTGGGTGCTCATGCGGTGTACTGCGCCTCGATCTCCGGGCGGTACGGCATCGACGCCGACGCCCCCTCCCGCTGGACGGAGATCGAGGCCGCCGCGGCCGCCCAGGTCAGCGCCTCCCGCACCGGCCGCTCCTCGGCGAGGGCCACCGCGAGGGCGCCGACGAAGGTGTCGCCCGCGCCGGTGGAGTCCACGGCGGTCACCCGGGGCGCGGGCACCACGAGGGGTTCGGCGTTCCGGAGCATGTACAGACAGCCCGCCGCGCCCAGGGTGATCACGACCTCCGGCACCCGGTCGAGCAGGGCGGCGGCCGCGTCGAGCGGGTCGGTGCGGCCGGTGAGGGTCGCCGCTTCGTACTCGTTGGGCACCAGCAGGTCGGTGGCGGCGAGCAGTTCGGGCGGGAGCGGCCGGGCGGGCGCCGGGGTGAGGACCGTACGGACGCCGTGCCGGCGGGCCGCCTCCGCGCCCGCGAGAACGCCCGCCGACGGGATCTCCAGCTGGAGCAGCAGTGCGTCGGCGGAGGCGATGACGCCCTCGTCGCCCGGGGTGAGGTGGTCGACGGTGCCGTTCGCGCCGGGGATCACGACGATCGCGTTGCCGCCCTCGTCGTCCACGACGATGTGCGCGGTGCCGGACGGGCCCTCGATGGTGCGAAGGCTGTCGGTGTCCACGCCCGAGTGCTCCAGGGCGGAGCGCAGCCGGGTGCCGAAGACGTCGTTGCCGACCGCGCCGATCATCGAGACCGTCGCGCCGGAGCGGGCCGCGGCGATCGCCTGGTTGGCGCCCTTGCCGCCGGGGATCGTACGGAACTCCCGTCCCGTGACGGTCTCCCCGCGCTGCGGGGCCTTCTCGACGTACGCGACCAGGTCCATGTTCGTGCTGCCGAGTACGGCGATGTGGGTCATGGGTGGGTCACCTCCGGACGGGTGAGCGAGTGGGTGAGGTGGGCGAGGGCGTCGAAGCCGGTGCCGTCGAAGCCGGCGACGGACGTGGCGAGGCGGTTCTTCAGGGGGGCCGTCCAGCGGAGCGGGAGGGCGCCGGGGGAGCCGGCCAGGAGACCGGCGATGCTCCCGGCGGTGGCGCCGTTGGAATCGGTGTCCCAGCCGCCGGACACCGCCCGGCAGACGGAGCCGGTGAAGTCGCCGTCCGCGTGGGTGAGGGCGGCGGCGATCAGGGCGGTGTTGGGGATGGCGTGGACCCAGTGGTAGGTGGCGGAGTGGGTGGCGTGGAGTTCGTCCACGACCTCGTCGAAGTCCTGGTGGGACCGGGCGAGCCGGACCGCGTGGTCGATCGCCCCGGCCAGGCGGGAGCGGGGCGGGACCACCGTGCGGCCGGTGCGCAGGCAGGCGTGGATGTCGTGGGTGCCGGTGGCCGCCGTGGCGATGGTGGCGGCGGTGAACATGGCCGCGTAGACGCCGTTGGCGGTGTGGGTGAGGGCGGCGTCGCGGTGGGCCTGTCCGGCGGCGGCGGCCGGGTCGCCCGGGTTGGTCCAGCCGTGGACGTCGGCGCGGATCAGGGCGCCGATCCATTCGCGGAAGGGGTTGCGGTGGTGGGCGGTGTGCGGGGGCTCGACGCCGGTGAGCAGGTTGCGCAGGGCGAGGCGCTCGGCGGTGAAGGTACGGCCGGGCGGGAGTTCGTCCAGCCAGAGCCCCGCCACGTCGGTGGTGGTGAAGCCCTTGCCGTGCCGTCGGAGGAGGACGAGGTTGAGGAGGGGGTAGTTGAGGTCGTCGTCCTCGGGCATGCCGTCGATGTTCTCGGCGAGGGAGGTGGCGGCCGAGCGGCGGTTCCAGGGGTACGCCTCCGTCAGCTCCGCGGGGACTCCCCGGGCCGTGAACCAGGTGTGCAGAGGCCAGTTGCCGGTGGCGCGGGCCAGCCGGCGGATGCCCTCCAGGGGGAGCTTCTCCACCGGTTTGCCGAGGAGGCAGCCCACGGCCCTGCCGAGCCAGGCGGCTTCGAGGGCGAGCGGGGTGGGGGCACCGCTGCCCGCGGGCCGGGTGGGCCAGGCCGGGCAGGCGGCCCTGATCCCCGCCAGGTCCGTCGGTTCGTCCTCCGCGAACCGGCTGGGGAGGTCGGCCAGTTCGTCCAGCAGGTCCTCCGCCAGCGTCCGCAGATAGCGTGACGCCGGCCGCGCCGACGCCCCCGCCCTGGCCGGCGCCTCCCGCCCGCCCGCCGCCCTCCAGCGCGCCGCGATCGCCGACGGCTCACGGCCGTCCTGGCGGGCCTGGCGGAGTTCGTGACCGAGCAGGTCCTCCGGCTGGACCCAGGTCAGGCGGAGCATCCGGTGCCCCCGAGCCGGGCGAAGGCCGCCTCGTGGGACCGGCGGCGGCTCACGTCCCGCGCGAACACCTCCTGGGTCACCTCGGCCAGTGCGCGCGCCGGTTCCCACAGGTCCAGGCGGCTGGCCTCGGCCACCGCCTTCGACCAGTCCTCCGGGACCGGTGAGCCGAGTGCGCCGGCCAGGGCGCCCGCCATCGTGGCGATGGAGTCGCAGTCCCGGCCGTAGTTGACCGCGCCCAGGACCGCCTGCCGGTAGTCGCCGCCCGACACGAGCAACATGCCCAGCGCGACGGGGAGTTCCTCGATCGAGTGCAGCCGGGAGGGGCGGCGGGCGCCGAGGGAGGGGTTGCGGTAGTCGGGGCCCACCGTGTCGTACGGGGCGACCGCCTCCCGGATCGGGGTCAGGGCCGACTCGAAGTCCCGGTGGCCGCCCGCCACTTGGCAGACCCGGTCGATCGCCTCCCGGGTGCCGTCCTTCGCCAGGTCCAGGCACGCGGCGACCACCGACTCCGGCGTCGCGTCCGGCGTGGTCGCCGCCGCCACCGCCGCCGCGAGGACCCCGGCCGCCTCACGGCCGTACGACGACTGGTGCGCGCCGGCGACGTCCAGCGCCTCGGCGTACGCGCCCGCCGGGTTCGCCGCGTTGACCAGGCCGACGGGGGCCATGTACATCGCCGCACCGCAGTTGACGATGTTGCCGGTGCCGGCCTCGCGGGGGTCGGCATGGCCGTAGGCCAGCCGGGCCACCAGCCACTTCTCCGCCAGGAAGATCCGTTGCAGCGGGAGTGCCTCCGCCTCCAGCTCCGGGATCCAGCGCGGGGTGGTCATCAGGTCGGGGACCAGGTGGTCGGCGATCGCGTACGCGTCCAGGTGGTCCCGGACCCGGGCGTACACCCGGACCAGGGCGTGGGTCATCAGGGTGTCGTCGGTGACGTGTCCGTCGCCCTTGTGGTACGGCGCGATCGGGCGGGCGGTGCGCCAGGCGTCGCCGTTCCACGGGCCGACGATGCCGTGGACGCGGCCGCCGTGGCGCTCGGCGATCCGGTCGGGGGAGTAGCCCTCGACGGGGCCGCCGAGCGCGTCGCCGACGGCGGCGCCGACCAGTGCCCCGGTGATCCGCTCGTCCAGACCGGCGCCGCTGCTTTCTTCTCCTTTGGGCGTCATGCCCCGAATCATCCTCCTGGTCGGACCGGTTGCGTGGCTTCCAGGAGTCCGGCGAGTTCCACCAGGTCGGTGCCGGTCAGACGGGGCAGGGCGCAGCCGGAGAGGGTGCGGCAGGCGTCCCGCCAGGCCCGCGGGATCGCCTCGCCGCCGCCCAGTGCGCCGGTCAGCGCGCCGGCCAGGGCGGGGGCGGAGTCGGCGACCCGGGACAGGCAGGCCGCGGCGGGGACCGCCTCGCCGATCCGGCCGCGGGCCGCGGTGACCAGGGCCAGGGCGACCGGGACGGTCTCGGCGGCGGCGATGCCGTAGCTGTAGACGTGGTCGACGATCTGGTGTTCGAGGAGCGGGACCAGCCCGAAGGCGGTGTCGGTGTCCTCGACCAGGGCCAGCGCGTGGCGGGCGTTGCGGCCGATCTCCGTCTCCCCGGGCAGCTCGGCGAGCGCCGCCGTCACACAAACCCCGGCCTCGGCGCCGCCGAGCGCGAGCGCCAGGGCCGCCGCCATCGCGCGGGCCCCGTGCACGCCGTCGCCGTCCTGGGTGTAGCGGGCGTCGAACTCGGCGAGGTCGGCCGCGCGGGCGGGGTCGCCGGGGTGGGCCACGGCGAGCACGCAGGCCCGTACGCAGGCGGCGTCGTCGAAGTAGTGCGGGTTGTCGTGGCCGGTGGCGGGCGGACGGAGGCCGGCGGCGAGGTTGCCGAGTCCGGCGCGGACCGAGATCCGGGCGCGCAGCGGCAGCACCGCCGACTCGACCTCGGGGGCGCGTTCGGCGGCCGCCGCGACCTCGGAGGCGACGGCGGTCCAGGTCAGGTCGATGGCGGCACGCATCCGGCGGTCCCGGCTCAGGTCCCCGAGCGCGCTGTCGTCCCCGGCGCGCAGCACCGCCTCCGCCGCGAACGCCGCCCATTCGGCGTCGTCGGAGGGGCCGAGCCGCAGTGGCTCCGGCGGCTGGTTGAGCGCGATCGGCACCGGCAGCGTGGTCGTCGCGTTGTGCTCGGCGAAGGTGTCCAGCTCACGCGTGAGCCGCCGCGTCCACTCGGGCATCCGCGCGGCCCGGTGCCGAGCCGCGGGCCACCCGGCGGCGTCCCCGGCGGCGAGTCCGAGGAGGAGGCCTTCGATGCGGCGGGTCATGGCCGTACCTGGTCGTGGTCGGCGTCGTGCTCGGCGAAGGTGTCCAGCTCACACGTGAGCCGCCGCGTCCACTCGGGCATCCGAGCGGCGGGCCACCCGGCGGCGTCCCCGGCGGCGAGCCCGAGGAGGAGGCCCTCGATGCAGTCGGTCATGGCCGTACCTCGCTGTTCCGGTCACGGGCGCGGGTGGTGGTCGGTTCGGGGGTGAGCCGTCGGGGATGCAAGGGCATCCGTGCGGTGGGCCGGCCGGCGGCGAGTCCGGGGAGGAGGCCTTCGAGGCGGCGTGTCATGGCCGCACCTCGCTGCTCAGTTCGCCGGCGCCGGTGGTGGTCACCAGGCGGCTGCCGGCGAGGAGCTGTTCCACCGTCGGCAGGAAGTCGGGCACCACGACTTCCGCGCCCCACTTCCCGCCCTCCTCCGGCACCAGCAGCTCGGCCACGTCCAGCACGTGGTGGCCCGCCATGGAGGGCAGGCAGCTGCCGCGGGCCGGACCGATCGCGGCGGCCCAGTCGACGGGGATCGCGGAGACGCCCCGGGTCGCCCCGGCCAGGGCGCCCGCGACCGCGGCCGTGGTGTCGGCGTCCCGGCCCATGTTCACGGCCGTGAGCACCGCCTCCCTGAGGTCGCCGTCGGCCGCCGCGTACGCGCCGAAGGCCAGGGCGACCGCCTCGGGAGCCAGGTCGGTCCAGGGGTAGCCGCCGATGACGACGGCGGAACGGACCGCGCGTTCCCCGCGGTGGGCGACGGCCACCGCGCGGCGCAGCGAGCGGGCCGTCCAGGAGTCCTCCGGGACCACGGCGAGGGCGGCGGCCACCACGGCGACGGTCGGCGCGCCCGCCATCGCCGCCGCGACCCCGGCGGCCACCGCCTGGCCGCCGTAGATGCCCTCGCCCTCGTGGCTGACCGAACCGTCGATCGCCACCAGCCGGGCCGCCTCGGCCGGGCGGCCCGCCGCGAACACCCCGAAGGGGGCCGCCCGCATCGCCAGGCCGTCGCTCCAGGCGTGCCGGTGCTGGGCGGAGATGGGGGCGGCCAGGCCCCGGCGGAGGTTCTCCAGGGTGCCGCGCTCACTGAAGCCCGCGCCCCGGAAGGGGCCCTCGTGGCCGTCGGCGATCCACTCGTGCCAGGCCGCCTCGACGTGGGCGGGGGTGAGCGCAGAGCCGTGCCGGGCCAGCAGGAGACCGGAGAAGATCGCGTACTCGGTGTCGTCCGTGCCGGCCGGCCGCTCGGCCACGTACCCGGTGATGCGGCCCCAGCGGGCGCGGATCTCGGAGGGCTTCATGTTCTCGGCCGGTGCCCCGAGCGCGTCCCCGACGGCCAGACCGAGCAGCGCGCCGCGCGCCCGTTCGCGGACCGATGCCTCAGTGGCCGATGCCATGCGGGCCTCACCTCCGGGGGAGCTCCGCCCGGGGCGCGGAGCCCTTTGCGGAGGTGTCCCACGGGAGCGGCCCGGTAGCGCCTCCGATACCGCCAAGTCACCCGGTCGGGGTCAAAACCGCAGGTTAGCCCAGCCTTTCCTTGCTGGCGGCGATGGAATTCGAGGCGTAGCTTCGGTGTTGTCGAAAAATAGAACTCGTCCAAAGTTAGCTTTGGCTAAGCTTCCTGGGGGACCCCTGATGGCCATCATCGAGACCGAGGCGGTGCTGCACGAGGCGCACCGTGACAACCACACGCACCGGGATGTGAACGGCGGCTGGCTGCGCCCCGCGGTGTTCGGCGCGATGGACGGCCTGGTCTCCAACCTCGCCCTGCTGACCGGCGTCGCGGGCGGTTCGGCCGGTCAGCACACCATTGTGATCACAGGGCTCGCGGGCCTGGCGGCCGGGGCCTTCTCCATGGCGGCCGGCGAGTACACCTCCGTCGCCTCGCAGCGCGAGCTCGTCGAGGCCGAACTGGATGTCGAACGCCGTGAGCTGCGCAAGCACCCTCAGGACGAGGAGGCCGAGCTCGCCGCGCTCTACGAGGCACGCGGCGTCGAGCCCGAGCTGGCGCGCGAGGTGGCCCGGCAGCTGTCCCGCGACCCCGAGCAGGCGCTGGAGATACACGCCCGCGAGGAACTGGGCATCGACCCCGGTGACCTGCCGTCGCCGCTGGTCGCGGCCGTGTCCTCGTTCGGGTCCTTCGCGCTGGGCGCCCTGCTGCCCGTACTGCCGTTCCTGCTGGGCGCGACCGCGCTGTGGCCGGCCGTGCTGCTGGCCCTCGCCGGGCTGTTCGGCTGCGGTGCCGTGGTGGCCCGGGTGACCGCGCGCAGCTGGTGGTACAGCGGCCTGCGGCAGCTCGCGCTCGGCGGCGCGGCGGCCGGTGTGACGTACGCCCTGGGCAGCCTGTTCGGAACGGCCGTAGGATAGTCCGAACGCTACTTATGCGTTGGGCTGTATAAATAGCCGTTACCTGCTGGTTTCGAATGCTTAACCACCGGGCATGAGCCGTAAGCGCTGCGGGCAATGAGGCCTGCCGTGTACCCGTGGGGCGGGCGACGACGCTTCTCCCGTCCCCTCCGGCCGACCGACACCGATCTACCGATCATGTCCGGATCGGTCCCCACACACTTCCACCACGCTGTGCGGTACCCCCCACCGCCACCCCGTGGTGTCCGCATGTTGGAAGGCAGTATCCGGTTCCCGAGAACCATTCCATCATGTAACCTGCACGAAATTTTGCACTCACGCAGAGGGCCAACGTCGTCCCTCGGCACTTTGCACATGCCACATGACGACGACGGGAGAGCCGATGCGTACGCCGCGCCAGCCGTCCCAGCATTCCGCGAATGGCCAGAACTGGTCGTTCATGGATGCTCGCCCTGCTGCGCAGGGTATGTACGACCCCCGCAACGAGCACGACGCCTGTGGCGTCGGCTTCGTGGCCACCCTCACCGGCGAGGCGAGCCACGCGCTGGTCGAGCAGGCGCTCACGGTTCTGCGCAACCTCGAGCACCGCGGCGCCACCGGCTCCGAGCCCGACTCCGGCGACGGCGCGGGCCTCCTCTCGCAGGTGCCGGACGCCTTCTTCCGTGAGGTGGCCGGATTCGACCTGCCCGCGGCGGGCTCGTACGCCGTCGGTATCGCCTTCCTCCCGGAGGAGGGCGCCGAGGACGCCGTCTCGCGGATCGAGACGATCGCGGCCGAGGAGAGCCTGACGGTCCTCGGCTGGCGCGAGGTCCCGGTCGCCCCCGAGCTGCTGGGCGCCACCGCCCGTTCGACCATGCCGTCCTTCCGGCAGGTCTTCGTCACCGACGGTGCCGGCGAGGGCATCGCGCTGGACCGCAAGGCCTTCGTGCTGCGCAAGCGCGCCGAGCGCGAGGTGGGCGTCTACTTCCCGTCGCTGTCCGCGCGGACCATCGTCTACAAGGGCATGCTGACCACCGGCCAGCTGGAGCCCTTCTTCCCGGACCTGTCCGACCGCCGCTTCGCGTCCGCGATCGCGCTCGTGCACTCCCGGTTCTCCACGAACACCTTCCCGTCGTGGCCGCTCGCGCACCCCTACCGCTTCGTCGCCCACAACGGTGAGATCAACACCGTCAAGGGCAACCGCAACTGGATGGTCGCCCGCGAGTCCCAGCTGGTCTCCGAGCTGTTCGGCCCGCAGGAGAAGCTCGACCGCGTCTTCCCGATCTGTACGCCCGACGCCTCCGACTCGGCGTCCTTCGACGAGGTGCTCGAACTCCTGCACCTGGGCGGGCGTTCGCTGCCGCACTCGGTGCTGATGATGATCCCGGAGGCGTGGGAGAACCACGACTCCATGGACGCGGCCCGCCGCGCCTTCTACGGCTTCCACTCCACGATGATGGAGCCCTGGGACGGCCCCGCCTGCGTCACCTTCACCGACGGCACCCAGGTCGGCGCCGTGCTCGACCGCAACGGCCTGCGCCCCGGCCGCTACTGGGTCACCGACGAGGGCCTCGTCGTCCTCGGCTCCGAGGTCGGCGTCCTCGACATCGACCCCGCCAAGGTCGTCCGCAAGGGCCGCCTCCAGCCCGGCCGCATGTTCCTCGTGGACACCGCCGAGCACCGCATCATCGAGGACGACGAGATCAAGGCGCAGCTCGCCGCCGAGTACCCGTACGCGGAGTGGCTCGAGGCCGGCGAGATCGAGCTGGGCGACCTGCCCGAGCGCGAGCACATCGTGCACACCCACGCCTCGGTCACCCGCCGCCAGCAGACCTTCGGCTACACCGAGGAGGAGCTGCGCGTACTCCTGGCGCCGATGGCCAAGGCCGGCGCCGAGCCGATCGGCTCCATGGGCACCGACTCGCCGATCGCCGCGCTGAGCGAGCGCCCTCGCCTGCTCTTCGACTACTTCACCCAGCTGTTCGCGCAGGTCACCAACCCGCCGCTGGACGCGATCCGGGAAGAACTCGTCACGAGTCTGCGCTCGTCGCTGGGCCCCGCGGGCAACCTGCTCGACCCGACCGCCGCGTCCTGCCGCTCCGTCGTGCTGCCCTTCCCGGTGATCGACAACGACGAGCTGGCCAAGCTCATCCACATCAACGCCGACGGCGACATGCCCGGCTTCAAGGCCGCGACCCTCTCCGGCCTGTTCCGGGTCTCCGGCGGCGGTGACGCCCTCGCCGCGCGCATCGAGGAGATCTGCGCCGAGGCCGACGCGGCCATCGACAACGGCGCCCGTCTGATCGTCCTGTCCGACCGGCACTCGGACGCCGAGCACGCGCCGATCCCGTCGCTGCTGCTCACCGCGGCCGTCCACCACCACCTCATCCGGACCAAGCAGCGCACCCACGTGGGCCTGCTGGTCGAGGCCGGTGACGTCCGCGAGGTCCACCACGTCGCCCTGCTGATCGGCTTCGGCGCCGCCGCCGTCAACCCGTACCTGGCGATGGAGTCCGTCGAGGACCTGGTCCGCGCGGGCACCTTCCTGCCGGGCATGGAGGCCGAGAAGGCCATCCGCAACCTGATCTACGCCCTCGGCAAGGGCGTCCTCAAGGTCATGTCCAAGATGGGCATCTCGACGGTCGCCTCCTACCGCGGCGCCCAGGTCTTCGAGGCCGTCGGTCTCGAAGAGGGCTTCGTGGAGAAGTACTTCAACGGCACCGCCTCCAAGATCGGTGGCGTCGGCATCGACGTCGTCGCCAAGGAGGTCGCCGCCCGCCACGCCAAGGCCTACCCCGCCTCCGGCATCGCTCCCGCGCACCGCGCGCTGGAGATCGGCGGCGAGTACCAGTGGCGCCGCGAGGGCGAGCCGCACCTGTTCGACCCGGAGACGGTCTTCCGCCTTCAGCACTCCACGCGCGCCAACCGCTACGACATCTTCAAGAAGTACACGGACCGTGTGAACGAGCAGTCCGAGCGGCTCATGACGCTCCGCGGCCTGTTCGGCTTCAAGTCCGGTCCCGAGGGCCGTCCGCCGATCTCCATCGACGAGGTCGAGCCGGTCTCCGAGATCGTCAAGCGGTTCTCCACCGGCGCCATGTCGTACGGCTCCATCTCGCGCGAGGCCCACGAGACCCTCGCCATCGCCATGAACCAGCTGGGCGGCAAGTCCAACACCGGTGAGGGCGGCGAGGATCCGGACCGTCTGTACGACCCGGCGCGGCGCAGCGCGATCAAGCAGGTCGCCTCCGGCCGCTTCGGTGTGACCTCCGAGTACCTGGTCAACGCGGACGACATCCAGATCAAGATGGCCCAGGGCGCCAAGCCCGGCGAGGGCGGCCAGCTGCCCGGCCACAAGGTCTACCCGTGGGTCGCCAAGACCCGGCACTCGACCCCGGGCGTCGGCCTGATCTCCCCGCCGCCGCACCACGACATCTACTCCATCGAGGACCTGGCCCAGCTGATCCACGACCTGAAGAACGCGAACCCGCAGGCGCGGATTCACGTCAAGCTGGTCTCCGAGGTCGGCGTCGGCACGGTCGCCGCGGGTGTGTCGAAGGCGCACGCGGACGTGGTGCTGATCTCCGGCCACGACGGTGGTACGGGTGCCTCCCCGCTGACCTCGCTGAAGCACGCGGGCGGCCCCTGGGAGCTCGGCCTGGCCGAGACCCAGCAGACGCTGCTGCTCAACGGCCTGCGCGACCGCATCGTCGTGCAGACCGACGGCCAGCTGAAGACCGGCCGTGACGTGGTCATCGCCGCGCTGCTCGGCGCCGAGGAGTTCGGTTTCGCGACCGCCCCGCTCGTCGTCTCCGGCTGCATCATGATGCGCGTCTGCCACCTGGACACCTGCCCGGTCGGCGTCGCCACCCAGAACCCGGTGCTGCGCGAGCGCTTCACCGGCAAGGCCGAGTACGTGGTGAACTTCTTCCAGTTCATCGCCGAGGAGGTCCGCGAGATCCTCGCCGAGCTGGGCTTCCGCTCCATCGAGGAGGCCGTCGGCCACGCGGAGACGCTCGACGTCACCCGTGCCGTCGACCACTGGAAGGCGCAGGGCCTGGACCTGGAGCCGCTGTTCCACGTGCCCGAGCTGGCCGAGGGCGCGCTGCGCCACCAGGTGGTCGCCCAGGACCACGGCCTGGAGAAGGCGCTGGACAACGAGCTGATCAAGCTCGCCGCCGACGCGCTGGCCGCCGACTCGGCGACCGACGCCCAGCCGGTGCGCGCCCAGGTCACCATCCGCAACATCAACCGCACGGTCGGCACCATGCTCGGCCACGAGGTGACGAAGAAGTTCGGCGGTGCCGGTCTGCCCGACGACACCATCGACATCACCTTCACCGGCTCCGCCGGCCAGTCCTTCGGCGCCTTCCTGCCGCGCGGTGTCACGCTGCGCCTGGAGGGCGACGCCAACGACTACGTCGGCAAGGGCCTCTCCGGCGGCCGGGTCGTCGTCCGCCCGGACCGGGGCGCCGACCACCTCGCCGAGTACTCGACGATCGCGGGCAACACCATCGCGTACGGCGCGACCGGCGGTGAGCTGTTCCTGCGCGGCCGTACCGGTGAGCGGTTCTGCGTCCGCAACTCCGGCGCGCTGGTCGTCTCGGAGGGCGTGGGCGACCACGGCTGCGAGTACATGACCGGCGGTCACGCGGTGGTCCTCGGCGAGACGGGCCGCAACTTCGCGGCCGGCATGTCCGGTGGTGTCGCCTACGTGATCGACCTCGACCGCGACAACGTCAATGCCGGGAACCTCGAATCGGTCCACGAGCTCGACGACGCCGACAAGCAGTGGCTGCACGATGTCGTGCGCCGCCACGCCGAGGAGACCGGCTCGACGGTCGCCGAGAAGCTGCTGGCCGACTGGGACCAGGCCGCGGCTCGCTTCACCAAGATCATTCCCAGCACGTACAAGGCAGTGCTCGCCGCCAAGGACGCCGCCGAGCGAGCCGGTCTCACCGAGACCGAGACCCACGAGAAGATGATGGAGGCGGCGATCAATGGCTGACCCCAAGGGCTTCCTGAACCACGGCCGTGAGGTCGCCAAGACCCGCCCCGTCGATGAGCGCGTCAAGGACTGGAACGAGGTCTACGTTCCCGGTTCCCTGCTGCCGATCATCAGCAAGCAGGCCAGCCGGTGCATGGACTGCGGCATCCCGTTCTGCCACAACGGCTGCCCGCTGGGGAACCTGATCCCCGAGTGGAACGACTACGCCTACCGCGAGGACTGGGGCGCCGCCTCCGAGCGCCTGCACGCGACCAACAACTTCCCGGAGTTCACCGGTCGCCTCTGCCCGGCCCCCTGCGAGTCGGCGTGCGTGCTGGGCATCAACCAGCCGCCGGTCACGATCAAGAACGTCGAGGTCTCGATCATCGACAAGGCGTGGGAGACCGGGGACGTCGCCCCGCAGATCCCCGAGCGTCTGTCCGGCAAGACCGTCGCCGTCATCGGCTCGGGCCCGGCCGGCCTGGCCGCCGCCCAGCAGCTCACGCGGGCGGGCCACACGGTCGCGGTGTACGAGCGCGCGGACCGCATCGGCGGCCTGCTGCGCTACGGCATCCCCGAGTTCAAGATGGAGAAGCGGCACATCAACCGCCGCATCGAGCAGATGCGCGCGGAGGGCACCCGCTTCCGTACGGGCATCGAGATCGGCCGCGACCTCAAGGCCACCGACCTGAAGAAGCGGTACGACGCGGTGGTGCTGGCGGTCGGCGCGACGACCTCCCGTGACCTGCCCGTGCCCGGCCGCGAGCTCAAGGGCATCTACCAGGCCATGGAGTACCTGCCCCTGGCCAACAAGGTGCAGGAGGGCGACTACGTGGCGCCCCCGATCTCGGCCGAGGGCAAGCACGTCGTCGTCATCGGCGGCGGTGACACCGGCGCGGACTGCGTGGGCACCGCCCACCGCCAGGGCGCGGCCTCCGTCACCCAGCTGGAGATCATGCCCCGCCCGAACGACGAGCGGCACCCGACGAACCAGCCCTGGCCGACCTTCCCGATCCTCTACAAGGTCACCTCGGCCCACGAGGAGGGCGGCGAGCGCATCTACTCGGCGTCCACCACCCACTTCGAGGGCGACGAGGACGGCAACGTGCAGTGGCTGCACCTGGCCGAGGTCGAGTTCGTCGACGGCAAGCTGACCCAGAAGCCGGGCACCGAGCGCAAGGTCCCGGCCCAGCTGGTCACCCTCGCCATGGGCTTCACCGGCACCGACCGTGAGAACGGCCTGGTCGAGCAGTTCGGCCTGGACCTCGACGAGCGGGGCAACATCGCCCGCGACGCCGCCTTCCAGACCAATGTGCCGGGCGTGTTCGTCGCCGGTGACGCCGGCCGCGGCCAGTCCCTCATCGTCTGGGCCATCGCGGAGGGCCGCTCGGCCGCCCGCGGCGTCGACCGCTTCCTCACCGGCGCGAGCGACCTGCCGGCCCCGATCCGCCCGACGGACCGTGCGCTGATGGTCTGACGGCCACGGGGAGACACCCCAAGAGACGTCCCGTACAAAGGCGTACGGAACACAGACGGCGCCTGCCCAGTCCCCGACCGGACCCGGGCAGGCGCCGCCGCCTTTCTCAGGTCAGTGCGGAGACTTTCGCCCAGGCCAGCACCAGCAGCAGCGCCAGCAACCCCACGCACACCCCCGCCTGTACCAGCGTCCGCCGGCCGTCACGGGGCGCGTACGCGTACGCCAGCGTCACCACGCCGCCCGCCAGCAGGCCGCCGAGGTGGCCCTGCCAGGAGGTGAGGCCGGCGGAGATCAGCAGCCACAGCAGCAGACCGCCCATGAACCGGTTGACGGTGTCCATGTCGGAGCCGAGGCGGCGGGCCATGACGTAGTAGGCGGCACCGAGCCCGAAGATCGCGCCGGACGCGCCGACGACGAGATCGTGCGGGGCGATCAGCAGGACCAGGACCGAGCCGCCGAGCGCGGACAGCAGATACAGGGCGAGGTAGCGGACGCGGCCCAGTTGCCCCTCCACGACCCGGCCGATGTTCCACAGCGCGGCCATGTTCATCAGGATGTGCAGGATCCCGAACGTGCCGTCCGTGGGCGGGCTGTGCAGGAACGCGCCGGTCAGCAGGCGGTACCACTCGCCGTGCGCGACACCCTCCGGGAGATAGCCCGCCGGCACGGTGCCCAGCATCCCGAACCGGCCCACGACCGACGGCCGCACCAGCTCCGCCAGGTACGCGAGCACGTTCAGCCCGATGAGCACGTACGTCACCAGCGGCACGGCCGCGATCCGGCCGCCGAACGCCGTTCGCGCCTGGCGCACCGACCTGGCGCCCTCCTTCACGCACTCCACGCACTGGTGGCCGACCGCGGCCTCCCGCATGCAGGCGGGGCAGATGTAGCGGTCGCAGCGGGTGCAGCGGACGTGGGACTCCACCTTGGGGTGGCGGTAGCAGGTGGTGACGGCGGGCGCGGCGGCATCGGGGGACGCGCCGGACTCGGGGGACTGGGTGGACTCGGCGGACTCGGGCGCCACGGCCGGCTCCTCGGGAAGGTTGGGGACGGATGAGCCGGTGGGGACGGCGGCGATCAAAATAGCGAACGATGCGGCCGGGATGGGAAGGTGGGGCCATGGTTGCGATCAGTCTCAGCAAGGTGGAGCAGACCGCGCCCGCGCTGGTCAGCCTGTACAAGAGCGCCGGGGCGTCCCTCGCCCGGCACGGGCTGGACGGGCAGCGGGCCGCCGTCTACCTCGTGGTCGACTACTCCGGTTCGATGAAGCCGTACTACGCCGACGGCAGCGTGCAGGCCCTCGCCGACCGCGTGCTGGGCCTGTCCGCCCACCTCGACGACGACGGCCGGGTGCCGGTGGTGTTCTTCTCGACCGACATCGACGCCGTCTCCGACATCTCCCTGGCCGACCACCAGGGCCGGGTCGAGCGGATCGCCGCCGGACTCGGGCACATGGGGAAGACCAGCTACCACCTGGCGATGGACGCCGTCATCGACCACTACCTCGACAGCGGCTCCCGCCACCCCGCCCTCGTCGTCTTCCAGACCGACGGCGGCCCGATCAACAAGCTCGCCGCCGAGCGGTACCTGTGCAAGGCGGCGAAGCTGCCCATGTTCTGGCAGTTCATAGGCTTCGGCGATCCGGGCAGCAAGCAGTTCCAGTTCCTGCGCAAACTCGACGAGCTGGCGGTGCCGCAGAAACGGGCCGTCGACAACGCCGGCTTCTTCCACGCGGGCGCGGACCCGCGGACCGTGCCCGACACGGAGCTGTACGACCGCATGGTGGGCGAGTTCCCCAAGTGGCTGGTGGCCGCGCGGGCCGCGGGAATCGTACCGGGCTGACGGAGGCTCACCCGCGACCGTCACTTCCGGCCGTCACTCCCGGCTGTCACCCCCGGCCGTCCTCCCCGCCGAGCACCAGGTCCCGGCACTCGTCCGGGCCGCCCCAGGCGGTGCGCAGGGCCCGGGCGCGGGTCAGCCAGAGGGACAGGTCGTACTCCGCCGTGTAGCCGATGGCGCCGTGCAGCTGGAGCGCAGCACGGGCCGTGGTGTACGCGGCCTCGCACGCGCTCAGTTTGGCGGCGGCCACGTCCGCCGGGTCCATCGTCAGGGCGGCGCCGAAGAGCAGGGGGCGGGCGAACTCCAGGGCGATCTTCGCGTCGGCCAGCCGGTGCTTCACCGCCTGGAAGGAGCCTATGGGGGCGCCGAACTGGGTGCGTTGCCTGACGTAGCGGACGGTTCTGTCCAGGAGCGCGAGGCCGACGCCGAGTGCCTGCGCGGCGGTGGCCAGCCGGGCCCAGGTGACGGCCCGCGCCAACGGCGGGTCCGGGGTGAGGAGTTCGCCGCCCGGGGCGAGGGCGGTGAGGCGGCGCGCGGGGTCCAGGCAGGCGCGGACCGGGCCGGGGCCGGGGGACAGGTGCAGGCCCTCGGGGGAGAGGGCGAGGTGGAGGGTCGCCGCGTCACCGTCCAGGGCGTACTCCGTGACGGCGACCGTGGCCATCGTCTCGCCCGCGACGAGCGGGGGCAGGAACCGCTTGGCCAGGCCCGGCTCGGCGAGCAGCACGGCGGCCGCCACTGTCTCCGCCAGCGGGCCGGGCACCGCGTGCCTGCCCAACTCCACGAAGGCGACCGCCAGTTCCACGGGCAGGGGGCCCGTCCCGTCGTACGCCTCCGCGACCGCCAGCCCGAACACCCCCGCCTCCGCGACACGGGCCCACAGCGCGCGTCCGCCCGTGTGGTCGCCGCGGCCCCAGTCCCGGATCGCCGACGGGGTGTCGGCCGCCGTCAGCATCGCGTGCAGCGAGTCGGCGAGGGCGCGCTGCTCGGTGTCGAGGAGGAAGCGCATCAGCGGCGTCCCTTCGGCAGGCCGAGCAGGCGCTCGGCGACGATGTCCCGCTGGATCTCGTTCGTGCCCGCGTAGATGGGGCCGGCGAGCGCGAACACATACCCCTCCGACCAGGCGGAGTCCGCCGCCTCGCCCTCGGCGCCGAGGAGGTCCAGGGCGGTCTCGTGCAGCGCCAGGTCGTACTCGGACCAGAAGACCTTGTTCAGGCTGGACTCCGGGCCGAGGGTGTCGCCGTCGAGGAAGCGGGAGGCGGCCGCGTAGGTGAACAGCTGATAGGCGCGGGCTCCTATGAGGGCGTCGGCCACGCGGGCGCGTGCGGAGTGCGGACCGCCCTGTTCCCGCCACAGGGCGTGCAGCCGGTCGGCGGCGGCGAGGAAGCGGCCCGGGGAGCGCAGGGTGAGGCCGCGTTCGTTGCCCGCCGCCGACATCGCGATCCGCCAGCCCTGGCCGGGCTCGCCGATGACGTCCGCGTCCGGCACGAACACCTCGTCCAGGAACACCTCGGCGAAGGCCGGCTTGCCGTCCAGGCGGCCGATCGGGCGGACCGTGACGCCGGGCGCGCGCAGGTCGAACATGAGGTAGGTCAGGCCCTGGTGGGGTTTCGGCGTGTCGGGGTCGCTGCGGAACAGGCCGAAGGCCCGGTCGGCGAACGCGGCCCGCGACGACCAGGTCTTCTGCCCGCTGAGCAGCCAGCCCCCGTCGGTTCGTACCGCCCTGGAGGTGAGCGAGGCCAGATCCGAGCCCGCCTCCGGCTCCGACCACGCCTGCGCCCAGACCACCTCGCCGGTCGCCATGGGCGGCAGCACGCGCGCCCGCTGCTCCGCCGTGCCGTGGTCGAAGAGGGTCGGTGCGAGCAGGCTGATCCCGTTCTGGCCGACCCGGCCCGGCGCGCCGGACGCCCAGTACTCCTCCTCGAAGACCAGCCACCGGACCAGGCCGCAATCCCGCCCGCCGTACTCCGCCGGCCAGTTGACGACCGACCAGCGGTCCGCGGCCAGTTCGGCCTCCCACGCGCGGTGGGCCGCGAAGCCCTCCGCCGTCTCCAGGGACGGCAGCGGGCCGGCGGGCACATGCGCCCCGAGCCAGGCACGGGCCTCGGCGCGGAACCGCTCGTCGGCCGGAGCGAGGGTGAGGTCCACGATCGGGTCACCGTCCTTCCCTAACAAGTGTTTGGTAGGTTAGCGTGGCCCTATGACAGGCGTCGAGAGCCCGGCCCATGTGCCCGGGCACGGGCTGCTGGAGGGGCGCACCGCCGTCGTCACCGCGGCGGCCGGAGCCGGGATCGGTGGGGCGACCGCACGCCGCTTCCTGGAGGAGGGCGCACGCGTCCTGATCAGCGACGCGCACACCCGCCGGCTGAAGGAGTACGAGGCCGGGCTGAGCCGGGAGTTCCCGGGAGCGGTGACGGCCGTACCCTGCGACGTCACCGACGAGGCACAGGTGCGGGCCCTGTTCGACACCGCCGTGCGGGAACACGGGCAGCTGGACGTCGTCGTCAACAACGCCGGGCTCGGCGGGACCTCGCACCTCGTCGACATGACCGACGAGCAGTGGTCCCGCGTGCTGGACGTGACGCTGAACGGCACCTTCCGGTGCACCCGGGCGGCCCTGCGCGCCATGCGGGAGACCGGGAGCGGCGTGATCGTCAACAACGCCTCCGTGGTCGGCTGGCGCGCCCAGGCCGGGCAGGCGCACTACGCCGCCGCGAAGGCCGGGGTGATGGCGCTGACCCGGTGCGCGGCGATCGAGGCGGCCGAGTACGGGGTGCGGGTCAACGCGGTCGCGCCGAGCCTCGCCATGCATCCGCACCTGGTGAAGGTGACGACGCCCGAACTGCTGGAGGAACTGACCGCGCGCGAGGCCTTCGGGCGGTACGCGGAGCCCTGGGAGGTGGCCAACGTGATCGTGTTCCTGGCGTCCGGCTACTCCTCGTACATGACCGGGGAGGTCGTCGCCGTGAGCAGCCAGCATGCCTAGGTCCTGTCGGCCCAGGACCACAATGGACCCGTGCCGACCAAGAAGAAGCCCCAGGTGACCGCCGCGAGCAAGCCCGCGGCCGCCGCCGCTCACGATCGCCGCCGCGAACTCCTCGGCACCGCCGCCGAGGTCTTCGCCGAGCAGGGCTACAACGCCACCACCGTCCGCAAGATCGCCGACCACGCGGGCATGCTCGCGGGCAGCCTCTACTACCACTTCGACTCCAAGGAATCGATGCTGGAGGAGATCCTGCGGACCTTCCTCGACGAACTCTGGGGCGGCTACGACACCGTCCTGGCCGCCCGACTCGGCCCGCGCGAGACGCTCGAGGCGCTCGTCACCGAGTCCTTCCGGGAGATCGACCGGCACCGCGCCGCCGTCGCGATCTACCAGAAGGAGAGCAAGCAACTGGTCGCGCAGGAACGGTTCACGTTCCTCGCCGAATCGCAGCGCAAGTTCGAGAAGGCGTGGCTGTCCACCCTGGAACGCGGGGTCGCCGCGCACGTCTTCCGGGCCGACCTCGACGTCCGGCTCACCTACCGGTTCGTCCGCGACACCGTGTGGGTCGCCGCGTCCTGGTACCGGCCCGGCGGACAGCACAGCCCGGAGGAGATCGCCCGGCAGTACCTGTCGATGGTGCTGGACGGGATCGCCGTACGCGAATAGCCCTTATCCGCGAGGGAGTTGTCATGGCCGAGGCCTACATCGTCGAAGCGGTCCGCACGCCTGTCGGGCGGCGCCGGGGAGGACTGAGCGCGGTCCACCCGGCCGACCTGGGCGCACATGTGCTGAAGGAGCTCGTCGCCCGCTCGGGGGTGGACCCGGCCGCCGTCGAGGACGTCGTCTTCGGCTGCCTGGACGCGGTGGGCCCGCAGGCGGGGGACATCGCCCGGACCTGCTGGCTGGCGGCCGGACTGCCCGAGGAGGTGCCGGGCGTGACCGTCGACCGGCAGTGCGGCTCCTCGCAGCAGGCCCTGCACTTCGCCGCGCAGGCCGTGCTCTCCGGCACCCAGGACCTGGTGGTCGCGGGCGGCGTGCAGAACATGTCGCAGATCCCGATCGCCTTCGCCACCCGGCTGGCCGCCGAGCCCCTCGGCTTCACCGAGGGCCCCTTCGCGGGCAGCGAGGGCTGGCGCGCCCGCTACGGCAGCCGGCCGGTGAACCAGTTCGCCGGCGCCGAGATGATCGCCGCGAAGTGGGGGATCAGCCGCCAGGACCAGGAGGAGTTCGCCCTGCGCTCGCACGGCCGGGCGGTACGGGCCATCGACGAGAGCCGCTTCGACCGGGAGACCGTGCCCTACGGCGACGTCACCGTGGACGAGGGCCCGCGCCGGGACACCTCCCTGGAGAAGATGGCCGCGCTCAAGCCGGTCATCGACGGCGGCACCGTCACCGCCGCCTGCTCCTCCCAGGTCTCCGACGGCGCCGCGGCCCTGCTGCTGGCCTCGGAGCGGGCCGTACGGGAACACGGGCTGCGCCCGCGCGCCCGCGTGCACCACCTCTCCGTACGCGGCGAGGACCCCATCCGCATGCTCACCGCGCCCATCCCGGCCACCGCGCACGCCCTGAAGAAGACCGGCCTGACCCTCGACGACATCGACCTCGTCGAGATCAACGAGGCCTTCGCCCCCGTCGTCCTGGCCTGGCTGAAGGAGACCGGCGCGGACCCGGACAAGGTCAACGTCAACGGCGGGGCCATCGCCCTCGGCCATCCGCTCGGCGCGACCGGAGCCAGGCTGATGACGACCCTGCTCCACGAACTGGAGCGCACCGGCGGCCGGTTCGGACTCCAAACCATGTGCGAGGGCGGCGGCCAGGCCAACGTGACGATCATCGAACGCCTGTGAGGAGGGAGCCGATCATCGAAAGGCTGTGAGCTTTCCTCGTACCTCCTCCGCCTCCTTCATGATCCGCTCCACCAGCTCCGCGCACGACGGCAGGTCGTCGATCACCCCGGCGACCTGCCCGGACGCCATCACCCCGAGGTCCGTACGCCCGTCCACCATCGCGGACCTGAGCAGCATCGGCGTGTTCGCGGCGAGCAGCACCTGACTCCAGGACAGCTCCTTGCCGTGCTTCAGAGCGAGACCGTCCCGCACCATCCGCCGCCAGGTCAGCCCCGACAGCCGCCGGAACCCCGCCGCCCGCCGGACGGCGTGCAGCAGCGCGCGCGTGCGGCCCGACCGCTCCAGGGCGTCCACCAGGTCGGTGCGCAGCATGCGGTGCGGCAGACCGTCCACGGCCGTGGTCACGGTGACGTCCCGGACGGTGGCCGCGAGGTATCTGGCCTTGACCGCGTCCGGCACCGTCGAGTCCGAGGTGAGCAGGAACCGCGTGCCCATCGCGATCCCCGCCGCCCCGTAGGCCAGCGCCGCGACCAGTCCCCGCCCGTCGAAGAAGCCGCCCGCCGCCACGACGGGTATCCGCACCGCGTCCACCACCTGCGGCAGCAGCACGGTGGTCGCCACCTCGCCGGTGTGCCCGCCGCCCTCGCCGCCCTGCACGATCACCGCGTCCGCGCCCCAGGCCGCCACCTTCTCCGCGTGCCGCCGCGCCCCGACGGACGGGATCACGACCACGCCCGCCTCCTTCAGCTCCGCGATCAGCTCCCGGGAGGGCGCCAGAGCGAAGGACGCCACCCTGACCCCCTCGTCGATGATCAGACGGACCCGGTCCCCGGCGTCGCCCGCGTCCGCCCGGAGGTTCACCCCGAACGGCGCGTCCGTGCGTGCGGCGACCTCGCGTATCGCCGCGCGCAACTGGTCGAGGGTCATCGTCGCGGAGGCCAGGACGCCCAGCGCGCCCGCGTTCGCCGCCGCCGAGACCAGACGCGGGCCCGCCACCCAGCCCATCCCCGTCTGCACGACCGGATGCCGGACCCCGGCCAGCCGGGTGAGCGCGGTCCGCATCAGCCCCTCACCCCCTCGGGGACCTCGCGGGCGCGGGCGCCGCCCGGGTCGAGCACCTCGCGGATCAGCCGCAGCTCCTCGGCCGTCGGCTCCCGGGTCGCCGGCACCTCCTCCGGTATCGCGAGCGTGAAGCCCGTCGCCTCCGCCACCCGCGCCACGGTCACTCCCGGGTGCAGTGAGGCGAGCCGCATCGAGTGGTCGGGCGTCGCGAAGTCGAACACGCCCAGGTCGGAGACGACCCGCGGGATGCGGTGGTACCCGGCCGTGCCCGGATACCGGGCGGCCCGGTCGTACCCCACCCCGCACACCATGTCGACCCGCTCCACGAAGACCCGCCGGGAGTGCCTCGGGATCCAGTAACTCGTCGGGTTGTTCAGTGTGTTGAGCGGCGCGCCACGCACGCCGAGCAGCTGCCGCCGGGGTCTCGCCCAGTCCCCGATGCACGAGATGTTCTGGTTGCCGAAGCGGTCGATCTGGCTGGCCCCCATCATCACGTGCCGCCGCCCGCCGGCCACCAGCGTCAGATGCTGCCGGTAGGGCAGCCAGCCCTCGGCCGTCCCGTCCGGCCGGACCAGCAGCGCCTCGCCGTCGGTCAGCAGCAGGTCCGGCGCGAAGGTGAGCCGGGCCAGCCGCGCGCCCAGCGACGGGATCAGGCCCATGGGGCTCGCCAGGATCTCGCCGGCGCCGCGCCAGGCGTCGGCGCAGGCGATCACGCAGTACTCGGCGCGAGTGGGCCCCGTCATCGCCGCCCCTCCTGCCACGCCCGCACCGCCGACCGGTACGCCTGCTCGTCCCCGCCGAGGAACCGCTCGGCGAACTCCGGCCAGGGCGCGGTCGTGTACTCCTTCTGGAAGTCCTCGTCCCGCTCGTAGTCGGGGGCGCACGAGGTGAAGTGGGCGCCGTTCGGCGCCTCGACGACACCGGTCACCACATGCCGCTTGACCAGCAGCGACTGCGGTGCCGCCGCCTTCGTCAGCTCGGCCGTGTCCACGATCCGCTCGCACGAGACGTAGGCCGCGTCCGCCGCCTCGCAGAACAGGTCGTCGAAGTACGGATCCGGACCCAGATACTGCCCGTTGCCCAGCCGGTCCGCGCGGTTGACATGGACCAGGGCGGCGTCCAGCCGCAGCGCGGGCATCGCCACGAACGTCTCCCCGTCCTCGTACGGCGACGCGACCGTCCGCAGGCCGGGGTTCACCCGCATCACGTCCGAACCGATCCCGGCCCGCACCGGCAGGAAGGGCAGCCGGTTCGCCGCCGCGGTGAGCCCCCACATGAACATCCCCTCGTCCACCTCCATCAGCTCGAAGGCCCCCCGCTCGCGCGCCGCCCGGTAGTGCGGTTCGAGCGGGACGGAGTCGAGCGTGACGAAGGCGGCCACCAGCTTGCGGATCCGGCCCGCGGCGGCCAGCATCCCGACGTCCGGGCCGCCGTACGAGACGACGGTGAGGTCACCGATCCCGGACCGCAGCAGGGCTCTGACCAGGGCCATCGGCTTGCGCCTGGACCCCCAGCCGCCGATGCCGAGGGTCATGCCGCTCGCCAGCCGTGAGACGGCCTCGTCGGCGGTCATCGTCTTGTCCCTCACCTACGCACCCTCCTTCCCGAACGTGTCGCGGACCCGGTCGGCCACCCCGCTCATGGCCGCCTCGAAGGTGAAGCCCTGCTCGAAGCGGTAGCTGCGGCGCACGTCGACCGGATCGATCCCGTTGATGGCGGCCTTCGCCAGGCGCAGCAACCGCCCGTCCTTGGCGGCGATCTCCCGCGCCAGCTCCAGCGCGGCCGAGTGCAGTTCGTCGCGGGGTACGACCCGCCACACCGAGCCGTGGGCGTGCAGCTCGGCCGCGCTCGCCGTGCGCGAGGTGTAGTACAGCGTCCGCATCAGATGCGGTGGGACCAGGCGGGCCAGATGGGTGGCCGCGCCCAGCGCACCCCGGTCCAGCTCGGGCAGCCCGAAGACGGCGTCCTCGCTCGCCACGATCGCGTCCGCGTTGCCCACCAGGCCTATCCCGCCGCCCAGGCAGAAGCCGTGCACCGCCGCCACCACCGGGGTCTCGCACTCGTACACCGCCGCGAAGGCCTCCGCGCAGCCCTGGTTGGCGCCGAGCAGGGCGTCGTTCCCGCCCGCCTGTATCTCCTTGATGTCCACGCCCGCGTTGAAGCCCCGGCCCTGCGCGGTCAGCACCACGCACCGGGTCTCGGGATCGCGGCCCGCCGCGCGCACCGCTTCCGCCAGTGCGAACCAGCCGCGCACCGGCAGCGCGTTCACCGGCGGGAAGTCGACCGTGACGACGGCGATTCCATCTTTTTCCGGCCCCTTTTCCGGGGACGAGGTGGAGACACCCATGGACGCATCAGCTACCTTCGCACTCAACGCCTTTCCACCAAACATTTGTTAGGTGAGGTCTCGAAGTTAGCAGTCGGCTCCGACAAGCGGGAGGCCCTGTGGATAACTCACTGCGCGGTCGAACCGTCGTCGTCACGGGCGGCACACGGGGCGTCGGGGCCGGGATCGTCCGGGCCTTCGCCGAGGCCGGTGCCCAGGTGCTGACCTGTGCCCGCCGACCACCCGAACAACCCCTCGACGGCGTCGGATTCACCCCCCTCGACCTCCGCGACCCACCCGCCGTGCGCGCCTTCTTCGACGCCCTGCCCCGCCTCGACGTGCTCGTCAACAACGCCGGCGGCACCCCCTACCGGCGGCTCGCCGACGCGGACGCCGAGCGGCACGCCCGGGTGATCGAACTGAACCTCGTCACGCCGCTGACCGCTTCCCTCGCCGCGTACGAACACCTCAGGAGGAGCCGGGGCTCGGTGGTGATGATCGGCAGCGTCAGCGGCAGCCGTCCTTCGCCGGGCTCCGCCGCGTACGGCGCGGCCAAGGCGGGACTGGAGAACCTGGCCGGGTCCATGGCGGTGGAATGGGCGCCGGAGGTCCGGGTCAACATGCTGGTCGTCGGCATGGTCCGCACCGAGCTGGCCCATCTCCACTACGGCGGCCAGGACGGCATCGACGCCGTCTCCCGCACCGTCCCGCTCGGCCGCCTCGCCGCCCCGTCCGACGTCGGCGCCGCCGCCGTCTTCCTCGCCTCCGACGCGGCCGCCTACATCAGCGGGGCGAGCCTCCTCGTGCACGGGGGCGGAGAACGGCCGGCCTTCCTGGACGCGGCAACCGCCAACAAGGAGGACTGAGATGAGCGGAATCTGCATGGGCCGGGTCGTCGTCGTCACCGGCGCCGGGCGCGGACTCGGCCGGGCCCACGCGCTCGCCTTCGCCGCCGAGGGCGCCCGGGTCGTCGTCAACGACCTCGGCGTCGGCCTCGACGGCCTGCCGGGTCCGGACAGTCCCGCCGGGGCCGTCGTGGACGAGATCCGGGCGGCCGGCGGCGAGGCGGTGGCGCACGCCGGCGACATCGCGACGGCCGCCGGGGCCGCCTCGCTGATCAGGACCGCGGTCGATACGTACGGCTGTCTCGACACCCTCGTCAACAACGCCGGTTTCCTGCGTGACCGCATGCTGGTCAACCTCGACGAGGACGACTGGGACGCCGTCCTCCGCGTCCACCTCAAAGGTCACTTCCTGCCCCTGAAGCACGCCGCCGCGCACTGGCGGGCCGAGGCCAAGGCGGGGCGCACACCGGTCGCCCGGATCGTCAACACCGGTAGCGGCGCCGGACTGCTGGGCTCGGTCGGGCAGGGCAACTACAGCGCCGCCAAGGCCGGGATCGTCGGGCTGACCCTGGTCGCGGCGGCCGAGCTGCGCCGGTACGGGGTCCAGGTGAACGCGATCGCCCCGGCCGCCCGCACCCGTATGACGGAACACACCTTCGCCGAGACCATGGCCGCGCCCGGCTCAGGCTTCGACGCGATGGCCCCCGGCAACGTCTCCCCGCTGGTGGTCTGGCTGGGCTCCGCCGCGAGCGTCGGCGTGACCGGCCGGGTCTTCGAGGCGGAGGGCGGCCGGATCACCGTCATGGAGGGCTGGCGGCCGGGCCCCACCGCCGACAGAGGGGCGCGGTGGACTCCGGCCGAGGCGGGGGAGACGGCGCTGAAACTGCTGGCGGAGGCGGAGGTTCCGGGGGCGGTCTACGGGGTGTAGGGGAGTCGGCCGGAGAGCCGGGCGGAGAACCGGGCGACGGCCGGGCACCGAGGATGACCGGGCGCCGCGTGACCCTACGTGTCGCACTCCAGCACCGTCCGGCACAGCGAACACCTCGCCCGCACCCGCCCCCGCACCGGCACCCGGATCCGCTGGTGGCAGGTCGGGCAGGGGAAGGAGACACGCAGACGACCGCCGACGTCGGGGGAGAAGGTGTAGCCGATGCCCGGCTGGGGCCCCGGGGCATGGCGGCGGTCGCGGGCGTAGCGGCGGCGCCCCGCCCAGCCCGCTCCGGTCAGCGGCGGCTGCTGCTCGTCCCGGCGGGCCTCGGCCATGCCCTTGGCGTACGCCGTGTAGGCCTGCGGGCTGGTGAACCACACCGAGGGGTCCTCGTGGAAGACCAGGGCGCGCTTGGCCAGCACGTAGCCGAACTCCTCCGGGGTGAGGTAGCCCAGCTTCTGGGAGGACACGGCGTCCTCCCGGTAGGCGTCCAGCAGCAGCCACCCGGCGCCCAGGTACGTCGTCGCCGTGTCGGTGAGGATCTCGTTCTCCCGGGTGCCGGGGAAGGACAGGTCCAGACGGTGCAGATAGACGTGCATCACCTCGTGGGCGAGGGCCGCGCCGATGTCCCGCCGGTGATTGCGGAAGCGGTCGTTCAGCTCCACGAAGTACTCGGGGCCCGCCGCGAGTTCGACGTTCGCCGCGTGCGTCATCTCGCGGAAGCTCACCACCAGGCGGGCGTCCGGCAACCGGAAGTGCCGCACCATCTCGCGGGCCACCCGCTGCGCGCCCAGGTAGAGGTCGTCGGTGTCGCAGAAGGCCACGTCGGCGGGGGCCAGGCTGGTGGCGAAGGTCTGGATCGTGTCGTAGGAGAGGCGCTTGTACAGCGCGGTGATGGAGGCCCGCACCGTCTCCAGATGTGGGTAGCCGTGCTCGACCGGTCCGCCGTTCGCCACGTCCGTACCCCCAAAGACGTTCGGGCCTCCTCTCCACTCTATGCGGCAGGCTGCGGCGGGGCGCCCAGACGCACGGCGCACGCACCCGGCTCGGTCCCCTCCAGCTCCAGCACCCACACCTCGTTCTCCCCCTCCCGCAGCACCGGGCCGGGGACGTACAGCGAGCGCTGGGGGCCCACGGACCAGTAGCGGCCCAGACCGAAGCCGTTGATCCAGACGAACCCGCGGGTCCAGCCCGGCAGTTCCAGCCGCGCGTCGCCGGCACCGCGGACCGTGACGGTGCCCCGGTACAGCCCCGGGGTGCCGTCGCCGGGCAGCGCGCCGAGGGGCACCCGGCCGGCCCCGTCGTCGAGGGTGTCCAGCCGCAGCCCACGCGCGCGTACGCCGTGCAGATACTGCCGCTCGTGCAGGATGCCCCCGGTCACGCCCTTGGGCTCGCCGCTGCGGGGCCCGTAGTTGACCCGGCCGAGCGACTCCACCCACACCTCCACGCGCGCGGGCCCGGCGACGGGCTTCTCCAGCACGGGCTCATCCTCGGTGAGCACCCCGGCCCGCTCCCCGTCGACGTACACCACCGCCAGGTCTCGCAGGCCGCGCAGCGTGAGCGGGTACGGCTGCCGCGGGCCGGGCACGGTCACCTCGTAGCGGACCAGCCCCCGGTCGACGTCGAGCTCCTCGAACGTGGGCGGGACACCACCGACGCTCTCCGGCCCGCCGAGCGTGTCCAGCACCTCCCCCAAGGACGCCCAACCGGACAGCCCCACCTCTGCCGGAGCACCCAACGGCGCGGGCGGCCCGGGAAGTTCGGGCAGCGGGTCCGGGTGGTGGGCGGCGAGGACCTCGCGGAAGGCCCAGAACTTCGCCGTGGGGCGCCCGTACTCGTCGATCGGCGCGTCGTAGTCGTACGACGTCACGTCCGGCTCCAGCGGCCCCTCGTGCATGTCGCCGCCGCCGCGGTTGGCGCCCGCCCAGCCGGCGAAGCTGGTGCCGCCGTGCGCCATGTACAGGTTGACCGAGGCACCGCACTCGAGGATCTCCCGCAGGCTCCGCGCCGCGTCCCCGGCGTCCCGTACCACGTGCTCGCCGCCCCAGCGGTCGAACCAGCCGCACCAGAACTCCATGCACATCAGCGGCCCCGAGGGACGGTGCCGGCGCAGCGTCGCGAAGGCCTCGCGCGCGTGGGAGCCGAAGTTCACCGTCGCCAGGACGCCCGGCACCGAGCCGCCGGAGAGCATGTGGTCCTCGGGCCCGTCCGAGGTGCACAGCGGCACCGTCACGCCCTCGGCGCGCAGCAGGTCGGTCAGGTGCCGCAGGTAGACCTCGTCGGAGCCGTAGCTGCCGTACTCGTTCTCGACCTGCACCATGATCACCGGTCCGCCGCGGTCCAGCTGCCGCGGCACGATCTCGTGCAGCAGATGGTGGAACCAGTGGTCCACATGGGCCAGGCAGCGCTCGTCACGGGTACGCGCGCGCGTGCCCAGCTCGCCCGTCAGCCAGTGCGGCAGCCCGCCGTTCTCCCACTCGCCGCAGATGTACGGCCCCGGCCGGACGATCGCCCACAGGCCGGCCTCCCGCACCGCGTCCAGGAAGCGGCCCAGCGCCTGCACGTCCCGGAAGGTACCGGGGTTCGGCTCGTGCAGGTTCCACGGGACGTACGTCTCCACGCAGTTGAGGCCCATCGCCCGCAGCAGCGCCAGCCGGTGCCGCCAGTGCTCCTCGTGCACCCGGAAGTAGTGCAGCGCCCCGGACAGCAGCCGCACCGGCCGCCCGTCCAGCAGGAAATCCGTGTCCCCCACAGTGAACTCGCTCATGCGCCCACCCTCGCCCCTGGCGGCGATCCACGCCATGGACAAAGATCGGCTCTACTTGGACGGAAACGACGACGGAAACGACGACGGAAACGACGGCGAAGACGCCGGGAACGACACAGGACACCGGAAACGACGCCGGGAGCTACGCGGGGGAGGAGCGCGCGGCCATGTACCACACCTGGATGCGGTACTTCAGCCCCAGCCCGGTCCACCACCGCCTCGGCCTCGTCTGCCTCGGCGTCGGCCTCCAGTACGGCGCCCTGCCCGCCGTCGGACCGCGCACCCTCGACCACCACGTCGCCGTCGTGATCAGCGCCGGCGGCGGCTGGTACCGCGCCCCCGACGGACGCCGCACCACCGTCACCGCGCCGGCGCTGCTGTGGCTCACGCCCGGCGTGCCGCACCACTACGGGCCCGACCCGGCGACCGGCTGGGACGAGGGATTCGTCGACTTCACCGGGCCCGCCACCACCACCTACACCGAACTCGGCTACATCGAACCCGAGCGGCCCGTGGTGCCCCTCGCGGACGCCGCCGGCCCGCGCGCCGTCATCGGCCGCATCGCCCGCGCCTCCCGCCGCGACAACCCCCTGCTGGAGGTCGAGACCGCCGCCGCCGTGCACGAACTCCTCGTCGTCCTGCGCCGCGCCCGCGCCGGCCTCGCCCCCGACGGCGACGACGTCCTCCAGGCCCTCGCCCGGGACGCCTGCACCCCGATGACCGTCGCCGAGCACGCCGACCGGCACGGCATGACCCCCGCCGAACTGCGCGCCGCCGTCCGCCGCGGCGCCGGATGCAGCCCCAAGGACTACCTGCTCGGCATCCGCCTGGGCCGCGCCAAGGAACTCCTGGCGGCCACCGACCTCCCCGTGGCCGCCGTGGCCCGCCGCGTCGGCTACGACGACCCGGCCTACTTCTCCCGCCTGTTCGCCCGCCGCGTCGGCCTCGCCCCCGTCCGCTTCCGCGCCCAGCAGGGCCGCGCCGCCCCCGGTGGCTGGAACGACCGGCCCCCCGACGGTCCACCGGCGAACGACAGCGCGCGCCCCTTAGGGTTGACGCCCATGACCACCAGCAACACCGGTACCGGTGCCGTCGACCCGTCCGTCCGCGAGGAACTCGAGCGGCTGCGCGACAGCATCGACAACATCGACGCGGCCGTCGTGCACATGCTCGCCGAACGTTTCAAGGCCACCCAGCAGGTGGGCCGGCTCAAGGCCGTCCACCAGCTGCCACCGGCCGACCCGGCCCGCGAGGCCCGGCAGATCGCCCGGCTGCGCAGCCTCGCCGAGAACGCCAAGCTCGACCCGGCGTTCGCGGAGAAATTCCTGAACTTCATCATCGCCGAGGTGATCAGGCACCACGAACGCATCGCCGAGGACACCGTCAACCACCAGGCATCCGACGTCGGCTGACCGCCGGCGGGCGCACCCGGCCGGGCCGTCCCCGCGCACGCATCGTCAACCGGCGAGCACCCGGTGTCAGTGCCCGGACGTAAGCTGGTCGTCCACGTGGGAGGGACGTCGGGCCATGCCGTCGGATGCCAAGATCCTCATCGTCGACGACCACAAGGACACTCTGTACGCGCTGGAGAGCGCCCTCGCCCCGCTGGGCTACCGGCTCGGCCGGGCCACCAGCGGTGACGAGGCGCTCAAACAGGTGCTGCGCGGCCAGGTCGGCCTCCTGCTGCTCGACGTGCGCATGCCCGGCGTCAGCGGCCTGGACGTCGTGCGCTATCTGCGCCGCCTGGAGCAGACCCAGAACATACCGGTCATCCTGCTCACCGGCTTCGGCCCCGACCAGGAGCTGACCGCCACCGCCTTCGCCCTCGGCGTCGCGGACCTCGTCCTCAAGCCCGTCGACCCCTGGGCCCTGCGCACCAAGGTCCGCTACCTCTACGACGCCCACCAGCACCGGCTCGCCCTGGAACAGGAGATCCGCGAACTGCGCGCCCTGGTCAAGGACCCCGCCCGGCCCCAGGACCACACCGCGCACCCCTCCCTGCCCCACCCCGGCGCCCACGTCCCGCCCCAGCGCGACGCCTATCGCACCGGCGCGGGCCGCGACCGGCCCTGACCCGGCGCACGCCCCGCATCCCCCCGGCGCGGACCGGACATATGGCGCGTACCGATCCGCCCCTGTGCCGTGTCGGAGACATCAGGCAGCATGTCGTTCATGTCCGTACTGACGCGCGACGAAGCGCAGACCCGTGCCCAGCTCCTCGACGTCCACCGCTACACCGTCGACCTCGACCTGACCACCGGGGACGAGACCTTCGACTCGCGCGCCGTCATCCGGTTCACCGTGCGGTCGGACAGCGCCACCGTGGACACCTTCGTCGAGATCAAGCCCGCCGAGCTGCGCTCCGTCACCCTCGACGGACAGCCCCTCGACCCGGAAACCCTGGACCGGGACCGGCTGCCCCTGAAGGACCTCACCCCCGGCGAGCACGAACTGCGCGTCGACGCGGCGATGCGCTACTCCCGCACCGGCGAGGGCATGCACCGCTTCACCGACCCCACCGACGGCGAGACCTACACCTACACCCAGCTCTTCATGGAGGACGTGCAGCGCGTCTTCGCCGCCTTCGACCAGCCCGACCTGAAGGCCGTCTTCGAGCTGACCGTCAAGGCCCCCGAGGGCTGGACCGTCCTCGCCAACGGCATCACCGAACACCTCGGCGAAGGCCGCTGGCAGGCCGCCCCCACCCCGCCGCTGCCCACCTACCTCGTCGCCGTCGCCGCCGGCCCCTTCCACTCCGTACGCACCGAGCACCGCGGCCTGCCCTTCGGCATCCACTGCCGCCGCTCGCTCGCCCCCCACCTCGACGCCGACGCCGACGAGATCCTCGACGTCACGCGCGCGTGCTTCGACCGCTACCACGAGAAGTTCGACGAGCCCTACCCCTTCGACTCCTACGACCAGGCGTTCGTACCCGAGTTCAACGCGGGCGCCATGGAGAACCCCGGCCTGGTCACCTTCGCCGACAAGTTCGTCTACCGCTCCGCCGTCACCGACACCGAACGGCAGACCCGCGCCATGGTCATCGCCCACGAGATGGCCCACATGTGGTTCGGCGACCTCGTCACCCTCAAGTGGTGGGACGACATCTGGCTCAACGAGTCCTTCGCCGAGTTCATGGGCTACCAGACCACCCTCGAGGCAACCCGCTTCACCGAACCCTGGGTCGAGTTCGGTGTCGTCCGCAAGCCCTGGGGCTACGACGCCGACCAGCGCCCCTCCACCCACCCCGTCGCCCCCGAAGCCGTCGACGACACCGCCGCCGCCCTGCTCAACTTCGACGGCATCTCCTACGCCAAGGGCGCCTCCGCCCTGCGCCAGCTGGTCGCCTGGCTCGGCGAGAAGGACTTCCTGGCCGGCATCAACACCCACTTCGCCCGCCACAAGTTCGCCAACGCCACCCTCGCCGACTTCATCGACTCCCTCGCCGCCAACACCGAACGCGACGTCCACGCCTGGGCCGACGCCTGGCTGCGCACCACCGGCGTGGACACCCTCACCCCGCGGCTCACCACCGACGGCGCCACCTGCGCCCTGACCGTCGAACGCACCGGCAGCCGCCCGCACCGCGTCTCCGTCGGCCTGTACGACCAGGACCTCGCCGACGAGGGCCACCTCGCCCTGCGCGAACGCATCGACGTCGACGTCCCGCAGACCGACCCGAAGCCCATCGGCAAACGCCCCGCGCTGCTCGTCGTCAACGACGGCGACCTGACCTACGCCAAGGTCCGCTTCGACCCCGAGTCCTTCAAAGCGGTGCGCACCAGCCTGTCCGGCCTGCCCGATCCGCTGACCCGCGCGGTGGTGTGGAACGCCCTCAGGGACGCCGTCCGCGACGGGGAACTCCCGCCCGCCGACTACCTGGACACCGCCCGCACCCACCTCCCGCGCGAGACCGACCTCGCCGTCGTCCAGGGCGTGCTCGCCTTCGCCGTCACCCAGGTCGCCGACCGCTACCTCGGCCCTGAGGAGCGGCCCGCCGCCCTGGCCACCCTCACCGCGCTGTGCCGCGACCTCATCCGCCGCACCGAGGACGGCGACAACCCCGGCCTGCGCCTGGTCGCCGTACGCCACTACATCGACGTCGCCGCCCACCCCGACTCCATCGCCGCCTGGCTCGCCGACGGCACCGTGCCCGGCGGGCCGGAACTCGACCCCGAGCTGCGCTGGCGGATCCTGGCCCGGCTCGCGGTCCTCGGCGCCACCGACGAGACCACCATCGCCGCCGAGCTGGAGCGCGACCCCAGCGCCAGCGGCCAGGAGGGCGCCGCCCGCTGCCGGGCCTCCCTGCCCGACGCCGAGGCCAAGCGCCGCGCCTGGGAGGCGATGTTCACCGACGACACCCTCTCCAACTACCTCTTCGCGGCCATCGCCCAGGGCTTCTGGCAGCCCGAACAGGCCGACCTGGTACGCGAGTACGTGCCCCGCTACTACGAGGACGCGCCCGCCCTGGCCGCCCGCCGCGGCCCCGCCATCGCCATCGCCACCGGCCGCCTGGCCTTCCCCGCCCACGCCGTCGACGCCGAGAACCTCCGCCTCGGCGAGGCCTGCCTGCGCGACGCCGACCCGATCACCGCCCTGCGCCGCAAGCTCGCCGACGAACTCGACGACCTGGCCCGGGCACTGCGCGTGCGCCAGGCACAGGACCGGCCCTAGGGCCCTAGGACCGGCGACGTAGGGCACGTATGGTCCCTGCCGACGATGCGGCGGGCCGGTCGTCCTGCCTAGGCTCGCCAGAGTCCTGGGACGATCGGCCCGAGCATTCGAGGAGAAACCGTGATCGCAGTGACCGGCGCCACCGGCAACGTCGGCCGTGCCCTGGTGGAACGGCTCGTCGCCGCTGGCCGGCCCGTACGGGCGCTGACCCGTGACCCGCAGCGGGCCGCACTGCCGCAGGGCGCGGAGGTGGTGCGGCTGAGCCTCGACGAGGGCGCCGCCCTGTTCGAAGGCGCGACGAAACTGTTCCTCTACGTGCAGGCGGGCGGCGACCGGACCGCTGCCCTCCTCGCCGCGGCCCGCGAGGCCGGCGTCCGGCACGTCGTGCTGCTCTCCTCCGCCATCATCCAGGAAGGCGCCGACGAGACCCATCCCATCCACGTCATGCACGCCACCGCGGAACGCCAGATCCGCGACAGCGGCCTTCAGTGGACCTTCCTGCGGCCGGGCGCCTTCGCCACCAACGCCCTGCAATGGGCGCCCCAGATCCGCGCCTCGGACACCGTCCGCGGCGTCTACGCCGACATGGCCGTCGCCCCCATCCACGAGGACGACATCGCCGCCGTCGCCGAACGCGCCCTCCTCGACCCCGGACACGAAGGCGCCGCCCACCGCCTCACCGGCCCCGAAGCCGTCACCAACGCCCAGCAGATCGACGCGATCGGCCGGGCGATCGGCCGCGACCTGCGGTTCGTGGAGGCACCGCCCGAGGAGATCGGCCCCGAGCTCTTCCCGAACGTCCCCCCGGAATTCCTGCACGGCCTCCTGAAGACCTTCGCGGCCACCGTGGGCGCCACCCCGGAGATCACCACCACCGTCGAGAAGATCACCGGCGTCCCCGCCCGCGCCTTCGCCCAATGGGCCCAGGACCACGCGGACGACTTCCGAAGCTGAACGAGCCGTCGGCCGGGCGCGTCAGCCCCGGCCGACGCGCAGCTCCGCCCGCCGCACACCCCGCTCACGCGGCCCCGCCCGCCGGTTGCCCACCTGCGCGCCCATCCCCGGCTCCTCCTCCAGCACGAAGCCGAGCCGCTCCAGGAAACGCTCGCCGGGCCGCCAGCCGGGCGGGACCGTCGTCCTCACCCTGGTGACACCCTCCGCGCGCGCGAGCAGCGACCCGGCCACCGCCCGGCCCAGGCCCCGGCCCCGGGCCCACGGCGCCAGCAGGAACATGCCCACCGACAGCGCACCCGGCTCCGGGTGGTCCCGTACCGCGTCCACCAGGCCCGTCACCACCCCGTCCCGCTCCACGACCAGGAGCACCTTGTCCTCCGGCCGGGCGCCCTCCGGCAGCGAGTAGAACAGGCTCTGCACATCACCGGGCGCCGACGGCAACCCCGTCGCGGCCACGAACCAGTCCTCGCACGCCTCGAACAGCGCCAGCAGCGGCGCCTCGTCCGCCGGGACCGGTTCCCGCACCACCACCCGCTCACCGGGCACGTCCACCATCCACACGTCAACCATCCGACCGACGCCTCCCACCCTCCGGTACGCCCCAACACGTTTTCCCCGCACGGGAGTACCCACTTCCGGGTCCGCTCGTTGAACTTTCCGGATGCGCAGCCCCATCCGCGTGCAAGCCGGAACCACCGCTGCGGATGTCCCCTCGCCCGCGCCCCGGAGGAGAGCCCATGAGCCTGTCGCCCCTCGCCTCAGGACCCGACGGCCCCGCGGCCCTGCGGCCGCTGCTCGACACCGTCCTCGACGCCCTGCGCGAAGGCGGCCGGTCACGCGGCGGCCCGCTGCCCGAAGGCGGCCCGCAGGCCGTCACCGCCAGGATCACCGAGGCCGTGGGCGACGTCCTGCCCCACGACGGCGAGCCCGACGCCCTGCGCACCCTCGTACACGCCCTCGCCGAAGGCTCCGCCGACCCCGCCGACCCGCTGTGCACCGCCCATCTGCACTGCCCGCCCCTCGCCGTCGCCACCGCCGCCGACCTCGCCGCGAGTGCCCTCAATCCCTCCCTCGACTCCTGGGACCAGGCCCCCGCCGCCTCCGCCCTCGAAGCCCTCGTCACCCGCGCCCTCGCCCATGAGATCGGCCTCGCCGACGCCCTCGTCACCACCGGCGGCACCGAAGCCAACCAACTCGCCCTGCTGCTCGCCCGCGAGGCACACGGCGGCAGCGTCCGACTGGTGTGCGGAGCCAACGCCCACCACTCCCTGCCCCGCGCCGCCTGGCTGCTCGGCCTGCCCGACCCGGTCGTCGTCCCCGCACCCGCCGGCACCCTCGACCCCGCCGCCCTCGACGAAGCCCTCACCCGCCTGCCCCGCCCGCTGCTCGTCGCCGCCACCGCCGGCACCACCGACGCCGGCCTCATCGACCCGCTGCCCGAGATCGCCGGCCTGTGCGCCGCCCACGGCGCCCGCCTGCACATCGACGCCTCCTACGGCGGAGGCCTCGTCTTCAGCGACCGCCAGCGGGAAAAACTCGCCGGACTCGAAGCCGCCCACACCGTCGCCCTGGACCTGCACAAACTCGGCTGGCAGCCGATCGCCGCCGGCCTCCTCGCCGTCGCCCGCCCCCGCGACCTCGCCGTCCTGAACCAGCGCGCCGACTACCTCAACGCCGACGACGACACCGAAGCCGGCCACCCCGACCTGCTCGGTCGCTCCCTGCGCACCACCCGCCGCGCGGACGTCCTCAAGATCGCCGTCACCCTCAAGACCCTCGGCCGCACCGGCCTCGGCGCCCTCGTCGACCAGGTCTGCGCCCGCGCCCGGCACTTCGCCGCCCTCGTCCAGGACCACCCCGGCTTCGAACTCCACGACCGGCCCGTCATCAGCACCGTCCTGTTCCGGCCCGCAGGCGCCACCGACGACACCGTCGCCGACGTACGCCGCAGACTCCTCCAGGGCGGCCGCGCCGTCCTCGGCAGGGCCCGCATGGACGGCCGCCTCTGGCTCAAGGCCACCCTCCTCAACCCCCACACCGGGCCCGACGACCTGGCCCACCTCCTGAAACTCGTGGAAGGAACCACCCCCAGATGACCATCCCCCCACGCCACGAGCCCGAAGCACCGCGCGACCTGGTCGGCATCGGCATCGGACCGTTCAACCTCTCCCTCGCCGCCCTCGCCCACCCACTCGCCGAACTCGACGCCGTCTTCTACGAACAGCGCCCCGGCTTCGACTGGCACCCCGGCCTGCTCATCGACGGCGCACGCATCCAGGTCCCCTTCCTCGCCGACCTGGTCACCCTCGCCGACCCCGCCAGCCCCTGGAGCTTCCTCAACTACCTCAGAGCCCGCGACCGGCTCTTCCCCTTCTACTTCGCCGAGCGCTTCCACATCCAGCGCGCCGAGTACGACGCCTACTGCCGCTGGGTCTCCCAGAACGTCCCCGGACTGTGCTTCTCCCACCAGGTCGACTCCGTCCGCTGGAACCCCGAACGCGAGGTCTTCGAAGTCGACTTCACCCAACTCGACGCCGACGGAGAGGCCGAGGCCCTCGGCCGCACCCGCACCAGGAACATCGTCCTCGGCGTCGGCACCGCACCCCACGTACCGGACCCCTTGAAACCCCTCGTCGAAGCCCCCGGCGTCCCCGTCGTCCACGCGGCCGACTACCTCGACCACCGCGACACCGTCCTCGCCGCCGGCCATGTCACCGTCGTCGGCTCCGGACAGTCCGGCGCCGAAGTCTTCCTCGACCTGCTCCGCCACCGGCCCGCCGGCCGCGAGCGACTGCACTGGATCGGCCGCACCGAGTCCTTCGCGCCCATGGAGTACTCAAAACTCGGCCTGGAGCACTTCACGCCCGACTACACCCGCTACTTCCACGCCCTCGACCAGCCCACCCGGGACCGGCTCGTCGCCTCCCAATGGCAGCTCCACAAGGGCATCGACGCCGACACCATGGCCGTCATCCACGACGAGCTCTACGGGCGCACCCTGCACGGCGGCTGGCCCGACACCGTCCTCACCCCCGGCGTCCACGTCCGCACCGCCGGACGCATCGCCACCAGCAAGATCGAACTCCACCTCGAACACGTCCAGCAGGGCACCCGCTCCCGCCTCACCACCGACGCCGTCGTCCTCGCCACCGGCTACCGCGAACGCCCCCTCGGCCAGCTCCTCGCCGGCCTCGACCCCTACCTGCGCCGCGACAGCGGCGAACGCCCGCGAGTGGACGAACACTTCCGGATGGTCCTCGACCCCTCCGTCACCGGAACGGTGTACGTGCAGAACGCCGAACTCCACACCCACGGCGTCGGCGCCCCCGACCTCGGCCTCGCCGCCTGGCGCAGCGCAACCATCCTCAACACCCTGACCGGCAAGGATCCCTACCCCCTGCCGGCCCGCACCGCCTTCACCACCTTCGGCCTCGACCGGCAACCCCAGGTCCCCGACACCCGCAGGCCCCCCAGCACCCTCATCCCCCTCGTCGAGGGCCGGTAGGAATCCCCGCCGACGGCGGGGATTCCGGGCCCGCTAGAAGACGGCCGTGCCGTTCCGCGTGAGCTTCCAGTCCACCGACGCGAAGTCCTTCGGGTCCAGCACACCCTTCGCGGTCACCCACTCCGCGATCCGGGTACGGATCTCCGTCGACTCCGACCACAGCTCCCTGGCCGAAGCGACATACGGGAACGCGCCGCCACCATTGGCACGGTAGTTGTTCACCGCGAGCACGAACTGCTGGGCGTCATCCAGAGCGGCCCCCTTGTAGGTGAGGTTCTTGATCCGCGAACCGGCCGCCTGGGCGATGTCGATCTCGTACTGGAAGCCCGAGACATAGTCGTAGTTGTAGTCCGGGCGGCCGTTCGCGTTGGTCAGCTTCTCCACGTCGACCGCCGCGTCGGCGGCCGTCTGCACGAAGTACTCCGCCGAGTACTCCAGGTACGCCCGCAGCTGCGCGCCCGTCATCAGCTTCGCGACCAGCGTGTTGTCGTACACGTACAGGCTGGACAGATCCCGGATCGTCACGTCGCCGGCCGGGATCTCGGAGGTGCGGGAGAACGGCGAGGCCTGCGCGACCACCGGCAGCGAGGCGTACTCGGTGCCCGCCAGCGCCGCCTTGACCACGTCCTCCTGGACCTTCGTGATCAGGTCGATGATCGGGGCGTCCGTGTAGCGGGCCTCGACCGTGGTCAGGGTCGCGGTCGCGGTGCCGACGACCTGGTTGACGTACTCGACGACCTTCGCGTGCTCGTCCGTCAGCAGCTTGGTGATCTTCGGGTCGTCGGCGACGGAGCCCGAGTTCCGCAGCGAAGCGGCGACCGACTCCACCTCCCACCTGCCCTTGCTGAACACCAGCTCGATGTCGAACAGCGTGAGGCGCTCGGCGAAGCACAGCGGCTCCGACAGCACGACCGTCCTGCCGGTGGCCTCGTTGGTGACCTTCAGCTCCGGGATCTCCACATGCGCGTGCCCGACCAGGATCGCGTCGATGCCCGGCACCTGCCTGGCGACGTTGGCGGCCGCGTTCTCCACGTACGGCACCTGGTCACCGTACGACGAGGTGCCCGAGGAGCCGCTGTGCGCCGACACCACCACGACGTCCGCGCCCATCGAACGCAGCTTCGGCACCCACTTCGCCGCCTGCTCCTCCAGCCCCGGGAAGGTCAGCTTCCCCTGGACATACGCCTTGTCCCAGATGGCGATGCCCGGGTTGGTGAGACCGAGGACGGCGACCTTCACCGGCGGGGCGCCGGGCACATGGAACTTCTTGATGAAGTACGGCGGGAAGGCGGGCTTCTGCGTCTTCGCGTCCAGCGCGTTCGCGCCCAGCAGCGGGAAGTGGAGCTGCGACTCGAACTTCCGCAGCGTCTCGATGCCGTAGTTGAACTCGTGGTTGCCCAGCGCCGCCGCGTCATAGCCGATCGCGTTCATCGCCTGCGCCATCGGATGCACCGGACCGCCCTTGGCGGTGATCGGGTCCACCTTCGCGTAGTAGTACGTCAGCGGGGTGCCCTGGATCGTGTCGCCCGCGTCCAGCAGCAGGGTGTTGCAGCGGCCCCGCTCCTCGCGCACCTGGTTCACCAGGGTCGAGATACGGGCCAGGCCCATGGCGTTGCCCGCCTTGTCGGAGTACTCCGCGTCCTTGAAGTAGTCCCAGTTGAAGACATGCCCGTGCAGGTCCGTCGTGCCCATCACGGTGAGCGAATACCGCTTCGGCTGCTTCGCGGGCTTCGCCGCCGCGGCCGTCTCGGCCGCCTCCGCGGACGGAGCCGCCGCCGCGCCAGCGATCGCCACTCCCGCCCCGGTGACGGCGGACTTCTTCAGGAACTTCCGACGGTTCAACGGCATGTCTCGTTCTCCTCGGGAAATGGTCAATGACGCGCGTAGATTCTGACCCGCTCATGACTTGCCGCAACAGATACAGCAGGTTGCGATCTGGTGACCTAACGGCTCAACTGCCGTCCCGTAACCAGGAAAGGCCTGACAGAGTGGGACGTATGACCACTCCCCACGGCACCCCGGACGCCCCGCTCCTCGTCGTCCGCGGCGAAGCCGAACTGGAAGTCGAACCCGAGATCGCTCGCATCAGCGTCATCGTCAGCGCACGCGGCCGAGACCGGCGCACCGCCCTCGACGACCTCTCCCGCCGCAACGCCACCGCCCTCGACCTGATCAAGTCCTACGGCGACACCGTCGAACGCCTCTCCACCGGCGCCTTCTCCATCACCCCGGAACTCAGCGAACGCGGCCGAGGTGAACGCGTCCACGCCTACCACGGCCGCGTCCACCTCACCGCCGACTTCACCGACTTCACCGTCCTCGGCGAACTCACCACCCGCCTCGCCGACATGGACCTCACCCGCGTCGACGGACCCTGGTGGCTCCTGCGCCCCGACTCACCCGTACACCGCGAAGCCCGACAGCAAGCGGTGAGGGAAGCCGTCCAGCGCGCCCACGAATACGCCGCCGCACTCGGCACCACCGTCGCCGCCCTCATCGAACTCGCCGACACCGGCACCGACCGCCCCCAGTCCGCCCGCACCCCCTTCACGCGCGGCGTCCGCCGCGCCTCCCTCGCGGGCGCCGCCGAGCCCCCCGAACCACTCGACCTGGAACCCGAACGCCTCCGCGTCGGCGCTCAGGTCAGTGCGCAATTCACCATGGCGCCACCGCGGCTCTGAAAAAGGAGCGGCGCTCACTTTCTGTTCGGTCCCAATTCCGGGCAGTGTTTCAAAAATGCTCATCGGAGCGGCCGGTCGCACAATTCAACAGTTGTCAACGAGCCTTCATCCAAAGGACGTTGAGTAGTCACGCCCCGCCGATTCTCTACCGACGGGTAAGGCCTAGGCTCGATACATGCGCCGAGCAAAGATCGTCTGTACTCTTGGGCCCGCCACCGACACATATGACCAGATCAAGGCACTGGTCGACGCCGGAATGGATGTCGCCCGATTCAACCTCAGCCATGGCGGATACGCCGAGCACGAGGAGCGTTACCACCACGTACGAAAGGCCTCGGACGAGACCGGGCGTAGCGTCGGGATGCTCGCCGACCTTCAGGGCCCGAAAATCCGCCTCGGCCGCTTCGCCGAAGGCCCCGTACTTCTTGAACGCGGTGACTCCTTCACCATCACCGTCGAACCACACGTCGAAGGCGACCGCCATCAGTGCGGAACCACCTACTCCGGCCTCGCCGGCGACGTCACCCGCGGCGAACGCGTCCTCGTGGACGACGGCAAGGTCTGCCTCGAGGTCACCGCCGTCGACGGCCCCCGCATCCGCACCACCGTGGTCGAAGGCGGCATCATCTCCGACCACAAGGGCCTCAACCTCCCCGGCGTCGCCGTCTCCGTCCCCGCCCTCTCCGAAAAGGACGAAGCCGACCTGCGCTGGGCGCTGCGCACCGGCTTCGACGTCATCGCCCTCTCCTTCGTCCGCAGCGGCAAGGACATCGAGGACGTCCACCGGATCATGGACGAGGAGGGCCGCCACCTCCCGGTGATCGCCAAAGTGGAGAAACCGCAGGCCGTCGACGCCATCGAGGACATCGTCGCCGCCTTCGACGGCATCATGGTCGCCCGCGGCGACCTCGGCGTCGAGATGCCCCTCGAACAGGTCCCCCTCGTCCAGAAGCGCGCGGTCAAGCTGGCCAAGCGCAACGCCAAGCCGGTGATCGTCGCCACCCAGATGCTGGACTCCATGATCGACAACTCTCGCCCGACCCGAGCGGAGGCCTCCGATGTCGCCAACGCGGTCATCGACGGCACCGACGCGGTGATGCTGTCCGGCGAGACCAGCGTCGGGAAGTACCCCGTCGAGACGGTCCGCACCATGTCCAGGATCGTCGAGGCCGCCGAGGAAGACCTCCTGGCCAAGGGCCTTCCGCCGCTCACCGAGAACAGCAAGCCCCGCACCCAGGCCGGCGCCGTCGCCCGCGCCGCAGCGGAGATGGGCGACTTCCTCGGCGCCAAGTTCCTCGTCGCCTTCACCCAGTCGGGCGACACCGCCCGCCGCCTCTCCCGCTACCGCTCGCCGATCCCCCTCCTGGCCTTCACCCCGGAACCGGCGACACGGTCCCAGCTCAGCGTGACCTGGGGTGCCGAAACCTTCCTCGTCCCGGACGTCGGCTCCACCGACGCGATGGTCGACCAGGTCGACGAGCTGCTCCTCAAGTACGGCCGTTGCCGGCCGGGCGACAGCGTGGTCATCACGGCCGGCTCACCGCCCGGAGTCTCAGGTTCGACGAACATGGTGCGGGTGCACCACATCGGCGAGGACGACTGCTGAGGGCTTTTGAAGTGCGGGCCCCGGCCGCTCCGGGTCACGGATCGTGACCCTGTGCACGAAAAGCGGAGGACCACGCGTACGTGATCCTCCGCTTCACTGGTGCCGGGTGCGGGACTCGAACCCGCAAGCCCTCTCGGGCAGATGTGTTTGAGACATCCGTGTATGCCATTCCACCAACCCGGCAGGACCGGCTGCTCGGAAGCATACCGGGTCAACACAGCTCCCTGCCCCTAGGTAGGCTGCATAGGCAGCAGCACCTGCCCGGCCCGTACCAAGGAGCCCCCGTGACCGCCCCCGAGTCGCCCCAGCCCGTAGACGTGCCCGATGACGACAAGTCGCACGTGCCTCCGCTGACGACCCGAGTCGTCATCGCCGAGGACGAGGCCCTGATCCGGCTCGATCTCAAAGAGATGCTGGAGGAGGAGGGCTACACCGTCGTAGGCGAGGCCGGCGACGGGGAGCAGGCCGTGGAGCTGGCCCGCGAGCACAAGCCGGACCTGGTCATCCTGGACGTGAAGATGCCGAAGCTGGACGGCATCTCGGCGGCGGAGAGGATCGCCGAGGAGTCGATCGCACCGGTGCTGATGCTCACCGCGTTCTCGCAGCGGGACCTGGTCGAGCGGGCCCGGGACGCGGGCGCCATGGCGTACCTGGTGAAGCCGTTCAGCAAGAGCGATGTCGTTCCGGCGATCGAGATGGCCGTCTCGCGCTTCAACGAGCTGCGGCAGCTGGAGAAGGAGGTCGCCGACCTCACGCAGCGGCTGGAGACGCGCAAGCTGGTGGACCGGGCGAAGTCGATCCTTCAGACGGAGTACGGGCTGACCGAGCCGGCCGCGTTCCGGTGGATCCAGAAGACCTCCATGGACCGCCGGATGTCGATGCAGCAGGTCGCGGAGGCGGTCATCGCGGACAGCGAGGAGAAGAAGTCGGCTAAGGGCTGATTCCAGACGCTTTCGTGCGGCGAGGCCCGCGCCCCGGAGAAGCGGGCGCGGGCCTCGTCGTATATACGCACGTTCGGTCTACGTGTTTCGGTCGGGCTAGTCCTCGCCCAGGTACGCCTTGCGTACGGACTCGTCGTGCAGCAGGTCCTGCCCGCTGCCCGAGAGGACGATCTTGCCGACCTCCATGACATGGCCGTGGTCGGCCAGGGACAGCGCGGCCTGGGCGTTCTGCTCGATGAGCAGGATGGTGGTGCCGTCGGCCTTGAGTTCCTGGATGGTGGCCATGATCTTCTGCATCATGATCGGGGAGAGGCCCATGGAGGGCTCGTCGAGCATGAGCAGCTTGGGCCGGGACATCAGGGCGCGCCCCATCGCGAGCATCTGCTGTTCGCCGCCCGAGAGGGTGCCCGCGGGCTGCCTTCGCCGCTCCCCGAGGATGGGGAAGAGGTCGTAGGCGCGCTGGATGTCCTTCTCGATGCCGTCCTTGTCGCTGCGCAGGAAGGCGCCGAGGCGCAGGTTGTCCTCGATGGTCATGCGGGGGAAGATGTGCCGGCCTTCGGGGGAGTGGGCCAGCCCCAGCGAGACGATCTTGTGCGCGGGGATCTTGTTGAGCGTCTTGCCGTCGAACTTGATCTGTCCGGCGAGGGGCTGGAGGAGACCCGAGAGTGTCCGCAGGGTCGTCGTCTTTCCGGCGCCGTTCGTGCCGATGAGGGTGACGACTTCGCCGGCTTCGACCTTGAACGAGATGCCCTTGACGGCTTCGATCTTGCCGTAGGCGACCCTGAGGTCTTCGACCTCGAGCAGTGCGGTCACTTGGCGTCTCCTTCTGCGGTGCTCTGCGCCTCGGAGGCCTCGACCTCGGCCTCGGCTTCGGAGGCCTCGGCTTCGGCAGCCTCGACCTCGGCGGCCTCGTCCGTACCGGGCGCGCCCTCGAAGGGTGTGCCGAGGTAGGCGGCGATGACGCGTTCGTCGGCCTGGACGACTTCGGCGCTGTCTTCGACGATCTTTTCGCCCTGGACGAGCACGGCGACGCGGTCGCAGAGGTTCATGATGAACCGGATGTCGTGCTCGATGACGAGGATGGCCGTGCCCTTGTCACGGATGGCGAAGACGAGTTCCTCGGTGGCCCGGGTCTCCTGGGGGTTCATGCCCGCGGTGGGCTCGTCGAGGAGCAGCAGGCCGGGCTCGCTGGCCAGTGCGCGGGCGATCTCGAGCTTGCGCTGTTCGCCGTAGGGCAGGTTGCGCGCGAGATGGTCCGCCTTGGCGGCGAGGCCGGTGAACTGAAGGAGTTCCATGGCGCGTTCGCGGGATTCCTCCTCGGCCTTCTTGAAGCTGGGGAGGCGCAGGAGCGCGGACCAGAGGCCTTCGTTGGTTCTGGTGTGGCGTCCGACGAGCACGTTCTCCAGGACGGTCATGTTGGCGAAGAGCCGGATGTTCTGGAAGGTGCGGGCGATGCCGGCCTGGGTGACGAGGTGGGGCTTGGGCGGCAGGACGGTGCCCTTGTACTTCACTGTCCCGCTGGTCGGGACGTAGAGGCCCGTCAGGCAGTTGAAGAAGGTGGTCTTGCCTGCGCCGTTGGGCCCGATGAGGCCGACGATCTCGCCGCTGTTGACGGTGAGGTCGACGGAGCGTACGGCGGTGAGGCCGCCGAAGCGCATGGTGACGTCGCTGGCGTCGAGAACCGTCGTGGTGGTGGCGGTTGTGGTGGTGGTCATGGCGGTCACGCACCTGCCTTGGCGACGCCGGTGGTCTCTGGCAGTTCCGCGTCCTCGGGTACGTCCAGTTGTCCGGTCTCGTGGAATTCGAGCTGCTTCCTGCGGTCGGCGACGAGGCCTTCGGGCCTGAAGCGCATGAGGAGCATGAGCGCGATGCCGAACAGGAGGAGCTGGTAGTCCGCCATGAACTGGAGTTTGGCCGGGATGAGGTAGAGGAGGGAGGCGCCGATGAGGGGTCCGCTGATGGTGCCCATGCCGCCGAGGATGACGGCGGCGAGGAGGAAGGCGGAGTTGGGGGGTACGGAGCCGGCGAACTGGTACTGCTCGGGGGTGACGCTGTAGGAGACGTGGGCCTGGACGGTGCCGGCGAAGCCGGCGAGGGAGGCGCCGAGGGCGAAGGCGAGGAGCTTGAGGCGGAAGCCGTTGATGCCCATGGCGGTGGCGGCGGTCTCGTCCTCGCGGATGGCGACCCAGGCGCGGCCGATGCGGGATTCCGCGGAGCGGCGGAAGACGGTCACGACGACGGCCGTGAACAGCAGCATCAGCAGGTAGTAGTTGCCTGAGCGGGTGAGCTGGTGGCCGAGGACGTCGTGGGGGATGCCGAGGTTGTAGCCGAAGATCTCCAGGTCGGGGATGTTCGGGATGCCGTTGGAGCCGTTGGTGACGTCGGGGCCGCTGTTCCCGTTCAGGTTGTTCATGGTGATGCGGAAGATCTCACCGAAGCCGAGGGTGACGATGGCGAGGTAGTCGCCGCGCAGCCGCAGGGTGGGGGCGCCGATGACCACGCCGAAGATCAGTGAGGCGAGGGCGCCGGTGAGGACGGCGGCCCAGAACGGGAAGTGGACGCCGATGGTGGACTGGGGGGAGCCGGAGACCAGGGCGGCGGCGTAGGCGCCGACGCCGAGGAAGGCGACGTATCCCAGGTCGAGCAGACCGGCCAGACCGACGACGACGTTGAGGCCGAGGGCCACGGTCGCGAAGATCAGGATGTTGGCGCCGATGAGGGCGTACTGGTCGTTGCCCTGGGTGAAGGGGAAGCAGATCGCGGCGGCGAAGGCGGCGGCGACGGTGACGCTGCGGTGTTTGGCGGTGAGGGCCGACAGTCGCTTGAGGAGGCCGGCGCGGGTGATGGCGGTGAATCCGAAGCCGGCGATGATGAGGAAGCCGACGAACAGTTCGGAGTAGTCGGTGCCGATGCCGTAGGAGAAGACGTACAGGCCGGTGCCGAAGCCGGCGGCGATGACGAGGATCTCGGCCCAGGAGGGGAGTTCCTTGGCGCGGCCCGGCTCGGGGGCGGTGAGCGAGTGGCGGAACCTGCCCCAGAGGGCGGGGTTGGGGTCGCTCTCGTCGTACGGCTGGTCGACGGGGAGGCCGAAGGCCGCGATGACGGCGACGAGGGAGCCGATGCCGGAGACCCAGGCGCCGGGTTCGAGGTTGACGAGGCCGCCGAGTTCGTCGCTGATGGCGCCGATGGCGTAGCCGGTGGTGCCGAAGGTGCCGAGGGCGAGGAGGACGACGGGGCTGTTGGTGCCGCCGGGGGTGAGCCAGCCGAGTCCTCGGATGCCGTAGCCGGAGAGGGCGAAGAGCATGGTGAGGACTGACCCGATGAGGGTGAGGACCTGGAGGCCGCCGGGGTAGCCGGTGACGGTGAGGTCGCCCGGGAACTCCGCGGTCCAGGTCCAGGCGAGGAAGGTGCCCACGAGTGCGACGGCGGAGCCGGCGATGGTGGTGATGCGGGCGATGGCCGGGGGCAGCGGGATCAACGGGGTTGCCCGGGTGGGCGAGTTGGTGCTGTCCGGGGTCTCGGTGGGTGTTTTGGTGGTCATGGGTATCACGCCCGATCCGCGACGCGTTCGCCGAGAAGGCCCTGTGGCCTCAGGAGCAGGACGAGGATGAGGAGGGCGAAGGCCCACACGTCCTTCCAGGCGCCGCCGCCGAAGAGGTCCATGCCGGGGATGTCGCCGATGTAGCCGATGGCGAGGGATTCGGCGACGCCGAGGACGAGGCCGCCGAGCATGGCGCCGTAGATGTTGCCGATGCCGCCGAGGACGGCCGCGGTGAAGGCCTTGAGGCCCATGAGGAAGCCCATGCGGAAGCCGACCTGGCCGTTGTGGAGGCCGTAGCCGACGGCGGCGATGGCGGCGAACGCGGCGCCGATGGCGAAGGCCATGACGATGATGCGGTCGGTGTTGATGCCCATGAGCTTGGCGGTGTCCGGGTCCTGGGCGGTGGCCTGCATGCCGCGTCCGGAACGGGTCTTGGTGACGAAGAACCCGAGGGCGATCATGCAGAGGGGAGCGGCGATGATGACGAAGAGGTCGCCGCGCTGGATGTTGGCGCCGAAGACGTCGAAGGGGCCGCCGTCGAACTGGGGGAAGGGGCGGTCCTTCTTCGCGTCCGGGTACCACTTCCAGACGATCTGCTGGAGGACGATGGACAGTCCGATGGCGGTGATGAGGGGTGCCAGGCGGGGGGCGCTGCGCAGGGGGCGGTAGGCGAAGCGTTCCGCCGCGGTCGCGACGCCGACGGAGACGATGACGCCGCCGAGGATCATGAGGGGGATGGCGATGCCCAGGCCGAAGCCCTTGGGCAGCCAGAGCCAGACGGTGAGGGCCCCGAAGCCCCCGACCATGAAGATCTCGCCGTGGGCGAAGTTGATGAGCTGGACGATGCCGTAGACCATCGTGTAGCCGATCGCGATGAGTCCGTACATCGCGCCGAGGATGAGTCCATTGGCCAGCTGTTGCGGCAGTTCGTTCACCGCAGGGCCTCCGTGGAGTGGTTCGGATACGGCGCCGCGCGGGAGCGCTGGTGGGCACTCCCGCGCGGCCTGATCAATGTGTGCAGTGGTGAGGAACGGGTGTTATGTCCTCGCTCAGCCGATCTTGGGCACCCCGCTGTACTCCGGAGCCCACGCGTTCTTGTTGATCTTGTACGCGGTCATGGTGTGGTTGGTGGTGTCGCCGTACTGGTCGAAGGAGATGGTGCCGGTGACACCGTCGAACTTGACCTTGGCCATGGCCTCCAGGACCGCCTTGCGGCCGTCGGAGGGGAGCTTGCCGCTGTTGCCTTCGACGGCGAGCTTCACGGCCTCGATGATGGACCAGGTGGCGTCGTAGGTGAGGCCGCCGTAGGCCTCGTAGGCGTCCTTGTAGCCCGCGTTCTTGTAGTTCGCGATGAACGTCTTGGCGGAGGGGAGCTGCTCGACGGGCTTGCCGACGGAGGTGGCGAGGTCGCCCTCGGCCTTCTTGTTGAGCTTGGGGTAGTCGCCGGAGTAGATGCCGTCGCCGCCCATGAGCGGGATGCTCTGGCCGCTGTCCTTGAGCTGCTGGCTCAGGGGGGCGGCGGCCGGGTACTCGCCGCCGTAGTAGAGGGCCTCGGCGCCGGTCTTCTTGATCTTGGCCACGACGGCGTTGAAGTCGCGGTCGTCGGGGTTGATGTGGTCGCTGCCGACGATCTTGCCACCGAGCTTGGTGAAGTTGGTCTTGAAGGACGCGGCGAGGCCGGCGCCGTAGGTCTTCTGATCGTCGATCAGGTAGGCCTTCTTGATCTTGCCCCTGTTGTACAGGTAGTCGGCGGCGAAGGCGCCCTGGATCTCGTCCGTGGTGGCGGTGCGGAAGAACGTCTTGAACTGACGGACCCGGTTGTTGGTCTTCCAGCCGTCGCCCTGGGTGAGTTCGGTGCCGGTGTTGGCCGGGGAGACCTGGGTGAGGCCGGCATCGTTGAACGGCTTCTGCATCTGCTGGGAGACGCTGGAGTTCAGCGGGCCGACGACGCCGAGGACGTCCTTCTCGCTGATGAACTTCTGGGCGTTCTGCTGGCCGACGGAGGGCTGGGCCTGGTCGTCGAGGGCTTCGACCTTGAACTCGACGCCCTTGACGAATCCCTGCTTGTTGGCCGTCTTGGCGGCCAGGTCGGCGGAGTTCTTGATGCCGAGGCCGAGGGCCGAGAGGTCGCCGGTGGTGGGAGCGTCGACACCGATCACAACCGTGGTCTTGTCGCCGCTGCTGCTGCCCTTGTCATCGCGCGACCCACAGGCGGTGAGTGTCAGCGATCCCGCCGCGAGTGCGGCGGTGATGGCGATGATCGAACGTTGACGCACGAATCAGGTCCTTTCCCTGGCGCGCGGCGGCTCCCCGTGGAACGCACCGAGTCCGGCGCCGTGGCCATATGGCCGGCTGTGAATCGCGTGGCGCGGTGACTGGCCGTGACTCTAAGCGTGTGCGGGGAACGTGGAGGAGTGTCTGACCAAGGCTGTGACGCTCTTGTTATGACACGACGTAATGCAGAGCGGTACTGGGTGGGGGGAAGCGTGGAATTCCAGCCGATTCGCCCTGTCCGCATGGTGAGAACCCGCAGGACGCGCGCTCGTGATTTCAGTAGCGTCGAACTGTTTTGGTGATGACGTGGATTTGTTGCCGAGGGCGACCAGGGCGGCTTTCGAGGGCGGTGCGGGCGGTGGGGGCACCGGAGTTGACGCGCGTGGTTTTCATTGCGCGCGTATTACGCAGAGTTACGCCTGGGGAAGAGGGCCGGGCATTCGCCGGCGCATTCCCGCGTTCCGTGACAAGATCGCCGCTCATCCCCAAGGGCCCTTGCTCGGGCCGCCCGTTCGGTACCGGTCGTCGCAGCCCTCGCGCGCCTTGCGCTCGACGATCCGGTCGGCCGAGTCGGCGTCGCCGTGTTCGAGTTCGGCGCGGGCGGCGTCCACGACCTCTCTGAGGATGTCGTACTGGCCGTCGGACAGGCCCATCTCCTGGTAGTCGCCGACGGTGTCCCCCTTGAGCTGCCTGCGCGACCAGTACGCGACGATCCGCGTGCACAGTTCCTCGGGCGACGTGGTGTGGGGTGCGGGCGCGCCGGTGGCGGTCGCCGGGCCGCTCCGGCTCGCCGCCCCGTCCGCGGTGCCGGAGCCCGCGCATCCGGCGGCCAGGGGGCCCGCCAGGAGTACCAGCCCGAGCCCGAATCCGAGTGCCGCCCCCGGCGCGGGGGCCCGTCCCGTAGCCATGCCTCGACGCTATGCGGCCGGGTGTGTGACATCAACTGCCGGGCGGCCGCGGTCTGGTGCGAGCGGGTCAGTCGGTCGCGCGCAGATGGGACCCGTCGCCGGGCCGCACGTCCCGCAGCAGACAGGTCAGCCGCGCGGTGCACACCCGCCGGCCCTCCTCGTCGCTGATCACGATCTCGTACGTCGCCGTCGACCTGCCCCGGTGCACGGGTGTGGCCACGCCGGTGACGAGGCCGGAGCGCACGCCGCGGTGGTGGGTGCAGTTCAGGTCCACGCCGACCGCGATCTTCGAGCTGCCGCCGTGCAGCATCGAGCCCACCGAGCCGAGGGTCTCCGCCAGCACCGCGGAGGCGCCTCCGTGCAGCAGCCCGTACGGCTGGGTGTTGCCCTCCACCGGCATGGTGCCGACGACCCGGTCCGCCGACGCCTCCGTGATCTCCACACCCATCCGCTGGCCGAGGTGTCCGGCGGAGAACAGCGCCTGGAGGTCGATGCCGAGCGCCGCGTACTCGTCGATGACCTCCTGCGGGAACTCCACGTGCTGCTGCTCACCCATCGGCCCGGCTCCGTTCGTCGTACATGTGTCTGCCTACTGAGCAAACGCTCAGTCGGTGGCCGATTGTTCCAGACGCACGACGACGGACTTGCTGGCCGGGGTGTTGCTGGTGTCCGCCGTGGCGTCCAGCGGGACCAGGACGTTGGTCTCCGGGTAGTACGCCGCCGCGCAGCCCGGCGCGGTCGGGTAGTGCACGACCCGGAATCCGGGCGCCCGCCGCTCCACGCCGTCCTGCCACTCGCCGACCAGGTCGACGTACGACCCGTCGGCCACGTCGAGCTTCCGTGCGTCCTCGGGGTTGACGAGGACGACCCGGCGGCCGTTCTTGATGCCCCGGTAACGGTCGTCCAGACCGTAGATCGTGGTGTTGTACTGGTCGTGCGAGCGCAGCGTCTGGAGCAGGAGGCGGCCCTCGGGCAGTTCGGGGTACTCCACCGGGGCCGCGGTGAAGTTCGCCTTGCCCGTCGCCGTCGGGAAGCGGCGCTCGTCGCGCGGGGCGTGCGGCAGGGCGAAGCCGCCAGGGCGGGCCACACGCGTGTTGAAGTCCTCGAAGCCGGGGATCACGCGCGCGATGCGGTCGCGGATGGTGGCGTAGTCCTTCTCGAACTCCTCCCACGGCACCTTGCTGTCCTCGCCGAGCACGCGGCGCGCCAGGCGGCACACGATCGCCGGCTCCGACAGCAGGTGGGAGCTCGCGGGCTCCAGGCGGCCGCGTGAGGCGTGCACCATGCCCATGGAGTCCTCGACCGTCACGAACTGCTCCGCGCTCTTCCCGCTCGGGCCGGCCTGCACATCCCGCTCGGTGCGGCCCAGCGTCGGCAGGATCAGGGCGCGCGCGCCGGTGACCACGTGCGAGCGGTTGAGCTTCGTCGACACGTGGACGGTCAGCCGGGCCCGGCGCATGGCCGCCTCGGTGACCTCGGTGTCGGGGGAGGCGGAGACGAAGTTGCCGCCCATGGCGAAGAAGACCTTCGCCTCGCCGTCGCGCAGCGCGCGGATGGCCCGTACGACGTCGAAGCCGTGCTCGCGCGGGGGTGCGAAGCCGAACTCCTTCTCCAGGGCGTCCAGGAAGGCCGGGGCGGGGCGTTCGAAGATGCCCATCGTGCGGTCGCCCTGCACGTTCGAGTGACCGCGCACCGGGCACACGCCCGCGCCGGGGCGGCCGATGTTGCCCCGCAGCAGCAGGAAGTTGACCACCTCGCGGATGGTCGGCACGGAGTGCTTGTGCTGGGTGAGGCCCATGGCCCAGCAGACGATGGTGCGCTCGGAGGCCAGGACCATGCCGAGGGCCTTTTCGATCTCCGCGCGCGTGAGGCCGGTCGCGGTGAGCGTCTCGTCCCAGTCGGCGGCGCGGGCGGCCTCGGTGAACTCCTCGAACCCGTGGGTGTGTTCGCGGACGAACTGTTCGTCGACCGCGCCCTCCGTCTGGAGGATCAGCTTGTTCAGGAGGCGGAAGAGGGCCTGGTCGCCGCCGATGCGGATCTGAAGGAACAGGTCGGTGAGGGCGGCGCCCCGGAGCATGCCCTGCGGGGTCTGCGGGTTCTTGAAGCGTTCCAGGCCCGCCTCGGGCAGCGGGTTCACGCTGATGATCTTCGCCCCGCCGGCCTTGGCCTTCTCCAGGGCGGAGAGCATACGGGGGTGGTTCGTGCCGGGATTCTGTCCGGCGACGATGATCAGGTCGGCCTTGTGGAGGTCCTCCAGCAGGACGCTGCCCTTGCCGATGCCGATCGTCTCGTTCAGCGCCGAGCCGGACGACTCGTGGCACATGTTCGAGCAGTCGGGCAGGTTGTTCGTGCCCAGCTCGCGGGCGAACAGCTGATAGAGGAACGCGGCCTCGTTGCTCGTCCGGCCCGAGGTGTAGAAGACGGCCTCGTCGGGGGAGGCGAGGGCGGCGATCTCCTCGGCGATGATGCCGAAGGCGCGCTCCCAGCTGACCGGCTCGTAGTGTTCGCCGCCCTCGGGCAGGTACATGGGATGCGTGAGGCGGCCCTGCTGGCCGAGCCAGTAACCGCTGCGGCCGGCGAGATCGGCGACCGGGTGCGCGGCGAAGAACTCGGGGGTGACCCGGCGCAGGGTGGCCTCCTCGGCCACCGCCTTCGCGCCGTTCTCGCAGAACTCCGCCTTGTGCCGGTGGTCCGGCTCGGGCCAGGCGCAGCCGGGGCAGTCGAAGCCGTCCTTCTGGTTGACCCGCAGTAGCGTCAGCGCGGTGCGCCTCACACCCATCTGCTGCTGGGCGATGCGCAGGGTGTGCCCGATGGCCGGCAGCCCCGCCGCCGCGTGCTTCGGCTCCTCGACCTCAGGCGCGTCCTGGACCGGATCCCCCGTGGGCGGCTTCGCTGCCATCGCACGCTCCCCTTCGACTGCGTGTGTGCCGTGCGCGACCGATCCTCGCACGAGGGGGTGACAATGCCTGCGGTCGGGCATGAGGGAGGTGCGGGATGGTCGCTCGTGCGGGAGGGCCGGTGGACCGGCGCCCGCCCACCCCGACCCCGACTGTCAGTGGGGCGTGGCAGGATCGGGGGCGTGGCAGAAACAGCATCGAAGACGACCGACAAGACCCCCGGTGGCACCCGTCCCCGGCTGATGCTCATGGACGGGCACTCGCTGGCCTACCGCGCGTTCTACGCGCTGCCCGCGGAGAACTTCACCACCGCGACGGGCCAGCCGACGAACGCGATCTACGGCTTCGCCTCGATGCTGGCCAACACCCTGCGTGACGAGGCGCCCACGCACTTCGCGGTGGCGTTCGACGTCTCCCGCAAGACCTGGCGCTCCGAGGAGTTCACGGAGTACAAGGCGAACCGCTCCAAGACCCCGGACGAGTTCAAGGGCCAGGTCGAGCTGATCGGCGAACTGCTCGACGCGATGCAAGCGCCGCGCTTCGCGGTCGAGGGTTTCGAGGCGGACGACGTCATCGCCACCCTCGCCACCCAGGCCGAGGCCGAGGGCTTCGAGGTGCTGATCGTCACCGGCGACCGCGACTCCTTCCAGCTGGTCTCCGAGCACACGACGGTGCTGTACCCGACGAAGGGCGTCTCGGAGATCACCCGGTTCACCCCGGAGAAGGTTTTCGAGAAGTACGGATTGACGCCCGCCCAGTACCCCGACTTCGCGGCGCTGCGCGGCGACCCGTCCGACAACCTCCCCGGCATCCCCAAGGTCGGCGAGAAGACCGCCGCGAAGTGGATCAACCAGTTCGGCTCCTTCGCGGAACTGGTCGAGCGCGCCGACGAGGTCAAGGGTGTGGCCGGGCAGAACCTCCGCGACCACCTGGAGGCGGTCAAGCTCAACCGCCGGCTCACCGAGCTGGAGCGCCGGGTCGAGCTGCCCAAGGCGGTCGCCGACCTGGAGCGGGCCGCGTACGACCGCAAGGCCGTCGCGATGATCCTGGACACCCTGGAGATCCGCAACCCGTCCCTGCGCGAGCGGCTCTACGCCGTCGACCCCGGCGCGGAGGAGGCCGAGGTCACCCCGATCGCGACGGACGGCGTGCAGATCGACGGCACGGTCCTCGGCACGGGCGAGCTGGCCCCGTGGCTCGCCGGGCACGGCACGGAGCGGCTCGGCGTCGCCACCGTCGACGCCTGGGCGCTGGGCACCGGCTCGGTCGCCGAGGTCGCGCTCGCCGCCGCCGACGGGGCCGCCGCCTGGTTCGACCCCGCCGAGCTGGACGAGACCGACGAGAACGCGTTCGCGGCCTGGCTCGCCGACGCGGACCGCCCCAAGGTCCTGCACAACGCCAAGGGCGCCATGCGTGTCTTCGCCGAGCACGGCTGGTCCGTCGAGGGCGTGACCATGGACACCGCGCTCGCCGCCTACCTGGTCAAGCCGGGCCGCCGCTCCTTCGACCTGGACGCGCTGTCCCTGGAGTACCTGCACCGCGAGCTGGCCCCCGCCGCGGCGGCCGACGGCCAGCTGGCCTTCGGCGCGGACGACGGCGCCGAGGCCGAGGCCCTGATGATCCAGGCCCGCGCGGTCCTCGACCTGGGCGAGGCCTTCGAGGGCCGCCTGGAGGAAGTGGGCGCGGCGGAGCTGCTGCGGGACATGGAGCTGCCCACCTCCGTGCTGCTGGCCCGCATGGAGCGGCACGGCATCGCGGCCGACCGGACGCACCTCGAAGCGATGGAACAGATGTTCGCGGGCGCGGTGCAGCAGGCGGTGAAGGAGGCGCACGCCGCGGCGGGCCACGAGTTCAACCTGGGCTCGCCCAAGCAGCTCCAGGAGGTCCTCTTCGGCGAGCTGGCCCTGCCGAAGACGAAGAAGACCAAGACCGGCTACACCACGGACGCCGACGCCCTGGCCTGGCTCGCCGGCCAGACCGACAACGAACTCCCGGTGATCATGCTCCGGCACCGTGAGCAGGCGAAGCTCCGGGTCACGGTCGAGGGCCTGATCAAGACGATCGCGGGCGACGGCCGCATCCACACCACCTTCAACCAGACGGTGGCCGCGACCGGCCGGCTGTCCTCCACGGACCCCAACCTCCAGAACATCCCCGTCCGCACGGACGAGGGCCGGGCGATCCGCCGCGGCTTCGTCGTCGGTGACGGCTTCGAGTCCCTGATGACCGCGGACTACAGCCAGATCGAGCTGCGCGTGATGGCCCACCTCTCCGAGGACGCGGGCCTCATCGAGGCGTTCACCTCCGGCGAGGACCTGCACACGACGGCGGCCTCCCAGGTGTTCGCGGTGGACGCCTCGGCGGTGGACGCGGAGATGCGCCGCAAGATCAAGGCGATGTCGTACGGCCTCGCCTACGGGCTGTCGGCCTTCGGCCTGTCCCAGCAGCTCAACATCGAGGCGGCCGAGGCCCGCGCCCTGATGGACGCGTACTTCGAGCGCTTCGGCGGCGTACGGGACTATCTGCGCCGGGCGGTCGACGAGGCGCGGGCGACGGGCTACACGGCGACGCTCTTCGGCCGCCGCCGCTACCTCCCCGACCTCAACAGCGACAACCGCCAGCGCCGCGAGGCGGCCGAGCGCATGGCCCTCAACGCGCCCATCCAGGGCACGGCGGCCGACATCGTCAAGATCGCCATGCTCAAGGTGGACAGCGCGCTGCGGGCGGCGGACCTCAGGTCCCGCATGCTCCTCCAGGTCCACGACGAAATCGTCCTGGAGATCGCCCCCGGCGAGCGCGAGGCCACGGAGGAGATCGTCCGCCGCGAAATGGCGGCCGCGGTCTCCCTCAGGGCCCCGCTGGACGTCTCGGTCGGCGTCGGCCCCGACTGGGAATCCGCGGCGCACTAGCCTCCGGCGGTTCGACAGCAGTCGGGGGCCCGGCCAACAGGGCCGGGCCCCCGAACTTCCCGAAGTCCCTGCGGCCTGATCCCCGCCGCGACGGCGAGCAACCACAACGGCGCACCCCGGCGGTGCCGAACCAGCCGAATCCTGTTCACCGGGCCCACCTGCACGCTCCGATCCGCCGAAGCCCCGCAGGGAAGCGTCACTCACGTGGCCCCCGCCAGAACGCCCCCACCGCCCCCGCCCGTAAGGATGCGGTCATGGGTATACGCACGCTCCACCGCCGGACGGCCCACGCCCGGCCCCCGAGCCGGCCGGGCGCCGCCGAGGCACCGGACACGCCGCCCCCGCCGGTTCCGGCCCTCTCGGCCGAGGCAAGTACCGCCCGCATCCCCGCCGACCCGGCCGGGGCCGTCCGCAGGACGACGGCAGACGTCAGGCGCAGGCTCACCGGCCGGCTCTCCCGGGCGAAGAGAGCGGCCGCCGACCTCGGCCGCGGCTACTTCGCGCTGCTCCTCGCGCGGCTCCCGAGAACCCGCCCCCCGCGCACCATGACCGTCTTCGTGGCGCCCCTCACCGAGCGGCCGACCGGGTCCGCCGCGCGCCGGTCCCGCCCGGACGGACGGTATCCAGGGCCGGACGCCACACCCTGACCCCGACGGCGTACGCGAGCAGCCCCGGCACCAGCCCCGCACCCAGCCCGAAGCACAGTGTCGGCACCAGTTCCCAGGGCTTCGCGGTGGCACCCCAGTACGCCCACCACCGCAGCGCCCGCTGCGCGGCGCCGGCGACCGCGCAGCCGCCGATCACCACGACGGCCCACCACCGGTCCCGCGCCGACAGCAGCGGAACCCCCACCGGCTCACTGATCGGCGCCCGCCGTACCGCACGCCCCACCCACGCCGCGATCACGAGGGCGGCCATGAACGAACAGCCGTACTGGAGGTACGAGTACAGCGGCATCCCCGCCGGGGACCGGTCGAGAACCGGGAACAGCCGCACCCCCCAGCGGTCGTGGTGCGTGAACGCGTCCCACACCACGTGCGTCGACGCGCCGAGCACCGCGGAGACGTACCACCAGGCGGCCTGGACGGGCCGCACGCGCGCGCGTGGCGCCCCGCACCGCAGCAGGGCCGCCCACCGTCCCTGGCGGCCCCGCGGCAGCAGCGCCACCAGCGGTTCGCGCAGCACCAGCCACAGCCCCACCAGGCCCCAGGACACCAGCACGTCGACGCTCAGCACCCCGGCGAAGGAGTGCGTGACCTCCCCGAACCGCATCGCCCCGGGCAGGAGGCTCGCCGCGTAGTAGGTCATGTCGGGAGAGAAGGAACCCGCCACGAGCACCGCCGGTATCAGCCGGCCCCGCCCGGACCCGTCCCCGCGGACCGCGGGCAGCACGGCCGCCGCATGGCTGAAAGTGAACGGCAACTCGGCCCCTTTCGCCGGATGTTACGGGGCGGATCGCCCGTGATCACGCGGCCCAGTATGCGGGACCGGGCCCCGGACCAACGGGACATGGCCAACCGGTGAAAATCGGGCAGCACCGGGTGCCCCCGCAAAGGAAGTTGTCGTAGGGTCACCTGGGTCACGGTGCCGGGAAACACGGTCGAACACATCGGCGTTCGAGTGGAAAAGCGCAACGGGGGCAACCACAGCCACAGGTCATCCGTCAGAACGAGCGAGCGGGAAGCGCGGAAAGACTTGAGACGGGCGCTCGGGCGTCCATGGGAGGGGTTCACTCTATGGCGGCGCATTTCGGCAGTCGGCTGCGCAAAGGGGCGGCGACCACCGCCGTGGCCGCGGCGGCGGTCGCGGCTCTCTCCGCGTCCCAGGCTCCTGGAGTGACGGCCGAGGACACGGGCAGACAGACCGCCGCCGGCGCCACCACCGCGCCGGACGCGACGTCCGACGGCGATGCCACCGGCAACTCGCCGTACTACACGGACCTGCCGCCGCTGAACAGCCCCAACCCCAGCGCCAGTCCGTCGCCGACCGCCGGCGCGCCGGGCTCGGCGGGCGCGGCCGAGGCGGGCATACCCGCGACCGTCCTGGACGCCTACAAGAAGGCCGAGGCCGAACTGCGCGAGTCCAAGCCGGGCTGCAACCTGCCCTGGCAACTCCTCGCCGCCATCGGCAAGGTCGAGTCCGGCCAGGCACGCGGCGGACGCGTCGACGCGAACGGCACGACCATCGGCCGGATCCTCGGCCCACAGCTCGACGGCAACGGCTTCGCGCTCATCAAGGACACCGACAAGGGCGCGTACGACGGCAACAGCTCCTACGACCAGGCCGTCGGACCCATGCAGTTCATCCCGTCCACCTGGGCCTGGGCCGGGCGCGACGGCAACGACGACGGCGTGAAGGACCCCAACAACGTCTACGACGCCGCGCTCGCCGCCGGCCACTACCTGTGCCGCAACAACTGGGACCTGTCCCAGCAGAGCGGCCTGAACAGCGCCATCCTCAGCTACAACAACTCGCAGGACTACCTCAACCTGGTCCTGTCGTGGCTGGAGTACTACCGCAAGGGCACCCACTCCGTCCCCGACGGCACCGGTTCGGTGCCCTCGCACCGCAGCGACGACCACACGCCGGGGGCCGGCCCCTCCCCGAAGCCGTCGAAGCCGACCGAGCCGGGCCACGGCAACAGCAGCCCCGACCCGTCGACGCCGAGCACACCGCCCAGTACGCCACCGAGCACACCGCCCAGCACACCACCGAGCACGCCGCCGAGCACGCCCCCCACCCCCACCGACACGGTGGACCACCTGGAGGACGCGGGCACCGCCAAGCTCACCGCGATGGCCGGGGACGCCTTCACCAAGCGGATCAGCACGCGCGCGGAGACCAAGGCCGGCAAGTCCGTCGGCAAGGTCAGGATCCGGTTCACCATCACCGGCGACACGGACGCCACCTTCACCGGCGGTGAGAAGGTCGCCACCGTGGTCACCGGCAGCACCGGCATCGCCGTCGCACCCCCGCTCCAGGCGGGCGAGAAGACCGGCGACTTCACCGTCCACACGGCCGTCGTGGGTCGCTCGGTCACCGGCGTCGACTACAAGGCGACCGTCACGGCGCGGGCCGCCGACACCCTCGCCCGCACCAGCGACACCGCGCTGACCTGCACACCCGGCGGAGAGTTCGCCGACCAGGTGGAGGTGAAGGCCACCTACAAGGGCGCCGTCGCCGACAAGGTCGCGGCCACCGCGACCCTGATCAAGTCCGCGGACGACCCGACCGCGAACGACAAGGGCCCCTACTTCAAGGACGCCGACGGCAAGGCCGTCCGCACCCTGACGGGCCTGGAGACGGACGCCAAGGGCCTGCTGAAGCTGCCGAAGCTGTACGCGGACGACACCACCGGCACGTTCCTGCTCCGCATCACCACCCCCGGTGGCGCGACGCTGACCGTCGAACTCACGGTCGCCGCCGCGGACTCGTCGGCGAGCCCGTCGCCGAGCAGCACCGAGAGCACCTCCGCGTCGCCGAGCCCCTCCGCGTAGGGACCGGCCGCGCCCGGCGAGGGCGCCTCTCCGCTCCGGCGGAAGGGCGCCCTCGTTCCGTGTGCGCGACCTGTTCTCATCTCGGCCTCCCGTTGCTACCGTGCCCGGACCTGACGATGCATCAGATGCGTCGTTCCGGAGGGCCGGGGGAGGTCCCGCATGCGTGCCCTGATCGCCGCCGCGACCGGTTTCGTCCTCGCCTTCGCCCTGGTGGTGCTGGCGGTCACCGCGATGGGCTCCCCGACCGGCAGCACGTCCCCCAAGCCGCTGCTCACCACGGTGCCCCAGCACCCGTGACCGCCCGCCCGGGAGGGAGGCCGAGATGCGCCGTACGGCCAGTCTGATTCTGCTCGCCCTCGCCGTGTTCTTCGCGGCGCTGTCCCCGCTGCTGCGCTGGTACGCCTTCCCGCACCTGGCGAAGATCCCCGCGGACCAGTACCAGGACATGGTCCTCGAGGCGAAGAACGCCACCCTCCTCGACTACGGCACGATGAAGGCGAAGAGGGTCTCCAAGGTCACCATCGTGCAGACCCTCAAGGGCGATGTGGACGCGGCACGCGAGATCGAGAAGACGGCGGGGCGGGACGTGGTCGTCTGGAACGGCCTGTCCTACATACAGGGCCCCGACGGCAAGATGGTCTCCAAGGTCCCCGAGCGCTACATCTTCGACGCCCACTCACAGGAACCCGTCCACGCCACCGGCGAGATGGTCGACGGCGATCCCGTCAGACGGGACGGCATCGAGTTCAAGTGGCCCTTCCTCACGCAGAAGCGGGACTACGAGTACTTCGACGCGCAGACCCGTACCACCAACCCCATCCACTACAAGGGCACTCGGACGTTCCGTGGCCTGAAGGTCTACTACTTCGAGCAGACCATCCCGTGGACCAAGGTGAGCATGCCCAAGACCATGCCGGTCAAGGGAATCACCCCCGAGTCGGTCGCCAAGACCGGCACGACCCGCTGGTACACCACCGTCCGCAGGTTCTGGGTCGAGCCCGTCACCGGCGCCCCCGTCTACGGCGAGGAGAGCCACCAGGAGGAACTGCGCGGCGGCACCCTGCTCGGCGGACGCGCCAAAGTGACGGCGTTCGCGGGTGACGTGAAGATGCGCGAGGACTACATCGAGCACACCGTGGCCCTGGTCGAGCACAACCGCACGATCGTCCTGCTGATGACGTCGTACCTGCCCTGGGGCTTCCTGGTCCTGGGCACCCTGCTGCTGGCGCTGTCCCTGTACCTGGAGGCACGCGGCCGCGGACCGTCGGACCCAGAACCCGCGCAGGCCACCGCACCGGAACCGGTCAGCGCCTGAGGCGGGCGTTGGTGTGCCGCGTCGGTTCGGCGGTGGCCGGGTCCTCGGGCCACGGATGCTTCGGATACCGCCCGCGCAGTTCCGCCCGTACGCCCTTGTAGCCGTCCTTCCAGAAGGACGTGAGGTCCGCGGTGACGGCGGCGGGCCGCCCGGCGGGGGACAGGAGATGGACGAGCAGCGGCACCCCCGCCACGAGGGGTGACTCCCTCAGCCCGAACATCTCCTGGAGCTTCACGGCGAGGACGGGCTGCTCCGGATCGCCGTAGTCGATCCGGATTCTGGACCCACTCGGTACGGTGATCCGCTCGGGGGCGAGTTCGTCGAGCCGCGCGGCTTCCCCCGAGGACCAGGGCAACAGCCGCCCGAGCGCCGCCCCGGCATCGATCCGCGCCAGGTCCGCGCGTCGCCGGGCCCGGCCGAGCTCGGGCTCCAGCCACTCGTCCACGCGCGCGTACAGCGCCTCGTCGGACACGTCCGGCCACGGCTCCCCGACCCGCAGCCGCAGGAAGGCCAGCCGCTGCCGCAGCCCGACGGCCTCCGCCGGCCACCGCAGCAGCCCGAACCCCTCCTGCCGCAGCCCTTCGAGCAGCGCCTGGCGTACGAGGCCGGAATCGACCTCCTTCAGGGGCCGTACCGCCAGCTCGACCGCCCCCAGCCGCTCCACCCGGCGCGCGACGACGTCCCCGTCCCTCCAGCGCACCTCGTCCCGCTCCTCGTACAGCGCCCCCGCCGCGGACCGTGCGAGCTCCTCGTCGACCACGGCCCCGAGCCGCACACGCGCGTGCCCCTTGCCGAGCGGCCGGTCGGCCACGGCGACGGCGATCCAGGGCGCCCCGTGCAACGCCGACCCCTCGGCGAGCTCGGCCCGTGTTCCGGAGACCATCAGGTACGACCCGCCGTCGAGCCTGGCGACCCGCTCGGGGAACGCGAGAGCGGCGACGAGCCCGGCGATCCGGTCGTCGCCGCTCCCCGCACCTGCGGGCGGGCGGGAAACCCCCTCCGGCACGACGGCCCGCAGCCGCCGAACCTCAGCAGCCCACCGCTTGGCGTACGCGTCGCCCCCACGCCGCGCGACGCGCAAGGCCGACGCCAGGTCGTCCCCGTAATCCCGGGGCGCCTCTTCACTCAGCAGCGCAACGACTTCGGCACCCTCACCGGAGGTGTCCAGCAGCGCTCGCCCCAGCCGGGGGTGCAACCCCAGTCGAGCCAGCACGGCACCGCGGTCGGTCGCCCGCCCGGCGGAGTCCACCGCCCCAACGGCTGCCAAAGCGGAGCGGGCCGTCGCCATCGCCCCGCCCGGCGGAGCGTCGAGCAGTGCCAGCCCGGAGGCGTCCGGATCGCCCCAGCAGGCCGCCTGGAGGGCGAACGCGGTCAGGTCGGCCACCTTGATCTCCGGCGACGGAAAACGCGGCAGACGCCCGTCCTCGGCCTCGGACCAGCACCGGTACACGATCCCCGATGCCTCACGCCCGGCCCGCCCCGCCCGCTGCCGCCCCGCCGCGTGCGACGCCCGTACCGTCGTCAGCGCGCTCAGCCCGCGCGCGTGGTCCACCCGCGGCTCCCGGGCCAGCCCCGAGTCGACGACCACCCGCACCCCGGGAACCGTCAGGGACGACTCCGCCACGGAGGTCGCCAGCACCACCCGGCGCCGCCGTCCGGGCACCAGCACGGCGTCCTGCACCGCCGCCGGTGCCCGTCCGTGCACCTGGAGCACGTCCACGTCACCCAGGTCCCCCAGCAGCCCGGCGACCCGCGCGATCTCACCCACGCCCGGCAGGAAGCACAGCACGTCCCCCGCGCACTCCGCCAGCGCCCGCCGCACCACCGTGGCCACGTGCGCGAGCAGCGCCGGATCCACCCGCATGCCGTGCGGCGGCCGTACCGCCCGCGCCGGGGGCGCGTAGACGATGCCGACCCCGTGTGCGGAACCCCGGGCCTCGACGATCGGCGCCCCGCCGAGCAGCCGTGCCCATTCCCCCCAGTCCGTGGTCGCCGACGCGGCCACCAGCCCCAGCTCCGGCCGCAGCGTCTCCCGGACGTCCCACAGGAACGCGGCCACCGTGTCCGCGTCCAGATGCCGCTCGTGGCACTCGTCGAGCAGGACCACGTCGACACCGGTCAGTTCCTGGTCCCGCTGGAGCCGCTGAAGCAGCACACCGGTCGTGACGACCTCCACGCGCGCGCGGCGGCCCACCACCCGCTCGCCGCGCACGCTGTAACCGACGCTGTCGCCGACCTTCTCGCCCAGCAGCCAGGCCATCCGCCGGGCGGCGGCCCGCGCCGCGATCCGCCGCGGCTCGGCCACGACCACCCGCCGCACCGGCCCGTCCCCGAGCAGCCCGGCCAGCGCGAGCGGCACCAGCGTCGTCTTGCCGGTGCCGGGCGGCGCGCCGAGGACGGCGGTGCCGTGCTCGTCCAGGGCGTCGTTCAGGGCGGGCAGGGCGCCGCGTACGGGCAGGGCGTCCAGGGCGTCGTAACGGATCACACGTTCAGTCTCGTACGCACACGAAGATCGCCGTCCCCGGGATCAGGCTTCCCCGCAGCGGCGACCACCCGCCCCACTCGGAGCTGTTCCAGGCCGGCCACTCCGGCTCCACCAGGTCCACCAGCCGGAAGCCCGACGCCACGATGTCCCGGACCCGGTCGCCGAGCGTCCTGTGGTGCTCGACGTACACCGCCCGGCCCTCGTCGTCCTGCTCGACGTACGGCGTGCGGTCGAAGTAGGAGGCGGACACCGACAGGCCCTCGGGTCCGGGCTCGTCCGGGAACGCCCAGCGGACGGGGTGCGTCACCGAGAACACGAACCGGCCGCCCGGCCGCAGCACCCGGCGCACCTCGCGCAGCACCAGCCGCGGGTCGGCGACGAACGGCAGTGCCCCGTACGCCGAGCACGCCAGGTCGAAGGAGCCGTCCCCGAAGGGCAGCGCGCCGGCGTCGGCGCACACCAGCGGAAACGGTCCGCCGATGCGCAGCGCGTGCTGGAGCTGGCGGTGCGAGAGGTCCAGGGCCACCGGGCGGGCGCCCTGGGCGGCCAGCCAGCGCGAGCACTGGGCGGCGCCCGCGCCGATCTCCAGCACGTCCCTGCCCTTCAGGTCCTCGGGCGGGCCGAGCAGCTCCGCCTCCACCTCGTCCAGGCCCTCGGGGCTCCACACGAAGCGGTCGTCGCCGAGGAACGTGCCGTGTTCGACCTGGTACTCGTCCGCGTTCCGGTCCCACCAGCCCCGGTTGGCCCGGGAGCTCTCCGTCGTCCCGGCGGCACGCCGGGTGGCTTCCGGTTCGAACGGTTCGGGCTCTTGGATGATCGGCTCCCTCGTCGTACTCTTCCGTGCAACCCGTCGGGGGCGTGTCACCGAAGAGGTCCCGCAGGCCTACTTGGCCTCGTGGGACGGTTCTTGTGCCGGGTATGCGGCGATCCGCCCCGGGTGTGCGGCTTCGCGCATTGACCCTGCCCGGCTGCCCCCGTATGCTACAAGTTGCGCTGCGGGCCTGCGCACCTCAGACGTAGCAGGCTGCGCTCGCATCTGTTGTATGTCCCCTCGGTTGTCGAGGCGTCATCACCCATATCGGTGGGGCGCTTCCTTGGCTGTCCGGCTTCTACAGAGCGAAACGGGCTCCCGGCGTAAGCAGTACCTACGACTTCAATGTCCGTACCGGAGCCCTTTCCCACATGACGAGCAGCACCGAGACCACCGCCACCACCCCGCAGGTTGCGGTCAACGACATCGGTAACGAGGAAGCCTTCCTCGCCGCTATCGACGAGACGATCAAGTACTTCAACGATGGCGACATCGTCGACGGCGTCATCGTCAAGGTTGACCGGGACGAGGTTCTCCTCGACATCGGTTACAAGACCGAAGGTGTCATCCCGAGCCGCGAGCTCTCGATCAAGCACGACGTCGACCCCAACGAGGTCGTCGCCGTCGGTGACGAGATCGAAGCCCTTGTTCTCCAGAAGGAGGACAAGGAAGGCCGCCTGATCCTCTCGAAGAAGCGCGCCCAGTACGAGCGTGCCTGGGGCACCATCGAGAAGATCAAGGAAGAGGACGGCATCGTCACCGGTACCGTCATCGAGGTCGTCAAGGGTGGTCTCATCCTCGACATCGGCCTCCGTGGCTTCCTCCCGGCCTCCCTGGTCGAGATGCGCCGCGTCCGCGACCTCCAGCCCTACGTGGGCAAGGAGCTCGAGGCCAAGATCATCGAGCTGGACAAGAACCGCAACAACGTGGTCCTGTCCCGCCGTGCCTGGCTGGAGCAGACCCAGTCCGAGGTCCGCCAGACGTTCCTCACCACCCTCCAGAAGGGTCAGGTCCGTTCCGGCGTCGTCTCCTCGATCGTCAACTTCGGTGCCTTCGTGGACCTGGGTGGCGTCGACGGTCTGGTCCACGTCTCCGAGCTCTCCTGGAAGCACATCGACCACCCGTCCGAGGTTGTCGAGGTCGGCCAGGAGGTCACCGTCGAGGTCCTCGACGTCGACATGGACCGCGAGCGCGTCTCCCTGTCGCTGAAGGCGACCCAGGAAGACCCGTGGCAGCAGTTCGCCCGCACCCACCAGATCGGCCAGGTCGTGCCCGGCAAGGTCACGAAGCTGGTTCCGTTCGGTGCGTTCGTCCGCGTGGACGAGGGCATCGAGGGTCTGGTCCACATCTCCGAGCTGGCCGAGCGCCACGTGGAGATCCCGGAGCAGGTCGTCCAGGTCAACGACGAGATCTTCGTCAAGGTCATCGACATCGACCTCGAGCGCCGTCGCATCAGCCTCTCGCTGAAGCAGGCCAACGAGTCCTTCGGTGCCGACCCGGCCTCGGTCGAGTTCGACCCGACCCTGTACGGCATGGCCGCGTCCTACGACGACCAGGGCAACTACATCTACCCCGAGGGCTTCGACCCCGAGACCAACGACTGGCTCGAGGGCTACGAGACCCAGCGCGAGGCGTGGGAGCACCAGTACGCCGAGGCGCAGCAGCGCTTCGAGCAGCACCAGGCGCAGGTCATCAAGTCCCGCGAGGCGGACGAGAAGGCCGCTGCCGAGGGCGGCGACGCTGCGGGTGCGGCTCCGGCCGCTTCCGGTGGCGGTTCGTACTCCTCCGAGGGCCCGGACACCTCCGGCGCGCTGGCCTCGGACGAGGCGCTCGCCGCGCTGCGCGAGAAGCTGGCCGGCGGCCAGAGCTGATCGCTGCCGCTGAGGCTTAGCCGATAGCTGGTCCTGAGGGGCCGCACCTTTTGAGGTGCGGCCCCTCAGACTCTTTCGGGGGGTGCCCGCGGTCTTTCGAGTGCCCGCCGTCCGTGGCTTGTCGCGCAGTTCCCCGCGCCCCTGAGGTGGGCTGCACTTGCCCCTCGTTCGTACCGGCGCCGTGAGATCCCTGATCAACGGCGTGGCGCGGGAATGCCCACGTTCCAGGGCGCGTTGTGCTCTGTGAAACGAGGAGGGGCGGTCACTGTGCTTGATCCGCAGGGTTTGTACGCGTGGGAGCCGAAGGGGCTGGCCGTCGTCGACATGGCGCTGGCCCAGGAATCGGCCGGTCTTGTCATGCTCTACCACTTCGACGGATACATCGACGCGGGGGACACCGGCGACCAGATCGTCGACCGGCTCCTCGACTCGCTGCCCCACCAGTTGGTGGCCCGCTTCGACCACGACCGGCTCGTGGACTACCGCGCGCGCCGCCCGCTGCTGACCTTCAAGCGCGACCGCTGGACCGAGTACGAGGACCCCGCCATCGAGGTCCGGCTCGTCCAGGACACCACCGGTGCGCCCTTCCTGCTGCTGTCGGGCCCGGAGCCGGACGTGGAGTGGGAGCGGTTCGCCGCGGCCGTACGGCAGATCGTGGAGCGCCTCGGCGTCCGCCTGTCCGTGAACTTCCACGGCATCCCCATGGGCGTCCCGCACACGCGGCCCGTCGGCCTCACCCCGCACGGCAACCGCACCGACCTCGTCCCGGGACACCGCAGCCCCTTCGACGAGGCCCAGGTGCCCGGCAGCGCCGAGGCGCTCGTCGAGTACCGCCTCATGGAGGCGGGCCACGACGTCCTGGGCGTCGCCGCGCACGTCCCGCACTACATCGCGCGCTCCCCGTACCCGGACGCGGCCCTGACCGTCCTGGAGGCCATCACGGCCGCGACCGGCCTGGTCCTCCCCGGCATCGCGCACTCCCTGCGCACCGACGCCCACCGGACCCAGACCGAGATCGACCGGCAGATCCGCGAGGGCGACGAGGAACTCACCGCCCTCGTCCAGGGCCTAGAGCACCAGTACGACGCCGCTGCGGGGGCCGAAACCCGCGGCAACATGCTCGCCGAACCGGCCGACATCCCGTCCGCGGACGAGATCGGCCTCGAGTTCGAACGCTTCCTGGCGGAGCGGGAGGGCGACAACTGACTCCCCGCCGGACAGGCCCTAAGCTTCCGCTCATGCTGACAGTGGGCCTGACCGGTGGCATCGGCGCCGGCAAGAGCGAGGTGTCACGGCTGCTCGTCGAGCACGGAGCCGTGCTGATCGACGCGGACCGCATCGCGCGCGAGGTCGTGGCGCCCGGCACCGAAGGTCTCGCGGCCGTCGCCGAGGCCTTCGGCGACCAGGTGCTCGCCGAGGACGGCGGCCTGGACCGGCCGAGACTCGGCTCGATCGTCTTCGCCGACCCGGAGAAGCTGGCCCTGCTCAACTCGATCGTGCATCCCCTGGTGGGTGCCCGCTCCCGCGAGCTGGAGAACGCGGCGGCCGAGGACGCCGTCGTCGTCCACGACGTCCCCCTCCTCGCGGAGAACGGCCTCGCTCCGCTGTACGACCTCGTGGTCGTCGTCGACGCCGCCCCCGGGACCCAGCTCGACCGGCTGGTGCGGCTGCGGGGCATGAGCGAGGAGGACGCACGCGCGCGTATGGCCGCACAGGCGACCCGCGAGAAGCGCCTGGAGATCGCGGACATCGTCATCGACAACGACGTACCGCTCGAGTCGCTGCGGCAGCGCGTCCGCGAAGTGTGGGACGACCTGGTGCGCCGGGCGCACGCGCCGCGTGGGGACGCCTCGGTGCCGCCCCAGGAATAGCGGCCTCCGATCCGGGCGTTGAACCCCTCCAGTGAGGGAAGGACTTTGCCGTGCCCGAGACCAGCGGTTCCACCGGACGTACCCCGGAGACGCATGTCATCGACTTCCGTGCCGCCGAGCAGTTGCTCAACGCACGGGATCCGCGGGGCGCGGTGAAGCTGCTCGACGGGGTCATCGCCGCGCACCCGGAGAACACGGCCGCGCGGCTGCTGCGCGCGCGTGCGTTCTTCGCCGCCGCGCAACTGCGGCCGGCGGAGCTCGAATTCACCATCGTCCTGGAGCGCGAGCCGGACAACTCCTTCGCGCACTTCGCGCTCGCCCGCACCTATGAACGTCAGGGACGGCACGACCAGGCGAAGCGCCACTTCCGGCTGGCGGCCGCGCTGGACCCCAACCCGCAGTATCTGAAGGCGGCACGGTTCGATTCCTGACCGGTTCGGCGCCTGACCGGTTCGACGTCTGACCACCGGTCACGGATGGCGGTGCCGCGGCGGCCGGAACGGCGGGCGGCGCCGTGGCGCCCGGTAGGCCGGATGCTCCTCGGCCGGACGGTACGGAGGTACGTCCCGGCCCGGCTGGTAGTGCGGGCCCTGCCGGATGTGCCGGACGATCAAGGTCATGTCGACGGCGGCCACCAGCCACAGCACCCCGCAGGCAGCCGCCCACCCGGGGCGTCCGGTGAGCGTGAACGCCGCCATGCCGAAGATCGCCCAGGCCAGACCCCACACGCTCAGCCACAACCGCGCCCGCAGCGCACTGCGGGCGGTCGCCGGCTCACTGCCCGTACGCATCACTTTCACGCTCCTCCCTCTCACGTACCCTTCGACGAGGACGTTCACCCAAGGGGGACCGCACCGTGCTGCCGGACGCCGACGACCTGCCCGAGCTGCTTCTCGACCTCGCCGTACCGCACGAGGACATCAACGAACTGGTCGGACTGCGGAGCACGGTGACGGGTGACCCGGGTGTGCTGCGGCTTCTGGCGGAGTGCGTGGAGGAGCTGGTCCGGGACATCGGGGAGATCGGCAGGACGCCGGACATCGACGAGCGGATCGCCGCCGCTCCGGCCGCCCTGGCGCGGTACTTCGCCGTGTACGTCTTCCTCGCCGCGGTGCCGCACGCGCGCGCGTACCACCGCGAGCGCGGCATCACGGCCGATGTCTCCCGCCGCACCCTCGCCGACCTCGGCCGTAACCTCGCCGCCCACCGCAGACGGCACGGCACGGCCGGCGTGCAGTCCCCGCGCTGGCTGGCCCATCACTTCCGCGGTGAGCTGTACCAGCTGGGGCGGCTTCAGTTCGAGCGGGCGGCGCTCGGGCAGCGCACCGCACGGGGGCTGTCGGCGGCCGGGCTGCGGGCGGCGCCGGGCGGCCCCTGCCTCGCCGTCCACATACCCGACTTCCACGGCCCCTTGACCCCGGCGGCCTGCGACCGCTCCGTGGCGCTGGCGCGGAAGTTCTTCGCCCTGCACTTTCCCGAGGAGCCGTATGCGATCGCGGTCTGCCACTCCTGGCTGCTCGACCCGCAGCTGAGGCGGTACCTGCCCACGCAGTCCAACATCGTCCGCTTCCAGGAGCGGTTCCGTGTCCTCGCCCGCGAGGACACGGAACCGGCCGACCGGGAGCCCGTCCGGTTCGTCTTCGGCGACCCGGACCTGCCGGTGGGGGAGTTGCCGCGCCGGACCTCATTGGAACGGGCGGTCGGGGAACATCTGCGGGCCGGAGGGCACTGGTACCTCGGGGACGGCTGGTTCCCGTTGCAGGCCGAATAGCTCGAACGAGTGAACAAGCCTCGTGCGGGAACGGGCGTGCGGAGTCCGGCCGTTGTCCGGGCATGAAGGTTGAGAAGCGTGAGGGATACGACGGAACCGGCCCCGGTGCGATCACCCCGGACGGCTGCGCGGTCGAGTTGTACGCGCGGCTTCCGGTGCGCGACGAGCCCGACATCATCGCGGCGGCGGTTCCCGCGGGGGCGCACATCCTGGAACTCGGCAGCGGTGTGGGCCGGGTGACCCACCCGCTGCTGGCGCGCGGTTTCACGGTCACGGCGGTGGACGAGTCCGCCGAGATGCTGGAGCGCGTCCGCGGGGCGCGCACGATATGCAGCCCGATCGAGGACCTCGACCTGGGCGAGAAGTTCGACGTGGTGATGCTCGCGTCGTTCCTGGTCCACGCCGGGGACGTCGAGGTCCGCCGGGGACTGCTGCGCACCTGCGTCCGGCACGTGGCGGAGGGCGGCTGCGTGCTGATCCAGCGGGAAGGCGAGGACTACCACACCGACCTGCCGCGCGAGCGGGTCGACCCCGGCGGGTTCACGGTGCGGATGGTGTCGGCGGTGCCGGTCGGCGACGGGGTGAACTCGGTCCGCGCGGAGTATGTGTTCCCGGACGCGGTCTGGACCCAGACGTTCCGGGCACGCCCGCTGACCCGGGAGCAGTTCGAGGAGGCGCTGGCGGAGGCGGGACTGGAGGTGGACGAGTATCTGACCCCGGATGAGATGTGGGTGAGAGCGGTGCGGCGATGAGTTCTCGGTCCGGGGCGGGTCTACATCGGTGACAGCAACCGAGACCGCTTCACCCAGGAGAACCTCATGGCCGAGACCACCGCCACCGCCGCCGACCTCGCGGCCTCCGCCGACCCTGCCGCCGCCGCGCCGGCCCGCGGCCGCCGTGCCCAGGTCGCCCGTATCGCCCTGCGCTCGGTGCAGGTGCTGCTCGCCCTCTTCTACGGGATCGCGAGCGCGCTGCCCAAGCTGATCGCCCACCCGTCGGCCGTCGAGTCCTTCGACAAGATCGGCTGGGGCAGCGCGGGCATGTACACGATTGGTGCGCTGGAACTCGCCGGGGCCATGGCCCTGCTGGTCCCGGCACTCCAGTCACTGGCCGCGATGGCGCTGAGCGCGCTGATGGTGGGTGCCTTCATCGTCCAGCTCACCGCCTTCGACGGACAGTACGCCGCGACACCGCTGATCCTGATCGTGCCGCTGGCCCTGATCGCCTGGGCCCGGCGCGGACACAACGCGGAGCTGCTGCGGCTGCTGCGGCCGACCCGGTGACGAGCAGCGTGACGTCACTGACCCCCGGGACCCCCGGGACCCCCGGGACGCCCCCTGAGCCCGTTCAGCGCCCGCAGACGCTCCAGCTCGCGGCGGTCGCGCTTGGTGGGGCGGCCGGTGCCAGGGTCGCGGAGACCGGCGGGGGCCACGGCCTCCCGGGGCGGGGGCGGCGGCGAGTTGTCGATGTAGCACTGCTGGGCCACGGGGGCGCCGACCCGCTTGCGGATCAGGCGCTTGACGATCACGACTCGTTCCCGGCCCTCCTGCCGCAGACGCACCTCGTCGCCGACGCGCACGGAGTACGCGGGCTTGACGCGTTCGCCGTTCACATGGACATGTCCGCCACGGCAGGCGGTGGCCCCGAGGGAGCGGGTCTTGATCAGCCGGACGGCCCAGATCCAGCTGTCGATGCGCACGGTCTCACCGTTCGCGGGACCGGCCGCCTCGGCCGCGGCCACGGCGGCGGCGACCTTCGGGTCGACAGCGTCCTCCACGCGCGGGCCCGTGCCAGTGCCGTCGGTGCCACCGGCGCCGACGGTGTCGCGGGTGGTGTCCTCGTCCGCATCCTGGGAAGCCATGTTCCCGACCTTAGCTCGCGGGGGCGGGGGAACCGGACCCGATTTTCCTCCCGGAGGAACCGGTCCCGGCGCAGCCCCTACCGTGGAGGCATGGACACCAGCGGCCTGGCCCGGCTCGACCGGCGCGTCGCGGACTGCCGGGCCTGCCCTCGGCTGGTCGCCTGGCGGGAGGAGGTCGCCCGGACCAAGCGGGCCGCCTTCGCCGACTGGACGTACTGGGGACGGCCCGTGCCCGGCTTCGGGCCGCCCGACGCCCGGCTGCTGATCATCGGCCTCGCCCCCGCCGCGCACGGCGGCAACCGCACCGGCCGCATGTTCACCGGCGACCGCTCCGGGGACGTGCTGTACCAGGCTCTGTACGACGTGGGACTGGCCTCGCAGCCCACCTCCGTGCGCGCCGACGACGGGCTGGAGCTGTACGGCGTCCGCGTCACCTCGCCCGTGCACTGTGCCCCGCCCGCCAACAAGCCGACCCCCGGGGAGCGGGACACCTGCCGGCCCTGGCTGGTGCAGGAGCTGCGGCTGCTGCGGCCGACGCTGCGGGCCGCCGTGGTGCTCGGCGCCTTCGGCTGGCAGGCCGCGCTGCCCGCGTTCGCCGAGGCGGGCTGGAACGTCCCCCGCCCCCGGCCCGTCTTCGCCCACGGCACCCGCGTGGCGCTCGACGGCCTGGACGGCCCGGACAGCCTGGACCTTTTCGGCTGCTTCCACGTCAGCCAGCGCAACACCTTCACCGGCCGGCTCACCCCCGAGATGCTGCGCGAGGTGCTGCGCACGGCGGCGGACACGGCCGGGCTGTCGGACTGACCCGGCGACACCCGGTGACACCCGGTGATATCCGGCGTCACCCGGCGTCGGCGGCCTCGCCGAACAGGTGCCGCACCGTCGACCGGTAGTTGGCCTGGACGTGGCGGAGCGCGTGGGCGCGGGCGCGGTCCGGGTCGCCGGAGGCGATCGACTCGTACAACTCACGGTGTTCCATGAGCAGTTGAGGCCACTCCTCGTTCTGCCGGGTCAGCCAGCGCAGGCGGCCGTCGACCGGCTCCATGACCGAGATCAGCAGGCTGTTGCCCGCCAGGGCCCGGATGCGGTCGTGGAAACGGGTGTTGACGTCGGTGATGGCCTCGGCGTCCCCCGTCTCGGTGGCCGTGGCCGACTGGCCCAGCAGTTCGCGCAGTTCCGCCAGCGCCTGCGGGGTGGCCCGTGCCGCGGCGAGCCCGGCCGCGTACACCTCCAGGGCCTCGCGCAGTTCGAAGAGTTCCTTGACGTCGGTGGGGGTCAGCCGGCGTACGACCGTACGACGCGGGGTCTCGAAGAGGACGAAGCCCTCGGCGACCAGGGCCCGGATCGCCTCCCGGACCGGCACGCGCGAGACCCCGAAGCGCTCGGCCAGCTCACGCTCGACGAGCCGGTCGCCGGGGAGCAGGCGGCCCGCGATGATGTCCCGCCGCAGGTCGGCCAGGACGCGCTCGCGCACCGCGCCGATGGGTTCGATCTTCGCCATGGGGCCATCTTCGCCGACGCGAGAGGTCTTTTACCGGGCCGTAACAGGACGGATATCGGTCACAACCCTTGACGGCGGGACCATGGCACAGTTTGGTATACCAAACGGTCCGGCAGTCACCCCCTCAAGCAGTCCTCCTCCGTCCCCCGTCCATGGAGGCCCCCGTGTCCCTCGCCGACCGTGCCGAAGCCACCGGCACATCATCGTTCGTCCCCGACCCCCGGCTCACCAACGACGACCTCGCTCCAGCGCCCAACCGATCCTGGAAAGTCTTCGACCTCTTCGCCATGTGGATGTCCGACGTCCACAACCTCGGCAACTACACCTTCGCCGCCGGACTGCTCTTCCTGGGCATGAACGTCTGGCAGATCTTCACGTCGCTGCTCGCCGGCTTCGTGATCATCTACCTCGGAATGAACATGATGGGCCGCATCGGCCAGCGCACCGGCGTGCCCTTCCCGGTCGTCAGCCGGATCGCCTTCGGTGTCTGGGGTGCCAACATCCCCGCGCTGATCAGGGCCGTCATCGCCATCATGTGGTACGGCATCCAGACCTATCTGGCGTCCGTCGCCGTCAACGTGATGCTGCTGGCGGCCTGGCCGGGCCTGAAGTCGTGGACGCACAGTTCCTTCCTCGGCCTGGACGCGCTCGGCTGGGTCTCCTTCGTGGCGCTGTGGATCGTCCAGGCCCTGATCATCAGCCGGGGCATGGAGTCGGTGCGGAAGTTCCAGGACTTCTGCGGTCCCGCCATCTGGGTCGTGATGATCGCGCTCGCGGTCTGGATCCTCGCCAAGGCCGACTGGACCATCGCGCTCACCAGCACCCCGCACCCGGTGTCCACGGGCGAGCAGTGGCGCCAGTGGTTCGGCGCGGTCGGCCTGGTCCTGGCCACCTACGGCACCCTGATGCTCAACTTCTGCGACTTCTCGCGCTTCGCGCCCGACTACAAGACCGTCAAGCGGGGCAACTTCTGGGGCCTGCCGGTCAACTCCACGGCCTTCGTGATCGTGTCGGTGATCGTCACGGCCGGCGCGTACGAGGTGTTCGGCAGGGAGATCACCGACCCGGCCTACCTCGTCGCCGAGATCGGCAACAAGTGGGTGCTGGTGTTCGGTGCGCTGACCTTCGCCGTGGCCACCATGGGCGTCAACATCGTCGCCAACTTCGTCTCCCCGGCGTACGACCTGGCCAACGTCTGGCCGCAGAAGATCAGCTTCAAGGTCGGCGGCATGATCAGCACGGTGGCCGCGCTGGTGGTGACCCCGTGGAACCTGTTCTCCAATCCCACGGTCGTGAACTACTTCCTCGGTGGTCTCGGCGCCTTCCTGGGCCCGCTGTTCGGCGTGATCATGGTCGACTACTACTGGGTGAAGCGCGGCCGGGTGGACGTCGACGCACTCTTCGACGCCGCTCCGGACTCCCGCTACCACTACCGCAAGGGCGTCAACCCCAAGGCGCTGTGGGCGTTCCTGCCGTCGGCGGCGGTCGCGGCCGTGCTGGCGCTGGTGAAGGCCTTCACCGATGTGGCGCCGTACTCCTGGTTCATCGGCACGGCCCTGGCCGCCGGGCTGTACGCGGCACTGTGCCGGAGCGAGCGCAGCACTGACGAGCGCAGCACTGACGTGCACAGCACTGACGAGCGCAGCACTGACGTGCACAGCACTGACGTGCACAGCACCGAGGAGGTCTGACAGACGTGCGGATCGTCGTCACCAACTGCAACACCACGCAGGAGATGACCGAGGAGATCGTGCAAGGTGCCCGGGCCGCCGCAGGCCCGGGCACCACCGTGACCGGACTGACCCCCACCTGGGGGCCCGAGTCCGCGGAGGGCTGGCTCGACAGCTACCTGTCCGCCGCGGCCGTCCTCGACGCGCTCAGGACGTACGAGGGCCCGCCCTACGACGCCGTGGTCCTGGCCGGCTTCGGCGAACACGGCCGGGAAGGCGTACGGGAGCTGGTGGACGTACCGGTCGTCGACATCACGGAGGCCGCGGCCCACCTGGCGTGTCTCCTGGGGCGGCGGTACGGCGTCGTCACCACCCTCGAACGCTCGTGCGGGCAGATCCAGGACAGCCTGGAGACCGCCGGGGTGGCGCGCAACTGCGCGGCGGTCGTCGGCACAGGGCTGGGTGTCCTCCACCTCGGCGACGACGACGAACGCACGGAGACCGCCTTCCTGGCGGCGGCCGAGCGGGCGCGCGAGGCCGGGGCGGAGGTACTGGTGCTCGGCTGTGCCGGGATGACGGGCTTGCAGCGGGCGGTGGGGGAGAAGCTGGGGCTACCGGTCGTCGACGGGGTCGGGGCGGCGGTGAAACTGGCCGAGTCGCTGGTGTCGCTGGGGCTCACGACGAGCCGGACGGGAACTTACGAGAAGCCGCTCCCCAAGCGGAGACTGTGGGGCCGCCCGTCCGGCTGATCACGGCCGCCACACATACCGAACGTCCGGCTCCCGCTCCTCGTTCCCGCTGCCGTCCGTGAACTCCACGGCGACGAACCCGTGCCGCTCGTAGAACCGGCGGGCGGGCTCGTTGACCTGGAAGGTCCACAGGGTGAGCCCCTGCGGGCAGCGCTCCTTGGCCAGCGCGACGAACCGGTCCCCGACACTCCGCCCACGCCAGTCCGGATCGAGGTAGAGCTGTGCCAGCGACTCCCCCTGGAGCACCATCACCCCGACGACCGCGCCCGCCGCCTCGGCCACCCAGGCCTCCCGCAGCGGAACCAGCACGTCCCGGAAGTACCGGCGCACCTCGTCATCGGAACGCGGCCGGACGACCGTGGGCAGCGCGGCGGCGAAGGACCGCAGCCAGACATCGGCCGCCGCGGCGGCGTCGGCATCGACCGCCCGACGCAGGAGGCTTGCCTCCCCGGCGTTCACTCGGGCACGACCGCGGTCGCCGTGATCTCCACCAGCTGCCCGGTGTACCCCAGGCACGCCACCCCGATCAGCGTCGACGAATGCGGCCCCGCACTGAGCCCGGAGGCCTCCACCACCTCCCACACGGCGGACAGCACCGACGGTTCACCGCTCACCACGTACACGTCCGTCGACACGACATGAGCCAGGTCGCTTCCCACCGCGGCCAGTTGCTCACGCAGATTGCCGATCACCCGCTCCGCCTGCCGCACGGGATCCCCCGGCCCGACGACCTCCCCCTCCTCGTCCAGCGGCACCGACCCGGCCAGAAACGCGAGCTTCGTGCCGGCTTCGACGACGGTGGCGTGCGAGTAGGTGGGGGGCGGGAAGAGACCGGGGGCGGTGACGCGCCGGATCATGGGCGGGACTCCTGGGTTCGGATGGCGGACAACCATCCGATCATCCGAACCACGACCCTTCGCCGCATCCCAATTTCCAGGCGGTATTTCTAGGCGGTGAGCAGCGGTTCGAGGAAACGGCTGGGCGTACCGTGCCAGAAGACGGCGAGCGCGTCGCGCGAGCGGGTCGTGGCGACGAACAGGAGGGAGCGCGCACGCTGGAGCTCCCGCCGGTACCGCAGGGGGTCGGAGCGCCGCATCTGGGTGACCGCGTCCCGGGGCACCAGGCCCTCGCTCACCCCGGCGATGATCATCCGCTGGTACTCCAGCCCCTTGAACCGGAACATCGTCCCGATGTGCACCCCCTCGTCGCCGCGGGGCCCGTCCGGGCCGATCTCGACCGCTCGGACCTCCGACCGGGCCAGCGTCACCGCGACCTCCTGCGCCATCGCGTTGGTGGGGACGCAGATGGCGATCTGCTCCAGGGGGATGTCGGACCACTCCGACACCAGCTGGGCGATGGCGTCGCGCTCGGACTCCCAGTCGGGGCTCGGGTGCAGGGTGGGGCGCCCGCCGCTGAGCACGGAGCGGTATCCGGCCAGGGACTCCTCGCTGCCGTCGAGGTCGTCGAACGACTCGCCCTCCAGCACTCCGAGCGCGGAGCCGAGGATCTGCCGCGTGGTGCGGTAGCTGAGGGTGAGCTTGGCGGACCGGCCGCGGATGTTGACGCCGAGGCTGCCCAGGGTGACCTGGTTGTTGTAGATCCGCTGGTGCGTGTCACCGACGAGGAAGAGGTCGTTGCGGTCGCGCGCCACCATGGCGCGCAGCATCTTCCAGTGTCCCGGCCGCAGGTCCTGGGCCTCGTCCACCACGATGTGCCGGTAGCGGTGGCGCAGCCATCCCGCCGAGCCGTCCTGGAGGTGGATGTTGTCGAGGCCACCGGCCTCCGCACGCTGCCGTTCCACGCTCTCGATCCGCTGCTCGCGCTCCATCTCCAGACGTGCCGCCCGCTCGGCCACCTGGGCCCACGTCTGGCGGCCGAGGCGGTCCAGCCGTTGCGTGAACTTCTCGGCCAGCTGCCAGATCTCCGCGCGTTCGGCTCGCGCGATGTTGCGGCCCCGCCCGGCCCGACGGGCCCGGAAGTACTCGGTGCGGGAGGCCACCGCCTGGCCGAGGACGACCTGGGTCCACTCGTCGTGCAGGAACTCGGCGTCCCAGGTGGTCTCGCCGAGTTCGTCGAGCATGGCGCGCCACTCGCGCAGCACCTGGTTGTCGTCGATGGTCTGCTTGGCGCTGCCGGGCTCGGCCTCCCGCACCACGCGCAGGGCCAGCTGGTCGACGTGGCTGATGTCCACCCGGGACACCAGCTCCTCGCCGCCCAGTTCCATCAGACGGGCGCGCAGATCGGCGGCCAGGTTCTTGTTGTACGTCGTGAGCAGCACCGGCTTGTTGCGCCCCGGCGGAAGCTGCTCGACCAGGTGCCTGACCCGGTGCAGGGCGACGATGGTCTTTCCCGTGCCGGGGCCGCCGCCCACGCGGGCGGGGCCGGAGTAGTCGCGCTCCACGAGCTTGGCCTGGGTGGGGTGCAGGAAGACCTTCCACCGCCCGAAGTCCTCGCCCTCCAGTGCCTCGCGCAGGGCCTCGTCGGTGGTCGTGACCATGGTGGCCGGGCGCTCGGCGGCGGTCCGGAAGTCCTCGGTGTCGACCGGTTCGGGTGCGGCGACCGGGGCCGTCACCTGCTCCAGGACCTCGTCGTAGCTTTTGCCGTCGACTAGCGAGAGCAGGATCTCGCCGGTGAGCTGGGGAGCGTACTCGACGAGACCGAGCAGTTGGTCCTCGGTGGTGAGGGTCCGCACGACGGGGACCAGCGGCTCCGCCACACCGAGGTCGATGAGCTGCTCGTCCGTGACGTGCGCGAACAGCGGCCGGGGCGCCACCGGTTCGGGCCGGGCCGGAGCGGTGGCCGGAGCGGTGGGCGGAGCGGGCGCGACGCGGCGCAGCACACTCTCCTCGACCACCTGGAGGTCGACGTACTCGATGGCACCGGTGACCTGGTTGATGCCGTAGGAGAGCCGGTCGAGGTTCTCGTAGACCTCCTTGCGGTGCTTGACCGAGACGATCAGCCAGTCGTCGTCGGCGAGCCGCAGCAGCAGGGCGCGGTACTCGTCGTTGACGCGGGCGGACCAGAGCCTGCTGTCCCCTTTAAGCTGCTTCAGCTGCTTCAGCTGGAGCCCGGTGGCCTGCGGGTTGGTCTTGAACTTGTGCTGGAAGTCGTAGAGGGCGCCCTTGACCGCCCGGGGGAGTCTCAGGATCTCCTTGTCGGCTTTGTCGAGCAGACGCAGCGTCACACTCGTGGTGTTCATCGGTGGGGCTCCCCCTGGTTCGTTCCGTCGTCCTGCTGATCAAGTCGGTGGGCCAGCTCCTCCGCCGTCCACTCACTCGCCGGCCGCACCTCCCAGCCGGCCGCCGCGAAGGCCCGGTCCTGGTCCTCGGCCTCGTAGTCGGGCTCCCCGCCGATGGGACGGTGCGGGCGCACCACGCCGATCTTCCGGTCGGGCCAGGCGAGTTCGGCCATCCAGCCGTGGTCGTCCAGCTCGTGTCCGTCGACCGGGACGGATATGCCCCGCGTGGCGAGGGAGACCGCGAGGAGCTGGAGTTCGGGCTGGTCCGGGTCAAGGCGTTCGAGGACCCCGTCCCAGCCGGAGCCCTGGGGGGCGGCCGCCCTGGCCTCCTTCTCGGCCTTCTCCCCGACCGCGGCCCCGGTGCCGGCGACCACGCCCAGATCGATACGCGTCGACGCCAGCCACCCCGAGCCCCCCGTCACGGCGAGCGCCTCAGGAGCGAAGTCGGCGAGCCGGCCGGTGGTCAGCTGCGCGCTGTCACCGCCGCCGTGCTCCAGGAACTGAAGCAGATTGCTCCAGTACAGCCATGCGCGCCAGCGCCGCTTGTGTGCCTCGGTGTCGGCGACGGCGGCCGGGCTGTCGTCCAGGAGGGTGAGAGCCGTCCACGCCGGTGGTTTCTGCCTGCCGTCCGCGACCGCGACCAGTCGGCAGCCCGACCGGTCCACAGCCGACAGGACACGCAGCGGCCCACCCGGACCGGTCAACGGCTCGCCCCGCAGCGCGGCGTCGAGCCGCGCGCCCACGGCCTCCGCCGGCACGGCCGCCGCCTGGGGACGAGCCCCGGTGAGCCCGGCGACGGCCGCCTCCGCACGGGCCAGCCACCCATCGGCGTCCGGCGCGCGCAGATACGCGAGCAGCATGTCGGCGGGATTGATCCATACGCTGTCGGCGAGCTCGCCGGGCAGCCGGCCCCGCACCTTCGCGTAGTAGTCGCGGGCCTGGCGCTGCCCCTGCTCGTCATAGGGCCGCCACACCGGATCCGCCGGACCGGCGGCCGCGTAGCCGGTGTCACGGATCCGGGTCTGCCAGTCCTTGACGTCGAAGTACGTGAGCTGGAAGACGCGCAGACCGTCCGCGCGCAGCCCGGTGCGCTTGACGGCGTCCTCGCCGACCCGGTTGTGCCGTGCCGAGGCGTGGAACTCGTACCCGTCGAGGTACAGCGCCAGACGGGGACCGGGCGCGTCGAGCCGCTCGAAGAGGACGTCCGGGCGTGTCCTTCCGTCCAGGACCCGCTGCTGGGACACCCGCCAGCTCAGCGTCGCCCCGGACGGGTTCGTCAGCCTCAGATCGAGGGAGTACGTCCCCGCCGTGGTCGTGTAGGCGTCGGCACTGGCCTGGGCGGCGGGCTGTGCCGCCCACTCCTTGAGCGTGTCGATGAACATGACCTCGAGGTCGCTCTCGGCCTGCCGCTCCAGGGGAATGGTGTGGGTGGCCGCGACAGGCGAGGTCTTCCACGCCTCGCCGCCCTTGCCGAGCAGTTCGTCCAGCATCTGGCGCACTTCGTTCCGGCTCACCCGGTCGTAGTCGGTGGCCGGGACCCGGCGTAGCAGGCAGCGGTGGCAGCCGTCCAGGCCCTTGGCGAGGCAGGGACAGTTCTCGATGGTCTCCCTGGCCTTGAGCAGCACCTCGCGGAAGCCCTCGGCGGAGGCGAGGCGGTGCAGGTAGCCGGTGCCGCCCGGCAGCCGGTCGTACACCACGAGGAAGCGCCGCGGCCAGTCGGCCTCGACCCCGTCCGGCATGGAGGCCGCGGCGATGTCGATGTGGTCCGGGTCCCCGCCGTACCGGGCGGCTATGCCCACGAACAGCGCCGCGGTGAACGAGGCCAGCCGCTCCTTGGCGCGGGCGACGGATGCGGGCAGCAGGATGCGCACGGCCTCGGTGACCAGTTCGTGGGCGAGCAGCAGCGGGATGTCCTCGCCCTTGCCCTGCCCCTCACCGGCCGACCGCGTCTTGCGGCGCGGGCACCACAGCAGATGGTGTGCCGCGGCCCTGGTGGACGCGGCCAGCGACTCGGTGAGGGCGTTGTGGGGCTGGTCCACGACCGGGCGGCCGTCGGCGGTCGCACCGCCGCAACTGGTGCAGACATAGAAGGGGTTGAGGCGTACGTCGTCACCGGCGACCGGCACGGTGCTGCTGCCGTCCTGCCGGTCCGGGCCCAGGTTGAGGGTCCTGATGACGGCGCGCCGGGTGAAGTCGACGCCGAACACGGCGGTGTCGTGCCGCCAGGAGCCGGGCACGAGGTGCGCCGGGTCGATGTCGACGGTCGTCAGCATGGCGTACCGGCGCCGGTCCCGCTCGTCCTTGTCGTCCCGGACGCGGGCGTCGTCCCGCTTGTCGCGGGCGATCACCCTCCGGGGTTCGAGTACGTGCTGCACGCACCCCGCGTCGGCGATCTCCCGGCCGCCGCAGCGCGGGCAGGGGGAGGTGTCCGCCTTGGCGTTCTCCGTACGCGTGTAACCGCAGGCCGGACACAGCCGCCACACGGCCCAGGCCCGCCGTTCCGGGCTGCCGATGTCGAGGGCGCGGACGATGTGCCGGTAGCCGTTGACGTAGAAGCTGTTGCCGGGGGCCAGTTCGGTCAGCGCGAGCCGGCGTGACCGCTCGTAGTCGCGCACCTCGCTGCGGTAGGTCTTCTTGCGGCCCGCCGCCTCACCGTCGCCGCCGGTCTCCTGTTCGGCTTCCTGTTCGGTCCAGTAGAGGGTGGCCTCCAACTGTGTGGTGGTGTCGGTGAGGCTGTAGTTCGGCAGCAGCCCCAGGTCGACGAGGGCGCCGTGCGCGCCGGCCTGGCTCAGTTCCCGCAGCAGGTCACCGGTGCTGCGGCGCTCGGCCAGCAACTCCCGGTGCTCCCGCTCCTGTTCGGGGTCGGAGCGGACGAGCCCGTCCATGGCCGTGTCGATGGCGGTGATCCGGCGCCGCAGTTCCTCGCGTCGGGCAGTCCAGTCCTCCTCGGCCTCCTGGAGGGCGCGGACGATGCCGCCGGTCGCGTACGCCCGCAGGTCGTCGGCGGCGTGCCCGGTGATCCCGGTGCCCTCCGGTCCGGCGGGCGGGAAGAGGCCGAGGAAGTCCTCCACCAGGGCGGCACCGTGCGTGAGGGCCGCGTCCGCGAGGTCCTGGCACCAGCCCGTGGTGCCGAAGAGCGCGGACACCAGCCGGGGCGCGGGCTGGAGCCGTTCGCCGTCGGCCGTCGTGAGCGCTCCCCGGGCGGCCAGGTCCAGCAGGTGCGCCGTGTACTGGCGGCGCAGGATCTCCACCGCCGAGAGGTAGCAGCCCGGCGGGACGATGTCGCCGGCGATCATCTCGCCCGGTTCGTCCAGGTAGTACAGGTCCCGTGCGCGCCGCCCGCCGAAGGCGACCACCAGGGCGTTGCCGGTCCGGCGCCCGGCGCGGCCCGCCCGCTGCACGTAGTTGGCGGGGCCCTTGGGCAGCGAGCCGAGGAGCACGGCCGACAGGTCGCCGATGTCGATGCCGAGTTCGAGCGTGGGCGTGCAGGAGAGCACGTTGGGGTCGGTGTAGTGGGTGCCGTCGCGGAAGGCCCGCTCGACGCGCTCGCGCTGCGGCCGGGTCAGCATGCCCGTGTGCTCGGCGGTGACCACGCGGAAGGTGCCGCCGGTCAGGTACAGCCGCCGGTAGTAGTCGTTCCGGTAGTCGCGTTCACGGGAGCCGCCGAAGCTCCCGGCGGTGCTGGTGACGCTCATCGTGACGTCGTCCTGCGGCGGCCTCAGCACGCCCTTGCACCGGTAGCGGGGGCACGGGTGCCCGTACCAGCGGGTCTTGCGCTCGGGCGGTACGACCTGTTCCCAGCCGCAGTCCGGGCAGCTCACGAAGGCCTTGTCGACGACCGCGTCGGCGAGCAGCCGCACCTCGACGTGTCCCGGCTGGAGTCCGTACACCCTGGTCGTGCGGTCCTGTGCCGTACGCACGGCGAGGACGTGTTCCTCCGCGAGTACGGGCAGCAGCCGCCGCAGGTACTCGTTGGCGCCCGCGGTGTCCAGGCCGAGGCAGCGCCGGGTCCAGTCCTGGTACCAGCCGAGCCGGCCGGTGGCCGCGTCGAAGACCGACCTCTCCTTGGGGGTGTCCAGCAGGAACCGGGGCGCGGCCACTCCGTCGGGAAACGCGGGCATGCCGTCGGGCCGCCCGCCCCACACCTTGAACCGGGTGACGCCGCCGTCCCGCATCCACGGCTCCAGCCACCGGTGCCGTACCCCGCCGCGCAGCCTGATCCGCTCCAGCAACCCGCGTACGAAGGCCAGATAGCGGTCCGGCGTGGGCAGCCCGCCCACTGCCAGCAGCTGACCCGGCAGCGTCAGATGCACGTCCCGGGCCAGCAGGGCGATCCGCTCGGGATCGTGCAGCGCGACCTCGGCCGCCACCGTCCGGGTCAGCTCCAGCGTGCGCCCCTGACGCGACCGCAGGCCGAACTCCATCACGGTGGCGAACGCCAGCCGCTCACCGATGAGTTTCCAGGTACGGGCATCCCCCGTGCCACGCCCGGACAGCAGCCGGTCCACGCCCGGCTCGTCGTGCAGGTCGGGCGGGACGACGGCGGCCAGGGTCTCGGGATCGTCGACGGCGTCCAGCACGTTGCCGATCAGGTCGTTGACCGCCACGGGCTTCGGGGAGTCGGCGAGGGCGTGGGCGAGCAGCGACCGCAGCGAGAACTTGTAGGAGGCGTTGGCCACGTACCCCGCGCGGTGCGCGGCGTCCTGCGTGGAGTCGTTGAACAGCAGCGTCTTGCGCTCCTCCGGTACGAGCGCGATGTCCCCGCCGGTGAACAGCTGCGTGACGGTCGCCGAGGCGAGCGCCGCCAGCGACGTACCGAGGAAGCGGATGCCGTTGTCGGTGTTGCAGGCCGGGCAGCGGTCGTCGACGGCCGCCCGGTCGGCCGACTTCCTGTCGGTGACGGCCAGCGCGAACCAGCCGTCCTGGAGTTCCTCGCGGTCGGCGGGCACCGGCAGGCGGTAGGTGCCCTGCGCGCCGTCCAGGACGACGACGGAGAGCGGGTCGACACCGCCGCGGCCCGCCGACGGCCGGGTGCCGGTCAGCGCGCCGAGCGCCTCGTCCCGTTCGGCGGGGGTCGCCGCGATGAAGTACCGGATGCGCCGCTTGTCGCGCCCCACGCCCGCGCGCCACACCCGGTCCTGCGCCATCACGAGCCGCTGCGGATCGGCCTCCGGGGACAGCGCCGCCCATCCGGACCGGCCGCAGTTGCGGCAGTAGACGGCGGGCAGGTGCACGGCGGCGGGCCGGGCCGCCGTATCGGCGCCCGGCTGCGGCTCGGCCCGCCGGGCGTCGCCGGACGGCCACCCGCCCGAGGACCGCTCCCCGTCCTCGCCGTCGGTCGCGGCGGGCGCGGCGGCGAGCGCGGCACGGCGGGCGGCGGTGCGGTCGTCCTCGTACCAGCGGAACTCGGGGTTCGGTCCCACGCCCCGCAGCACCCGCGTGACGGGCCGTACCCACAGATGGGCCTCGATGTGCAGCAGCGGACGCGGCCGTTTCTCGTCGGAGTCCGGATCCCGGGCGGTGGACAGCAGGGCCACGAACCGGGCGAGCGCCTGGAGTGCCAGCCGGGGGTTCTCCCGCGCGGTCCGCGCCCACGCGTACCCGAACCGGCTCATCCTGTCCCGCAGTTCCCACTCGCTGAGCGGCTCACCGTCCAGCAGCGACAGCACGCCGTGCGTGAAGTCGTGCCGCTTCAGCAGCCTGCCCAGCTGGAAGACGTCGAGCCCGCGCCGCCCGAGCAGCCGTTCCGCGAGCCCGTCGAGATCGAGCAGGTCCGGCCGGGCCTCGACCCCCGGACCGCCGGAGTACTCGATGACCTCCTTCGGGGAGGGCGGCTCGGGCAGTTCGTAGTCGACCTCGCCGGTGAACTGCCCCGCCGACATCCGCTCCTCGCCGATCACCGCGTCCGCGGCGAAGGGCATGCCGAAGACCTGGCCGGCCACGTCGAGGATGCCGCCCTCCTGTCCGTCAGGGGAACCGGAGGAGTTCTCGCCCAGGGTCGCGGAGGTGGCCACCGGACAGATGCCGCCGAGCGGTCGCCCCGGCCGGCTCTTCCCGGTGGCCTTCGCCAGCCGGCGCAGCAGCATCGCCACGTCCGTGCCCTGCGCGCCGTCGTACGTGTGGAACTCGTCGAGCACCACGTACGTGATGTCGGCCCCCTCCCACAGCGGCCGGTCCTCGCCGCGCTGCAACAGCAGGTCGAGCATCTTGTAGTTGGTGACGAGCACGTCCGGCGGCGAGGCCCGCATCTCCTCGCGCCGGGTCATCACCCGCCGGAAGTCGGTGTCGGGCCGGTCGCCGATGTACAGACCCGCGGTGACCTGAGCCAGCTCCGGCTGCGACAGGTACTCACCGATACGGCCCGCCTGGTCGGTGGCGAGGGCGTTCATGGGATACAGCAGCACGGCCTTGACGCCGCGCCGCCCGTCGGCCTTCTGCCGTCGGCAGTGGTCGAGGACGGGCACGAGGAAGGACTCCGTCTTGCCGGACCCCGTCCCGGTCGTGATCAGCGTCGGGCGCGCGGGCCCGTGCAGTGTGCTGAGCCGCTCCCACGCCTTCGCCTGATGCCGGTACGGCGGAAAGCCGGGCGTCCACTCCAGATGCCGCCGCCAGCCGTCGTCCGCCGTGTGGAAGGGCGTGCGGATCCGCAGATACGGCCCGCGGAAGATCCCCGTCTCGGGGTGGCTGAGGAACCGCTCCAGGGCGGAGCGGGTGACCGAGTCGGTCAGGGCGTAGGTCGTCGTGAGGTACTGCGTCAGACTGCCGCGCACCTGCGCGGCGGCCAGGGTGGGCCGCACGACGAACTCCTTCGTCCCAGGTCGGTGTACGGGTCAACCGTATAGCGGAGGTAGGACGGCGCGTGCCGGTTCACCGGGTAGGCGGTTCATCACAAAACGATCACCAAACGTTCACCCCTCTTTTATGTGGCGCCTACATGTACTTACCGTACGTCCCGCTGAAAGATCCTCAGGGGGGACGAGATGAACAACCCGTGGTACAAGCGCAAGCGCGTGTGGGTGGCCGCTGTGGCCGTGTTCGGCCTGGGTGCCATGGGCGGCACCCAGAGCGCGCAGGACGAGCTGGACGCGGCGAAGGCCGCCGCCGCCAAGCCCCGGCCGACCGTCACGGTGACGGCCACGGCGACCGTGACCGACGTACCGAAGGTCGCGCCCGCGCCCACGGTCACCAAGACGAAGACGGTGAAGAAGCCCGGCCCGACCGTCACGGTCACGAAGGCCGCGCACAGCGTCTCCGGAACCAGTCACAGCGGCACCACCAGCAGCAACACCAGCAGCGACAGCGGGAGCGGCAGCAGCGACACCGGCACCTGCTCGATCACCTCCAACGCGGGCAACTGCTACTCGGCGGGCCAGTTCTGCCGCAACAGCGACCACTACGCCACGACGACGAACGCCGCCGGTACGAGCATCAGGTGCAGCTACAGCTCGGGCGCGTGGCGCTGGACGTACGCCTGAGCACGGGACTTCGCTAGCCGCGCTTCGAACCGACATGGGCGAGGCGGAACGTCGTCCGCTCGGGCACCAGCCGGAAGTGCAGCCGCCCCTTGCCCGGCGTCATGCGTCCGTGCAGGCCGGGACATGGGTCGTACGGTGCCGTGATCCCGTCCGACGACTCCTCCGCCTCCGGATCGGGCAGCCCCAGCTCGACACCGGTCCCGCGCCCGTCGGCACCGACCTCGACCCTGAGCGCCCCGCTGCCCTCGGCATCGTCCTGGTAGCGGCTGAACAGCGACTGCTGCTCCCGTGCCGTCCTGCGGCTCCCGGTGCTGTCCTCCAGCGACATGTGCCCTCGCGTCCCGTTTCGTAGCCGGAACGACTCCGTGGTACGTCGGGTTCGATTCTGCCTGATCGCCTCCGCGGCGGACTTCGTCCCAACAGGTCACGCCCTGGTGCTCGTACGGCTACGCTGCGTCGGTACAGGGGGTACCAGGGGGTAGCGGGATGAGTGAGCAGTCGGCCTCGCAGGTGGTGTCCTACGAGGTGGAGGACGGGACGCGGGTCCGCTTCGAGATCGAGCCGACCGACGAGTGGTACCAGGTCGGCACCGACGGGCACGCGGGGCGGATCCGGGACGCGGTGGCGCCGGCGGTGGCGGGCGCGCGGGCGGTGCTGGAGCAGGTGAGGGCCCTTCAGCCGGGGCAGGTCGAGGTGAAGTTCGGGGTGAAGGTGACGGGCACGGCCAACTGGCTGATCGCCCGCGCCGCGACCGAGGCGAACTTCGAGATCACCCTGACCTGGCCGGGGGCGGCGGCGGACGTGCCGTGAGCACGTCGGACGGCAGCCCGCGGCCCGGTTCGGACACGTGGGTCGCGGCCATCCACACGTCCCCCGACGACAACAGCCCCATCGGTTCGGGGTTCCTCATCGACGGCCGGCGGGTGCTGACCTGCGCCCACGTCGTGTTCGAAGGCCGACGGGAGAGACCCGAACTGTGGGTGGCCTTCCCCATGATGCGCGGCGCGGGCTATCCGCGGGTGCGGGTACGGCAGGTGGAGGCGCCGCCCGACCGGAAGGACCACGAGGACGTGGCCGTGCTGCTCCTGGAGCAGCCGATGGCGGAAGGGTACGCGGCGCGGCTGCGGCTGCCGGATCCCGCCGATCTGGTGCGTCACCGGTGGTGGGCGTTCGGGTTCCCCGACGGAGTGCTGGGCAGCTCCTCCCACGGTGCGGTCGGGGAGGTGCTCAGCTACGGCTGGATCCGCCTGGACACCGGCTCGCGCCATCCGGTGAAGCCCGGCTACAGCGGGGGCGCCCTGTGGTCGGCCGACTACCAGGCCGTGGTCGGGATGGTCGCCCAGGCCCAGGGCAACAGCGGTGACGCCCGCGCGATCAGCCTGCGGACCATCGACGACTGCCTTCCCGACCAGAAGATCCACCTGCTGGCCGACTGGTCGGCGGAAGCGGCCGGGGAAGGGGCGCTGGCCGCGTGGGGATGGAGCCTGGAGAGGGACCCCGAGGCCGGCCGGCACTGGCGTCCACGCGCCCGTGGCGTGCACACCGACAGCGAGCGGGGTTTCCGCTTCCGGGGCCGCACCGCCGCCCTGACCGAGATCCGCGACTGGCTGACGGGCGTGACCCCGCACGGGCGGGTGCTGGTCGTGACCGGCTCGCCGGGGGTGGGGAAGTCAGCTGTCCTCGGGCGTATCGTGACGACCTCGGACCCGGCCGTCGTCAGCTCCCTCCCGCCCGGTGACGACACGGTGCGCGCGGTGGAACGGTCGGTGGCCTGCGCCGTGCACGCCAAGGGCAAGACCGCTCTGGAAGTGGCCACGGAGATCGCGCGGGCCGCCTCCGCGCGCCTGCCCGTGGAGGTGACCGATCTCCTCCCGGACCTCACGAGCGCACTGGAGCGCACCCGCCGTGGCGGCTTCACCGTGGTCATCGACGCCCTCGACGAGGCCGTGGGCGGCCAGCACGCCCGCCAGGTCATCCGCCACATCGCCCGCCCCCTCGCCGAGGACCTCCACCACCTCGGGGTACGCGTGGTCGTCGGCACGCGCCGGCAGGACGACACGGGCCCCTTGCTGGAGGCGTTCGGCACCCCCCGCGTCATCGACCTCGACACCCCGCGCTACTTCACCCAGTCCGACCTGGCCGCCTACGCCCTGGCCACCCTCCAGCTCCAGGGCGCCGAACGCCCCGGCAACCCCTACGACAGCGCCGAAGTCGCCGAGCCCGTCGCCGAGAGGATCGCGCGGCTCGCCGACCGTAACTTCCTCGTCGCCGGCCTCGTCGCACGGGCCCGCGGCATGCACGACCGGCAACCGGTCGACATCGAAGCACTCCACTTCACCCCGACCGTCGACGCCGCCCTGAGCCACTACCTCACCCTGCTGCCGCACATCGAAGGCGTCCCGGCCGCCGCCCTGATGACCGCCCTCGCCTACGCCGAAGCCCCCGGCATGCCCGTCAGCCTGTGGCAGGCCACCATCGCCGCCCTCGGCCACTCCGCGCCCACTACCGAGGGCCTCAAGGCCTTCGCCCGGTCGTCCGCCGCCAACTTCCTCGTCGAGACCAGCACTTCCGACCTGCCCGCCCCCGTCTACCGGCTCTTCCACCAAGCCCTCAACGACGCTCTCGTCCGCCATCGCGACCCCGTCGCCGACGAGAAGGCCATCACCCGCGCACTCCTGCGCACCGGCCGCGAAGCCGGCTGGGAGCACGCCCCCGCCTACCTCCTGCGCTCCCTGCCCGACCACGCCCAACGAGGCCACGCCGTCGACGACCTGCTCGCCGACGACACCTACCCCCTCCACGCCGACCTGCGCCGCCTCATCCCGGCGGCGGCGGCCGCCACCACACGGCCGGCGATACAACGCGCCCGGCTGCTGCGCATCACGCCCCGCGCCATCGACGCCCCTCCCACCGAACGCGCGGCCCTCTACAGCGTCAACGAGGCCCTGTACGGCCTCGGCAGCACCTACAGCGACCCCGCGTACCGCGCGCCCTACCGGGTCCGGTGGGCGGCCACCCGGCACGGCATCGAGGAAACGGTCCTCGAAGGGCATACCGACTTGGTCGACGGGTTGTGCGCGGTGGGCTCCGCTGACGGCCGTACGCTCCTGGCCTCCGCCTCGCTCGACCGCACGGTCCGGTTGTGGGATCCGGCCACCGGTACCGAGGAGCGCGTGCTCGCGGGCCACAGCGGCCCGGTCTTGGCGTTGTGCGCGGTGGGGCTCGCCGATGGGCGTACGCTCCTGGCCTCCGCCTCGCTCGACCGCACGGTCCGGTTGTGGGATCCGGCCACCGGTACCGAGGAGCGCGTGCTCGCGGGCCACAGCGG
>NZ_JBEYXB010000015.1:0-87419 GCF_040644935.1 Streptomyces sp. NPDC046915 | reverse complement strand
GGCCCGGTCGTGGCGTTGTGCGCGGTGGGGCTCGCCGATGGGCGTACGCTCCTGGCCGTCGCCTCCCCCTCCCGCGACGGCGCGGTCCGGTTGTGGGATCCGGCCACCGGCACCTGGTCGCATCGTCTCAGGCTGTTCTCAGGAGGCCTCTTCGACAGAGGAGTGGCCGCTGTGTGCGAGTTCCGTGACGAGCGCGGGCGTACGCTCCTGGCCGTCGCCTACCGGGGCGGCACGGTCCAGCTGTGGGATCCGGCCACCGGAGCCAAGGTGCGTCGCCTGAAGGACCGCACCGGCCTGGTAGAGGCGTTGTGCTCGGTGGGGCTCGCCGATGGGCGTACGCTCCTGGCCTCCGGTTCGCTAAACGGCACGGTCCGGTTGTGGGATCCGGCCACCGGTACCGAGGAGTGCGTGCTCGCGGGCCACAGCAGCCCGGTCGCGGCGTTGTGCTCGGTGGGGCTCGCCGATGGACGTACGCTCCTGGCCACCGGGTCTCACGACGGCACGGTTCGGTTGCGGGATCCTGCCGTCGGCAGCCAAAAGTATCTGCTCGAGGGTCACACCGACTTGGTCGCGGCGTTGTGCACGGTGGGGCTCGCCGACGGGCGAGAGCTTCTGGCCAGCGCCTCCCACGACGGTACCGTCCGGTTGTGGGACCCCACCAAGAGCAACCTGAGCGCCGGCTTCAGGCGCTATGACGGCTCGATCACGGCCGCGTGCTCTCTGGGGCACGCCGACGGGAGCACGCTCCTGGCCACGGCCTCCAGCAACGGCACGATCCAGGCGTGGGATCCGCTCACCGGCGCCCAGGAACATCTGCCCCTGTTCGAGGGTCACACTGGTTCCTTCGCGTCGTTGTGCGAAGTAACACTCGCCGACGGGCGCACGCTCCTGGCCTCCGCCTCCCACTTCGGCGCGATCCGGTTGTGGGATCCGGCCAGCGGCACCAGAGTGCACAGTCTGAAGATCCGTCCCGGCACGGCCTGGTGCTCGGTGAAGCTCGCCGACGGGCGCACGCTCCTGGCCACCGGCTCCAGCGGCGGTGCGATCTGTTTGTGGGATCCGGCCACTGGCGCTCAGCTGCACCGGACGGACATCGACGCCGGCAGTGTCAGGGTGTTGTGCTCGGTAGAACTGGCCGACGGACGTACCCTGGTGGCCACCGCCTCCGGCTTCAGCGACGGCGCGGTCCGGTTGTGGCATCCGGTCACCGGCACCCGGCAATACATGATCGAAGGGTCGAGCCGGAGCACAGGGCACGCCACCTCAATCACGGCTGTGTGCGCGGTGAAACTGCCCGATGGCCGTACCCTCCTGGCCATCGGCTCCGGCGACCGCACCGTTCGCCTGTGGGACATCGAGGGCTCCTTGGCGGCGCAGATCCCCGTGCGGAGCGTGCCCCGCGCGTTGGTCGCTTTCGACAGGACACTCGCCGTCGTTCTCGCCAGCGGTGTCCTCGCTGTGGATATCGAGTCGCTCTGACGCGCGTCAGTGCCGGGCGAACTGCACCCGGGTCGCCTGGACGGCGTCCGGGCGGATGGCGATCCCGCTGACCGTCAGCTGCTCCCCGTAGATGTCGGTCAGCCGGAGCGAGCCGCCGCAGCCGGTGCCGGATTCGGAGAGGAAGTAGTTGTACGTCTCGCGGGTGAGCTGGCGCCAGCCGCTGCCGGTGCTGACCTCCAGGCGGGCCAGCGGGTTGCGGTGGCCGAGGGCCTGGATGCCGCACCAGTTGGCGCTGGAGCCGGTCTTGTAGCGGATCGAGATCGTGGAGGAGGTGCTGGGGCTCAGCAGCATCCAGGTGACCGGGATACGGCCGGCGTTGAGGGCGGCGAGCTTCGCGAAGGCCTGCTCGCTGAGGTCGAGCGCACCGGGGGCGCACTCGGGGCACTCGTTGGTGACCCGCACCGTGACGGAGGCCCCGCCCGCGTGGACGCTGATGTACGCCCCGCACGCCTTGGCCGTCTCGTAGTCGGTGTGGTTCATCGCCACGATCATCAGATCGGAGGTCGGGCCGTACGTGCAGGCGCCGTTGCCGTCCGCCGCGTCGTAATGGGTGGCGACCCCGCTGTACGTGGTCCCGGGCTTGATCCGTCCCGCCAGCGGGGCCGCACCGGAGGCCGGCCGCGCGTCGGCGGCGGGGGTGGTGGTGTGGGCGGGCGAGGGCCGCGCCGACGCGGTGGGTGCCTTGGCCGGCTTCGGGGTGGCCTTGGTGGGCTTCGGCTTCGGGGACGCCGTGGACGGCTTCGGCTTCGGCGAGAGTTTCGGAGTCGCGGCCGGGTCGCTAGTCTGCCGGGTGCTCGCGGCGGGGGTGGCCGCGGCTTCCACGGTGTGCGCACCGCCGTCCGGGCGGAGCACCATCACCAGGGATACGAGAAGTCCCACGGCTGCCACGGCGACGGCGGCGACCAGGGCCGTGCGTCGCCGGGGGGCGGAGCGGCGATGGGAGGAGGATGCCACGGTGAGTCCTTCGGTCCTTCGGGTCCGCACATGGGTACGTGCGAACGTCGGCCTTTGACTCACCAGTGGTCGCCGGGGCGGAAAAGGTTGCCGGGGCCCGTCCTCAGGGCCGCCTGGGCACATGGTGGAGAAAGCGGGCCCAGGCGGACGGGGAGAGCCGCAGGGTGGCGCCGGTGAGGCGCTTGGAGTCGCGGACGAGGACGAAATCGGAGCTTTGCGCGACCTCGACGCAATCGCCGTTGAGGGCACCGCTGTAGGAACTCTTGTGCCAGACCGGTGAGGCGCCCAAGAAACCCTCCTCCAACTGCACAGGCGGACAGCACGTTTTCCCAAGGTGACAACCGCTGTTGGAAGGTGAATGGGCCGAATCACGCCAAGGTTGCCCACTCGCGGGGATGCCGGCTACGCGGCGGGCGGCGCCTCCAGCAGGGCGGCGAGGTCGTCGACGCCCTCGTCCATGCGCTCGATGAGGCGGTTGGTCAGGACGTCGATGTTGTCCCTGATGCCGAGGTCTTCCAGTTGCCAGAACAACTCGAGGTAACGCCGCGTCTTCTCCGGCTTGTCGGATTCGATCGTGTCACCCTGCGCCGTCTCGATGTAGAGGGTCTCCGGCTTCTCCTCGCCGGCGAACTCGAAGAGGGTGAAGGGGCCTTGGATGCCGGCGTGGGCGCCCGCCGTGTAGGGGATCACCATGAGGGTGACCTTGGGGTGCTTGGACAGCTCGGCGAGGCGCTGGAGCTGGGCGCGCATGACGCCGCGGCCGCCGACCTGCCGGTGCAGGATGACCTCGTCGAGGATGAAGAACAGCTCGGGGCAGTTCTCGCTCAGCAGGAGGTCCTGGCGTGCGAGCTGGGCCTCCAGCATGCGTTCCTCGGTTCCGTTGAGGGTGGTGCTGCTGCCGTAGGCGACGGCGATGGCCCGGGCGTACTCCTCCGTCTGCAGCAGCCGGGGCAACTGGAGGGAGTTGAAGTACCGCCCGATCGACGCCGATGCCTCCAGGGCGAGGAACTGGACGAACTCGCTCCTGAAGACGTCCCGGTACTCGGCGAAGGGCAGCTTGCGGCTGCCGCGCGCGAGATCGAGCAGGTATTCGATCTGGTGCCGGTCGCTGATGCCGTAGGTGGTCAGCAGCGGCCTCAGGTCGTTCACCGAGATGCTGACCTCGCCCGACTCGATCCGGAGCAGCTTCGACGGTGACCACTCCATCACCTTGGCCACCTGGCGCTGCGTCAGGCCGGCACTCGCGCGTGCCTTGCGTAGCTCGGTCCGCAACTTGAGACGTTGCTCGGCCGCACTTGGCACGCTCACGATAGCTCTACCTCCTGTTGTGGGATGCGGTCTGCAAGCCGGCAGATTGCATGGTGACTGACTGGTAGCTCGCGATCCTGCTGTCTGCTGGCTAGCAGATTGACGTGCGCCTGACTGGATGATGCGAATCGGGTGTCGTTTTGTGGGAGCACCCATACCTGGACCAGACAACGCGCTGCATTGCGAGATAGACGAACGCGCGTCAACCTCCATGCGGCCCAAGGAAGATCGAGCCGCAGAAGCGGCCCGCGCAGGTCGGCTCGTGCGTGACGGCACCTCTGCCTGTCCCTGACGACGCCCCACCAAGGTTCGCGGACAGCCGCGGCGTCCACGACCAGGTGGGCCGGTGTGTCGGACGAGGGGAGGAGGGGAGACGCTGTGGAACAGGAGCCGACGCCGGGACGTCGCCGCATCGTGCTGCACAGCGCCGCTGTCGCGAGCCCAGGTGGTGAGCATCGCTCTGATGATCGTCAGGGTGGTCAGGGAGTGAATCTTGCCGCACGTGTGACGGAGCCCCATTCCGATGTCGCTTGGCCGGCAATCAGGGGTGGGGCTCTGTCGCTCGACGCCCGCGATCCTCATCTTGTGCCCGCGTGGACGCCGCATGGCGAGGCCTCCGGCGAATGGTCTGTACCGGACCCCTCCCGTCGGGCGCGCGCGACGCCGTCAGCCGGCGCCACGAAGCTCCGCCCACACCGTCTTGCCCGGTGCGGAGGCTCGGGGCGTGACTCCCCAGTCGTCCGCGAGCGCGGCCACGAGGAGCAGGCCGCGGCCCGATTCCGATTCCGCGTCGGGGGACGGGGGAGCGGGCGAGGGCTGCTTCTCGGTGCGGGTGTCCGTCACCTCGATGCGGAACGTGCCGCCGCCGGTCAGGGTCAGCCGGAGGTCGAAGTCGCGGCCGGGGACGTGGCCGTGGCGTACCGCGTTCGCCGTGAGTTCGGCCGCGATGAGGGTCAGAGTCTCGTTGACCGGGCTGTCGTAGGGGTGCCCCCAGTCGTTCAGGCGGTGCGAGACCAGACGGCGGGCCAGGCGCGCGCCGCGCGGGGTCGAGGTGAAGCGCATCGCGAACTCGTGGGCCGGGTGCGGTGGCTCCAGGCCTTGCCGGGCGGTCTCGTGTGGGGGGATTGCCGACTTCATGCCGTCAACGGTCCTGCACTGTGCGTAGCCTTGACCAGGGGCGACGCGCTGACGCGGGTGGGTTGTACGTGGCTGGTGCGCGCTTGTACGTGATGCGGGGCGTGACCTGTGGTGCGGGAGGAGCGGCGGCGTGAACGACGAGGTTCAGGGGCCGGAGCACGAGTACGAGCCCGGTACGGGCATGCTGCACCTCTTCGGGCGGCAACTGAAGCTGTTCCGCGAGCGGGCGGGGCTGGATCGGGCGGAGTTGGGGGCGCGGGCGGGGTACTCGGCGTCGACGATCGCCTCGTACGAGCAGGGGAGGCGTATTCCGCCGCCGAGTTTTATCGACCGAGCGGATGAAGTGCTGGGTGCGGGTGGGGTGTTGAGTGCGGGGAAGGAGGAGGTGGCTCGGGCTCAGTATCCGGCGTTCTTTCGGGATGCGGCGCGGTTGGAGGCCGAGGCGGTTGAGCTTCACGTGTACGCCAACCAGGCTGTGCCTGGGCTTTTGCAGGCGGTGGAGTACGCGCGGGCCGTGTTCACTATGCGACGCCCGCTGCTGAACGAGGAGACGGTTGAGCAGCGCGTCACGGCGCGACTGGCTCGGCAGGAGATCTTCTCTCGGGTGCCTATGCCCACCATCAGCTTCGTCATCGAGGAGTCGGTCCTACGGCGTCCGCTGGGCGGCTGGTCGGTGATGCGAGGCCAGTTGGAGCAGATGCTGTTGATCGGTCAGCGGCGCAACGTCGAGATCCAGGTCATGCCGACCGAGCGGGAGGAACATGCCGGGCTGGCTGGCCCGTTCACCTTGATCGAGACGAAGGAAGGGCGCAGGATCGCATACGTGGAGGCGCACAAGGACAGCCGCCTCTACACGGAGCGGAAGTCGGTCCGGGGGTTCGAGGAGCAGTACGGGATCCTGCGGGCCGAGGCACTCACTCCGCGAGAATCGCTGGCCTTCATTGAGAAGTTGCTAGGGGAGACATGAGCGTCGAAGCGCTGACCTGGGTCAAGAGCAGCTACAGCAGCGGCGAAGGCGGTGAGTGCGTCGAGGTCGCCGCCACCTCGGGCGCGGTGCATGTCCGTGACTCCAAGGACACGAGCCGGCCTGCGCTGGCCGTGGAGCCTGCTGCCTGGGCCGCGTTCGTCGAGTACGCGGCGGTGTGACGGCGGCGGAGCCCTCGGTGCGTGCGTACGTGCCGAGGGCTCCGGTGTGTCTCAGCGAGGCCAGCGGCCGAGGGCGATCTCCTTGTCCAGGCGGGCTTGGAAGTGGGCGTGGGCGGCCCGCATTTCGGCTTCGCGGTCGGCCTTGTAGAAGGGGGCCGTGTAGCCGTCCGGGGGCGGGGTGCCGTCCGGGGCTTCCAGGTGGGCGGCGAAGTCGAGATAGTCCTGTTTGGTCTGGCCGAGGCCGTAAGTGAATGGGTTAGCGGCCATCTTGCGGCCGTTGGCGTCGAACCAGGTCACTGCCTCGTAATCGTGTAGCTGTGGGTAGCGGGACTTGAAGATCGAGACGAGTTGGTCGGCCGTAATTCCAAGCCACACGGCTACGAGGGCGTCGAGTTCGACGAGAGCGGCTCTGCGCTCGTACTCGGTGCGGAGAGGGGCGGTGTACTCCCAGGTCGGCTTGAGGTTGGCGGCGAGAGGCTTCAGCCCCGGCCAATTGGGGTTGGCCCAATCCTCGTAGCCCGCCCACCGGAGGTTGAACAACTCCGTCCAGAGAGGGGCATAGTGGGCGGTCAGGGCGTTTAGGCGGAGGGAGCGCAGGAGTAGGGCAGAAGCGAGGGGGTGCCTCGGGTCGGGGGCAGGCATCTTGCGGGCCTCGCCGGTCTGGAGGTGGGCACGGCCCGTGATGCGCAGCAGGTAGTCCAGAGGGAGCGCTGCCCAGAAGCCTGCATTGAGGGCGGTCAGGAGATTACTTTCGAAGGCCATGGACTGCACGGTGTGCACGTGGGCGGGGCCGGGAGGGATCAAGGCGGCATGCAGGCAGCGGCTGCTATCGAAGGGGATCATGGCGCGCCAGGCCAGGCGGAAGAAGGTGGTGAACGGCTTACCGAGCCAGCGGCTCTGGCCCGCCATATACGTCGTTTCATCAGAAGCGCGCACATAGTTGGTCACGGGCACGTATGCCTCGGGCAACTCCGTGGGCGAGAGCAAACCCCAGTCCCGGTTGCTCCGGCACGGGATCTTCGGCTCCTTCGAGAAAGGAAGCGCCGATGCAAAGTGCGGCCCTTGGAGGATCACGTCCGCGAACTCGGAGACGGCGTGGTTGCCCCAGCGGATTAGCCCGTCCTTCTTAGCGGCGCCTTCGTCGTATCCAGTTGTGATCATGGGATCGAAGCCAGCCAGTTTGTTGCCGTGGGAAGCCAGAGCCTCGATCGCGCCTTGCTCGCTGATGAGGACCGGGTACAGCAGGGGAGTTTCTGTTACCGCACCCGTTGATCCCTTCAGTTCCTGCCAACTGGTCAGCAGCGCTGTGTTCACATGCACCACGCGCTCTCGGTGCGGCCGGATGTCCCACGAGCCGTTGTGCTTGATGCCGGGCGTCGCGCCGCTTCCGTCATGGGCCAGCGAGTCTGGGAGGACATCGGCGCCACGCAATTCGCTGACGTGTAGGAAATCGGGCTCCTGTGATGTGCCGTAGATGTGCATCCCGAATTCCTGGGACCAGTTAAGGTCATCGAATGCCCATCTGGATGAGTTCACGAAATGGGCATGGACTCGGAGATGCCGATACGCGGCAGCCCGGATGGCCCCGTCACGTACTCCGCCGAAGTGAGTGTCCGGATGGATCAGCCCCGCGCTGCCGTGCGGTGCGATGTGCTGCCACACCTGAGCCATGAAGGCCCGGTAGAGGTCGCTCTTCGTGCCCAGGAGCAGTGGATAGCTGACCGGACTGCTCAGTACCGCTGCGATCCCGGCATGGGCGGCCGACTCTCCGAGGAAGTAAGCCTTGTTGTCGCCAGTGGCACCAAGTACCTCCTGCTTGCGCAGGCGCCACTCTTCCGCGCTCGGCTTCTCGGCCAGCACGAACCATGGCTCCCGCTCTGCGAGAACCTGGTCCTCACGCCAATGCGGCTGCACCCAAGGAGGGTTCCCCACCTGCAAGTCAAACCCACCAGTCCGCGCAAACACCTGCGCGAACTCCAACTCCCAGTGAAAGAACCCCTGCTGCCCGGAAACATCCCGCGCCATGGCCGCCCACGGATACCGCTCCTCCAAATGATGAGCCAGATCCATGCCCATCAAATCCGGCAACGCATCCTCATAAGGCTCAAGCTCATCCAGCCGCTCGAACTCCGAAATCAGCGAATCCGCAGGCACATCCCCCCGCCCCAACAGCGACTCCGCAAAGTCCAGCCAGTCATCAAGCTCAGCCAACGGCACAACCGCCCGCCGCTGCTCCCCAACCGCCTCCTTGCGCCGCCCACTGCGCCGCTTGTCCAGGTCCCCCCGAGTCAACGCCAGCTGCTTGGGATCAACCCCGAACCCAGGCAGCGCATCCTCTTCCCAGCTCATGAGGACACCGGACCCGGAGGAATCCTCACCCAGGACCTCGAACGCCCCCGACTCCTCCAGCTCGGCCACCCGCCGATACCGCTCATCGGAACCGTCCAGCAGCGCAGCCCCCTGCACAGGCCAGAACCACAGCGCACACCACGCGTCCATCAGCGTTTTCAACCGCCAGTAAGGCGTGTCGACGGCCTCAAGATCCGCCAGCACCTCTTCCCGCTGCACGGCAACCTCAGGCGACCGCAACCACCCGCCCTCGGCCCCCCACACATCGATCCGCCGAGAAATGTCCCGCTCGGAGATCTCCAGGCGCCGCACGACAAGCCCCCACAGGTACTCGACCCGCCGGGCAAGCCCCTGCAACCGCTCAGTCTGCTTCTTGGACGGCGACTTGGTGACGGCCTTACGCCAGGCACCCAGCGCCTTGGCCTCCTCCGGAGCCAGCGCCTTGGCCTCCTTCTCAGCCGCGACCGCCCCCCACTCCTTCGCAGGCAGCAGGAAGTGATGAACCGCCCCCTCCGGAAGCCCCGCACCCGCACCGGAACCCGCCTCCGTCAACGGGAAACGCTCCGGAGTGGCCCCGAGCCACCCGCCCTTCTTCAACCTCTCGGCGGCATACACCTCCCTACGGCCGCCGATCAGCGAGTTGCCCCGCCGCAGGTGCAGCCCGAACCACGGCGCTTCCATCCCCGGATGCATCGTGTTCAGCCACAAGGACACCTCGGCCAGCTCGACGGCCGTCGAATTCAAGTCCACGCCGTATGAGTTGTGCAGCGCGATGTACGCCTTCGCCTTCTGCAACTCGACCGCGTAGCGCTCCGTGTCGATGGCGACGCCCAGCTCGTCCTGCCGCCGCCGCAGATACTCCGCCGCCACCTGGTTGATGGCCTCGTTCAAGAAGGCGCCCGAGCCGAGCGCCGGCTCGCAGATCTTCCAGTCCAGCAGCTCGCGTGCCTCGGTGACCGTGCCGTCCTGGTCGAGGCGGTGCTGCAAGGCCAGTTGGACGGTCACCTTGGTCAGGGACTCGGGCGTGTAATACGACGCCGACGTCTGCCGGTCCCGCCCGGAGAGGCGGTACACGAACGACCCCGGCCGGTACCGGACCCGTACCTCCTCGCCCGTCTCCTCGTCCCGGCGCCGCACGAAGACGGAGTCCGGGTACTCGTCGGCCTTCGACGCCGGCACCAGCCAGGAGCCGTCCTTGGAGTAGCCGCCCTTGGCGACCTCGTACAGCTCCTCGTCCGCGACGAACCCGGAGTACGACATCAGGCCCTCGTACACGGCGCCGAGCTGGTTGATGCCGAGCTGGGCGTACGAGATGAAGCCGCCGCGCTCGCCCCGTTTGCCGCGCGTGAGCATCAGCAGCCGCAGGACCCGGTACAGGGTGGCGTTCCGCAGGCGCGTGTCGACGTACACCGGCTCACCGGTCTCGTCCTCGTCGAAGCGCGGGTCGGTCACCGAACGGCGGCCGATCAGCCGGATCGACTCCGACTCGAACAGCTTGGAGTGCAGCGGCTCGAAGCGCAGGCCGATGTCCTCCGACTGCACGACCTCCGCGGCCTCGCCGTGCGTCCGGCGCGACCGGTAGCCCTCCTGCACCATGCGGAAGAGCAGGTCCAGCGAGTCGTACAGATACGTACCCTCGCGGGCCTTCTCGCCCACCAGGTCCCGCTCCGCGACCAGCTCGCCCAGCCGCCCGAGGCCGTAGCCCTGGTGGTACTCGGGGTAGTCCGACGGCAGGATGCCCAGCTCGGGGCGGGCCTCGGCGTACAGCAGGAACAGGATGCGGTACAGGTAGCGCAACGACTCACGCGTCAACTGCTTGGACAGCTCCGGGAGTTCCGCGACCTGCTCCGGGCGGACGCCCGCCACCCGGAGGCGGCCCAGGACCTCGTTGGCGATGAGCTCCACCGACAGGCGCAGGCCGTCGCGCAGGTCGCTCGACACGCCCACCGCGTGCTTCGTCGACTTGTCGACCAGGGTCGCGAGGGGGTTCTCGCCGCCCTCCTCCGGCGTCCGGAGGGAGTCCGCGCCGAACAGGGCGGCCAGGGTGTCGAGTTCGCCGCCCGCGCGCGTGTCGTTGCGTTCGAGGGCCGCGTCCAGGGAAGTGGCCAGGTAGCGGCCCTCGCCCCACGCCGCCCGGTCGGCCAGCACCACCACACCGCCGACCAGCAGCAGCACGTACCTCGGCGGCTCCTCGCAGGCGAACAGGAAGGACGCCAGCTTCGAGCCCGTCGTGACCGCGTTCGAGCCGTCGAGGGGGAGCGGGTGGAGGAGGCGGCCGGGGCCGTCGGGGTCGAGTGCGGCGTCCGGCTCGGCGGCCCAGCCGCAGTCCAGGGCGATGAGGCCCGGCTCGGCGTGGGCGACCTGGACCTCGTAGGTGTGGTCGGCGCGTTCGACCGTCAGGGTCCGCGGCTTGGTGTCGTAGCCGAGGGCCCGCAGGACTTCCGCGTTGAGGGCCGCCGCCCGCTCGCGCCAGGCCGGGGCGTCGTACGTCGTCGCGTCGTCCGGCTCGGCCGCCGCCTCCGCGAAGAACGCGCGCGCCCGGAAGTAGGGGCGGCGCAGCTCGCGCAGGCCCAGGCGCGGGGTCACCGGGAGGGTGTCCTCCTCGGGCTCCTTGCCCTCCGCGGCGCGGTCCGCCGCGTCCTCCCGCTCCTTCCAGGTCGCGAGCAGCCCCGACTTGAGGTCCTTCGGGAAGACCTCGGCCAGGTAGTGCGCGGAGAAGTAGTCGCCGCGGTTGACGAGAGAGTCGTACGACATGACGCAATGGACCTCGGGGCTCGGTGGATCAGTCGGTGGAGTCGAGGACGGCGAGGACCCGGAGCATCGGGCGGCCGGTGGTCAGCAGCGAGTCGGCCAGGCCGGCCAGATCGGTCTTGGTGCGCTCGCCCGCCAGGGTCGGCTGCTCCCAGTCGCCGAGGCGCTGCTTGTACGCCTCGATCGGGCCGGTCAGCGCCTTGTCCCACTCGCTGCTGTGCTTGCGCAGGAAGCGTTCGGCGGCCTCCAGGGCACCCGGGATGCCGGAGCTCAGCAGGTCCTGGTCGTGGGGGTGCTGCGGGTTGGCCATGGTCGGGCCGACGCCCGCGCGGCGCAGCACGCCCACCATGTCGTCGGTGACCTCCCCGCGCTGAACGGCCATCCACTTCACCACCGTCGGGCGGCCCAGCGCGTTGGAGAAGATGCCCTGGATCAGATAGGTCGGGGCGTCCACGTCCGCCGTGATGACCGGCGCCTCCTGGCGGCCCAGGCGCACCAGCACCTTGTCCGTCAGCCACTCCACGACCGGGTGGAGGTCGGTGAGGAGGGAGATCTCCGGCCAGCTGGACGAGGACGACTCCCGGGCCCGGACGAGGGAGAGGTCGGCGAGCTTGCGGTTGAGGGTGACCAGCAGGCGTTCGTGCAGGCGCTGTTCGCGACGGTAGTCCGGGGGGAGGGACTTCAGGCGGTGGACCAGGTCGGACGGCGGCCGGAAGGACATCAGGCCCGTCTCCGGGTCCTCGTCCAGCTCCAGTTGCCGCTGCGCGTCCGGGAAGACCTCGCGGATCGCCTCGTCGATGAAGTCCCGGGTGCCGGCGAACAGACGCGGCACGTCGGCGGGCGCGGGCGGGGCCGCGCCGTCCGTGTCGGAGGGGGCGCCGGGGTCGTCGGTGTCGTCGGTGCCGTCGGTGAGGTCGTCCAGCGCGCCGAAGAAGTCCGCCAGGAAGTCGACGCCGGAGTCCTCGGCGGCCGCCGCGCCGGCCGTGGCGTCCAGCGACTCGTCCACCGTGCGGCCCCGCAGCAGATCCTGGATCAGGGACTTCTCCTCCGCCTCCGCGCGGTACAGGCCGGAGACGGCCTCCGCCGTACCCAGGCTGCGGTGCGCCTCGTCCTCGCGCTCCAGCAGCCGCTCGGCGACCGTGCGGTCGTCCTTCGCGCCCTCGACCTCGCTGGTGAGGATCAGCGCCCGGAACTGCGGCTGGTACGCCTGGCCGTAGCGGTCGATGCGGCCGTTGCGCTGCTCGATACGGATCAGGGACCAGGGCACGTCGTAGTGGATCAGCTGGTGGCACTGGCGGTGCAGGTTGACGCCCTCGGACGCCACGTCACCCGTGAACAGCAGGCGCACGGGCGTGTCCGCGAGGCCGAAGTCCTCGACGCACTGCATCTGCTGCTCGTCGGAGAGACCACCGTGCATGACGCGCGCGGCCTCGTTCAGTGCCTTGCCCTTGAAGCCGAGCGCCGCCGGGACCGCCTTGCGCAACCACTCCAGGGTCTGCACGCGCTCGGAGAAGACGACGACCCGGGCGTCGCTCCGCGGACCGACGCCGATCTCGCGCAACTGCGCCACCAGGGCCCGGAACTTCGCCGAGTCGGCCTCCGACATGACGAACGTGAGGTCCTGGAGGCGGTGGAGCGCGGCCAACTCGGCATCCGCAGCCGGGCCCTCCTTCGCCTTCAGCGTCCTGATACGGGTGTCGACCGTCGCCGCCAGGGCCACGTGCGAGGACAGGAAGGACTTCAGCAGCGTGTACGGGAAGAGGCGGCTCTCGCTGACCGAGGGCGTGCCCTCGTCCCGCGGGAGCCAGACCTGCGCCAGTTCCTCGAAGACCTTCTCCTCCGCCGGGGTCGCCGTGCAGTGCACGGACGTGCTCGGGCCCCGGTCCGCCCACTGGCCCTTCATCTGCTCGCGGACCTCGGGGCTGACCTTCGTCCGCCGGATGAACAGGTGCTTGATGTCGTCGGCCGCGTACCGTTCCGGATCGCGGATCGCGGCCGGGTCCAGCAGGGAGATCAGCTCGGCGAAGGACCGCGCGTCACCGTTGTGCGGGGTGGCCGACGCCAGGATCAGCGCGTCCGTCTGCGGGGCGAGCAGCCGGGCCAGCTGGTTGCGCAGCGAGCCGCGGTTGATGAGGTTGTGGGACTCGTCGATGACGACCGCGTCCCAGGTGATGCGCTCCAGATGGTGCTTGTACTGGTCGGTGTTCTTCAGCGTGTCGATGGAGACGATGACCCGCTTGAAGTACGTGAACGGGTTGCGCCCGGCCGGGATCTCCCGCTGGATACGCTCGATGCCGACCGAGTCCAGACGGATCAGTGGAATCGCGAAACGGGTCCACAACTCGTGCTGGAACTGCTCCAGCACGTGCTGCGGGGTGACCACCAGGATGCGCTCACCCCGGCCGCGCCGGATCAACTCCGCCAGGGTCAGGCCGATCTCCAGGGTCTTGCCCAGACCGACCACGTCCGCGATGAGCATGCGCGGGCGCAGGTTCCGTCCCGACAGCGCCAGCTGCGCCGGCCGGTGCTGGTAGGGGAGCGAGTCGAGGAGGAAGGTGTCCGCGAGCGCCAGGCCGCGCTCGGACTGGGGGAGGGGCGTCTTGCGCAGGATCGCTTCGAGGAACAGGCGGCTGCGCCGGAAGTTCGAGGACTCGTCGGGTGTCAGCCTGGTCCGGCGCGGGTCCATCAGCTGCACGTCGTCGAGCTTCGTGAAGAAGACGGCTTCCTGGTCGCGGACGAACTCGGAGACGCCGACCGCCTCGATACGGTCGCCGTCGTGCGCGGTGCGCCGCACGTTCCGTACGAGCCACTCCTCGTCGCGGACCTCGACCTGCGAGCCGGGCGGGTACTTCGCGTCCCCCTGGTCGACGGTCACCTGGTCGACGGTCACGGGGCTGCCTCCTGTGCGAATGGAACGGGGTGTGTCAGGTGTACGGGGGTGTATCAGGTGTACCGGGTGTCGCCGGTGCCGTGGAGTCCTGTGTCAGAACTTCGCGCGCTGCGCGTAGGTCTCGCGCAGTTGCTGGGCCACGCGCCTGGCCTGGACGGAATGCCTGATCTGCGGCGCGGCGGCCCGGTGCGCGGTCCGCTTCCGGGCGGGTGCGGGAGGGGTGGCGTCGGCCCGGGTGATGACGACCGTCGGGGGCTCGGGCGCGGGCTCGCCCGGTTGTGGCGGGGCGGGAGCCGTGGGCGGATCCGCGACGGTGGCGGCCTCGGGTTCGGTCGTCGCCGTGTACGTGGTGAGGCGGCGGCGGGCCTGGGCGACCGTGAGCCCCTCGCTCTCGATCACGGCACGGAACTGCTGGACGACGCTCTGCAACGAGGGGCGCGCGGCCGGGTCGTACGCCAGCATCGCGGTCAGCAGCGGCACCAGCCGGTCCGGGGCGCCGGTCAGGTCCGGCGCGCTGTCCGCCTTGGTGATCAGGTGGAACAGGGCGTGGATGTTCTCGGCCTGGAACGGATAGTGGCCCGTCGCCGCGTACAGCAGGACGGCGCCGAGGGCGTAGACGTCGACGGTCGCCGGCAGCGGCTTGACGCCGTTCGCCTGCTCGGGAGCCATGCAGGCCGGGGTGCCGAGGACGGTGTTCGGGGCGGTGAGGGACGCGCTGGACTCCGTGAACACCGCGAGCCCGAAGTCGATGATCTTCGGGCCGTTCGGGCCGAGGAGGATGTTGGCGGGCTTCAGGTCGCGGTGCAGCAGGCCCTGCTTGTGGACGATGAGGAGGGCGTCGGCGAGCGTCGCGCCGAGCGAGGCGACCAGCACGGCCGGCAGCGGGCCGCAGGCCCCCACGTGTTTGCGCAGGTCCGGGCCGTCGACGTACTCGGTGGCCAGCCAGGGCTGCTCCGCCTCGGGGTCCGCGTCCATGAAGGCGGCGATGCGCGGACCCGAGACCGTCTTCAGGACCTCGACCTCCTGCGCGAAACGCAGCCGGGTCTCCGCGTCGACGACGGACGGCTTGATGACCTTGACCGCGGCGGGCTCCCCGCCCTGCGACTCACCCAGGTACACCTGGCCCATGCCACCGTGCCCGATCCGGCCGAGCAGTTCGAAGTCGCCGAGCCTGGTCGGGTCCTCGGGGCTCAGCGGCGCCGCGTTCACCTTTGTTCTCGTCCCTTCGCCGCCCTGGTCATCCGGTATGTGTAAGGGGTAACGGTAGTCCAATGGGGGGACGAATGTGACGTCTGCCGACCAGACCTTCCTGGACTCCACCGCCGGCCGTCTCGCCGCCCTCCCCACCGTCCGGGCCGTCGCCCCCGGCGGCTCCCGGGCCGGGTGCTGCGCGGGGAGCTGCCGAGGCCCGTCGGCTGTCCGGACGAGTTCCGGCGCACGGCCTCCGAGCGCTGGTACGGCACCCCCCGGGCGACCCTTTCCGTGGCCGCCGTACAGACCGGGCACGCGGTGCTCGCGGCGGAAGCGATTCTCGCCCCCGAATAATGTTTGGGATAAGAACAGTTGACCCTGTTAACGTCCCTTCCGTGGCGAAACTCAATCAGATCATCGCAGTGGAGAAGGGCGTCAAGTCCAAGGCCCACCAGGACCTGACGGCCGCGCACCACGGCCTTCAGAAGCCTGCCCTGCTGGCCGGCATCTCGCGGACGTACCAGCCGAAGGACGAGGAGGGCGAGCAGTTGCCGCCCGAGTCGACGCGGGTGCAGGTGCAGGCCGAGGACGTGCTGCGGCAGACGGCGGCGACGCTCACGAGGCTGTTCGATGTGACCGCCACCAAGGACTGGGCCAACTGCGCCGCCCGCGCGGACGTGAAGGTGGACGGGCGGGTGCTGCTCGCCGACGTGCCGGTGGCCTATCTGCTGTTCCTCGAGAAGCAGCTCGTGGACGTCAACACCTTCGTGCGCAAGCTGCCCGTCCTCGACGCCTCCGAGTCCTGGGTGCAGGACCCGTCCACGGACGCGTGGAAGACCGAGCCCGTGCGGACGCTGCGCACCAAGAAGGTGCCGCGCAACCACGTGAAGGCGGAGGCGACGGACAAGCACCCGGCGCAGGTCGAGGTCTACTACGAGGACGTGCCGGTCGGGTACTGGACGACCGTGAAGTTCTCCGGCGCCCTCCCGGCCCGGCGCGTGAACGAGATACTCGACCGCGTCGAGAAGCTCCAGCAGGCCGTGAAGTTCGCCCGGGAGGAGGCGAACGGCGTGGAGGTCGTCGACCAGCGGACCGGAGACGCCGTGTTCGGTTACCTGTTCGGGTAATCTAAGAGACTCCCCGGCCCATCGCGGCCGGGGTGCGCGAGGAGCGCAAGCTGAAGCTGAGGCTTGTCGTGATGAGCGGCCGTACCCGCCAAAGAATTCAGGGCCGGACCGCGTTCAATCTCAGACTCTTGCTCCAGACTCAGCATTCGCCGCCGATCGCCGGATCGACCGGGCCCAGGCCCCAGTACGTCGAAATGCTGGTTCAAGTCCAGCCCGTGCAGCGCGATGCGCGGTGGTCCAAAGGCAGGACGCGGCGACATAACGACTGACCTGGGCTCTCAAGCGTGCCGGCGTGCCGACATGGGCGGCATTTCAGGACCCGGGGGCAGGCTACGCCCTCGGGTCCGCTTGCGTTCCCCACGGATTACGTGGCGCACCGAATTGCGTTCATAAAGAACACGGCTTCCCGGCCGTCTGTCACACCGCCGAAACACATACGCCCCGTCCCGTTCGGGAACGCGATTTAGGGTTGGAGCACCGAGCAGCCCGGCCACCGTCGCCCGAAGGCGCACCCCTGCCCTCGTCCGCACAGGAGCCCAGTGATCCGCGTCCCCCCAGTCCTGCCCCCGTGGCTCGCCCACGTCTTTCGCGCCCAGCGCGGACCCGTCCCCTGGAGCGCGGTCACGCGGGGTGCGCTGGCCGCCGGTCCGCTGCTCCTCGTCGCCGTGGTCACCGACCGCGTCTCCCTCGGCATCGTCGCGGCCATCGCCGCCATGCTGGCGGGGACCAACGACCGGCCGGGCAGCCGGCGGGCCTCGGTCAAGCGGCTCGGGGTGCCCGCGCTGGCCGGGTCGGCGGGGCTGCTGGCGGGGACGTACGGCGGGCAGCACCTGGCAGCCGTGCCGCTGACGCTGCTGCTCACCGGGCTCGGCCTGGTCGCGGGCGGCGCGGTCGCCGTCGGGCCCGCGGCCAGCGCCGCCGGTTCGCAGCTGCTGGTCGGCGCCGCCATCGGCGCCGGGATGCCGCTGCCCGAACCGGGATGGCTGCGGGCCCTCGCCTTCCTCGCCGGGGCGGGCTGGCTGCTCGCGCTGCGGCTGGCGCTGCCCACACCCGGATCCCTCGCCGGTGACTTCCGCTTCGACGGGGAGCGGGCCGCCGTCGCCGGGGTGTACGACGCGATCGCCGAGCTGCTCGACGCGGTGGGCACCGACGCCGCCCTGACCCGCCGGGCCGCGCTGACCGCCGCCCTCGACCACGCGCAGGACGCCCTCGCCGGACCCCGGCTGCGACGCCACGCCGGCTCCGAGGCCGAGCGCCGGCTGCACGCCCAGTACGCCGCCGCGCTGCCCCTCGCCGAGGCCGCGACCGCCCTCGCCTGGGGCGGGGAGGCCATCGGTGAACGTGCCTCGGAGGGGCCCCGGCGGCTCGCCGGCGCCGTACGCGACAACAGCGCCACCGGCCCGCTGCCCGCACCCCACCGGTCCGCTCCCGCGCTGCGCGCCCTCGACGACGCCCTGCTGCGGGCCGCCGAGACCTTCGACCGGGCCGAGGACGCACAGCGGCGGCTGCACACCCGCCGCCACACCGCGCGGGACCTCCTGCGCGCCGCCCTCGGGAGCGGCGGACGGGAGTACGGCCTCAGGGTCGCCCTCAGCTTCGGAGCGAGCGTGGCCATCGCCCAGACCCTGCACCACGCCCGCTGGTACGGGCACGAGCACTGGTACTGGCTGCCCGTCACGGCCGTCTGGCTCGTCAAGCCCGACCTCGGGCCGCTCGCGTCCAGGGTGCTGTCCCGGGCCGCGGGAACCGTGCTGGGCGCTCTCGTCTTCGCCGGGTTCGCCGCCGTGCTGCCCCGGCCCGAGGGGCTCGTCGCGCTCGTGACCGTCTGCGGGGCGCTCATCCCCGTCGCCGCCCGGCACTTCGCCGCCCAGACCGCCGTCATCACCCTGCTCGTGCTCGCCCTCGTCATGGTCGGCGGGGAACCGCAGGCCTCCGCCGGCCGGATCGGCGAGACGCTGCTGGCCTGCGCCCTCGTGCTGATCGTCGGCCACCTGCCGATGCCGGGGGCGCGCGGCGCGGGCGTACGGCAGCGGCTCGCGACGGCCGAACGCGCCGCGCACGCCTACCTCGCCCACGTGCTGAGCGAGTCCGACGACCGCGCCGAACGGTGGACGCTGCGCCGTGAGGCCTACAGCACACTCGCCGAGGCCCGCACCGCCATAGCCGTGTCCGCCGCCGAACTGCCCGCCCTCGCCCGCCACACCGAGGGCACGGACGGTGTCGCCGCCGTCCTCGAACGGCTCGTGGACACGACCACGGCGAGCGCCGTGCACCTCGACGACACCGGTCACCTGACGCCGGAGCAGACCCGGCTCCTGACCGAACTCGTGGGCGAGCTGGAGCGGGGGCGCGGCAACCCCGTTCCGCAGAAGGCGGGTTCGAATACTCCATGAGGTGAGTCCCGTTCTCCATAGGGTGGATCCCATGGATCTCGCCGACGGCCTCATCGACCAGCCCTACGACGTGTACCGGCGTCTGCGCGAGGAGGCACCCGTACATCGCATCTCCGGCCCCGACGGGACGCCGGCCTGGCTGGTGACGCGGTACGAGGATGTGCGCGAGGCCCTCGCCGACCCTCGGCTGTCGCTCGACAGGAAGCACGCCACGGCAGGCACGTACAAGGGATTCGCCCTGCCGCCCGCCCTGGACGCCAACCTCCTCAACATGGACCCGCCCGACCACACCCGCATCCGGCGCCTGGTCGGCCGGGCCTTCACACCGGGCCGCGTCCAGCAGCTCCGCGAGCCCATCCGGCGCACCGCCGACGAACTCCTCGACGCGCTCGGCGAGCACGGCACCACCGACCTGGTCGCCTCCTATGCCGCGCCGCTCCCCGTCACCGTCATCTGCGACCTGCTGGGCATCCCCGAGAGCCACCGTCTCGACTTCCGGGTCTGGACCGACACCCTCATCGCCCCCGACCCGGCACGCCCGGACGCGGGACGGGAAGCGATGGCCGACATGCTCGGCTTCCTCACCCGCCTCCTGGCCGACAAGCGGCGGGAGCCCACCGACGACCTGCTCTCCGACCTGGTCGCCGTGCGCGACGAGGGCGACCGGCTGAGCGAGGACGAACTGATGTCCCTCGCCTTCCTCATCCTGTTCGCCGGATACGAGAACACGGTGCAGCTCATCGGCAACGCCGTGCTCGCCCTGCTGAACCACCCCGGCCAACTGACCGCCCTGCGCGAGGACCCCGTGCTGCTCCCCGCCGCCGTGGAGGAGATCGCGCGCTACGAGGGGCCCGCCCTGCTCGGCATCCGGCGCTTCCCGGTCGAGGAGGTCACCATCGGCGGGGTCACCGTGCCGGCCGGCGAGACGGTCTGGGTGTCGCTGTCCGCCGCCAACCGCGACCCCGCCCGCTTCCCTGACCCCGACCGCCTCGACCTCACCCGCGACACCGGCGGGCACCTCGCCCTCGGCCACGGCATCCACTACTGCCTGGGCGCCCCGCTGGCCCGCGCCGAGACCGAGATCGCGCTGGCGGCGCTGCTGGAGCGGTTCCCGCACCTCGCGCTCGCCGAGGACGCGCTGCGGTGGCGGCCCTCCCTGCGCGCCCGGGGACTGCTCACGCTTCCGGTGACGTATGCGACGCGTGCTGAATCCGACACGCTCGGTGCTTTTGATGTCGCAAAGTGCACGGACTCTCACCTACCGCAGTGAACAGGTGTCAACAATGTCTCAGTCCCGTCACCTGGCGAGCCCTTTTCCCTTTCCAGAGCGTTAACTCCTTTACGAGTACGACGCATTTCTGGAGGTGCAGGATGGTGAACGGGCGAACAGTGCTCGAACGCTTTCCCGCCGGTGGACCGCGGGGTTCCTGGCCGGCCGAGGAGTTCGCGCACGCGCGGCGCCTCGAAGGGCTGCCCGCCGAGGTCGTCATGGACCTCGCGACCGACACGTTCCTGGTGATCGTCCGGGGTGCCGACGGCACCGAATGAGCGGCTCAACCCGCCTTGGGGGCGGGCAGCTTCACCGTGAACTGGTCCGCCTGGAGCGCGTACAGCTCCGCGTAGAGGCCGCCGGTGGCCAGCAACTCCTCAGGGCTGCCGGACTCCACGAGCCGGCCCTGGTCGAGGACGTGCACCACGTCGGCGTGGCGCACCGACGCCAGCCGGTGGGTGATCAGTACGACGGTCTGGCCGCTGCCCGCCAGCGCGCGGATCCGCTCGAAGACCTCCAGCTCGGCCCGCGCGTCCAGGGCCGCGGTCGGCTCGTCCACGATCAGGATCCGGCCGCGCCGGTACGCGGCCCTGGCGATGCCCAGGCGCTGCCACTGGCCGCCGGAGAGCTGGTGCCCGCCGCTGAAGTGACGGGCCAGCAGGGTGTCCACGCCGTGCGGCAGATCGGTGACCACCTCCTGTGCGCCGGCCTCGTCGATCGCGTCGGCCAGGCGTTCCTCGGTGAGGGGCGCGGCGGAACGGCCGACGGCGACGTTGACCCGGGCCGTGAACGGCCAGCGCTTGAAGTCCTGCGCGACCATCGCGACCCGCTCGGCCAGCTGGTGCCGGTCGGCCCGCGCCGCGTCGACGCCGTCCCACAGGATCCGGCCCCGGTCCGGCTTGTACAGGCCCGCGAGCAGCTTGACCAGGGTCGTCTTGCCCGAGCCGTTCTCGCCCACCAGCGCCACGATCCGGCCCAGCGGGAGGCTGAGCGTGACGTCGTCCAGGGCGGGGCGGGTGGAGTCGCCCGGGTAGCGGAAGGTGACGTTCTCGAAGCGGATCTCGCGAGGATCCTCGGGCAGGGCATCGCCGCCGACCGGGATGGCACGCTCGGCCGCCTCGGTGTACAGCCGCTGGAGGTCACCCACGAACAGGGCCTCCTCGTGCAGCGTGTTGATCTCCAGCACCAGCGTGTCGAGGCTCGCCGAGCCGGTGCGGATCGCGATCACCGCGGTGCCCGCCACGGACAGTGCCATCGCGCCGGACAGCAGCAGCGCGCCGAGCGTCGCGTACGTCGCCACCGTCGCCAGGCCCGTCCAGGCCGCAGCGATCAGACCCGTGCGGGCCGCCAGCCGGGCCAGCCGTTCCTGCTCCGCCTCCGCGCTCTCCGACATCGCCCGGAAGTGCCGCAGCAGGAACGGGCCGACGCCGTGCACGCGGATCTCCGGGGCGGCCTCGGGTTCGGTGAGCAGACCGCTGATCAGATGCCCGGCGCGGGTGTGCTGCACCCAGGTGTGGAAGGACTCGTAGCGGCGCCGGGCGTTGGTCAGCGCGCCCCAGGCGCTCGGCAGGGTCATCGTGATCAGCAGGGGGAGCAGAGCCGGGTGCAGTACGGTCAGCACGCCGGCCGCCGCGATCAGCGAGATCAGCGCGTTGATCACACGTGTGCCGTACATGATCATGCGACGCGCCGACGACGCCCCGTACTGCGCGGTGTCCAGCAGCTTGTGGAAGGCGTGGTCCTCGATCGCGGACAGCTCCACGGCCGCGGCCCGCTCCAGGTACAGCTCGGTGGCCACCCGCTCCACCTTGGGCTCCAGCCGGCCGGTCGCGTACGTCGACGCGGCGCCCAGCAGCGTGGTGACCAGCGCCACCGCGGCCATGACGATCAGGGCGGGGGCGGCGCCGCGCAGCCGATCCTCCAGGGCGCCGCCCCCGAACAGCCGGCCCAGCACGCTGTTCACCGCCAGCAGGCTCACCGCCTGGGCCACGCCCCGGCCCGCCTCGGCGGCCAGCACCCTCCGGCCCGCGCTCCGGTCGGCCTCCCGGGCCAGCCGGAAGCTGGACGCGAGCATCCCGGGCAGCCGGGTCACCATGGCCCGGAAGTCCAGCTCCAGGAAGGCGTCCGTGTGCTGGTTCCACCCCATGTCGTAACGCAACGGCCCACCGAACAGCAGCCGCTCCGACTCGGACACCTCGGGCCCCGCCGAACCGCGCCTCTTGCCCACCGTCAACCTCCCCCGCGTCATGACCGAACGGCCACTATCCCGGGCACGAACCCCCACGAGGCAGAGCGCGAGCCAAATCGACTGGGGCACGCGGGCGTACACCACCCGGCTCGCTGAACAACACGCTGTGCAACAGCCCCTCCGGCGTTCGAGCAGGGGGGCTAAAAAACAGCCCCTCCGGCGTTTGAGGAGCGGGGTCTGGGGCGGAGCCCCAGGCGGGGTCGAAGGGGCGCAGCCCCTGGAGGACGGGAAGGGTAGGGGCGGCGGGGGCGAAACCCCTCCCGGACCAGCCCTGGCACGGCCCCAGCTCCACCCCCCGCCCAACCCGCGGAGCGCTACGCGCTGATGGGACGCGACCAGTCCGGCGTAGCCCCGATGACCCGGCACAACGCGAGGTACAGCGGAATCGGCGGGGTGTACGGAACCGTGCCCTCCGGCCGGTGGATGAGACGGGCGGTCCGGGGAACCGGCGCGCCGGTGGCGTACACGGCGGGCGCGGGCCACGGCAGCGCGTAGTCGGAGTCGGACGGCACGAGCCACCACCAGTGCGCCCCGTCGGTGTACACACACCCCACGCGCGGCAACCGCGGCACGATCACCGGCCCGAAGCGGGCGGGAACGGCCACGGCGTCGCAGCCCAGCGGCGCCGTCATGCCGTCGGGCACGGCCGGCAGCGGGGCACGCCCCGCGCTTCCGACACCCCCGGCACCCACGGCACTCCCGGCACCCCCCGAGGCCCCCTGCTCACGCCGGATGCGCACCAGAGTGTCCAGGCCCATCGCCTGGCCGGGGCGAGGCCCGCCGGTCACGGCCTACCCCACGTCCGGTCCCGCTCGCGCGGGATCCGTCCCAGGACGTCCGTGTCGTGCAGGGCCTTCGCCTGCTCGTCCTCGCCGGGACCGCGCCCCGAGCCGTGGCCCGTGCCATGGCCCGTGCCGTGGCCCGTCCCGTGCGGCGCGGCCGGCTTGGAGCGCGCGCCCCACCCGAGGTCGTTGCGCGCCTCGTCCGCGTCGCCGTGCGAGGCGTCGCCCCTGCGCGGCAGCTCGGCCCAGACCAGCAGACCGGACCCGAGCTCCTGCGCACCCCAGGCCCGGCACATGGCGTCGACGAGAAGCAATCCCCTCCCGTGCTCCTCGTCGGGCCGCTGCGGCGACGGGTGGGGCTCACCGGGTGCACAGCCCTCGTCCTGCACGGCTATACGCACGGTGTCGTCGTGATCGTGCAGCTCGCACACGACACGACTGCTCGCGGTGTGCACGATCGCGTTGGTGACCAGCTCGGATATCACCAGAACCGCCGTGTCACAGGTGTCCGCGCAGACCTGCCAGCCCGTCAACCGGGCACGCGCCAGACGTCTCGCCTGTGCCGGCGAACCCGGATGTGCGGCCAACTCGAAGCGGAACCGGCGCCCGGCAGCGCCCCCACCTGGGGCGACTCCCGTGGCGGCACCGAGACCGAAACGGCCTGCGGCGGCGTCTGTTCCTAAGGGCGCGGACGGAATCACGCTTGCCACTATCTCCCCGCCGTGAACACTTGGCAAGTGTCACTCTGAAAATTGCAGAGTGCTGTGTGACTCGGTCAAACGCCGTGGCACACTGCTCGCAACAGCACGTTGAGCGGCGCCAGTTGGGATCGGCGAGGATCCACATGATCTTCGAACGTGATTTCGAATGGCGCCGTAGGTCTGTCAGTGTTTCCCGACGTTCCGTCACGGCCTCTCGCGCGCAGGCGCGTTGAGCCGTGTTCGAGTCGTATTCGTCCATGGAGGTGGGAGCGTGAGCGAGCCGCGGTCCGCGCCGACGGTGGGCCAGGTGGTCCTCGGCAGGCGCCTGCTGGACCTGCGGGAAGGCGCCGGGCTCAAGCGGGAGGAGGCCGCCAGGATCCTCCGCGTCGCCCCCGCCACCGTCCGCCGCATGGAGATGGCCGAGGTCAGCCTCAAGATCCCGTACCTCCAACTGCTCCTCAAGGCATACGGAGTCGGCGACGAGGAGGCCGAGGCCTTCGTCCAGCTGGCCGAGGACGCCAACAAACCCGGGTGGTGGCAGCGGTTCCACGACATCCTGCCCGGCTGGTTCTCGATGTACGTCAGCCTGGAGGGCGCGGCAAGCCTCATCCGCTCGTACGAACCGCACTTCGTGCCGGGCCTGTTCCAGACCGAGGACTACGCACGCGGGGTTCTGAGGTCGGGCGCCATCGGACAGACCCGCCCCGAGGACATCGAGCGGCATGTCGCGCTGCGCATGGAACGCCAGCAACTGCTCACCCGTTCCGACGCGCCCCGGTTCTGGGCCGTCATGGACGAGACGGCCCTGCGCCGTCCGGTCGGCGGCCCGGAGGTGATGCGCGCGCAGCTCGACAGGCTGATCGAGGCCACGAAGCTGCCCAACGTGACGCTCCAGGTCGCCCCGTTCGCCAACGGGCCGCACCCCGGCACGTACGGGCCCTTCGTGCTGTTCCGATTCGCCATGCCCGAACTTCCGGACATGGTCTACAGCGAGTACCTGACCGGCGCGGTCTACCTGGACGCGCGCACCGAGGTGGCGACCCACCTCGAGGTCATGGACCGCATGGCGGCGCAGGCCGCTACGGCACAACGCACGAAGGAGATCCTCCGGGATCTCCGCAAGGAGCTGTGAATGGATCGCATCAAGCCGCGCAGTCGCGTCTACAACGGCATGCCCGCACGGGAGTTGGGCAGCGAGGGGTGGCACAAGCCCTGGAGCGGCGGCAACGGCGGGAACTGCCTGGAGGCGATGAAGCTCGCCGACGGCCGGATCGCCGTACGCCAGTCCACCGATCCGGACGGTCCGGCGCTGATCTACACCACGGACGAGATGACCGCCTTCATCGAGGGCGCCAAAGCGGGGGAGGCCGACTTCCTGCTGTCCTGACCGCCTGTTCTTATCGCGTGTTGTTTTTGTCTCTTGCTGAACTTCCCCCTTCGGGTAATGACTTGAACATCTTATGGAGTGCCTCATGACCGGGCAGGACCCCACGGCCGCCGTCCAGATCGACACCAGCAGGCCACACCCCGCACGCATGTACGACTGGTATCTCGGCGGCAAGGACAACTACCCCGTCGACGAGGAGATGGGCCGGCAGATGCTGGCCCTCGACCCCAGGGTGCCGGTGATGGCCCGGGTCAACCGCGCGTTCATGCACCGCTCCACGCGGTGGCTGGTCCAGCAGGGCGTACGGCAGTTCCTGGACGTCGGCACCGGCATCCCGACCGAGCCGAACCTGCACCAGATAGCCCAGCGGGTGGCACCGGAGTCCCGGATCGTCTACTGCGACAACGACCCGATCGTGCTGGCCCACGCGGCGGCCCTGCTGCGCGGCACGCCCGAGGGTGCCACCGAGTACCTTCAGGCCGACGTGCGCGACCCGGCCGCCATCATCGAGGGCGCGAAGAAGGTACTGGACCTCGACCGTCCCGTAGCGCTCTCGCTCGTCGCCCTGCTGCACTTCGTCTCCGACGCGGACGGCGCGCACGAGCTGGTCGACCGGCTGCTGTCCGAACTGCCCTCCGGCAGCTATCTGGTGATGACCCACGCCACCGCCGACTTCACCCCGGAGGAGTCCGCGGCGGCCACCGAGAAGCTCAAGGCGGCGGGCGTCACGCTGGCGCTGCGCTCCCGCGAGGAGTTCACCTGCTTCTTCGCCGGACTCGAACTGGCCGACCCCGGCGTCGAGGTCGTCCACAAGTGGCACCCCGAGCTGGGCGATCCGGTTCCGGGGCAGGACGACGGGGTGATTCCGGGGTACGGGGCGGTCGGCCGCAAGGCATAACTCCCGCCTGCCTGTTCCCGGCCCAGCTTCGGGCCCGGCCCCGCTCCCGGCCCCTTCCGGCCTCCTCACGGCGGCGGCAGTACGGCGCACAGCGCCTCCACTGCCGCCGCGTAAGCGTGTTCGGGCGGCGTCGCGTAGCCCACGACGAGGCCGTCCCCGACGGGCATGTCCGTCTCCGGGTGCCGGAACGCCCCGAGGCCCTCCAGGGCCACGCCGTGCCAGGCCGCGGCCTTGAGGGCGGAGGGCTCGCTTCCGGGCGGGAGCCGGAGCACCGCGTGCAGCCCGGCCGCGATGCCGGTGACCCCGATGTGCGGGGCGTGCGCGGCGAGCGCCGCGACCAGCCGGTCCCTGCGGCGCCGGTAGCGCTGCCGCATGCGCCGCACATGACGGTCGTACGACCCCGAGACGACGAAATCGGCCAGCGCCAGCTGGTCCGGGACGCTCGCCCACGCCTCACGCTCGCCCTTGGCCGCGAGTACGGCGTCCACGTACCGCTCCGGCAGGACCATCCACCCGAGCCGCAGCGCGGGCGACAGGCTCTTGCTGACCGAGCCGATGTGGATCACCCGCTCGGGATCGAGGCCCTGGAGCGCGCCGACCGGCTTGCGGTCGTACCGGAACTCGCCGTCGTAGTCGTCCTCCACCACCACCCCGCCACGCGCGCGTGCCCAGTCGACGACGGTGGCCCGGCGCTCCGCGTGCAGCGGACCCCCGGTGGGGAACTGGTGCGCGGGCGTGAGCAGCACGGCCCGTTCGCGCCCCAACCGGTCCACTCGCGCGCCGTGTTCGTCGAGGGGGAGCGGTACGGTCCGCACACCGGCCGTCGCGAGCACCTGCCGGTGGAAATCCAGGCCGTACGCCTCCACCGCCAGCGGACCGCGCAGCACACCGCCGCCGCTCTGCCCGTGCCCGAAGAGCAGCCGGAGGGCGTGCGCGAAACCGGAGCAGACGACGATCCGGCCCGGCTCGGTGCGCACGCCACGCGCGCGTGCCAGATACTCCGTGAGCGCCTCCCGCAGTTCCGGCCGCCCGGCGGGATCGCCCGGCCCGAACGCCTCGCTGGGCGCTGCCTGGAGGGCCCGCCGGTACGACGCGCCCCAGGCCGCCCGGGGGAACGCGGACGCGTCAGGAGTGCCCTGCCGGAGGTCGTGCCGGGGTCCACGCGCGCGTGCGGGTGCCTTGCGCGGCGTCCGTACGGCCGGCCGCAGCGGCTCGGCCCGGTCGGCGACGCGGGTGCCCGAGCCCTGGCGGGCGGTCAGCCAGCCCTCGGCGACCAGTTCCGCGTAGGCGTCGGCCACCGTGTTGCGGGCGACGCCCAGGTCGGCGGCGAGCGAGCGGTACGGCGGCAGCGGGGTGCCCGGAGCCAGCCTGCCGCCGCGCACGGCCTCGCGCAGCGCCCGGATCAGCGCGGCCCGCCGCCCGCCCGGCCCGGACAGCTCCGCCTGGAGGTCGAGATGCAGGTCCGAGCCGATCCGCTCGGCCAGATTGACCCATGATTCCGCCATGGAAATGCACCCTACAACCGGTCTTTCCGGCCCATAGGTTGAAGGACATGACGACGAACACCACAGCTTCCGCCCCGACCACCACCCCGACCACTGCCGAGACCGCCGCCGGGACCGGACGCACCCGCCTCGACTTCGCCAAGTCCGCGCCGAAGGTCTTCCGCGCCCTCATCGGCTTCGACGCCGCCGCCCGCGAGGGCCTCGACCCCGCCCTGGTCGAACTGATCCAGATCCGCAGCTCGCACCTCAACCACTGCGCCTACTGCCTGCACATGCACACGAACGACGCCCGCAAGGCGGGCGAGAGCGAGGACCGGCTGCACATGGTCGCCGTGTGGCGCGAGGCCGGCCACTTCTTCACCGAGAAGGAACAGGCCGCGCTCGCCCTCACCGAGGCGGTCACCCTGGTCGCCGACGGCGGCGTCCCCGACGACGTCTACGCACAGGCGGCGGCCCAGTTCGACGAGACCGAACTGGCCCACGTACTCGCCCTGATCTTCGCGATCAACACCTGGAACCGGGTGGCCCTGTCGACGGCCAAGGTGGCCGGCACGGACGAGCGGCGCCGCTGACCCCGGGACGGTCACACCCTCATGGGCCGGTCGTACGGTCCTATCGGCGACGGCAGCCGCGAACTCCCCGTCAGATAGTGGTCGACGGCCGCCGCCACCGCCCGCCCCTCCGCGATCGCCCACACGATGAGCGACTGCCCGCGCGCGGCGTCCCCGGCGGCGAACACGCCGGGGACGTTGGTCGCGAACCCGGCGTCCCGGGTGATCGTGCCGCGCGGCTCCAGCGCCAGCCGCAACTGGTCGATCAGGCCGTCCCCGCGGTCGGGCCCGGAGAAGCCGAGGGCCAGCAGGACGAGATCGGCGGGGATGTCCCGCCCGCTGCCGGGCAGCGGGCTGCGCAGCGCGTCCACCTCGACCAGGTGCAGCGACCGCACATGCCCGTCCGCGTCGCCGGTGAAGCGCAGCGTCGACGCGGCGAACAGCCGCGCGTCGGCGTCCGCGACCGGCGCGGTCTCCAGGTCGCGCGCCTCCTCGTGCGCGGCCGACATCCGGTAGATCTTCGGATACGTCGGCCAGGGCTCGGTGTCCTCGTCGCGCTCGGCGCCCGGCTGGGCGTAGATGTCCAGCTGGGTGACGGACGCGGCCCGGTCCCGCACCGCAGTGCCCAGGCAGTCGGCGCCCGTGTCACCGCCTCCCACGATCACGACGTGCTTCCCGGTGGCCGACAGCGGCGACACCTCCAGATCGCCCTCGCACACCCGGTCGGCCAGCGGAAGGTACTCCATCGCCTGGTGTATGCCGGTCAACTCCCGGCCCGGCACGTCCAGTTCCCGCCAGGCCGTGGCGCCCGTGGCGATGACGACGGCGTCGTACCGTGCACGCAGCTCGGCCGCGTCGACGTCCCGCCCGACCGCCGTCGACGTGCGGAACTTGGTGCCCTCGGCGCGCATCTGCTCCAGCCGCCGGTCCAGATGCCGCTTCTCCATCTTGAACGCGGGGATGCCGTAGCGCATCAGCCCGCCGAGCCGGTCGTCCCGCTCGTACACGGCGACGGTGTGCCCGGCCCGCGTCAGCTGCTGGGCCGCCGCCAGCCCCGTCGGACCCGAACCGATCACCGCGACGGTCCGCCCGGACAGCCGCTCCGGAGGCCGTGGCGGCGCGAAACCCTCCTCCCAGGCCCGGTCGGCGATCGCACACTCGACGTTCTTGATGGTGACGGCCGGCTGGTTGATGGCGAGCACGCACCCCGCCTCGCACGGCGCCGGACACAGCCGCCCGGTGAACTCGGGGAAGTTGTTCGTGGCGTGCAACCGGTCGCTCGCCGCCCGCCAGTCCTCGCGCGAGACCAGGTCGTTCCACTCCGGGATGAGATTCCCCAGCGGGCAGGCGTCGTGGCAGAAGGGCACCCCGCAGTCCATGCAGCGGTCGGCCTGTTTGCTGATGATGGGCAGCAGGGCTCCCGGGACGTACACCTCGTCCCAGTCCTGGACGCGCTCCGCCACCGGCCTGCGCGGCCACTCCTGGCGGGGCGTGTTCATGAAACCCTTGGGATCGGCCATGGCCGTGTTCCTTGCTCGGGCGTATGACGGGCCGTGCGTCAACGGGCGGCACACTCTTTCGGCCACTTTACGTCCCCTCCGCCCCGCCCGCAGAGGGGTGGACAGCGCTTACTGCGGGTGGTCCCTCAGCCGACCGCGGCGGGCCGCTCAGGCAGCGGCCAGATTTCTCCGAGGCCTTCCCGAGGTCCTCCCGAGACCTCCCTCAGGTGAGAGCCAGCACGTACACGAGCGCGGCGGCGGCCGAGGCGACCGTGCGGAGGTGGTTCCAGAAGGTCCACTCGCGCACATATCTCGGCCAGTAGGCGGCCGCCTCCGCAGTGCCCGGATCCAGCCGCAGCAGGGTGTCGTTGCGCGGCACGTTCGCCACCACGGTCAGTCCGAACGAGCCGAACAGATACAGCGCACTGCCCAGCAGCAGCTCCACCGTCCCGTCGTCCGGCCACAGCACGAAGGTCACCACGGCGATCACGGCGCACAGCACCGCCGACCCCACGAACACGGTCATGAACGCCGGCGTCACCGCCGCCACGTTGATCGCGTTCATCGCCGCGACGCCCTGCGCCGGCGGCAGGGCGGCGAGCCCTCTCATCACGAACGTCGAGAACGCGCAGAAGACCCCGGCCACCAGCCCGGTCCCCAGTACACCCAGCACGACCAGCACCAAGTACGGCCCGTGGATCATGCGCCAACCACCTCCCGCCTCGAATCGGGCGCCGCCACCCGCCCGCCACGACCGCGGCCCGCCATGCGCCGGCCGACACCTGCCCCGATCTCACCCATCCCACCCATCTCGCCTGTCTCATCCATCTCAGCCGACATCCATCCCGGCCGCTCGCCACCCGCCCAGCACCGTCTCCACGACCGCCGCGATTCGCCGTCGCGCCTCGTACCGCTGCACCCCGCTCATCAGCAACTGGTCGTACGGCGTGTCCAGGTGCCGTACGGACGCCACGACCGCCGAGACCACCGCCCCCTCGGTCAGCGCCCGCCCGGCCGCGCTCCGCCCGACCCGCCCGCTGCCGCGCAGGGAGGCGTGCAGGGCGATCGCCCGGGCCCGCTCGGCCGGGCAACCCGGGAAGAGCCGCCGGACCTCCGCCGCGAACGCCTCCGCGAACCGCGTGTCCTCGGTCGCCCTGTGCCGCGCGTCCCGCGCCCGGCGCCGCCGTCGCGCCTCGGCGTCCGCCAGACACCGCTCCTCGGCCCGCGCCAGCGCCCCCTCCTCGACGAGGACGCCCTGCCGCTCGTAGCGGCTCCTGCGCCGGTTGAAGCGCACCACCACCGCCGACAGCGTGCTCTCCTCGCGCGACCTGCGCGTCAGCGCGGTGTCGCCGCGCGGCAGGAAGACCAGATGTCCCAGGTCCGCGCAGTCGAGACAGCGTGGCACGCCCGCCTCCAGCACGAGCAGCGACAGCGGCCCGCGCCGGCACGCGGCACAGCGTTTGCGCCGCTGCGGCTGGATGACGAGAAGTCCGGCGTGGAACGAGGTAGTTGCGGGTCGCACCATATTCGGTTCCTTCCCCCCGGCGCCCGGGCCGGCACGCCATGGGGGTGGGGCCGCGCGGCATCATGGGCCCTGTGCGACTCGAAGCGATCACCTGGGACCGGCTCGGTGAGCTGCTCGCCGACCGGCTGTCCGAGCTGAAGCCCGCCGACGGCGGCTCCTGGCCGCGTGTCGCCTTCGACGGGGCCCCGGCGGCCCGGCCGGGCGACCTCGCCGAACGCGTCGCGCAGGCCCTGCGGGTGCGCGGTCGCCCCTCGCTGGTGGTGGGGACGGAGGGTTTCCTGCGCCCGGCCTCGCTGCGGCTGGAGCACGGCAGGCGGGACGTGGAGTCGTACTACAGCGGATGGTTCGACACCGGTGCCCTGTGGCGCGAGGTCTTCGGCCCGCTCGAAGCCGGCGGCACCGGCCGTGTCCTGCCCGACCTGTGGGATCCCGCCACCGACCGGGCCACCCGCAGCCCCCACGTCCAACTCCCGCCCGGCGGCCTTCTGCTGCTGCACGGCCCCCTCCTCCTGCGCCACTGGTTCCCCTTCGACCTGACCGTCCATGTCCTCCTCTCTCCGGGCGCCCTGCGGCGCCGCACCCCCGAGGCCGACCACTGGACGCTCCCCGCCTTCGAGCGCTACACGGCCGAGACCGACCCCGCCGAGACCGCCGACGTCCTGGTGCGCGCCGACGACCCCCGGCATCCGGCGTGGAACGGCTGACCGGCCACGGCAGCTGGGCGGGGCGTCTTCCCGTGAACCCTTTTATATGCGCGTGCATTTAATTATGCTGGCGCCATGACGATCTCCACAGACGATCGCGTCTCCTTCGACGACTCCGTCCGCACCCTCCTCGACGGCAGGAACTTCGCCGGCGTCGCCACACTCGGCCCCGACGGGGCACCGCAGAACTCGGTGGTCTGGATCAAGCGCGAGGGCGACACCGTGCTCTTCTCCTCCGTCGACGGACGCCAGAAGGTACGCAACCTCCGCCGCGACCCCCGCGTCAGCCTCTCGGTGTTCGACCTGGCGAACCCCTACACCTCGGCCGAGATCCGCGGCATCGCCGAGATCCTCCCCGACGAGGGCAAACGGCTCCCCTACGAGCTGTCGCACAAGTACCTCGGCACGGACCCGCCCGAGGAGAAGGACGACGAGGTCCGCGTGATCGTCAGGATCGTCCCGACGAAGGTCGTGGCCTTCTCGGCCTGACCGGCCCGTCGGCCGGGTTCAGAGCCAGCCGTTGCGCCGGAAGCCGCGGTACAGGGCCAGACACGCCACGGATATGACACCGATGACGAGCGGATAGCCGAACCGCCAGTGCAGCTCCGGCATGTGATCGAAGTTCATGCCGTACACCCCGCACACCATCGTCGGCACGGCGATCACCGCCGCCCACGCCGTGATCTTCCGCATGTCCTCGTTCTGCGCGACCGTCACCTGCGCGAGGTGCGCCTGAAGGATGGAGTTGAGCAGTTCGTCGAAGGCCGCGATCTGCTCCTTGGCCCGCATCAGATGGTCGAGGACGTCGCGGAAGTAGGCCTGTATCTCCGGCGCGACCACTCGGATCGGCTTGGTCGCGAGGTCCTCGATCGGGCGGCCGAGCGGCGCCACGGCCCGCTTGAGTTCGAGGAGTTCACGCTTCATCTGGTAGATGCGGCCCGGATCCACCCGCGCGCCGTTCTCCGCGAACACATCCGTCTCCACCTGGTCGATGTCGGCCTGCACCGAGTCCGTGACGGTCAGATAGTCGTCGACCACATGGTCCGCGATCGCGTGCAGCACCGCCGCCGGCCCCTTGGCGAGCTGCTGCGGATCCGACTCCAGCTCCTCGCGCAGCGGACCCAGGGAGCCGTGCATTCCGTGCCGCACCGTGACCACGAAGTCGTGGCCCACGAACACCATGATCTCGCCGGTGTTGACCACCTCGCTCGTCGCCGTCAGTTGCTCGTGCTCGACATAGCAGACCGTCTTGAACACCGCGAACAGCGTTTCGCCGTAACGCTCCAGCTTCGGCCGCTGATGGGCCTCGACCGCGTCCTCCACCGCCAGCGGGTGCAGGTCGAACAGCTCGGCGAGGCCCGCGAACTCACGGTCCGTCGGCTCGTGCAGCCCCAGCCAGACGAAGCCGTCTCCGCTCTTGCGCACCCGCTCCACGATGTCCACCAGATCGCCGTCCTCGGGGACCCGGACGCCGTCCTGGTACGTCACGCAGTTCACCACCGAGGAACCCAGCGGGGAGCGCGCGGGGTGACTCAGGTCGACCTTCGGCCGCCGCCGGGCCAGCCGCGCCACTCGGCGCAGGCCGCCGGCCCTGCCGAGGCCCGTGACCTTCCGCAGATTCCCTGCCATGGACATCTGGATCTCCTTGCGTGGATCCCCTCGCGTAACGCTTCCGCGCCTTGCCGAGCCAGTTTGCCAGTCCTGCCCGAGCAGCGGGTAAGCCTGTGGAAACGGGTGATTCCGCTTGGTTCCCGCCTGTGGACGAAACATTGGATGATCTCGGTATGACGCCATCCGATTCGACGCCGTCCGACGGGTATCTCCTCGACAACCGGCAGGACGAGGCGGGACAGCGCTTCGACGCCTTCGCCACCCTCTTCGACCCCACGACCTTCCGTCATCTCGAAGGACTCGGCATCGGCCCCGGCCTGCGCTGCTGGGAGGTGGGAGCCGGCGGCACCTCCGTGGTGTCCTGGCTGGCGGAGAAGGTCGGCCCCGCCGGCAGGGTGGTCGCCACGGACATCGACATCTCGCGGGTCGCCGCGGCCGCCCGCCCCCCGGTGGAGGCGCTCGTCCACGACGTCGGCGCCGAGGAGCCGCCGGGGGAGGGCTTCGACCTGGTGCACGCCCGGCTCGTCCTCGTCCATGTGCCGGACCGGGAGAGAGCGCTCCGGTCGATGGTCGAGGCGCTGCGGCCCGGCGGACGGCTCCTGATCGAGGACGCCGATCCCGCCCTACAGCCCCTGCTCTGCCCCGACGAGCACGGCCCCGCGCAACAGCTCGCCAACCGGCTGCGGCACGGCTTCCGCAAGCTGCTCGCCGACCGCGGTGCCGACCTGTCCTACGGCCGCAAGCTTCCCCGCCTGCTGCGCGAGGCCGGCTTGCGCGACGTGCAGGCCGACGCCTACTTCCCCATCGCCTCACCCGCCTGCGCCGTCCTGGAGTCCGCCACCGTGCGCCAGATCCGCGAGCGGCTCGTGACCGCGGGGCTGGCCACCGACGAGGACATCGACCGGCACCTGTCCAACATCGCCGCCGGCTCCATGGACCTGGCCACGGCACCGATGATCTCGGCGTGGGGGCGGAAGGCGTAGAGCGTCCCCGGTCAGTTCCCTCCGGGCCGGGCCGGCGCCGTCACCCGGGCGCCGACGGCCTGCCGCCCACCCGTTCCACCGCCCGAGCCCCCGCCCGGCAGCCCGCGACCGCCGCCTCCTCGGGGGCCGCGCCCGCGAGGAGCGAGGCGAGGAACGCGCCGGTGAAGGCGTCCCCGGCGCCCGTGGTGTCCCTCGGCGACGCCTGCGCGGCCGGGACCCGGGCCAGCAGGGCGCCGGACCGGGCCACCAACGCACCGTCCGCGCCCGCCTTCGCCACCACCAGCGGAACATGGCGGCTCAGCTTGGCCGCCGCGTCCACCGGATCCGGCAACCCCGTCAGCAGGGCCGCCTCGTCCCGGCTGGGCAGCAGCACGTCCAGCCGTTCGGCGAAGGCGAGGAACCGGCCCACCCCCAGCCGCGCGAGGAAACCCGCCGACGCCGGATCCAGGCTCACGGGCACACCACGGGCCCGCGCCGCCTCCAGGGCCACCGCCGCAAGTGCCCGGCTCGGCTCGGAGAACAGCAGATAGCCCGACAGATGCAGCCGGGCGACCCCGTCCAGCAGCGCGTCGGACCAGTCGGCGGGCTCCAGCCGCAGCGACGCGCCGCTGTCCGTGAGGAACGTACGCTCGGCCGACGCCCCCGTGTCGACCAGGCAGACCACCGTCCCGGTGGCCGCCTCCGGGTCGATGACGAGCCGCGGCCGCACTCCGGCCGCGACCAGCTCCCGTTCGTGCCAGGCCGCCGCTTCCATGCCCACCCGTCCCAGCAGCCGTACGTCCGCACAGCCCGTGTGGGCGGCCCAGCAGGCCACATTGGCGCCGGCGCCACCCGGCAGCGTCCGGATCGCGGCCACCGTGTCGGTGCCTGCCGCGAGCGGCCCCCGGTGCCGGGCGACGACGTCAGTGACGACGTCGCCGACCACCAGCAACGCCCCACCGCCGCGCGCCTGGCCCCCGGCGTCCGCCGTCACCCCCGCGCCCACGCCGCCGCGATCCGCGCCGCCAGCCGGACGTTGCCGCCCACCGCCGCGAGGTTGGCGTTCAGCGAGGCCCCGTCCGTGTGCCTGACCAGATAGTCGAGCAGGAACGGTGTGACCGCCTGGCCGGTGACGCCCTCCTCCTCGCAGGCGCGCAGCGCGTCGGCCAGCACACGCGCGTGCAGTTCCGGGTCGAGCTGCTCCTCCTCCGGGACGGGATTGGCGACGATCAGCGCCGACGCCGGCCCGCGGAGGCCGTCCTGCGCCCGCATGACCTCCGCCACCTGCTGGGGGGTCTCCAGCGTCCAGTCGACGGGGTGCCCGGAGTCGGAGAGGTAGAAGCCGGGGAAGCGGTCCGTGCCGTAACCGGCGACGGCCACACCCAGCGTCTCCAGACGTTGCAGGGTGGCCGGCACGTCCAGGATCGACTTCACCCCCGCGCACACCACCGTTATGCGCGTGCGCGCCAGCAGCCCCAGGTCGGCGGACTCGTCCTGCGTGAGCGTCCACTCCCGGTGCACACCGCCCAGCCCGCCCGTCGCGAACACCCGGACGCCCGCCAGGGCCGCCAGCAGTGCGGTCGCCGACACCGTGGTCGCCCCGCTCGCCCCGGCCGCCACCGCGAGCGGCAGATCCCGGTGGCCCAGCTTGCGGATCCCGTCCTCGTTCGCGACCCGCTCCAACTGCTCCTTGCCGAGGCCGATATGAGGCTGCCCGTCCAGCACGGCGATCGTCGCGGGTACGGCACCCTCCTGCCGTACCGCCTCCTCCAGCTCCAAGGCCACCTGCAAGTTGCGCGGGCGCGGCAGCCCGTGCGCGATGATCGTGGACTCCAGCGCCACCACGGGCCGACGCGCGTCGAACGCCTCACGTACTTCCTCGGAAACCACCAGCACCACGTGCCTGCCTCCTGTCAGTCCGCTCTTCCCTCATCTCTGGCGGGCCGGGCGCCCGGCTAAACGCTTGCGGTCTGTGGTGGCCACCACCAGCCTTGGCCGTATGACCGACAACAGCACACGTCTCGACCACGTCGTCCTATGGGTCAGCGATCCGGCCGCCGCGGCCGACTTCTACGAGAAAGCGGTCGGCCTCGAACCGATCAGAGTCGCCGAGTTCACCGCGGAGACGGTCTCCTTCCCCTCGGTGCGGGTCAACGAGGAGACCATCCTCGACCTAGCGCCCCACACTCTCGCCGAGCGCATGAACATGCTCCCCGGCTCCGCCGACAGCGCGGGCCACCCCGTCAACCACGTCTGCCTCTCCCTGCCGTCGGACGCGTTCGACGCGCTCCGTGCCCGGCTCGAGGAACGCGCCGTCCCGGTGTCCGAGATCGCGCACGACTCCTACGGCGCCCGCGGCAAGGCCAGGCGCAGCTTCTACTTCCGCGACCCCGACGGCAACGTCTTCGAGGCCCGGCACTACGAGTGACCGCAACCCCGGGCCACCCTGGGCCGCCCCGGGCCGTCAGAACAGCGGCTCGGGCAGCACGCCCTCCAGGGCGAGCAGCTTGCGCTTGGTCTCCAGCCCGCCCCCGAACCCGCCGATGCCGCCGTCGCTCTCGACGACCCGGTGGCACGGCACGACGACCGGCAGCGGATTGGCACCCATCGCCGCCCCCACCGCCTGCGCCGCGCCCGGCTGTCCCACCCGCCCGGCCAGGTCGCCGTACCCGACGACCGTGCCGTACGGGACGGCGGAGGCCAGCTCGCGCAGCACCTGCCGGTTGAAGCCGGATATCAGCGACCAGTCCAGCGGCAGCTCGAAGGCGTGCCGCTCACCCGCGAAATACGCCCGCATCTGGTGTGTCGCCTCGGCCAGCAGGGGGGAGCCGGGCGCCTCGACGGGCTCGGTGCCCAGCCGGGCCGCCAGCCGCTCCAGTGCCCGCTCACGCACCGTGTCGGTGGCGTGGAACACGACGTTGACCAGGCCGTCGCCGGTCGCCGCCAGCAGCAGGGGACCGATGTCGGTGCCGACGACGGCCCACACGACCCGCTGCTCGTACTGCCCATGGCTGTCCATGCGCCCCACGGTACGACCCGCCACTGACAACGCCCCGGCCACCGGCCGCGGGCTCAGGACCCGTCCAGCGCCGCCCGCACCACGTCGGGCCGGTTCGTGATCAGGCCGTCGACTCCGTAGTGGGCCACGTTCCGGGCGGTGACCGCGTCGTCGACGGTCCAGGCGAACACACCCATGGGCCTGCCGTGCGGTCCGTCGAACATGTGCACCACGGTGACGTAGCCGGCGGAGATCGATCCGTACGAGGGGTTGATCAGGTCGGCGAAGCCCGCGTACCGCTGGAGGCTGCCCACCGACGGCGTGCCGAGGAAGCCGGTCGTGACACCGGGCTTCAGGTCGTGGACGATGCGCAGGCTGTCCGCGCTGAAGCTCTGCACGATCAGCCGTCCCTGGTGCCCGTGGTCCAGCCAGCCCTCGTTGCTCAGGAGCTTCAGGGTCTGCCCCTCGATGCCCGGGTACAGCTCGGGGTTCTTGATCTCCAGAAGCAGCTTCTGGTGGTTGTGCTCGACCCGGCGCATGTACTCCTTCAGCGTGGGCACGCGCGTGCCCCTGTACGTGCGGCTGAACCAGCTGCCCGCGTCCAGGCGGGCGATCTCGGCGGCCGTGAAGTCCTTCACCTTCCAGGGCGCCCGGCCGGGGAAGACGTCCTCGACGTTCGTGGTGCGGGCGAGGCTGTCGTCGTGGATGACGACCAGTTCGCCGTCCCTGGTGCGCTGGACGTCGTTCTCGACCCAGGAGAAGCCCAGGCCGGCCGCCTTGTCGATGGCGGGCAGGGTGTTCTCCGGAGCGTAGGCGGAGGCGCCCCGGTGGGCGATGACCTCGGGGTGCCCGCCGATGTCGTCCGTCCGGGCGTGGGAGGTGGGGGTCAGCAGGGTGGCAGCCCCCAGGAGTGCGGTGGTCGTGGCGGCGACTGCGCGCGCGTGCATGCGTACTCCTCGCGTCGAGGCGGATGCCGACGGATACCGACTGATACCGATGAATACCCGGCGGAAGCCAACGAATGCGGACAGCATCAGCCTGACAGCAGAGGGTCAACAGTGGTGGGGTGTGTGATGGCCACGGATTGAATGGACTTGCCCAAGTCCGCTCACGGGTGCCGCACAAGTGGGGCAAGGGTGTGTTTCTTTGCCGGAAAATCGTTCGACCATTCCGGTGGGGGTCATACTCTCAGCGACACCCCTGGCCGCCGGAGCGGTCCTGGGCGGGGGCGCTCGTCATACATTCCGGGACGCAAGAGGGCGGGAGGGCAGCCGCACATGCAAGGCACAATCGACGGTTTCAGCTACGGGGTCGTCACCCCGTTGGTGGCCTATCTGATGGCGTGCCTGGGCGGTGCCCTCGGTCTGCGCTGCACCACGCGCTCGATGCTGGTGGCCCACTCCTGGCGTCCCGCCTGGCTGGCCCTCGGCTCGGCCGCGATCGGCTCCGGCATATGGACCATGCACTTCGTCGCGATGATGGGCTTCAGCGTCAAGGAGACGCCGGTCCACTACGACAAACCGATGACGTACGCGAGCCTCGGTCTCGCCATCGTCATGGTCGGCGTCGGGATCTTCATCGTCGGCTACCGGGGAGCCACCGGCACGGCCCTGTTCACCGGCGGCACGATCACCGGTCTGGGCGTCGCGTCGATGCACTACCTCGGCATGGCGGGCATGCGTCTGAACGGCAAGCTCGAGTACAACACCCTCACCGTCGCCGCCTCGGTGGTGATAGCCGTCGTGGCCGCCACCGCCGCCCTGTGGGCCGCCGGTCAGGTCCGGGGATTCCTGTGGAGCGTGGGCGCGAGCCTCGTCATGGGCCTCGCGGTCAGCGGCATGCACTACACCGGCATGGCCGCCCTCAGCGTCCACCTGCACGGTACCTCCGGGACGCCCGGGGGCGAGTCGCCCGCCGCTCTGCTCGCGCCCATGCTGATCGGCCCCCTCGCCTTCCTCCTCCTCGCGGGTGTCGTCGTGATGTTCGACCCGCTGATGGTCATGGGCAAGCCCGACTGGACCCGCGTCGAGCACAAGCCGGGCGTCCCGGCCGGCGCCGTGGCCCACCTGGACCGCCGCCCGTCGCCGCGCCCGGTCCGCCCGCAGGGGCACCGAAGCTCCCGCACCCCGCAGAACCGCTGATCAGCCCCCGTTGTCAGTGCGGGGTCGTACGGTTGACTCCATGCGGCCCGTTTCCCACATCGAACGCACGGTGGCGCCCTTCGAGGTCGTCAGCTCCTACCAGCCCAGCGGCGACCAGCCGACGGCCATCGCCGAGCTGGCCCGACGCATCGAGGCAGGTGAGAAGGACGTCGTCCTGCTCGGCGCGACCGGCACCGGCAAGTCCGCCACCACCGCGTGGATGATCGAGAAGCTCCAGCGCCCCACGCTCGTGATGGCGCCGAACAAGACGCTGGCCGCCCAGCTGGCCAACGAGTTCCGCGAGCTTCTCCCGAACAACGCCGTCGAGTACTTCGTCTCGTACTACGACTACTACCAGCCCGAGGCCTACGTCCCGCAGTCGGACACCTACATCGAGAAGGACTCCTCGATCAACGAGGAGGTCGAGCGACTGCGCCACTCGGCGACCAACTCGCTGCTCACCCGCCGCGACGTCGTCGTGGTCGCCTCGGTGTCCTGCATCTACGGCCTGGGCACCCCGCAGGAGTACGTGGACCGGATGGTCCCCCTCCGGGTCGGCGACGAGATGGACCGGGACGAGCTGCTGCGCCGTTTCGTGGACATCCAGTACACGCGCAACGACCTGGCCTTCTCCCGCGGCACCTTCCGGGTCCGCGGCGACACCATCGAGATCTTCCCGGTGTACGAGGAGCTGGCCGTCCGCATCGAGATGTTCGGCGACGAGATCGAGGCGCTCTCCACGCTCCACCCGCTCACCGGCGAGATCATCAGCGACGACCAGCAGCTGTACGTCTTCCCCGCGTCCCACTACGTGGCCGGCCCCGAGCGCATGGAGCGGGCCGTCAACGACATCGAGAAGGAGCTGGGGGAGCGCCTGGCCGAGCTGGAGAAGCAGGGCAAGCTCCTGGAGGCCCAGCGCCTGAGGATGCGTACCACGTACGACCTCGAGATGCTCCGCCAGATCGGCAGCTGCTCCGGCGTGGAGAACTACTCGATGCACTTCGACGGCCGTTCGCCCGGCTCGCCGCCCAACACCCTGCTGGACTACTTCCCGGACGACTTCCTGCTCGTCATCGACGAGTCGCACGTCACGGTCCCGCAGATCGGCGCCATGTACGAGGGCGACGCGTCCCGCAAGCGCACCCTGGTCGACCACGGCTTCCGGCTGCCCTCCGCGCTGGACAACCGCCCCCTGAAGTGGGAGGAGTTCCAGGAACGCATCGACCAGACCGTCTACCTGTCGGCGACCCCGGGCAACTACGAGCTGTCGCGCGGGGACGGCGTCGTGGAGCAGATCATCCGCCCCACGGGCCTGGTCGACCCGGAGGTCGTGGTCAAGCCCACCGAGGGCCAGATCGACGACCTGGTGCACGAGATCCGCAAGCGCACGGAGAAGGACGAACGCGTCCTGGTCACCACGCTCACCAAGAAGATGGCCGAGGACCTCACGGACTACTTCCTGGAGCTCGGCATCCAGGTGCGCTATCTGCACAGCGACGTCGACACGCTGCGCCGCGTCGAGCTCTTGCGCGAGCTGCGCTCCGGCGAGTTCGACGTCCTGGTCGGCATCAACCTCCTCCGCGAGGGCCTCGACCTGCCCGAGGTGTCCCTGGTGGCGATCCTGGACGCCGACAAGGAGGGCTTCCTGCGCTCCGGCACCTCGCTGATCCAGACCATCGGCCGCGCGGCGCGCAACGTCTCCGGCGAGGTCCATATGTACGCCGACAAGATCACCCCGGCGATGGAGCGGGCCATCGAGGAGACCAACCGCCGCCGGGAGAAGCAGGTCGCCTACAACAAGGCCAACGGCATCGATCCGCAGCCACTGCGCAAGAAGATCAACGACATCGTCGCCCAGATCGCCCGCGAGGAGGTCGACACCGAACAGCTGCTCGGCTCCGGCTACCGCAAGCTGAAGGACGGCAAGGCCGCCAAGGCCCCGGTGCCGGCGCTCGGCGACAAGGCGGCCAAGGGCGCGAAGGCCGGCAAGTCCGCGAAGGGCAAGGCCAAGGACGCGGTGCCCACCGACCGTCCCGCGGCCGAACTCGCCGAGCAGATCGAGGAGATGACCGAGCGCATGCGCGCCGCCGCCGCGGATCTCCAGTTCGAGATCGCGGCCCGGCTGCGTGACGAGGTCTCCGAGATGAAGAAGGAGCTGCGCCAGATGAAGGAGGCGGGCCTGTCCTGAGCCCGGGCCGCCTCGACCGGCCCCGATGCCCGCGTGGAGTGCGGTGTGTTGCAACACCGACACAAAGCGCGGGCCGGGGGTCGGCACTGTCAGCGCCCCTGCGTAGGGTCTTGGTCAACCGCGCGCACTGCGGCAACAGGGGAAATCCGAGAGGGGACACCGCCGTGACCGTCAACATGACCAAGGGTCAGGCCATCAGCCTGGAGAAGAAGGACGGGGGCAGCCTGACCGCGGTTCGCATGGGTCTCGGCTGGCAGGCGGCTCCCCGACGCGGTCTGTTCGGCTCGCGCACCCGGGAGATCGACCTGGACGCCTCCGCGGTGCTGTTCGCCGACAAGCAGCCCGTCGACGTCGTGTTCTTCCGCCACCTGGTCAGCGACGACGGATCCGTGCGGCACACCGGCGACAACCTCGTCGGCGGTGTGGGCCAGGGCGGCGACGACGAGGCCATCCTCGTCGACCTGCAACGCGTCCCGGTCCACATCGACCAGATCGTCTTCACCGTCAACTCCTTCACCGGCCAGACCTTCCAGGAAGTGCAGAACGCCTTCTGCCGTCTGGTCGACGAGACCAACGGCCAGGAGCTGGCCCGCTACACGCTGGCGGGCGGTGGGGCGTACACCGCCCAGATCATGGCCAAGGTGCACCGGTCGGGTTCGGGCTGGACGATGACCGCCCTGGGCACCCCGTCCAACGGCCGTACCTTCCAGGACCTGATGCCGGCGATCCTGCCGCACCTGTAGCGAGCTCGACGACCTGCGCACGACATACGACCAGGGGGGACAGGCGATGACGGCCGAGCTGGTGCGGGGGCAGAACCACCCGCTCTCGCAGGTCCGGCTGGAGATCCGGATCATGGCCGGGGCACCGGTCGTGGCCGGGGCCACGCTCGGCGACGACAGCGGCAAGGTGCAGGGCGTCGAGTGGGTCGCCCACCCGGGCGCCCCCACCCTGCCCGGCCTGGAGGTGTCCCGCCAGGCGGCCGCCGAACACCGTCTCGCGGTGGACCTGGCCGCCATGCCCGAGCACGTGCACCGTGTCGACGTGCTGCTGGCCCTGCCGACGGGGACGGGCGGGCCGCTCCGCTTCGGCGCCGTCGACACCCCCACCGTCGTCGTCACCGACCTCGACGGCACTCAGGTCGCGCGCTACACGATCACCGGCCTGGACGCGGAATCGGCCGTCGTCGCCCTGGAGCTGTACCGCAGACAGGACGCCTGGAAGGTGCGTGCCGTCGGCCAGGGTTACGCCGGCGGCCTCGCCGCGCTCCTCACCGACCAGGGCCTGCCTCAGGCCGACGAACTCGCCGGCAGCATCCAGGAGGCGGTGGCGCGAGGCCTGGCCCGTTCCATACCGGCGCCCGAGCCGCATACGGCGGACGGGGACCGTTCGCGGCAGGCGACGACTCCCGCGCCCGGCTTCGACCCGCCGGGCCCGGCACCCCAGGGCGTCCCGGAGGCGGTACCGCCGTGGCCCCCGCGACCCTACGACGGGCAGACGCCGGCCGTCGGCGCCGACCCGTCCGGGCCCTCCGGCGGCCCCGTCGACTACACGCATCCCGGGCGCCACGCGGCCCCGCCGGCTCCCGCACCCGAGCCGCCCCCTGCCCCGTCGGGTCAGCCCGCGGTGCCGGTCGCGGGCGACGCGGTCGGCTGGTCCATGGACGAACGGCTGTACAACCAGGTCTGGGGCATGTTCGAGGACCTGGCCCGCACCACGGCCGCCTACCGCAGCGCGGTCGACTTCGCCGACTCGCGCCTGGAGAAGGAGCTCGACCGGGTCCTGTCCGACCCGCGCAACCGGCTCGGTTCGGCGGGCGACGCGGCACGCGAGGCGGCCCGCACCAAGCGCGACGAGCTCGTCGACCAGGCACAGGCGGCCCTCGACCGCGACCTCGTCCAGCTCACCTTTGAGGCCGAGGTCGTCGAGCCCGCCCTCCCGCCGGCCTACGCCGGCTGGGACAACCCCGTCTGGCACGGTTACCAGGTCCCGGCGGAGCCGCCGCTCGCCCTGCGCCTGGGCGAACTCCACCTGCCCGAGAGCGCCCCGCTGCGCGTCCCGATGCTGGTCCGGCTGCCGCTGGAGCGCGGCCTGTGGATCGACAGCGGCCGAGTGACGGCACCCGACGGCACGGTCACCGAGCCGGACGAGCTGCGGCACCTGGCCATGGAGACGGCGGTGGCCCTCGCGACCCGGCTGCTCGCCGTACACCCGGCGGGGGAATTCGGCGTCCAGGTGATCGATCCGGCCGGTTCGGCGGCCCAGGCGCTGTTCCCGTTGGTGCGCAGCGGTGTCCTCGCCGCTCCGCCGGCGGCAGGTGCCGCGGGAGTGACGGGCGTCCTGGAGCACCTCATCCAGCGCGTCGACCTGGTGCAGATGGCGGTGCGCGGTGGCGCCACCGAAGCACTGCCGCCCGGTCTGGACACGGCCCGGCAGCTGCTGATCGTGACCGACTTCCCGCACGGCTTCGACGACCGGGCCGTGACCGCACTGCGTTACCTCGCGGACGAGGGCCCGGCCGTCGGCGTGCACCTGCTGATGGTCGCCGACCGCGAGGACGCCGCCGCCTACGGCCCTTTGCTCGACCCGTTGTGGCGTTCCCTCATGCGACTCACTCCGCTGCCCGACGACCATCTCGCGGATCCCTGGGTCGGCCATGCCTGGACGTACGAGCCTTCGCTCGTGCCGCCCGGCAGCGAGGTGCTCCACCACGTGCTCAGCAAGGTGGCGGCAGCTTCTCCCAAGCATAGGTAAAGCGCATCTGAGCTGGGATTTTGATCATTTCTTTGCCAATCGCTTTACTCTTCCTTGGTGATTGGGGTACTGTCTTCCGTACGGAGGGGAGTACTCCCTGACTGCGGCGTACCCGTCAATACGGATCGGACGAGATCCCGGGGCGTCGGCCCATCGCGGGTGGAAGAGACCTCCGACAGCGATGACGCTGACCCTTTGCCGTTACGTACTGCCGGAGGCACAGTGGAAGTTTCCGCCACCCTGTGGGTCCTGACCATCGTCGGCCTCGCCGCTCTCGTCGCGGTCGACTTCTTCATCGGGCGCAAGCCCCATGACGTGTCCATCAAGGAAGCCGGGATCTGGACCGTCGTCTGGATCGCCCTGGCCGGGCTGTTCGGCGTCGGCCTGCTCGTCTTCGGCGGCGGACAGCCCGCCGGAGAGTTCTTCGCCGGCTTCATCACCGAGAAGTCGCTGAGTGTCGACAATCTCTTCGTCTTCGTCCTGATCATGGCGAAGTTCGCCGTGCCCTCGCAGTACCAGCAGCGGGTGCTGCTCGTCGGAGTGCTCATAGCCCTGGTCCTGCGGGCCGTCTTCATCGCCGCCGGAGCAGCGATCCTCGGCAGCTTCTCGTGGGTCTTCTACCTCTTCGGTGCCTTCCTGATCTGGACCGCCTGGAAGCTCATCCAGGAGGCCCGGGCCGACGAGGAGGACGAGGAGTACGAGGAGAACAAACTGCTCAAGGCGGCCGAGCGCAAGTTCGGCGTGGCCGACCGCTACCACGGCACCAAGCTGTGGATCCAGCAGAACGGCAAGCGCGTCATGACGCCGATGCTCGTCGTGATGCTCGCGATAGGTACGACGGACGTGCTGTTCGCTCTGGACTCGATCCCCGCGATCTTCGGCCTGACGCAGGATCCGTACATCGTCTTCACCGCGAACGCATTCGCCCTGATGGGCCTGCGCCAGCTGTACTTCCTCATCGGCGGCCTGCTGAAGAAGCTGGTCCACCTCTCCTACGGCCTGTCCGTCATTCTCGGCTTCATCGGCGTGAAGCTGGTGCTCCACGCGCTGCACGAGTCCGGGGTGCACGTCCCGGAGATCAGCATCCCGGTCTCGCTCGGCGTGATCTGTGCGGTCCTGGCCGTCACCACCGTCACCAGTCTCATGGCGTCCAGGAAGCAGGCGGCGCTCGGGACGGCGCAGTCAGGCGGCGAGAGCGCTCCGAAGGACAGCATCGACGCCTGACCACGTCGGACGTAGCGACAACCAGCACGGGGAGCGGTGCGTGGCGCATTGCCGACCATCGCTCCCGGTGCTTCGTTGGGTGCTGAGCGTGTCCCCGGCCCGGGGGCGCCGTTGCCCGGCGGAGGCGTCCGTGAAGTTCGTCCAGATCATCGAGTTCGAGACCGACCGCATCGAGGAGATGAGGCAGCTTTCCGACGACATGGAGAAGCGCTCCGCAAGCCGCGAGAACGGTCCCACCCGCCGCCTCGTCCTCGGGGACCGCAACCAGCCGGGCCGCTATCTCGCGGTGATCGAGTTCGACTCGTACGAGGAGGCCATGCGCAACAACGACGATCCCGAGACAAGCAAATTCGCCGAGCAGATGACCGCCCTGTGCACCCGGCCGCCGTCCTTCACCGACTGCGACGTGGTGGACATGAGCGAGTTTGGGTAACCGACGCGCTGCACACCCGGTCCGCCGGGGGTCCGCGCCGCGTCGGCACCGGCCCCCGGTGACGAAAGGACTGGAATGCGAACCGTGTACACCTCTGCCACCATCACCGCATGATCGCTCGGCTCAGGTCGCTCACCATCCAGTGGACGTTCCTCGTGCCAGTTCTCGCGGTCGTCCTCCTCGCCCTGACCTGGGGCAGGGATCTGCCCGGCGCGGTCGTCGCGCTGGTCACCGTGGTTCTCGCCGGGTCCGTGCTGGCCGCGGTGCACCACGCCGAGGTGGTCGCCCATCGCGTCGGTGAACCCTTCGGTTCCCTCGTCCTCGCCATAGCCGTGACGATCATCGAGGTCGCCCTGATCGTCACCCTCATGGCCGACGGCGGCGCCAAGAGCGCGACGCTGGCCAGGGACACGGTCTTCGCGGCCGTGATGATCACCTGCAACGGCGTCGTCGGCCTGTGCCTGCTGGCCGCCTCGCTGCGGCACGGCACGGCGGTCTTCAACCCCGAGGGCACCGGTGCCGCCCTCGCGACCGTGGCCACCCTGGCCACCCTCAGCCTCGTGCTGCCGACGTTCACCACCAGCAAGCCCGGCCCGGAGTTCTCCTCCGTGCAGTTGACCTTCGCCGCGCTGTCCTCGCTGATCCTCTACGGACTGTTCGTCGCCACGCAGACCGTGCGGCACCGCGACTACTTCCTGCCGATCACCCGGCAGGGCGGGGTGATCGAGACGGACCACGCCGACGTGCCGACCGCCCGTACCGCGTGGCTCAGTCTGGCCCTGCTCGGCCTCGCCCTGGTCGGCGTGGTCGGACTGGCCAAGGGGGTGTCGCCCACCGTCGAGTCCGGCGTGGCGGCCGCCGGACTGAACCAGGCGGTCGTCGGTGTGATCATCGCTCTGCTCGTGCTGCTGCCCGAGACGATCGCCGCCGTCCGCTCGGCCCGCCGTGACCGCGTGCAGACCAGCCTCAACCTCGCCCTCGGCTCGGCCATGGCCAGCATCGGCCTCACCATCCCCGCCGTCGCCCTCGCCTCCGTCTGGCTCTCCGGTCCGCTCGTTCTCGGCCTGAGCGCGATCCACATGGTGCTGCTCGCCCTGACGGTGGTGGTCAGCTCGCTGACGGTGGTGCCGGGCCGGGCCACACCGCTGCAAGGAGGCGTCCACCTGGTGCTGTTCGCCGCCTACCTGGAGTTGGCGATCAACCCGTAGCCGGTCGGCCGGCGACCGGTTCCACCGCCCCGACCGCCGGCACCGGACGCGTCTCGGGCAGCAGCGCGAAGCACCCGAGGCTGAACAGCGCGACCCCGGTCAGATAGGCGCCCACGCCCCAGGGCACCCGCCCCGAGTGCTCGGCGAGTGTGGTGGCCACGATGGGCGTGAGGGCGCCGCCGAGTACCCCGCCGAGGTTGTAGCCGACCGCGGCGCCGGTGCAGCGCACCCTCGGCTCGTACAGTTCCGGCAGGTACGCGGCGATCACCGCGAACATGGTGATGAACGCGAGCAGCGCCCCGAGGAAGCCGAGGAACATGAGCGCGGGGGCACCGGTCGCCAGGAGCGCGACCATCGGGAACATCCACAGCGCGGTCGCCGTACAGCCCGCCAGGCACAGGGGCCGCCGCCCGAACCGGTCGCCGAGCAGCGCCATCACAGGGGTGAGCGCCCCCTTCACCGCCACGGCGGCCATGACGCAGGTCAGCATGACGATGCGGCTCACTCCCAGCCGTTCCGTCGCGTAGGCCAGGGACCAGGTCGTCACGGCGTAGAACACCGCGTAGCCGACCGCGAGCGCGCCGGCCGTCAGCAGCACCAGCCGCCAGTGGTGCCGTACGACCTCGACGAGCGGTACGCGCGCGTGGTCCTCGATCTCCAGGAACCGGGGACTCTCCACCAGCGAGGAGCGCAGCCACAGCCCGGCCACGGCCAGCACCCCGGCAGCCCAGAACGGCACACGCCACCCCCACTGCGCGAACTGGGCGTCCGACAATGCCGCCGACAGCGCCAGCATCAGGCCATTGGCCAGCAGGAAACCCAGAGAGGGCCCCACCTGCGGGAAGCTCGACCACAGCGCGCGCCGCCCGGCGGGCGCGTGCTCGGCCGTCAGCAGCACCGCCCCGCCCCACTCCCCGCCGAGCCCCAGCCCTTGCAGGAAGCGCAGGAGCAGCAGCGACAGGGGCGCGGCCACGCCGATCGTGCCGTACGTCGGCACGCAGCCGACCGCGACCGTGGAGGCGCCGGTCAGCAGCAGGGAGGCGACGAGGACCGGCCGGCGTCCGTGCCGGTCCCCGATGTGCCCGAACAGCACCGAGCCCAGCGGCCGGGCCACGAACCCCACTCCGAAGGTCACGAAGGCCGCCAGAGTCCCGGCCACCGGTGAGAAGGTCGGGAAGAACAGCGGTCCCAGGACCAGGGCAGCCGCCGTTCCGTAGGCGAAGAAATCGTAGAACTCGATCGCTGTCCCGGCGAGCGAGGCGGCCCCGAGCCGCAGCATGGAGGGCGCCCTTACGGTGCGTACGTCGTGCATGCCGCGTCAACTACCCACGGTGACCGGTGGTTACGGGGGCGTGCGGGGGCACGTCCCTGTGTCAGTAGGTGACCGTGATGCGCCGGGCGGGGCCGTCGACGCGGACGGTACCCCCGTAGGGAATGACCAGTTGCGGATCCGTGTGCCCGAAGTCCACGTCGAAGACGGCCAGCGTGTCCGGGGCGTACGCGCTCAGCGCCATCTGCACGGCCTCGCGCTGCTCGGCGGCGTACCGTGCGCCCTCCTCCGGACTGTTGGGGTGCTCGAAGGACCAGGTCTTCGCGCGGCCCATCAGGAGCGCCGGGAAGCGCCGCAGCAGGCCGCGCTCGCCCATGCCGCGCAGGATCCGGAAGACCTCCGTGCCGCTCGGCAGCTCTTCCGAGGTCTCCAGGAAGAGCACGCCGCCGTCGTACACGGACAGGTCGTGCGACACCTCCCGGTCGGCCATCAGCAGCCAGGAGAGGATCTCCAGGTTGCCGCCCCAGGCCCGGCCCTCCACCACGCGGTCGGCGCCCAGCCAGGTCCATCCGGTGCCCGGCCGGGTCGACGGTTCCGCCTCGAAGGTCGCCGGGTCGGCCCAGTCGCGGTTGACGTCGTTCCAGTGCTCGGCGGGCCGCAGTTCGTACGGGCCCGAGGTGAACAGTGCCGCCCGCAGGGAGTCGGCGGTCCGCGGGTGCATGGCTCCGGGGCGGCCCAGTTCGCACATCACGCTCGCGCCGTGGTAGGCGACCACTCCGGCGTTGTACAGGAACGCGAGCAGGTTCGTGTTGTCGCTCATCCCGAAGAAGGGCTTCGGGTTGGCCCGCAGCAACTCCCGGTCCAGCAGCGGCAGGACGGTGATCTGGTCGTCGCCGCCGATCGACGCGATGACCGCCTTGACCGACGGGTCGGCGAAGGCCGCGTGGATGTCGTCGGCCCGTTCCCGGGGAGTGGCCCCCATCTTCCGGGTCGTCGGGTACTCGACCGGTTCGAGGCCGTACCCCTCGCGCAGCCGTTCCAGGCCCAGTTCGTAGGGGCGCGGGAAGAGCTCGGGCAGGCCGTCGGAGGGCGAGACGACGCCTATGCGGTCACCGGGCGACGGCTTGGGAGGGTACGAGGGCGTGGTCATGCCCGGGAGCGTAGGGCCCGCGCCCCCTCGTTTCACCGTGATAAACCGGGGGTGAGCAGCGGTCCCCGGGGCCGCTCACGCCGAACGGACCGGAGGAACCGTGACCCGCACCCTGGCCAACGCCCCGATCATGATCCTCAACGGGCCCAATCTGAACCTGCTCGGCCGGCGCCAGCCCGAGATCTACGGCTCCGACACGCTCGCCGACGTCGAGGCCCTGTGTGTCAAGGCGGCGGCCACGCACGGCGGCACGGTCGACTTCCGGCAGTCCAACCACGAGGGGGAACTGGTCGACTGGATCCACGAGGCGAGGCTCAACCACTGCGGGATCGTCATCAACCCGGGCGCCTACTCGCACACGTCGGTCGCGATTCTGGACGCGCTCAACACCTGCGACGGCATGCCGGTGCTGGAGGTCCACATCTCCAACATCCACCAGCGCGAGTCGTTCCGGCACCACTCGTACGTCTCCCTGCGCGCCGACGGCGTCATCGCCGGATGCGGCGTGCAGGGCTACGTGTTCGGAGTGGAGCGGGTCGCGGCGCTGGTGGGGGCGGAGCAGACCGAGGCGTAAGCCCCGAGCGCCATGGCGCCCGCCCCTTACAGGCGGCCCGCCTCCACGATCCGCCGCAGGAAGCGCCGTGTGCGCTCCTGCTGCGGATCGCCGAAGACCTGCTCGGCGGTGCCGCGCTCCAGCACGACCCCTCCGTCCAGGAAACAAACCTGGTCCGCGACATCACGGGCGAAGCCCATCTCGTGCGTCGCCAGCACCATGGTCATGCCGTCGTCCTTCAGATCGCGCACCACGGTGAGCACCTCGCCGACCAGTTCCGGGTCGAGGGCCGCGGTGATCTCGTCGAGCAGCAGCAGCCGGGGGCGCACCGCCAGGGCGCGCACGATCGCCACCCGCTGCTGCTGACCACCGCTCAGCCGGTCCGGGTACGCGTCCGCCTTGCCGCCCAGCCCGAGCCGCTCCAGCAGCTCCCTGGCGCGTTCCTCGGCCTCCGCACGGGGCACGCCGTGCACCCGGCGCGGGGCCAGGGTGATGTTCTCCAGCACGCTCATGTGCGGGAAGAGGTTGTACGCCTGGAAGACCACGCCGATACGGCGCCGGACGGCGTCCTGGTCGACGCGTGGGTCGGTGATCTCCTCGTCGTCCAGCCAGATCGCGCCGTCGTCGATCTCCTCCAGCAGGTTGGCGCACCGCAGCAGCGTCGACTTGCCGGAGCCGGAGGCGCCGATCAGCGCGGTCACCGTGTGCGGGGCGACCTCGAGGCCGACGTCCCGCAGCACGACCGAGCCGCCGAAGGTCTTGCGGACGGACTCCATCCGCAGGACAGGCGCGTCGCTCATATGGATCCTCCCTGGGCCCGCTGCCGGTCCATCCTGGCCGTCACCCAGTCCGTGAGACGGGTCATCGGAATGGTCAGCGCCACGAAGACCAGCCCGGCGAGGATGTACGGCGTGTAGTTGAGGCTGCGTTGGGCGATGATGTCGGCCGCCCGTACGGCATCGATCGCGCCGCCGATCGAGACGAGCCCGGTGTCCTTCTGGAGCGACACCAGGTCGTTCAGCAGGGGCGGCACCTGACGGCGTACGGCCTGGGGGAGCACCACGTACCGCAGCGCCTGCCGATTGGTCAGACCCAGCGAGCGGGCCGCGGCGCGCTGCGAAGGATGCACGGACTCGATGCCCGCGCGGAACACCTCGGCGACGTACGCGGAGTACGTCAGTGTCAGCGCCGTACCGCCCAGCAGCACGGGATCGACGGTCACGCCCTGGAGGCGCAGCGCGGGTACCCCGAAGACCACGATCATCAGGTTGATGATCAGTGGCAGACCGCGGAAGAAGTCCGTGTACGCCGCCGCCAGCACCCGCAAGGGGAAGAACACGGGCCCCGGCAGTGTGCGTGCGATGGCGATCAGCATGCCCAGGACGAGCACCAGTACGCCGCAGATCAGCAGCAGCCGGACGTTGAGCCACAGACCGTCGAGAACCTTGGGGAAGGCCTCGCGCGCGTAATGCCCGTCGAAGAAGGTCTCCTTGGTGCGCTGCCAGCCCGGTGCGCTGACCACGACCACGTACAGGACGACGACCGTGACCAGGGTCGACAGCGCGGCGATCGCGGTCGCGCGGCGGGCGCGGGCGCGCTTGTGGCGCTCCCGCTCCAGGCGTCGCTGCGAGGGGACGTACACGTCCCGCATGCCGTCGTTGCCGGAGTCCTCCCCGGCCTCTTCCTTCGTGACCGTCACTTGAGCACCGGAGCGTCGACGGCGTCGGACAGCCACTGCTTCTCGATCTTCGCGAGCGTGCCGTCCTTGCGCAGGCCGTCCACGGCGTCGGAGACGCACGAGGTGAGGGCGCTGCCCTTGTCGAGCACCAGCCCGAACTGCTCGGGCGTGCCGCCCTGGTTCTCGAACTGGCCGACGATCTTGGCGCTCGTCACCTGTGCCTCGGTGACGTAGAAGGCAGTCGGCAGGTCGACGACGATCGCGTCCACCTGGCCGTTCCTGAGCGCCGAGACGGCCTGGTCGTTCTTGGAGTACGCGGCCGCCGCCTGAGACGGCTTCACCACGTCGCTGATGTAGTCGAGGCTCGTCGTGCCCACCTGGGCCCCCAGCTTGAGGCCCTTGAGGTCCGCGATGTTCGTCGCCTTCGCGGCCTTGCTGCCCTTGAGCGCGATGACGGCCTGGCGGACGTCGTAGTAACCGGAGGAGAAGTCCACGGCCTTCTTGCGCTCGGCGCTGACGGACACCTGGTTGATGTCGAAGTCGAAGGTCTTCACAGCGGGTGCGAAAGCCTTGTTGAAGGGGACGCTCTGCCAGACGACGGCGCTCTTGTCGTAGCCGAGCCGCTGCGCCACGGCGTAGGCCACGGCCGACTCGAAGCCCTTGCCGTTGGCGGGCTTGTCGTCCTTGAACCAGGGTTCGTACGCCGGCTCGTCGGTGGCGATCGTCAGCCTGCCGGAGGACTTGGTGGCCAACTTGCCCTTCACACAGCTCTTCCCGGCCGATGCGGACGGAGTGGCGGCGGCCTTCTCCTCGGGCTGCGGAGCGCAGCCGACAGCGGTGGCGAGCAGGGCTATGGCCGCGGAGGCGACGGCGCGGCGCAGTGCGCGAGGGGCGAGTTGCATGGCGGGAGAGTGGCAGCAGGACGCCTGTTTGTCGAGGTCAAAGCGCCAACTGTCCGCATATTGGGAGCGGGTGTTGCATTTTCGTGAACACGTCTACGTGGGGCTGGCCTGGGCCGCCGGCCGAGGGCGGGGAAAAGTAGACCGGCGGCCCGATCCGCGCGGGTGCCGTCTTCCCGCGCGTGGCTCCTACCAGTTGAGCGCGCAACAACGCGCCCCGCGACCGCGCACGCGCCGTCAGCACGTGTGCGCGATTCACACGGGGCGCGCAAGCGGCTCGCGCGGGACGCTCGTACGCACTCACGCGGGGCGCGGGGACGCGGGGTACGCGCCGCCGTTCTGACGGGGCCTCACCACCCGCGCGCGTGCCACTGAGGAAGGTGCGGTCGCTCGGCGCCCAGGGTGGTGTCGTTGCCGTGGCCCGGATAGACCCAGGTCTCGTCCGGCAGCACGTCGAAGATCTTCGTCTCCACGTCGTGGATCAGGCTGGCGAACGCCTTCGGGTCCTTGAACGTGTTGCCCACGCCGCCGGGGAAGAGACAGTCGCCGGTGAAGACGTGCGGGTGGCCGTGCGGGTCGTCGTAGACCAGCGCGATGGAGCCCGGGGTGTGCCCCACCAGATGGCGTGCGGTGAGTTCCACGCGCCCCACCCGGACGGTGTCGCCGTCGTCGACGAGGACATCGGTCGGCACGGGGATGCCGTCGGCGTCCTCGCGGCCCGCGTACGTCCGGGCGCCCGTGGCCGCGACGACCTCGGCGAGCGCCTGCCAGTGGTCACCGTGCCGATGCGTGGTGACGACGGACGCGATGCCGTCGTCACCGATCATCCCCAGCAGAGACCGCGCCTCGTTGGCGGCGTCGATCAGCAGCTGCTCGTCCGTGGCCCGGCAGCGCAGCAGATAGGCATTGTTCTCCATGGGACCCACCGCGATCTTGGTGATCATCAGGTCCTTGAGTTCATGCACGTCGGCCGGTCCGCCGACCGTCACCTCTCCGCGGTACGTCATGTCGATCAGCCTATAGGGGGGAGCCGTCCACAGGCCGCTCGTGCGCTACAGCGGGGGCAGCGACGGCAGTGCGCCGCCCTTCACCGCGAGCCCGGACCCGTCGCGGCGGCCGGCGAGCCAGCCGAGCAGGTCGGCGGCCGAGCCCTCGATGGAGATCGGGCCTCCCTCGGCGCCGCCGCCGGTGGTCCAGATCCGGCCGTCGTCGGTGCGCAGGCCGGTCGAGGGCACGTCCTTGTGGCCGCCGAAGCGCTCCGCGAGGAAGTCGGTCTCCCGCTCCGTGAACTCCGCCGGCAGATCCTCCAGCTCGTATCCGATCCCGAGGTCCACATGGTGCAGCTCGACCTCGATCCAGCGCCGGAACGGCACCCGGGCCGCGGAGTCGGTGACACCGTTGCGCAGCTCCACCGTGCGCGAGAAGTCCGCGGGTGCGGCCCCCGTCTCCTGGAAGCGGGCGGAGCTCTCTCGCAGGTCGGCGAGCTGGACGTCCAGGGGGCGCGGGGCGTCCCGCTCGATGTCGGCGTCCCGGGCGTCCGCCGACTCGTACATGGGACGTCCCTCGAGGACGTTGACGAGCGCGTCCGCGTTGCGGGCGAGGTGGGCCAGGACGTGGCCCCGGGTCCAGCCGGGCAGCCGTGACGGCTCGGTCACAGCCGCGTTGTCCAGTCGGGCCGCTGCGCTGAGGAGCCGCTCGGTCGCCTCCCGTACAGAGGCCAGGTCACGCGCGTGATCAATCATGGTGCCGACCCTAGCTCCGCCACCCGTTGGGGTGAAGGTGGTGAAGCTGTGCCGTAAATCGAATGCGCGTGCTATATGGTCGTGCGTGGCGTCGGGCATGCTGGATGGCCGGGGATTGTTATGCAACCTGGAATCCGACCGGCGTTGTCAGTGGCTCCCCCTAGTCTGAAGAAGCACGGGGGCCCCGCCCCTGTCACTTCTCTCAAGAAAGGTGCGGACCGGCGTGGCCGACCGTCTCATCGTCCGTGGCGCGCGCGAGCACAACCTGAAGAACGTCTCGCTCGACCTGCCTCGGGACTCGCTCATCGTCTTCACGGGCCTGTCCGGGTCGGGCAAGTCCTCCCTGGCCTTCGACACCATCTTCGCCGAGGGCCAGCGGCGCTACGTGGAGTCGCTCTCCTCGTACGCCCGCCAGTTCCTCGGCCAGATGGACAAGCCGGACGTCGACTTCATCGAGGGCCTCTCCCCGGCCGTCTCCATCGACCAGAAGTCGACCTCGCGCAACCCGCGCTCGACGGTCGGCACCATCACCGAGGTCTACGACTACCTGCGTCTGCTGTTCGCGCGCATCGGCAAGCCGCACTGTCCCGAGTGCGGCCGCCCGATCTCGCGCCAGTCGCCGCAGGCCATCGTCGACAAGGTCCTGGAGCTGCCCGAGGGGAGCCGCTTCCAGGTGCTCTCGCCGCTGGTGCGCGAGCGCAAGGGAGAGTTCGTCGACCTCTTCGCCGACCTCCAGACCAAGGGCTACAGCCGCGCGCGTGTGGACGGCCAGACCATCCAGCTCTCCGAGCCGCCCACGCTGAAGAAGCAGGAGAAGCACACCATCGAGGTGGTCGTCGACCGCCTGACGGTGAAGGACTCCGCCAAGCGCCGCCTCACCGACTCCGTGGAGACCGCCCTCGGCCTGTCCGGCGGCATGGTCGTGCTCGACTTCGTCGACCTCCCCGAGGACGATCCCGAGCGCGAGCGCATGTACTCGGAGCACCTGTACTGCCCGTACGACGACCTGTCCTTCGAGGAGCTCGAGCCCCGCTCCTTCTCCTTCAACTCGCCCTTCGGCGCCTGCCCCGAGTGCACCGGTATCGGTACGCGCATGGAGGTCGACCCGGAGCTGATCGTCCCGGACGAGGACAAGTCCCTCGACGAGGGCGCCATCCACCCCTGGTCGCACGGGCACACCAAGGACTACTTCGGCCGCCTGGTCGGTGCACTCGCGGACGCGCTGGGATTCCGGACGGACATCCCCTTCGCCGGTCTGCCGCAGCGCGCCAGGAAGGCGCTGCTGTACGGCCACAAGACGCAGATCGAGGTCCGCTACCGCAACCGGTACGGGCGCGAGCGCGTGTACACCACCCCCTTCGAGGGCGCCGTCCCCTTCGTCAAGCGCCGGCACAGCGAGGCCGAGAGCGACGCCAGCCGCGAGCGCTTCGAGGGCTATATGCGCGAGGTGCCCTGCCCCACCTGTGAGGGCACCCGCCTGAAGCCGATCGTCCTCGCGGTCACGATCATGGAGAAGTCGATCGCCGAGGTCTCCGCGATGTCCATCAGCGACTGCGCGGAATTCCTGGGCGAGCTGAAGCTGAGCGACCGCGACAAGAAGATCGCCGAGCGCGTGCTGAAGGAGGTCAACGAGCGGCTGCGGTTCCTGGTCGACGTCGGCCTGGACTACCTCTCGCTCAACCGCGCGGCCGGCACCCTCTCCGGCGGCGAGGCCCAGCGCATCCGCCTGGCCACCCAGATCGGCTCCGGCCTCGTCGGCGTCCTGTACGTCCTCGACGAGCCGTCCATCGGCCTGCACCAGCGCGACAACCACCGGCTGATCGAGACCCTGGTCCGGCTGCGGGACATGGGTAACACGCTGATCGTCGTCGAGCACGACGAGGACACCATCAAGGTCGCCGACTGGGTGGTCGACATCGGCCCCGGCGCCGGCGAGCACGGCGGCAAGGTCGTGCACAGCGGCTCCCTGAAGGAACTGCTCGCCAACGCCGAGTCGCAGACCGGCCAGTACCTGTCCGGCAAGAAGTCGATCCCCGTCCCGGACATCCGCCGCCCCCGCGACCCCTCGCGGCAGCTCACCGTGCACGGCGCCCGGGAGAACAACCTCCAGGACATCGACGTGTCCTTCCCGCTCGGCGTGTTCACGGCCGTCACGGGTGTGTCCGGCTCCGGCAAGTCGACGCTGGTCAACGACATCCTGTACACGCACCTGGCCCGCGAGCTGAACGGCGCGCGCAACGTCCCCGGCCGGCACACGCGCGTGGACGGCGACGACCTGGTCGACAAGGTGGTGCACGTCGACCAGTCGCCCATCGGCCGCACCCCGCGGTCGAACCCGGCGACGTACACCGGCGTCTTCGATCACGTCCGCAAGCTGTTCGCGGAGACGACCGAGGCGAAGGTCCGCGGCTACCTCCCCGGCCGCTTCTCCTTCAACGTCAAGGGAGGCCGCTGCGAGAACTGCGCGGGCGACGGCACGATCAAGATCGAGATGAACTTCCTCCCGGACGTCTACGTCCCGTGCGAGGTCTGCCACGGTGCCCGGTACAACCGGGAGACCCTGGAGGTCCACTACAAGGGCAAGTCCATCGCCGACGTCCTGAACATGCCGATCGAGGAGGCCACGGACTTCTTCGAGGCCGTCCCGGCGATCGCCCGCCACCTCAACACGCTGAAGGACGTCGGCCTCGGCTACGTCCGTCTCGGGCAGTCCGCGACCACCCTGTCCGGCGGTGAGGCACAGCGCGTGAAGCTCGCCAGCGAGCTCCAGCGCCGCTCCACCGGCCGCACGGTCTACGTGCTGGACGAGCCGACCACCGGCCTGCACTTCGAGGACATCAGCAAGCTCCTCAGGGTCCTCTCCGGCCTGGTCGACAAGGGCAACACGGTCATCGTCATCGAGCACAACCTCGACGTGATCAAGACCGCCGACTGGATCGTCGACATGGGCCCCGAGGGCGGTGCCGGGGGCGGCCTCGTCGTCGCGGAGGGCACTCCCGAGCAGGTGGCCGGGGTTCCGGCCAGCCACACCGGCAAGTTCCTCCGGGAGATCCTCCAGCCGGAGACGATCAGCGACGCCACGCCGCCGGTGAAGACGACGGCGAGGAAGACGGCCACGGCCCGGACCGCCAAGGCAGCCAACAGCACGGCGACCGGCAAGGCCGCCGGAGCCACGAAGAAGGCGGCACCCGCGAAGCGGACGACGCGGGCACGCAAGGCCTGAGAGACGCAAGAAGCGGTGCCCCGCGGGAACTTCCCGCGGGGCACCGCCCGTTCCACCGTCAGACGTCCCCCAGTTCGGCGGCGAACGGCGGCTCGGCTCCCGCCCGTGAGCAGGTGATCGCCGCCGCGCGCGCCGCGTACCGCAGCAGCCGCGTCCAGCCGTCCGCGCCCAGGGCGGCGACGGCCCCGGGGGAGAGGGCGTCCTGGCCGGCCAGACCGTGCAGCAGGGCGGCGTTCACCGTGTCACCGGCGCCGATGGTGTCCACGACGTCGACCTTCACACCCGGTACGGAGTGCTCCGCGCCCTCCCGGGTGAAGACGGTGAGACCGTCGCCGCCCCTGGTGATCACGACGGCCGAGGGGCCTGCGGCCAGCCAGTCGCGCGGGGTGCCGCCCAGCCACCGGGCGTCCTCCTCGGAGAGCTTGAGCAGGGTCACCGACGGCAGCCAGCTCTTGAAGCGCGCCCGGTAGGCGTCCGCGTCGGGGATCAGGCCCGGCCGGATGTTCGGGTCGAGCGCCGTGAACAGGCCCTGCCCGGCCGCGGTCCGCATCAGCTCCTCGTAGGCGCTCGCCCCTGGTTCCAGGACGAGCGAGCAGGTGCCGAACGACACCGCGCGGGTGCCGGCGGGCAGGCGGGCGGGAGCCGTGAACAGGCGGTCGGCGGTGCCCTCGACATAGAAGGAGTAGGCGGCCGAGCCGTCGGTGCCGACGGTGGCGACCGCGAGGGTGGTCGGTTCCGTGCCGCGCTGCACGGCCGAGACGTCCACGCCCGCCTGCCGCAGCCCGTCGAGCAGGGCCTCGCCGAAGGCGTCGTAAGAGGTGCGGGAGCAGAAGGCGGTGGGGGAGCCGAGGCGGCCCAGCGCCACGGCCGTGTTGTAGGGGCCGCCGCCGCGTGCCGGCTGTAGCCCGGCGAGGGGCCCCGGGCCCCGCGGTACCAGGTCGATCAGTGCCTCACCGGCGACGACGATCACGAGTCGGTTCCTTTCTCGGGGCACCCGCACGATGTGCGGTGGACGAAGGAGCAGGGCAGCCGGACGGTCCGGGCGGGACCGTCCGGTGCGGCGAGGCGGTCGAGGAGCACCCGGACGGCCCGTGCCCCGAGGTCCCTGCTGGGCTGGGCGACCGCGGTGAGCCTCGGGGAGAACAGATCGGCCCAGGCGAAATCGTCGAAGCAGCACAGGGCGACGTCGCCGGGGACGGTGAGGCCCCGCTCGCGCAGGGCGCGCAGGGCGCCGATGGTCATCGCGTTGTTGGCGGTGACGAGCGCCGTGGGCGCGGGGGTGAGCGCCAGCAGGGCCGCGGTCGCCCGCTCGGCGCCGGCCGACTCGGAGTCGCCGAAGACCTCGAGGCGTTCGTCGCGGGCCAGCCCAGCGGCGGCCAGGCCGTGCCGGTAGCCGGCGATCCGCTCGCTGGTGGTGCTCAGCCCGGGCAGCCCGGCCACCAGCCCGATCCGCCGGTGGCCGAGCCCGGCGAGGTGGGTCACGAGCCGGATCATCGGTTCGGTGTTCTCCGCGCAGACCTGGTCGAAGCGCGTGCCGGTGCCGGTGCCGGTGCTCGTGCCGGTACGGTCGTCGATCACCCGGTCGATCACCCGGTCCAGGAACACGGCCGGTACGCCGTGCCGGCCGAGGTAGGCGACGAGGTCGCGGGGGTCCGCGGACGGGGCGATGATCATGCCGTCGACGCGGCGCTCGTGGAGGAGCTGGACGACCTTGCGCTCGTGCTCGGGGTCGTCGTGCGGATCGGCGATGAGGAGGCTGTATCCCTCCTGAAGGGCGGCGGCCTCGACCCCCTGGAGGATCTCCGTGAAGTACGGGTTGCTGATCGCCGACACCGCGAGCCCGATGGAGCGGGTACGGGAGGTCACCAGGGAGCGGGCGAGGGTGTTGGTCGTGTAGCCGAGCTCGTCGACGGCGTCCAGGACCGCCTGGCGCGTGTGCGGCAGCACCGGGCGGGTGCCGTTGAGCACGTGCGAGACGGTCGCCACCGAGACTCCGGCGCTCCGGGCGACGTCGGCCATGGTCGGCATGGGACGGGTTCCCTCCTGGGCCGGGGCGGCTCTCCTGAGCGGGAAAATATCCCATCCGAGTGCCCGGCGTAAACGCTTGCGCAAACGTTTACGTCCCAGGAATCGACTCCGGGCGGCCGGGCTCAGCCCCAGTCCCAGCAGATGCCCACGATGCCCGGCCGGGTCCGCGGCTCGACCAGATGCACCGAGCGGTGCAGCCCGCTGAGCGGCAACTCCTGCCGCCCGCTGCGCGGGGCCGCCGTCGAGTGCTGGGCGAACCGATGGCACCGCACCGGCACCGCCCCCGCGGTGAAGCGCACCTGGAGGGCGTACTGCCCGCCGGGGAAGCCGAAGCCGCGCGCGTACTCGCGTGAGACTCCGGCCGTGCCGTCCTCGACGCCGTACCGGAAGAGGAAGGTGTCGCCGGACCGCAGCCGGGTGTCGAAGAGCAGCTCCGCGACGAGCAGTCCGCTGTCCTGGTCCCAGCGGATCCGGCCGGTACGGCAGTTCTCCAGCGCGTGCACCGTCATGCGCTGCGGCGCGCAGCCCGGGTCCCCGTGGTGGACGGCCACGAAGCGGTCCACGCCGTCCCGGTGGGCGCGCACGATGTGGTGCGACTCGCGGCCGGCCAGTTCACGGCGCGCGCCGATCCGTATCCGCTCGTGGTGGCCGAGGGTGTGCAACCCGCCGTCGAGGGCCCAGCCCAGGTCGGCCTGGAGCCGCTCCAGGACGTCGGAGGCCTCGACCAGGGAGCGGTACGACCGGGACGCCGCCGGGCGTGCGGCGGCCCGGCTCTCCTCGGACTCGGCAAGCAGCCGGATCAGCGACTCGTCCGGCAGCTGAAGGATCTCCTCCAGGGCCCGCACGGCGCGCAGCGACTCGGGGCGCTGCGGGCGCCGGGCGCCCTGCTGCCAGTAGCTCAGGCTGGTCACGCCCACCTTGACCCCGTGGCGCGAGAGATGGTGCTGCACGCGCTGGAGCGGAAGCCCGCGGGCGGCGATCGCGGCGCGCAGGGCGACATGGAAGGGGCCGCCCCGCAGGGCCGTGTCCAGTTCCGCGGTGGCGACGCCCGCGCGCTGTGTGACGTGCGGCATGCAGAGGGGCCTTTCTGTGAAGGTTCACTACGGCTGGTCAGACCGTTGGCAACAGGCCCTCGGGCCCGGTCGGGGCCACCCCGTCGGCGCCGGTGTGTCCGCACATCTGTACGCCGTATCCGTGCGCCGTCGTTCACGGCCCCCGAGTTCCCCCGCATTGAAGCGTGTTGACCTTGCTCCGACAACACCTCGCGTTCGGCCGCCGTACACACGTGGCCGAGGCACGACCCCCGGGCGGCCGGGCGGCGCACGGCGTTGTCCACAGGCCCGTCGCGGTGTCGGTCCCCGCAAGTAGGGTGTGAGACATGGCCGACCCCTCCAGCTACCGCCCCACCCCGGGAGACATCCCGGACTCTCCCGGGGTCTACAGGTTCCGTGACGAGCACCGCCGGGTGATCTACGTCGGAAAGGCGAAGAGCCTGCGCCAGCGCCTGGCGAACTACTTCCAGGACCTGGCGAACCTCCACCCCCGCACCCGGACGATGGTCACCACCGCCGCGTCCGTCGAGTGGACCGTGGTGTCCACGGAGGTCGAGGCGCTCCAGCTGGAGTACTCGTGGATCAAGGAGTACGACCCTCGGTTCAACGTCAAGTACCGCGACGACAAGAGCTACCCGTACCTCGCGGTGACGATGAACGAGGAGTTCCCCCGGGTGCAGGTGATGCGCGGTCACAAGAAGAAGGGCGTCAGGTATTTCGGCCCGTACGCGCACGCGTGGGCGATCCGCGACACCGTCGACCTGCTGCTGCGCGTCTTCCCGGTGCGCACCTGCTCGGCCGGCGTCTTCAAGAACGCCTCCCGCACCGGCCGCCCCTGTCTGCTCGGCTACATCGGCAAGTGCTCGGCCCCCTGCGTCGACCGGATCTCCGCCGAGGAGCACCGCGAACTGGCCGAGGAGTTCTCCGACTTCATGGCCGGCCGCACGGGCACCTACCTGCGCCGTCTGGAGAAGCAGATGATGGCGGCGGCCGACGAGATGGAGTACGAGCGGGCCGCCCGCCTGCGCGACGACATCGAGGCCCTGAAGAAGGCCATGGAGAAGAACGCGGTCGTGCTCGCCGACGCGACCGACGCCGACCTCATCGCCGTCGCCGAGGACGAGCTGGAGGCGGCCGTCCAGATCTTCCACGTCCGCGGCGGGCGCGTGCGCGGCCAGCGTGGCTGGGTGACCGACAAGGTCGAGGAGGTCACCACCGGCGCCCTGGTCGAGCACGCCCTCCAGCAGCTCTACGGCGAGGAGCGCGGCGACGCGGTCCCCAAGGAGGTCCTGGTCCCCGCCCTGCCCGAGCCGGTCGAACCGGTCCAGGAATGGCTGACCGGGCGCCGCGGCTCGAACGTCTCGCTGCGCATCCCGCAGCGCGGCGACAAGAAGGCGCTCATGGAGACCGTGCAGCGCAACGCACAGCAGGCCCTCGCCCTGCACAAGACCAAGCGCGCCTCCGACCTCACCACCCGCTCCCGCGCCCTGGAGGAGATCGCCGGGGCCCTGGAACTGGACAGCGCCCCCCTCCGGATCGAGTGCTACGACATCTCGCATCTACAGGGCGACGACGTGGTCGCCTCCATGGTCGTCTTCGAGGACGGCTTGCAGCGCAAGAGCGAGTACCGGCGCTTCCAGATCAAGGGATTCGCGGGTCAGGACGACGTCCGCTCCATGCACGAGGTGATCACCCGCCGCTTCCGGCGCTACCTCGCCGAGAAGGAGAGGACCGGCGAGTGGGTCGACGAGAGCTCCGAGGACGGCGGCACGGGGGACGGAGACGTCAGGGAAGGCCTCAAGGACGACGACGGCCGCCCCAGGAAGTTCGCCTACCCGCCGCAGCTCGTCGTCGTCGACGGCGGGCAGCCGCAGGTCGCCGCCGCCCAGCGGGCCCTGGACGAGCTCGGGATCGACGACATCGCCGTGTGCGGCCTCGCCAAGCGCCTGGAGGAGGTCTGGGTGCCGGGCGAGGACGACCCGGTGGTCCTGCCCCGCACCAGCGAAGGCCTCTACCTGCTCCAGCGCGTCCGTGACGAGGCGCACCGGTTCGCGATCACCTATCAGCGGACCAAGCGCGCCAAGCGGTTCCGCGCCGGCCCCCTCGACGACGTGCCCGGACTCGGTGAGACCCGCAAACAGGCGCTCATCAAGCACTTCGGCTCGGTGAAGAAGCTGCGGGCCGCCACCGTCACCCAGATCCAGGAAGTGCCCGGCATAGGCCGCAAGACGGCCGAGACCATCGCCGTGGCACTCGCGCAGGCGGCCCCGGCCGCACCCGCCGTGAACACGGCGACCGGAGAGATCATTGAAGACGAGGAACCCGAGACGACGGCGGGTGACTCGGGGGAGCCCGTGACCGCGGGCGCCCCGGACGAACGACGGGGGCAGGAGACATGAACGAGCACGACGCACAGCCCACAGCGGACCGAGATCCGGCACACAAGGACACCGGTGAGGATCAGCAGCAGGTCCAGGACAACGGAGCACAGGTGAGTACGGGCAGCGAGACAGCCGGGGCCCCCGACACGGCCATCCCCGAGCTGGTGATCATCTCCGGCATGTCCGGAGCCGGCCGTTCGACGGCCGCCAAGTGTCTGGAGGACCTCGGCTGGTTCGTCGTCGACAACCTCCCGCCCGCCCTGATCCCCACCATGGTGGAGCTCGGCGCCCGCTCCCAGGGCAACGTGGCGCGGATCGCGGTCGTCGTCGACGTACGCGGCCGGCGTTTCTTCGACAACCTGCGCGAGTCCCTCGCGGACCTCGACACCCGGGGCGTCACCCGCCGGATCGTCTTCCTGGAGTCCTCCGACGAGGCCCTGGTGCGCCGCTTCGAGTCGGTGCGCCGCCCGCACCCCCTCCAGGGCGACGGCCGGATCGTCGACGGCATCGCCGCCGAGCGGGAACTGCTGCGCGAGCTGCGCGGTGACGCAGACCTGGTGATCGACACCTCCAGCCTCAACGTGCACGAGCTGCGCGCAAAGATGGACGCCCAGTTCGCCGGCGAGGAGGAGCCCGAGCTACGGGCCACCGTGATGTCCTTCGGCTTCAAGTACGGCCTCCCCGTGGACGCCGACCTGGTCGCGGACATGCGCTTCCTGCCCAACCCGCACTGGGTCCCGGAGCTGCGTCCGTACACCGGCGTCAACGAGGAGGTGGCCGCGTACGTCTTCAACCAGCCCGGCGCCAAGGAGTTCCTCGACCGGTACGCGGAACTGCTGCGGCTCATCGCGGCCGGCTACCGCCGCGAGGGCAAGCGCTATGTGACCATCGCGATCGGCTGCACCGGCGGCAAGCACCGCTCGGTCGCGGTGTCGGAGAAGCTCGCCGCGCGCCTCGCGGCCGAGGGCGTGGAGACGGTGGTCGTCCACCGGGACATGGGACGGGAATGACGGAACGTACACCGCGGCTGAGCAGGCTGCGCCGGATGGTGCCCGAGGCCAGGGCCGGCCGGCCCGCGGAGGTCCGTGGCGGCCGGCCCCGCCGCCGCGGGACCCAGCCCAAGGTCGTCGCCCTCGGCGGCGGCATGGGCCTGTCCGCCTCGCTCGCCGCGCTGCGCCGGATCACCGGCGACCTCACCGCCGTCGTCACCGTGGCCGACGACGGCGGTTCCAGCGGGCGCCTGCGCGACGAGCTGGGCGTGCTGCCGCCCGGCGACCTGCGCAAGGCGCTGGCCGCGCTCTGCGGTGACGACGACTGGGGCCAGACCTGGGCCCGGGTCATCCAGCACCGCTTCCAGTCCCAGGGCGACCTGCACGAACACGCGGTCGGCAACCTGCTGATCGTCGCCCTGTGGGAGCAGCTCGGCGATCATGTGCAGGCCCTGGACCTGGTCGGGAAGCTGCTGGGTGCGCACGGGCGCGTGCTGCCCATGTCCGCCGTGCCGCTGGAGCTCCAGGCCCTGGTCAAGGGGCACGACCCGGAGCACCCGGAGGAGGTGGGGACCGTGCGCGGGCAGGCCACCGTCGCCCTCACCCCGGGCGAGGTCCAGTCCGTGCACCTGGTGCCGCACGACCCGCCCGCCGTCCCGGAGGCCGTCGCCGCCGTCCTGGACGCCGACTGGGTGGTGCTCGGCCCCGGCTCCTGGTTCTCCTCGGTCATCCCGCACCTGCTCGTCCCCGAACTCCTGGACGCCCTCACGGAGACGAAGGCACGCCGGGTACTCTCCCTGAACCTCGCCCCGCAGCCCGGAGAAACCGAGGGCTTCTCTCCGCAGCGTCATTTGGAGGTTTTGGGGCGACACGCCCCTAAACTCGCCCTGGACGTGGTGCTGGCCGACGAGGCCGCCGTGCCCGACCGCGACTCGCTCACCGAGGCCGCCAAGCGGCTGGGAGCCGCGGTCGAGCTGGCGCCCGTGGCCCGGACCGACGGGACCCCGAGGCACGACCCGGAGCTGTTGGCCGCCGCGTACGACCGTATTTTTCGGATGCATGGAAGGATCGGCCCATGGCGATGACGGCAGCGGTGAAGGATGAGATCTCCCGGCTCCCCGTCACCCGGACCTGCTGCAGGAAGGCGGAGGTCTCCGCCATTCTGCGGTTCGCCGGCGGCCTTCACCTGGTGAGCGGGCGCATCGTGATCGAGGCGGAGCTGGACACCGCGATGGCGGCCCGCCGCCTCAAGCGGGACATCCTGGAGATCTTCGGCCACACCTCCGAGCTGATCGTGATGGCCCCCGGCGGGCTGCGCCGCGGCTCGCGGTACGTCGTGCGGGTGGTCGCCGGCGGCGACCAGCTGGCCCGGCAGACCGGTCTGGTGGACGGCCGGGGCCGCCCGATCCGCGGCCTGCCCCCGCAGGTGGTGTCCGGCGCGACCTGCGACGCCGAGGCGGCCTGGCGCGGGGCCTTCCTGGCGCACGGCTCGCTGACCGAGCCCGGCCGCTCCTCCTCCCTGGAGGTGACCTGCCCGGGGCCGGAGGCCGCGCTGGCGCTGGTCGGCGCCGCCCGCCGGCTGTCCATCGCCGCGAAGGCCCGCGAGGTCCGGGGCGTGGACCGGGTGGTCGTCCGTGACGGCGACGCGATCGGAGCCCTGCTCACCCGGCTCGGCGCGCACGAGTCCGTGCTGGCCTGGGAGGAGCGCCGGATGCGCCGCGAGGTGCGGGCCACCGCGAACCGGCTCGCCAACTTCGACGACGCCAACCTGCGCCGCTCGGCCCGTGCCGCCGTCGCCGCCGGTGCCCGCGTCCAGCGCGCCCTGGAGATCCTCAGCGACGAGGTCCCCGAGCACCTCGCGGCCGCCGGGCGGCTGCGCATGGAGCACAAGCAGGCCTCCCTGGAGGAACTGGGCGCCCTCGCCGACCCCCCGCTGACCAAGGACGCGGTCGCCGGCCGTATCCGCCGTCTGCTGGCGATGGCCGACAAGCGCGCCTCCGACCTCGGCATCCCCGGGACCGAGGCCAACCTCTCCGAGGAGCTGGCCGACAACCTGGCGGGGTGATTGACGGCTTGTCAGATCGCCGGTGTCCGAGCCCAGTTGGGTGATCGGCACCGGCGTTTTGCTGGCCATGAGGCGCCCTTGACTCGATCATGATGTGTCATGAGCCTGGCAGATGTTCGCCACGTGGCGAACCACGGCAAGGGGGGTTCATGAGACACAGAGCGAGATCGATCCTCGCTGTCGGCGCGCTTCTCCTCGGCGGAGCGAGCCTCGCACCCATCGCCCAGGCACAGAGCGGTACCCCGGCCAAAGCTGACGCCAACAGCGACAACGAGGTCAAGGTGTTCCGCGCCGAAGTCACCCAGAAGCAGGTACCCCTGCTGCTCGCGGCCGGACAGGACGGCAACGAACTCGGCGAGCAGACGGCCGGACCCGGCAAGCACACCGTCGAGGTCTACCTCACCGGCCAGCAGGCGAAGAAGCTCGAGAAGCAGGGCGTCGACCTCACCGAGCACACACTTTCCGCCAGGTCCGCGACCCGCGTCGAGGACGCCGCCCAGGGCGTGTTCCGCCCCTACAGCGGCAGCGGCGGCCTGAAGGAGGAGATCCTCCGGACCGCCCAGCAGAACCCCGGCCTCACCAAGGTCGAGTCCATCGGCAAGACCGTGGGCGGCCAGGACATCCTCGCGCTCAAACTGACCAAGGGCGCGAAGAGGTCCAAGGACGGCTCCAAGCCCTCCGTGCTGTACATGTCCAACCAGCACGCGCGCGAGTGGATCACGCCGGAGATGACAAGGCGGCTGCTCCACTACTACCTGGACGGCTACAAGACGGACAAGCGGCTCAAGAAGATCGTCGACTCGACCGAGCTGTGGTTCGTCCTCTCGGCCAACCCCGACGGCTACGACTACACCTTCAAGAACTCCGCCACCCGCCTGTGGCGCAAGAACCTGCGGGACGTCAACGGCGACGGAGTCATCTCCACCGGGGACGGCGTCGACCTCAACCGCAACTTCGCCTACAAGTGGGGCTACGACGACGAGGGTTCGTCACCCAACCCCACCAGTGAGACCTACCGCGGCGCGAGCCCGGAGTCCGAGCCCGAGACCAGGGACCTCGACGGCTTCGAGAAGCGCATCGGCTTCAGGTACGCCGTCAACTACCACTCCGCCGCCGAACTCCTCCTCTACGGCGTCGGCTGGCAGGTCGCCACCGCGACCCCGGACGACGTCCTCTACAAGGCACTCGCCGGAACCCCCGGCAACTCCGCGATCCCGGGCTACCACCCGCAGGTCTCCTCGGAGCTGTACACCACCAACGGCGAGGCCGACGGCCACGCCTCCAACGTCAACGGCATGGCGATGTTCACCCCCGAGATGTCGACCTGCCAGACCGCGTCGAACCTCGACCCGAACGATGCCTGGAAGGCCTCCGACTGCCAGTCGGTCTTCAACTTCCCCGACGACGAGAAGCTGATCCAGCAGGAGTTCACCAAGAACATCCCGTTCGCGCTCTCCGTCGCCGAGACCGCCGCCCACCCCGACAAGCCGGCCTCCTCGGTCGGGCTGAGCGCCGCCGACTTCACCCCGGCGACGTTCCCGACGTCGTACTCGCGCGGTGCCGACCAGCAGGTCTCCGTCGTCGTCCGCAAGTCCGTGCGGGACAAGGAGCTCAAGTACCGCGTCAACGGCGGCCGCACGCGGGACCAGGCGCTCAGGCACTGGAAGGGCGGCGAGACCTACGGCGGTGAGGACAACCTCTACTTCGACGAGTACCGGGCCAAGGTCCAAGGCGGCCGGCCCGGCGACAAGGTCGAGGTGTGGTTCACCGGCGGGACGAGGACCGGCAAGCGCACCTCCAGCGCGCACTTCACGTACACCGTGGCCAAGCGGCCCGCGGCGGACACCCTCGTGGTCGCCGAAGAGGGCGCGGCCGCCACTCAGGCGCAGAAGTACGTGGACGCGCTGAAGGCGGCCGGCCGCAGGGCGATCGTCTGGGACGTCGCCACACAGGGAGCGCCCGACGCGCTCGGCGTGCTGAAGTACTTCAAGACGGTCGTGCACTACTCCGGCACGAGCGGCCCGGGCAACGCCACCCAGCTCCAGCTGCGCGCCTACCTCAACGAGGGCGGCAAGCTGATCGAGGCCGGTGAACTGGCCGGCGGCAACGTCGCCCTCGCCGACGGCACCCTGTCGGACGACTTCAGCCAGTACTACCTCGGCGCCTACTCGCGCACCTCGCTCACCGGGGCCACCGGCTTCACCGGCTCCGGCGCCCTCGGCGGCTTCACCGGCGCCCTCGGCGACGCACCCGGCAACCCGCTCGACAAGGCCGGCACCTACTCCGTCACCTCCGACGAGCTGTCCAAGGCCACCTACCCGCAGTTCGCCAGCGCGGGGGCGGGCCAGTTCGCCGGGACCGTCAACCCGTACGGGCCGTACACGGGCTCGTACATGGCCGCGGCGGTGCACACCGACGACGCCTACAAGCGACTCACCCGCACCATCGACCTCACCGGCGTCGGCGCGGCCGACAAGCCGACGCTGCGTACCCGCCTGCTGTGGGACACCGAGCCGGGCTACGACCACGCGGTGGTCGAGGTGCACACCACCGGCGCCGACGACTGGACGACGCTTCCGGAGGCGGGCGGCGCCACCTCCACGGCGGTGCCGGCCGACTGCGAGTCCGGGTTCCTGGTCAACGAGCACCCGTGGCTCAAGCACTACCTGACCGTCGCGGCCGGCGGCTGCACCGCCAAGGGCAGCAGCGGTTCCTGGAACAGCCTCACCGGCAGCTCGAACGGCTGGCGGTCGGTCGACTTCGACCTGAGCGCCTACGCCGGGAAGTCCGTCGAGGTCTCGATCGCGTACATCACCGACCCGGGCACCGGCGGCCGCGGCGTACTCGCCGACGACGCCTCGCTCGTCGTCGGCGGAACGGCCAAGGAGACCGAGGGCTTCGAGACGTCGCTGGGCGCCTGGAGCGTGTCCGGGCCGCCCCCGGGCAGTCCGGCGGTCCTGAAGGACTGGACGCGCACTGGAGCCTTGTTCAAGACGTACGGAGCGGTCACCACGGACCGGACCGTGCTGCTCGGCTTCGGCCTGGAACAGGTTCCGGCGGCGGCCGACCGGAAGGCCCTGGTGAGGAAGGCCCTTGAGGCACTCGACAAGTGAGCCGACGCGCTCACGAACGAGTGATCCGGGTGCCCGATCGGCCCTGACACTCCATAGCGAAATGGGGTGATCCCGGCGCAGAACCGGGGCGGTCCGTACCCCTACTGGCGGGTACGGACCGCCCTGCCGTGTATGGGGCATCTGGATGTCACCAGCGGGGCCCCAGGGAGGTAGGGTCGGGGGTGGTCGGGGACATCCCAAATACAGCTCGCCGGCGACGAGCGCCGGCGTACCAACGAGGAGATCGGTTAGTGACGATCCGCGTAGGCATCAACGGCTTCGGCCGCATCGGTCGTAACTACTTCCGCGCGCTGCTGGAGCAGGGTGCGGACATCGAGGTTGTGGCTGTCAACGACCTGGGTGACACGGCGACCACCGCCCACCTGCTCAAGTACGACACGATCCTGGGCCGCCTCAAGCAGGAGGTCTCCCACACCGCCGACACGATCACCGTCGACGGCCACACCATCAAGGTGCTCTCCGAGCGCAACCCGGCCGACATCCCGTGGGGCGAGCTGGGCGTCGACATCGTCATCGAGTCGACCGGCATCTTCACCAAGAAGGACGACGCCGCGAAGCACATCGCCGGCGGCGCGAAGAAGGTCCTCATCTCGGCCCCGGCCAAGGACGAGGACATCACCATCGTGATGGGCGTCAACCACGACAAGTACGACGCGGCGAACCACCACGTCATCTCCAACGCCTCCTGCACCACCAACTGTGTGGCGCCGATGGCGAAGGTCCTCGACGAGAACTTCGGCATCGTCAAGGGCCTGATGACGACGGTGCACGCCTACACGAACGACCAGCGCATCCTGGACTTCCCGCACAAGGACCTGCGCCGCGCCCGTGCCGCCGCCGAGAACATCATCCCGACCACCACGGGTGCCGCCAAGGCCACCGCGCTGGTCCTGCCGCAGCTCAAGGGCAAGCTGGACGGCATCGCGATGCGCGTCCCGGTCCCGACCGGCTCGGTCACCGACCTCGTCGTCGAACTCGGCCGTGAGGTCACCAAGGAAGAGGTCAACGCCGCCTTCCAGAAGGCCGCCGAGGGCGAGCTGAAGGGCCTCCTCGAGTACACCGAGGACGCGATCGTCTCCTCCGACATCGTCAACGAGCCGGCCTCCTGCACCTTCGACTCCTCCCTGACCATGGTCCAGGACGGCAAGAACGTGAAGGTCATCGGCTGGTACGACAACGAGTGGGGCTACTCCAACCGCCTCGTCGACCTGACGGTCTTCGTCGGCAACCAGCTCTGATCGCCGAAGCAGGCATCTCGGTGTGAGGACAGGGCTCGGGCAGCGCAAGGACGCGCTGCCCGAGCCCTGACTCACGTGCAGATCAGGCCCTCTTTACGATCACGAGCATCACGAGCCCTCCTTTAGGAGTCCCCCTCAATGAAGACGATCGACGAACTTCTCGCCGACGGCGTGGACGGCAAGCGGGTCTTCGTCCGTGCCGACCTCAACGTGCCGCTCGCCGACGGCACCATCACCGACGACGGCCGTATCCGCGCCGTCCTGCCCACCGTCAAGGCCCTCGCCGACGCGGGCGCCAAGGTGGTCGTCGCCTCGCACCTGGGCCGGCCCAAGGGCGCCCCGGACCCGGCCTTCTCGCTGCTGCCCGCCGCCGAGCGGCTCGGTGAACTCCTCGGCACGCCGGTCGCGTTCGCCCAGGACACGGTCGGCCCCGCCGCCCACGCCGCCGTGGACGGCCTTCAGCCCGGCCAGGTCGCGGTCATCGAGAACCTGCGCTTCAACCCCGGCGAGACCTCCAAGGACGACGCCGAGCGCGGCGAGTTCGCGGACCGGCTCGCGGCCCTCGCGGACGTATACGTCGGCGACGGCTTCGGCGCCGTGCACCGCAAGCACGCCTCGGTGTACGACCTGCCGGCCCGTCTGCCGCACTATGCCGGCTACCTCATCGCCACCGAGGTCGGCGTCCTGAAGAAGCTCACCGAGGACGTCAAGCGCCCCTACGCCGTCGCGCTCGGCGGCGCCAAGGTCTCCGACAAGCTCGCCGTCATCGACGAGCTGCTCGGCAAGGCCGACCGGATCCTCATCGGCGGCGGCATGGCGTACACCTTCCTGAAGGCCAAGGGCTACGAGGTCGGCAGCTCCCTCCTCCAGGAGGACCAGCTCGAAGCGGTCACCGAGTACATCGAGCGCGCCGAGAAGACCGGCGTCGAACTCGTCCTGCCCGTCGACACCGTCGTCGCCCCCGAGTTCCCGGACCTGAAGACCAAGGCCCCTGGCAACGCCACCATCGTCGCCGCGGACGCCATGCCGGCCGGTCAGATGGGTCTCGACATCGGTCCCGAGAGCGGCGCGCTGTACGCCGCGAAGCTCGCCGACGCCCAGACCGTGTTCTGGAACGGCCCGATGGGCGTCTTCGAGCACCCCGACTACGCCGAGGGCACCCGGGCGGTCGCCCAGGCCCTCGTCGAGTCCAAGGGCTTCACCGTCGTCGGCGGCGGTGACTCCGCCGCCGCCGTGCGCATCCTCGGCTTCGACGAGAACGCGTTCGGACACATCTCGACCGGAGGCGGCGCCTCCCTCGAATACCTCGAGGGCAAGACGCTCCCCGGCCTCGCCGCACTGGAGGACTGACCCCGCATGACCACTCGCACGCCGATCATGGCGGGCAACTGGAAGATGAACCTCAACCACCTCGAGGCCATCGCGCACGTCCAGAAGCTCGCCTTCGCCCTCGCGGACAAGGACTACGAGGCCGTCGAGGTCGCCGTCCTGCCGCCCTTCACGGACCTGCGCTCGGTGCAGACCCTGGTCGACGGCGACAAGCTGAAGATCAAGTACGGCGCCCAGGACATCTCGCAGCACGACTCCGGCGCCTACACCGGCGAGATCTCGGGTCCGATGCTGGCCAAGCTGAAGTGCACGTTCGCGGTCATCGGCCACTCCGAGCGCCGCCAGTACCACAACGAGACCGACGAGCTGGTCAACGCCAAGGTCAAGGCCGCCTACAAGCACGGCCTGACCCCGATCCTGTGCGTCGGTGAGGAGCTGGACGTCCGCGAGGCGGGCAACCACGTCTCCCACACCCTCGCCCAGGTCGAGGGCGGTCTGAAGGACCTCCCGGCCGAGCAGGCCGAGTCGATCGTGATCGCCTACGAGCCCGTCTGGGCGATCGGCACCGGCAAGGTCTGCGGCGCCGAGGACGCCCAGGAGGTCTGTGCCGCCATCCGCGGCAAGATCGCCGAGCTGTACTCGCAGGAGGTGGCCGACCAGGTCCGCATCCAGTACGGCGGCTCCGTGAAGTCCGGCAACGTCGCCGAGATCATGGCCAAGGCCGACATCGACGGCGCCCTGGTCGGCGGCGCGTCGCTGGACGCGGACGAGTTCGTCAAGATCGTGCGTTTCCGCGATCAGTGAGCCCGGCCGTGAGTAGGCGGTAGCGGCGATCCGTCGTACTCTTGCGGGGGCACAGCGAGTGCGCCGTGCCCCCGTCGTCCATCCGAATCCGAGGAAGTTGGTCCAGCCGTGGTTTTGGGGTTCTCGATCGCCCTGATCGTCTTCAGCCTGCTGATGATGCTGCTGGTGCTGATGCACAAGGGGAAGGGCGGCGGCCTCTCCGACATGTTCGGTGGCGGCATGCAGTCCTCCGTCGGCGGCTCCTCGGTCGCCGAGCGCAACCTCGACCGGATCACGATCGTGATCGGTCTGCTGTGGTTCGCGTGCATCGTCGTCCTCGGCCTGCTGATGAAGTCGAACAGCTGATCCCAGCTGATCAGCGCCGCACAAGCCCACATATTCCGTACGCAACGCCCCATGTTCGGTACGCGCTCCTGAGCGCGGCCTATCATGGGGCTTGCGTCTTTAGAGCGGGGCTCTTGTAACTCCAATCACTGGACGCGCGTTGGGCCTTACGTAGACTGAGGCGCTCGCAGCGAAGCGAAACGCCGACTCGCTTTGCGGCACCATCACGCAGGGAGTTACGACCGTGGCAAGTGGCAACGCGATCCGAGGTAGCCGGGTCGGGGCGGGGCCGATGGGCGAGGCCGAGCGCGGCGAGTCCGCGCCGCGTCTGCGCATCTCCTTCTGGTGCTCCAACGGGCACGAGACACAGCCCAGCTTCGCCAGCGACGCACAGGTGCCCGAGACCTGGGACTGCCCGCGTTGCGGCTTCCCGGCCGGTCAGGACCGGGACAACCCGCCGGACCCGCCGCGCACCGAGCCCTACAAGACGCACCTCGCGTACGTCAGGGAGCGGCGCAGCGACGCGGACGGCGAGGCGATCCTCGCCGAGGCGCTCGCCAAACTGCGGGGCGAGATCTAGGAGTTGAGAACCGGCTGGGTGCCTGCGGGCGCCTGGCCGGAGCTGTCTCTCCCGCCGGTTCCCCCGCCGGTTCTCCTCCGGCCGACGGCCGATTGTCAGTGGTGCCCTCTACGGTTCGTGTCAGGTCAGCCGTGAGGGGGAGTCGTGACGACGGTCGAGAGCGCGGGCAGGGCCGCGCCCGCGTGGCGTGGGGGTTTCGGGCGGTTGTGGACGGCCGCCGTGGTGTCCCGGTTCGGGGACGCGTTACGGACGTCCGCGCTGCCCCTGCTCGCCGTGCGCCTCACCGACGAGCCGCTCGTCATCGCCTCGGTGACCGCCTGCGGGTACGTACCCTGGCTGCTGTTCGGACTGCTGGGCGGCGCCGTCGCGGACCGGGTGGACCAGCGGCGCGCCATGTGGGCGGTCGACACGGTACGGGGCCTGCTCGTCGCCGGTTTCGCCCTCGCCGTGGGACTCGGGCATGCCTCGATCCCCTTGATGCTGGCACTCGCCTTCGCGCTGACCACCCTCCAGACCCTCTTCGACAACGCCTCCACGGCCCTGCTTCCGTCCCTGGTGGACAGCGAGGCCCTGGGCGCTGCCAACGCCCGGCTGATGACCGGGCAGCAGCTCGCCGGCGGCCTCCTGGCGGGCCCTTTCGTGCCGCTGCTGCTGACCGCGGGGGCCTTCATGCCGTTCGCGGCCGACGCGGGTACGTACCTGGTGGGCGCCGCCCTGGTGGCCTCCCTGCGGATACGGCCGGCCGAGCGGGAGCCGCGCCCGGCCGGCAGCACCCTGCGCGCGGAGATCGGCGCCGGCATACGCGCCCTGTGGCGAGACCGGGCGCTGCGGGCGGTCTGCGTGGCCACGCTGCTGTGCAACATCGGCATGGGCGCCCTGATCGCCACGCTGGTGCTGCACGTGACCCGCTGGCTGGACGCGGGCAACGCGGCCTTCGCGGCCGGGATGACGACGTACGCGGCCGGAAGCCTGCTCGGCGGCTTGGTCGCCCAGCGGATCGCGCGGCGCACCGGGCGGGTCGGGGCCCTGCTGGTCGCGGGCTGCGTGCAGACCTCGTCCCTCGTCCTCATCGGCACCGTCCGGCACCTCGGCGCCCTCCTCGCCGGGATGCTGCTGCTGGGCGCGATGGGCATGGTGTGGAACGTCAACCAGGTCACGCTGATGCAGCAACGAAGCCCCGCGGCGATGATGGGGCGCATCGCGTCCGCCTTCCGCACCGCCTCGACCTCCGGCGCGCCGCTCGGCGCCCTGCTCGGCGGCGCCGTGGCCCGGGCCTGGGGGCTGAACGTGCCCGCCCTGTTCGCGGCCGTGCTCTTCGCTCTGGCCGTCACCTCGTTGATACCGGCGCGTCGGCCGGACGTACCTGTTGTTGCAGCGGACGACGGTGCGACGACCGCTCACGTCACGCGCTGATCAACTAGGTTGGATCCGGCAGCGGGGCAAGGTACGCAGCAGGGACAGGTAGGAAAGAAGGCTGAAGTCCGAAATGAACGCAGACGGCCGTACCAGGCTCAACCAGACGCCCGAGTGGACCGCTCTCGCCAAGCACCGGGAGGAACTCACCGACACCCATCTGCGGGACCTGTTCGCCGCGGAGCCGGGGCGCGGCGCCGGGTACACCCTCCAGGTCGGTGACCTGTACGTCGACCACTCCAAGCACCTGGTCACCGACGAGACGCTGCGGCTGCTGCGCGAGCTGGCCGCCGCCACCGGCGTCTTCGGCCTGCGGGACGCCATGTTCCGTGGCGAGAAGATCAACACGACCGAGCACCGGGCGGTCCTGCACCTTGCGCTGCGGGCCCCGCGTGACGCGGTGATCGAGGTCGACGGGGAGAACGTCGTCCCCGCGGTGCACGCCGTGCTCGACAAGATGAGCGACTTCGCCGAGCGCGTCCGTTCCGGCGAGTGGACGGGGCACACCGGCAGGCGCATCAAGAACGTCGTCAACATCGGCATCGGCGGCTCGGACCTGGGCCCGGCGATGGCGTTCGAGGCGCTGCGCGCCTACACGGACCGCGGCCTCACCGTCCGCTTCGTGTCGAACGTCGACGGGGCGGACCTGCACGAGGCCACGCATGACCTGGACGCGGCGGAGACGCTGTTCATCATCGCCTCCAAGACCTTCACCACCATCGAGACCATCACCAACGCCACCTCGGCCCGCGCATGGCTGCTGAGCGAGCTGGGCGCCGGGCAGGAAGCCGTCGCCAAGCACTTCGTGGCCCTGTCGACGAACGCCGACAAGGTCGGTGAGTTCGGCATCGACACCACCAACATGTTCGAGTTCTGGGACTGGGTCGGCGGGCGGTACTCGTACGACTCGGCGATCGGGCTGTCCCTGATGATCGCCATCGGCCCGGACCGGTTCCGGGAGATGCTGGACGGTTTCCGGATCGTCGACGAGCACTTCAGGACCGCGCCCGCGGAGTCCAACGTGCCGCTGCTGATGGGGCTGTTGGGCATCTGGTACAACAACTTCTTCGACGCCCAGTCGCATGCGGTGCTGCCCTACAGCCACTACCTGTCCAAGTTCACCGCCTACTTGCAGCAGCTGGACATGGAGTCCAACGGCAAGTCCGTGGCGCGGGACGGGCAGGAGGTCGAGTGGCAGACGGGGCCCGTGGTGTGGGGGACGCCGGGCACCAACGGGCAGCACGCCTACTACCAGCTCATCCACCAGGGCACGAAGCTGATCCCGGCGGACTTCATCGGCTTCGCCGAGCCGGTCGCGGAGCTGCGTGACGAGCTGAAGGCGCAGCACGATCTGCTCATGGCCAACTTCTTCGCCCAGACCCAGGCGCTCGCCTTCGGCAAGACGGCGGACGAGGTGCGGGCAGAGGGGGTGTCCGAGGAGCTGGTGGCGCACAAGACCTTCAAGGGCAACCGGCCGACGACGACGATCCTCGCGCGTGAGCTGACGCCGTCCGTGCTCGGTCAGCTCGTCGCGCTGTACGAGCACAAGGTGTTCGTGCAGGGCGCGGTGTGGAACATCGACTCCTTCGACCAGTGGGGCGTGGAGCTCGGCAAGGTCCTCGCCAAGCGGGTCGAGCCGGCGCTGACGGAAGGGGCCGAGGTGCCGGGGCTGGACGCGTCGACGACGGCGCTGGTCGCCAAGTACCGGGCGCTCCGCGGGCGTTGACGGTCAGCTGAGGCGGGGCCCCGTCTCTGGGGCTCCGCCGGGCCCTCAGGCCACCGCGCTCAGTGTGTCCGCCAGCCTTCGGCGGGCCGCTCGGGTGGCCGGGAGGGTGGCCAGGGTGGCGGCGCCCAGGACCGCGGCCAGGGCGAAGGGCAGGAGGAGCAACGGGGACGGGGACTGGGCGATCCCCGCGCCGATGCCGCTGGAGCGGCCCTGGGTGTCGATCAGCCAGTGGGCCAGGGGGAGGCCCAGGGCCGTGCCGGCGAGGACGGCGGCGAGGGCCGTGCAGCTCGTCGCCGTGACGGTGATCGCGGTGATCTGGCGCGGGGACATGCCGATCGCCTTGAGCGCCAGCAGGTCCCGCTCGCTCTCGCGCACCGTGCCGCCGATCGCGGTCAGCAACTCGATGAGGCCGATCAACGCCAGCACGGCGATCAGCCCGGCCACGACGCCGCGCAGCGCGGACAGGCCGTCGGCCGGGTTGGTGACGGCGTGCACGTCGAGGTGGCCGCGGCCGGCCCTGGTCAGGTCGGCGGCGACGCGCTGCGGCTCGGCGGACGGCCGCAGGCGCAGCTGGTACAGGGTGGGGGCCAGCCGCGGGTCGTTCTCGCGGAGGGTGTCCAGGGAGGTGGAGATGACCCGGCCGGCGTTCTCCGGTTCGATGCTGCGGCCCACGATGTGCAGGATCTGCGGCTGGTCGCCGACCGTCATCCGGACCCAGTCGCCGACACGCACGTCGAGGAGGTCGAGCAGGCCCTGCCCGGCCACCGCCTCGTCGGGACCGTTCGCGGGGCGGCCCGCGGCGAGCGTGTACGGGTAGGGGTCGCGGTGGGTGCCGAGGCCCCGCAGGGCGATCGTGGCGGTCTGGCCCGGGACGAGGGCGGCCACCTCGACTCCCGGGTAGACGGCGGCGACCCGGGGGTCGTGGTCCAGCAGGGACCGGGCCTCCCCGTCGCTCATGCCGCTGTCCGCGCGTACGGTGAGCGCCGCCGGGAGACCCATCCGCTCGGGGCTGCGGTGGAAGCGGTCGATGGTGGTCCAGGCGCTCATCGCGACCACGATCAGCAGCAGGGGCAGGGCCAGTCGCCCGATCGTGGCGAGCGTGCGCGGCCGGCGGGTGAACGCCTGGTGCCAGCCCAGGACGAGCGCCGGTGGCAGGCGTAGGCCCAGGGCCCGGCGCGCCAGGCCCGTCAGGCGGCCCCCGGCCGGAGCGGCGGGGCGGGGCACCGGCACCGGCGGCACCCGTCCCGCCCGCCAGGCCGCGAGCCCGGTGACCGCGCCGATGAACAGCACCGCGCCCACCGGCACCGCGGACAGGGCGACCGTGTGTCCGGGCAGCCCCTGCCACACGCCGACCGCGTCGCCGAGCCGGCCGGGGATCGAGGTGCCCAGCCCCTGGATCAGCCCGGCGGCGGCCACGGCGCCCAGCAGGGCGTACGCGACATGCTGGAGCAGGAAGATCCGGACGACCTGGGCAGGGGTGAAGCCGATCGCCTTCAGGACCGAGATGTCCCGCAGATGGCCGCGGATACGGGTGCCGATCGCGCCGTGCACCGCGAACCCGGCGGCGAGGAGCGCGCCGAGGCCGAACAGGCCCAGCACCTGGCCGAGCAGCCGGTTGTCGCCCTGCGCCTCGGCCCGTGCCTGCTGCCAGGTGGAGACCTCGCCGACCGCGCCCGCGCCGAGCACGGTGACGGCGCGCTGGACGGCGTAGTCGGTGTCCTCGGGATCGGTCAGCCGCAGCCCGATCACCCGGCCGCCCGGCCCGCGCAGGGCGGACGGCGGGGCCCAGACCAGTCCGGGCTGCTCGCCCGCCCGGTAGCGGGGTTCGGCGCTGTCGGCGACGCCCACGACGGTCAGTCTCCGGGCGGTGCCGGGCACGGTGAGCGTGTCCCCGGGCTCGGCCAGCAGCGCACGGGCGAGCCGGCTCTCCAGGACGACACCGTCGGGGTCGCCGGCGTCGAGCCAGTGGCCCGAGGTGAGCTGCGGGCGGTCCACGGCAGGCTTCCCGGAGGTGGCACGCAGTTCCACGGAGGCACGGGTGCCGCGCGAGGAGACGGTGGCGGACTCGGTCCGGTAGGGACCGGCGACGGACGCCACGCCGTCGAGTGAGGCGAGCCGGCCGGTGTCCGCGGACCGCACGGTGTGGATCCACACGTGGGCGCCGCGGGACTGGGTGAAGACCCGCTGCCAGGGGTTGGTCGCATAGCCGAACAGCGCCGTGGCCAGCAGCAGCGCGCCGACGATGCCGGCGGTGGCCAGCACGATGAACAGCGCCTCACCGCGATGCGTGCGCAGATCGGAGTGCGCCCAGCGCAGGGTGGCTCGCACGGGTGGTCAGTCCTTCAGTTCCAGCACGCCGGCCAGCCCCGTACGCCGGCGCGACGGTGTGCCGTCCAGTTCCGCGTCGTCGGCGATCCGCCCGTCGAAGAAGCTGATCACGCGGTCGGCGGCGCTCGCCAGCCGGGCGTCGTGGGTGACCAGCAGGATGCTCTGCCCCCGGTCGTGGAACCGGGACAGCAGCCGCATCACCTCGCGGGTGCCCTTGCTGTCCAGGCTGCCCGCGGGCTCGTCGGCCAGCAGCAGCGGGGGATGGTTGACCAGGGCGCGGGCGAGCGCGACCCGCTGCTGCTCGCCGCCGGACAGCTCGCCCGGCATGCTGCGCTCCTTGCCCTCCAGGCCGAGCTCGGCGAGCAGCTCCTCCCGCTCGGCCCGTGCCTGCTTCGGCGAGCGGCCGACCAGCAGCGCGGGCAGCTCGACGTTGTCGGCGACCGACAGATTGGAGACCAGGTTGAAGAACTGGAAGACGATCCCGATCCCTTTCCTGCGCTCCTCGGCCCAGCGTGCCTCGCTGTAGCCGTCGGTGCACCGGCCGTCCAGCCAGATGCTGCCCTCGTCGGGCCGCTGGAGTCCGCCCAGCAGATGCAGCAGCGTCGACTTGCCGGCCCCGGACGGGCCGGTGACCGCGACGAACTCGCCCCGCCGCACGGACAGGTCGACCCCGCGCACGGCACGGGCGGGCGCGCCCTCGCCGTAGTGGGTCTTGACCAGGCCCTCGGCACGCAGCAGCGGAGCGGGGCTCTCGCTCACTCCAGCTCCTCCAGTTCCTCCTGGCACCGTTCCAGCCAGTCCAGGTCGGCCTGTAGGTGCAGCATCGCGCCCTCGATCAGCAGATGGGCGATTCGGTTGTCCCGGCTCTCGGCCGCGGCCAGCTTCGACAGATCACGCATGGTGTTGAGGTACTGGCGCCGCTGCTTGTTGATGAGGGCGATCTGGTCGGCGAGACCGGTCTGCGGGGCGAGGGCGAGTTTCATGAAGAACTCGTCCCGCACCCGCGGTTCGTCCTCGGGCTCCTCGAACCAGACGCGCAGCGCCTCACGCCCGGCTTCGGTGAGGCGGTAGACCTTTTTGTTGGGCCGGCTGGACTGCTCGACGTCCTCGCCCTCGATCAGTCCGGACTTCTCGAGGCGGCCGAGGGTCACATAGATCTGGCCGACGTTCGGCTGAGGGTACGCGGAGCCCAGCTGTTGCTCAAGGCCCTGCTTCAGCTCGTAACCGTGGGCGGGACCGCGCGCGAGGAGTGCCAGGAGGGGCAGGCGCACTCGTGCTCTCCTCCTAGTCTGCGTAATGTGCTCCAGGCCCTAGTATCGCCCATACCTAACAGGTATACATGGCCTCTGACCCGTCGGCGAGGGTGCCGATGGGCCGGTGTACGTGTTCAGGGAGGAACCTATGCGGTGGATGCGCGCCGCCGGTAGGGGCCTTCTCGTCCTCGTCGTGGTCATGACCGGGTACATCGTCTCAGGCACACGCGCCGACGAGGGCGGCACCGGGGACCGCGGCCCGCTCACCCTGGCCACCGCCGGGGACCTCACCGGCTATCTCGGCCCGCTGCTCCAGGGCTGGAACCGCACCCACCCCGGCGAGAAGGTCACCCTCGTCGAGCTGCCGGACTCCGCCGACGAGACCCATGCGCAGATGACCACCGACCTGCGCGACGGCGACCGCAGCCGGTTCGACGTGCTGAACATCGACGTCAACTGGACCTCCGAGTTCGCCGCCGCCGGCTGGATCCGGCCCCTGCCGAGAGACCGCTTCCCCCTCGGCACCTTCCTGAAGCCGGTCGTCGACACGGCCACCTACGACGGACACCTGTACGCCGTCCCGTACGTCACCAACGCCGGCCTGCTCCTGTACCGCAAGGACATCCTGGACAAGGAGGGCGTCCCGCCGCCGCGCACCTGGGCCGAGCTGGAACACGACGCGAAGACCATCGCGCCGAAATACGGACTTGACGGGTACGCGGGCCAGTTCCTGCCGTACGAGGGACTCACGGTCAACGCGGCCGAGGCCGTCTACTCGGCGGGCGGGACCATCCTCGGCGACGAGGGGGAGCGCGTCACCGTGAACTCCGCGGCCGCCCGCGAGGGCATCGGTTTCCTGGCGCGCGGCTTCCGCGAGGGCTGGATCCCGAAGCAGGCGCTGACGTACAAGGAGGAGGAGTCCAAGGACGCCTTCCAGGGCGGCCGGCTGCTCTTCCTGCGCAACTGGCCCTACGCGTACGCCCTCGCCTCGGCCAAGGGCTCCGAGGTCGCCGGGAAGATCGGCGCCGTACCGCTGCCCGGGCCGGACGGGCCGGGGAAGAGCGTCCTCGGCGGCTCCAACCTGGCCGTGAACACGCATGCCCGGCACCCCGATTCCGCCGCGCGCCTCATCGCGTACCTCACCAGTGAGCCCGTCCAGCGCCAGGTCCTCACGCGCGGCTCGCTGCCGCCCGTACGTGCCGCGCTGTACCAGGACCCCGAGCTCGTACGGGAGTTCCCGTACCTGCCGACCCTGCGCGCCGCCCTGGGCGCCGCCAAGCCGCGCCCCAAGAGCCCGCACTACGACCAGGTCAGCCTGGTGGTGCAGGCGGTCGTGCACGACGCGCTGACCGGGCAGGAGACGCCCGAGGCGGCCGTGCGGCGGCTGGCGCGGGAACTCGACGCCGTCGCCCGTCGATAGCCGCATAGTTACTTGTTAGGTAACGCGGACATCTCATCTGGGCTCAAAGCGCCCTGATAAGTCCGGATTTCATCCACCAACTCCTCAGTAGCATCTGTTCTCTTCATTGACACCTCTGTGACGCGCCTACCTAACATGCATGCATAACGGCTGCCCTTCACAGAGACAGGCCACAGGGTTGAACAGGCATCATTGGTGGCGTGACGCGGTGATCTACCAGGTCTACGTCCGCAGCTTCCTCGACAGCACCGGCGACGGCATCGGCGATCTGGCCGGCGTCCGGGCCGGGCTGCCGTACCTGAAGAAGCTCGGCGTCGACGGCATCTGGCTGAGCCCCTTCTACCCCTCGCCCCAGCACGACCACGGCTACGACGTGGCCGACTACTGCGGGGTCGACCCGCTCTTCGGCGACCTCGCCGAGTTCGACCTGCTGGTGGGCGCGGCCCGGCGGCTGGGCATCAAGGTGCTCCTCGACATCGTCCCCAACCACTGCTCCAGCGAGCACCCGTGGTTCCGCGAGGCGCTGGACAGCGCACCCGGCAGCCCGGCCCGGAACCGCTTCCACTTCACCGACGGCCGTGGCCCGGACGGCGGCGAGCCGCCCAACAACTGGCACGCGATGTTCGGCGGCCCGGCCTGGACCAGGGTCGGCGACGGTCAGTGGTACCTGCACATGTTCACGCCCGAGCAGCCCGACTGGAACTGGCGCGACCCCGGAGTGTCCGCCGAGTTCGACCGGATCCTGCGCTTCTGGCTGGACCGCGGTGTGGACGGCTTCCGCATCGACGTCGCCGCCGGTCTCTACAAGCACCCGGACCTGCCGGATTCCCCGGACCCGGAGGCCGACGCCCGCACCCGCGACTCGGTCAACCCGCTCGCCTGGAACCAGCCCGAGGTGCACGAGGTGTGGCGGCACTGGCGGTCGGTGTGCGAGGAGTACACGGCACGCGACGGCCACGAGCGGCTCCTCGTCGGCGAGGTCTCGGTCCCGTCCGCCCGCGAACACGCCCGGTACGTCCGCCCCGACGAACTCCACCAGGCCTTCTTCTTCGACCTGCTCAGCGCCCCCTGGGACCCCGAGGCCTTCCGCAAGGTCATCTCCGAGGCCATGGCGGACATCGCCGGCACGGGCTCCACGGTCACCTGGGTCCTCAACAACCACGACCAGGTCCGCACCGTCACCCGCTACGGCGAACCCGCCACCGGGAGCAGCGGCCTCGGCACCGCCCGCGCCCGCGCCGCCGCACTGCTGATGCTGGCGCTGCCCGGAGCCGCGTACATCTACCAGGGCGAGGAGCTGGGCCTGCCCGAGGTCGTCGACCTGCCCGACGACGTGCTCACCGACCCGATCTTCCGGCGCACCGGCAGCCGCGCCCGCATCCGCGACGGCTGCCGGGTGCCGCTGCCCTGGTCCGGGCAGGCCTCCCCGTTCGGCTTCACCTCCGGGGCGGAGAGCGCCAAGCCGTGGCTGCCGCAGCCCGAGTACTTCGCCGAGTACGCCACCGACCGCGCCCTCGCCGACACCCGCTCCTTCTGGCACCTGTACCGCGACGGCCTCCAACTGCGCGCCGCGCTCCCCCAGTTGGGTGAGGGCTCGCTTCGCTGGCTGGACACCCCGCCGGGCGTCCTCGGCTTCGCCCGCGGCGACGGCCTGGTCTGCGCCGTCAACTTCGGTACGGCGCCCACGCCCGCTCCGGTCTCCGGTACCCCCCTGCTGTCCAGCGGCCCCTGCCCGGCCGGGGTGCTCCCCGGTTCCACGGCCGCCTGGTGGATCAACGATCTCTGATCGCCCGTCACCTCCCCACCCTTCGAAGGGACATCAACGATGATGCGACGACGCACCACCCTGCTCACCGGCTGCACCGCCCTCGTCCTGGCGCTCGGCGCGACCGCCTGCGGCGGCGGCCCGGTCTCCGCCGGCGGCGGCGACAAGGCGCTCAGCGGCCAGACCGTCACCGTGGCCGGTGTCTGGTCCGGCAGCGAGCAGAAGAACTTCCAGAAGGTGCTGGACGCGTTCACCGCGAAGACCGGCGCCAAGACGCAGTTCGTGTCCACGGGCGACAACGTCTCCACCGTCGTCGGCAGCAAGATCGAGGGCGGCAACGCGCCCGACGTCGTCATGGTGCCGCAGGTCGGCGTGCTCCAGCAGTTCGCGAAGAAGGGCTGGCTGAAGCCGCTGTCCACCACCACCGAGAAGTCCGTGGACGCGGGCTACGCGCCGGTCTGGAAGAAGTACGGCAGCGTCGACGGCACCCTCTACGGCCTGTACTTCAAGGCCGCCCACAAGTCGACCGTCTGGTACAGCCCCGACGCCCTCACCCAGGCCGGGGTCAAGCCGCCGAAGACGTACGCCGAGCTGCTGAAGGCCGGGCACACCGTCTCCGACTCCGGGCTGGCCGCCTTCGCGGTCGCCGGACAGGACGGCTGGACCCTGACCGACTGGTTCGAGAACATCTACCTCTCCCAGGCCGGCCCCGAGAAGTACGACGCCCTCGCCGCCCACAAGCTGAAGTGGACCGACGCGAGCGTGGTCAAGGCGCTCGGTACGCTCGGCAAGCTCTTCAAGGACAAGCAGCTGATCGCGGGCGGCCAGAAGGAGGCCCTCAACACCGACTTCCCCGGCTCGGTGGAGAAGGTGTTCGGGCCCAAGCCCGAGGCGGGCATGGTCTACGAGGGCGACTTCGTCGCCGGCGTGGCCCACGACCAGTTCGGCAAGGCCATCGGCAAGGAGGCGAACTTCTTCCCGTTCCCGGCGGTCGACGGCGGCAAGGCGCCGGTCGTCAGCGGCGGTGACGCGGCCGTGGTGCTGAAGGACGGCAAGAACTCCAAGGCCGGGATGAAGCTCCTGGAGTACCTCGCCACCCCCGAGGCCGCGGCCGTGTGGGCGAAGGCGGGCGGCTTCCTCTCCCCGAACAAGCAGCTCGCCCTGGCCTCCTACGGCGACGACGTCACCCGCGCCACCGCCAAGTCCCTGATCGCGGCGGGCGACTCGGTCCGCTTCGACATGTCCGACCAGGCACCCGCGTCCTTCGGCGGCACCAAGGGCGTGGGGGAGTGGAAGCTGCTCCAGGACTTCCTGCGTGACCCGTCCGACCCGAAGGGGACCGCGGCGAAGCTCGAGGCCGCGGCGGCCAAGGCCTACCAGGACTGAGCCGGCAGATGACCGCAACCACACTCGTGAAGCAGAAGGGGGCGGGCTCCCCGCCGCCGGGCTCGCTCGCCGAGCGCGCCCGGCGCTCGCGGCGGCGCGGCCGGATCGGCGCCCTGCTCTTCGTCTTCCCCGCACTGCTCCTGCTCGGCGCGCTCGTCGTCTACCCGGTGCTGTTCTCCGTCGGCCGGAGCTTCTTCGACGCCTCCGGCTCGCGCTTCGTCGGCGCGGACAACTACACGGAGATGTTCCGCGACCCGGCGACGCTCAAGGCCGTCCGGAACACGACCATCTGGGTGGTCGTCGCCCCGGCCCTGCTGACCGGGCTCGGTCTGATCCTCGCCGTCCTGGTGGAGAAGGTCCGCTGGGCCACGGCGTTCAAGCTGCTGCTGTTCATGCCGATGGCCGTGTCCTTCCTCGCGGCGGGCATCATCTTCCGGCTCGCCTACGACGAGGACCCGAACAAGGGCGTCCTGAACGCCGCCGTGGTCTCGGTCCACGACGCCTTCGAGGGCACCTCGTCGTACCCGACGGCACGGGCCCGTGCGGGACAGGAGCTGACCCCAGGGCACGACGGCTCGTACGGGACGAAGGCCGCCGTGTCACCGGGCGACCTGGTGACGCTCCCCATGGTCGGCGTCCTGCCCAAGGACCTGCCGAAGGGCGCCGCGCCCGCCTACCCGGCGGCCGGGGAGAAGGGCGCTGCCGATGAACTGCGCGGCGTCGTCTACCTGGACTTCACACCGGGTGGTGGCGGCGAGCAGGGCAAGGTCGACCGGCGGGAGAGCGGGCTGCCCGGCATGAAGGTCGAGGCGGTGCGCGGCGGGCGGACGGTCGCGAGCACGACGACCGCGTCCGACGGCTCCTTCCGCTTCTCCGGGCTGCACACCGGCTCGTACACGCTGAAGCTGCCCGAGTCGAACTTCGCACCGCCCTACCAGGGAGTCTCCTGGCTCGGCCCGACCCTCGTCACGCCCGCGATCATCGGCGCCTACCTCTGGATCTGGACCGGATTCGCGATGGTGCTGATCGGCGCCGGGCTGTCGACCCTGCCCCGGGACGCCCTGGAGGCGGCCCGGATGGACGGCGCGAACGAGTGGCAGATCTTCCGCCGCATCACGGTCCCCCTGCTCGCCCCCGTCCTCACCGTGGTCTTCGTGACCCTGGTGATCAACGTGATGAAGGTCTTCGACCTCGTCTACATCATCGCGCCCGGACCGGTGCAGGAGGACGCCACCGTACTGGCCACCCAGATGTGGCTGGTGTCCTTCGGCGGCGGCAACAACCAGGGCCTCGGCAGTGCGCTGGGCGTGCTCCTGCTGCTGCTGGTGATCCCCGCGATGGTCTTCAACGTCCGCCGCTTCCGAAGGAGTCAGCGATGAGGAGTCAGCGATGAACGCGGTCAGGCGGGGCCTCGGCAACGGCCTGGTGCAGGCCTTCCTGGTGGTGATCGGCCTGGTCTGGCTGACCCCGCTCGCGGGCCTGTTCCTCTCCTCGCTGCGCTCGGCACAGGACACGGCCAAGGGCGGCTGGTGGACGGCGCTGGCGAGCCCCGGACAGCTGTCCTTCGACAACTACTCGGCGCTGCTCAAGAACGCCGGGATGACCCAGGCCTTCTGGAACACGGTGCTGATCTCGGTGCCGGCGACCGTCCTCGTCGTCGTCCTCGCGTCCCTCGCCGGATACGCCTTCGCCTGGCTGGACTTCCCGGGCCGGGAGCCCGTCTTCCTGCTCGTGGTCGCCCTGTTGGTGGTGCCGGTGCAGATCGGTCTGCTGCCGGTCGCCAAACTCTTCGGTCAGCTCGGCCTGTTCGGCACGATTCCCGGCGTCGTCCTGTTCCACGTCGCCTACGGTCTGCCGTTCGCGGTGTTCCTGCTGCGCAACTACTTCGCCGAGATGCCCAAGGAGATGCTGGAGGCGGCCCGCATGGACGGCGGCAGCGAGTGGCGGATCTTCACCCGCCTCGTCCTGCCCGTGGGCCGGCCCGCCATCGCCAGCCTCGCCATCTTCCAGTTCCTCTGGGTCTGGAACGACATGCTGGTCGCCCTGCTCTTCGCCGACAGCTCCTCCCAGCCGCTGACGGTCGAACTCCAGTCCCAGATCAGGCAGTTCGGCAGCAACATCGATGTCCTCGCACCCGGCGCCTTCCTGTCGCTGATCGTGCCGGTGGTCGTGTTCTTCGCGTTCCAGCGGCACTTCGTGCAGGGGGTGATGGCGGGGTCCGTGAAGTAGGAGCGCGAAGAAGAAGGGGCGGGGGGGGGGGGGGCCCCCCCCCCCCCCCCCCGCCCGCCCCGCCCCCCCCCCCGCCCCCCCCCCCGCCCCCCCCCCCCCCCCCCCCGGGGGGGCCCCCCCGCCGA